>CAMHJQ010000008.1 GCA_946185485.1 uncultured Prevotellaceae bacterium | reverse complement strand
ACCCCAAGGAACTCGACCGGCTGGAAGGTCATTCTGCCGACAGCTACGAACGGCTGACCAGAGCCCGCAACCTGGCTCAGCGCCTGCAGGGCTACGTCATCTTAAAAGGCCATCATACCGCTATCTGCATGCCCGACGGTCAGGTGGTCTTCAACTCCACGGGCAATGCCGGCATGGCAACGGCAGGCAGCGGCGATGTGCTGACGGGCATCCTCACCGGTCTGCTGGCACGTGGCTACAAGCCTCAGGATGCTTGCGTCGTCGGTGTCTACCTGCATGGACTGGCTGGCGACATGGCCGCCCAGAACTTAGGAGAAGAGTGCATGATGGCCGGTGACATCATCCATTACCTTCCCCAAGCCTTCAAACGTTTGAAAGAATGACAGTATAGTAAAAAGGTGAAATAAAAAACAGAAAAGTATGAGAACGACAGCAACAGACATCATGAGAAATCGGGTGAAGGTCCTTTTTACCCTTTTACCTTTTTACCTTTTTACCTTTTTACCTTTATCCGTCTCTGCCCAGCCCGAGATTAGCGTCCTGCAGCCAGGACAGGCTGTCGACGGCACCGTCTATTTCCTACCCAAGACCACCTTGCAGGTCCATCTGCTCATCGAGAAAACGACCTACACGCCGGGGGAGTTTGCCCGTTATGCCGAACGCTACCTGCGCCTGTCTGATATCGCCCAGCAAGAACAGGTCAGCCATAGCATTGTCCGTTTCGATGTCTCGACGGTAGGCGTCCGGGACACATCCAAGTGCTATCTGGTACGGCTGAAGGGCAAGAGCAAGACCACGGAAATCAACCTCAGCGACGACGGCATCCTGCAGGCCGTCAACGACACCCCCATCAGACTGACGCCGCATCAGACCTTCCGTCCTGCCCGCAAACCGAAGATCACCAATCCCATGCAGCTGCTTGGCCGCGAGGCATTACAGGCTGGCAGCACGGCTAAGATGGCTGAGCTGACCGCCCAGCAGATACAAGAGCTCAAGGAGCAGCGCCAGCTGCTGGTCACCGGCGAGGCTGACGAGATGCCGCAGGACGAGAGTCAGCTGCGACTGATGATTAACGAAATCGATGCCCAGTGCGATGCGCTGACATCACTCTTCACGGGTACCATCTCCCGCGACACCACCGAGCAGGTGCTCACCATCTGCCCTGACCGGGAGTTAGAGCACGACGTCCTATTCCGTCTCTCCCGCCGTCTGGGTCTGGTCGATGCCGACGACCTGTCGGGCGTCCCCTTCTACCTGACGCTCAAGAAGCTCAACGATGCAGAAGGCATCCCCGCCCCCGACAACAAAAAACATGAGGGATTCTATGTCAATGTACCCACGCTGGCCCGCATGACCATCGAACAGGATGGTCAGCAGTTGGCCACCTTCGACATTCCTTTCGCCCAGTTCGGATTCGTGGATCTGCGCGACGGCGGACTCTTCAAAGGAAACAACACCCACCTACAGCTCCATCCGGCCACTGGTGCCGTCGTCAAGATGACGACGGATGCAGAACAGTAGGTCAGACAGATATTCCGAACGTCTCGTTCAGCACTTGCTCCACCACGTGGGGGAAGTGCTGCATCTCCAGCTGGTGTTCCTTCTCGGCAATATCATCGACGCTGTCGTCGGGCGACAATGGCGTACGGAACTGCGCAATCATCTCCCCCGAGTCACAGACGGGCGTGACATAATGCACCGTCATCCCCGTCTCCGTCTCCCCGGCAGCCTTCACCGCCTCATGGACGTGGTGCCCCCACATGCCCTTGCCCCCATACTTGGGCAACAGGGCGGGATGGATATTGATGATGCGTCGGGGGTAGGCATCAATCAGGAAGTTGGGAACCAATGGCAGAAACCCTGCCAGCACGATGAAGTCGATGTGGTGCTCTTCCAGCAGCGGCATCATGAATCCGGCATCGTTCAGCTGCGCCTTCGGAGCCACGGCCGTCTCGACGCCAAGGTTCCGGGCACGCACCAAGGCGTAGGCGTCAGCCTTGTTGCTGACGACCAGCTTACAGCACACGCTGTCGCTGTCGGCAAAATAGCGTATCAGGTTCTCACAGTTCGTGCCGCTACCCGACACAAAGATGGCAATGTTAATCATATCTCTTTCAATAAAATTTCTATTAGTCTTGGGACGGCATAGCGGTCCATGTCAGCCTCGTCTATCCAGAAGTACCCTTCTGGGAGTGCCGGCTGCTCGTTGGTTTCCCACAGCCAGAAGTCGGCATACAGCACCCGGTGCGTCAACACATGTTTAACTTGCGAAGCAAGTAATTGACAATTGGCAATGGATAATTGATAATTATTTTGCGAAGCCCAACTTTCAATTATCAATTGTCCATGAGCCGAAGGCAATTTTCCATTATCAATTATCAATTGTCCATGAGCCGAAGGCAATTTTCCATTATCAATTATCAATTGTCCATGAACCTGTGTCCATTCAATGGACACAGGTTCATACAGTCCCTGCCAGATGTCGCCGGCGGGGCGGCGGCGGATGGCCGTCTGACCGTTCCACCTTATATATATATAAGTAAGGTGGCGCTCCCGGATCTTCAGCGTCTTCAACTTCACAGGCAACTCCGTGACACGTCCCTCGCGCAGGGCCACACACGACTCTGCCAGCGGACAGTCACCACATCGGGGCGATGCCGGCGTACACTGCATGGCACCAAAATCCATCAGCGCCTGGTTATAGTCTGAAGAGGCCGTCGGGAGCAGGCTCTGTGCCAAGGCGGCAAACACCTTCTTGCCCTCGGTGCTGTTGATGGGTGTGTCGATGCCGAAATGCCTGCTGAGCACGCGGTAGACATTCCCGTCGACGACGGCGGCAGGCAGTCCGAAGGCAAAGCTGCCGATGGCAGCCGCCGTATAGTCTCCGACGCCCTTCAATGCCTTGATACCCTCCAGCGTGGTGGGGAAGCCGCCCTGTGCCACCACCTGCTTGGCGGCAGCATGCAGGTTACGTGCCCTGCTGTAGTAGCCCAGGCCCTGCCACTCCCTCAGCACCTCGTCCTCCGAGGCCGCCGCCAGTGCCTCCACTGTCGGCCACCGCCTCATGAAGCGCTCCCAGTAGGGCCGTCCTTGTTCGATGCGCGTCTGTTGGAGGATGATTTCCGACAGCCAGATGGCATACGCATCCTGTGTCTCACGCCAAGGCAGTTCCCGGCCGTTTTCGCGGAACCATCGAAGCAGGGTCATGGAGAAGTCACTCACTGTTCTGTCACTTTTTGGCTGCAAAAGTACAAAATAAATATCAATTATCAATTGTCAATTATCAATTATTTTGTATCTTTGCACCGTCATAACATCGAATGATGATTCATTCACAATAAAAATATTACAGCATGATGAAAAAACTTTTAGTATCATTGGTAGCAGTCCTGATGGCTGTACCTACGTTCGCCCAGTTCTCCAGTGGCGGTTTCGACCTGAGTAAGGAAAATCTGTATTATGGTGTGCGCTTCGGTGGTACCAGTGCTTCCGTCAGCGGTGACGTCTCAGTAGGTTCGAAGATTGGTATGACCCTCGCCGGTATCATTGGCCTGCGCCTGTCACAATCGACTCCTGTATTCCTCGAGTCCGGTCTCTATTACACCCAGCGTGGTGCCAAGGAGGACAATATCGACATCACCTCCAACAACCTCGAGATTCCCATCGTGGTCAAGTACGGCTTCCAGGTATCCGACAATATTGCCCTCCTGCCGTTCATCGGTCCCTACTTCGCCTACGCTGTCAGCTCCGACTACGACTACAAGATCAATGGTGTGGAGTATGAAGGAGCTTTCCGCCCGAACCGCAACAACATGGGCTTCAAGTTCGGTTGCGGTGCTGAGTACAACAAGCTCTACTTGGAATTAGGCTACCAGTTTGGCGTCACCAACTTTGCTGACAAGGACGGTGTCACTGCCCACAACAACGCCCTGTTCCTGAACTTCGGTGTCAACTTCTAATTCTCGCAGAGCACGCGGCAGACGCGGTCCTGGAAGTTTCGTCCCGGCTGGGTGCGCATGACGCCCTGGTTGATGATGGTGAAGCACAGCACATGGCCGTTGGCTGCCGTACAGTATCCCGCCAGACTGGAGATGCCCGTCAGCGTACCCGTCTTGGCACGCACGTTCCCCTTGGTGGAATTGCCGCGCAAGCGGTCTTTCAGCGTGCCATCCACCCCGGCAATGGGCAGCGATGCCAGCAGGGCATCCTTGATATCCGGCTGTTGCCAGGCATAGCGCAGCAGCATGGTGAGCAGTTCTGGCGACACGTAGTTATAAAGCGATAGGCCTGAACCGTCGGCAATCTTGTAGTTGTCGCCTTTCAGGCCTATCTTATTGATCAGCCGCTTGGTGATGTTCCGGGCATCAGCGGCACGCGCCACGCCCTTGTCGGCCGCTGCTGCCGTCTGATAGAACATCGACTCGGCATAGAAGTTATCGCTCATCTTCATCATCCGCTCCAGCACCAGCGTGATGGGGTGCTTGCAGGTTGCCAGCAGACGGGCATGGGCCTGGCGGCGTCCTTCCTCCAGCCGCACGCGTTCCAGGTTGACACCCAGCCGGGCTACCTCCTCGGCAAACAAGGTCAGGAACACGTTCTTCCGTCCCACTGTCAGCGATGTCAGCAGGGGGTTGTCGTCATCCCAGCACCAGCCCTCGCCATAGTCCAGCGCCTCCTTCATCGTGCGGTCCGCCACCAGCAACCCATGGATGCTGTCCACTCCCAGCCGTCGCACACATTCCGCCAGCGCCGCCACATCGTCCGACGTCAGCGAGGGGTCGAAGCCCCCCACACAGTACACATTCCCTGTCAGCGTAGAGTCTACGATGTCGCCGTCATAATAGATGCGTGTCTGGTATTCGTATTTGCTTCCCAGCTGGTCGAGCGCCGTGATGGCCGTCACCAGTTTCATGGTCGATGCCGGCCTCATCAGCTGTCGGTGGTTGTACGTATAGAGTGCAGAATCGGCCGTCAGGTCATACACCATCAGGCCCACCTGCGAGGTTTCAAACATCGGGTCCCGCAGTAGCGAGTCCAGTTTTACGCGCAGGCTGTCCTGTGCCAAAGCGACCACAGACAGCCAAAATATAAGGGTTAAAAACAGATATTTCTTCATTTCGACTGCAAAATTAGAAAATAATTATCAATTATCAATTGTCAATTATCAATTATTTTGTACCTTTGCAACGTTATAACAGTAAAAACCTATGGTTTACAAGTACGACTTTCTTATTATCGGTGCCGGTGTTGCCGGCATGAGTTATGCCTTGAAGGTGGCACGTGGTCTCCACAGCAAAGAGGCGACAGCCAAAAGCCAAAAGCCTCGCATCTGCATGATCTGCAAGGCCAGTCTCGACGAAGCCAACACGTCGTTCGCCCAGGGCGGCGTCGCCAGCGTCACCAACATGAAGGTCGACACCTTCGACAAGCATATCGCCGACACACTCATTGCCGGCGACTACATCAGCGACCGCGCTGCCGTCGAGCAGGTGGTACGCCAGGCTCCCGCCCAGATTGAGGAACTGGTCAGCTGGGGCGTCAACTTCGACCGCAAGGACGGTGGTGATTTCGACCTGCACCGCGAGGGCGGCCACTCGGAGTTCCGCATCCTGCACCATGCCGACGACACGGGTGCCGAAATCCAGCGCGGCCTCATGGAGGCCGTGCGCAACTGCCCCGACATCGAGGTCAAGGAGAACCACTTCGCCGTGGAAATCATCACCCAGCACCACTTGGGTGTCCGCGTCACCCGCCGCTCCCCCAATATCCAGTGCTACGGTGCCTACGTGCTTACGCCTCAAGTAGTTAAAGAAGTTAACGGAGTTAAAGAAGTTAAAGAAGGACGTGTTGACACCTATCTGGCTAAAATCACCGTTATGTGTACTGGTGGCTGCGGTGCCGTCTACATGACTACGTCGAACCCCGTCATTGCCACGGGCGACGGCATCGCCATGGTCTACCGTGCCAAGGGAACGGTGGCCGACATGGAGTTCGTGCAGTTCCACCCCACGGTGCTCCACAACCCCCAGGAGACACATCCCGCCTACCTCATCACCGAGGCCATGCGCGGCTACGGCGGCATCCTGAAGCTGCCCAACGGCGAGACCTTCATGGAGAAATACGACGAGCGTCTCTCGCTGGCTCCACGCGACATCGTCGCCCGTGCCATCGACAAGGAGATGAAGATCCACGGTCTGGACCACGTCTGTCTGGACGTCACCCATAAGGATCCTGCCGAGACCAAGAAGCACTTCCCCAACATCTACCAGAAGTGCCTCAGCATCGGCATCGATATCACCACCGACTACATCCCCGTGCGCCCCGCAGCCCATTATATGTGCGGCGGCATCAAGGTCGACCTCAACGGACAGTCCAGCATCGAGCGCCTCTATGCCCTTGGTGAGTGTTCATGCACCGGTCTGCATGGCGGCAACCGTCTGGCCTCCAACTCCCTCATCGAGGCCGTCGTCTATGCCGACACCGCTGCCAAGGACTCCCTGGCACATGTCGACCTCTACGACTTCAACGAACGCGTACCGGAATGGAACGACGAGGGTACGATGACCAACGAGGAGAAGGTGCTGATTACGCAGAGCGTCAAGGAAGTGAACCAGATTATGTCCAACTACGTCGGCATCGTGCGCAGCGACCTGCGTCTGCACCGTGCCTGGGACCGTCTGGACATGCTCTACGAAGAGACGGAGCGCCTTTTTAAGCGCGTTCGTCCCACCCGCGACATCTGCGAACTGCGCAACATGATCAATGTGGGCTACCTCATCACCCGCTGGGCCCTGGAGCGTAAGGAGTGCCGCGGCCTCCACTTCACCACCGACTACCCCCTGCACGCCTACGACAAGAAGTAGTACGAAGCGCTGAATATCACGAGAGCCGGGACTGCATCCTTGCAATCCCGGCTCTCGTGATTCTTTCTCCCCTGTATGGCTACCTGTCAGGCTCGTTTCAGCCCCAGCTGCTGAACCTGTAGGATAGACCGCTTGGCATCCGGCGGAATACGTCGGAAGCACTCCCCCTTTCTGCCATCCATGAAGATCTGCTGGAATCCGTGGTCGCTTTCCTGCCGCACCAAGACGCTGTCACTCAGGAACGCACATATCTGGTAAGCATGGTTATGGTCCTTCTTCACAATCAGATAGTCACGTGCCACGATGACGTTCCGATTGTAGAAGATGTCATGCACTTTAAACCTCGGACTCACCATCCCCGTACTCTGCCGCAGCTTATAGCATAGCTTGTCAGGCCGCGCATGTTCGCTGGCATAGGCCACCTCCACGCCGCCCACCATCTGGAATTCCGGGTCGTAGTCGTAATAGCAGTTCCCCTTCGGGTCCCAGTAGACCGACCAGAAATAGTCATCCTCCTTGTATCCCGGCCGCTTGTAGCAGCTGTAGAAATAGCCGTTCTTCCACTTCACGTCCCTGAAGAGTCGCAGCTTCAGGTCCACGCCCTTCCTGTCTATCAGCGAGGCATACTCCACGTAGATGTCATCCTGTTTGCCCCCATAGATGCCGGCGGCAAAGTAGCCGCTCTGGTCCTCCAGCCTCACGATCTTCTTAAAGCGTGGCATGCAAGTCACCTTGCTGCCGTTGATCACGCCATAGCAGCCGTTCTTCAGGAATATCTCCAAGCCGGCATTTTTCTGTCCCCCCTTCTTGATGCGTACCATCTCCAGGTTCACCAGTTCCTTCTCCTGTCTGCTGTCGTCCAGCACCACATAGCGTCCGCTGCTGGCATCCCCCCTGCCGGAGAGCCTGCCGTAGAACAGCTGTCGCCACTCGCGCTCTTCCGTAGGCAGTCCGAAGGTCTGGTACAGTCCCACATTGTCGATGATGAGCACCTGCGGCTTCCCTGGTGACACCCGCATGCCACGTCCCACCTGCTGCAGGTATTTGCTCAGCGACAGTGTCGGTCGTGCCAGCTGTATGAATTCCACCTCCGGCACGTCAAAGCCCTCGTCGAAGATGTCCACGTTCACCAGCACCCGCGGTCCATCCCCTTCGTGCTTGAACGCCTCCACCATCCTGCGCCGCTCTTCTGCCGGCGTCTTGCTGTCAATGAGGCAGCAGTTCACGCCCTGTTCCCGGTAGTGTTCTACGATATGCCGTGCATGCTCACGGTTGATGGCATAGACGATGCCCTTCTTTCCGTCAGCAAACCGCTGGTACGTATCATACAGGTGCGCTATCGACTCCGGCACATCCATCACCGTTACCAGCTCTTTCGCTTGGTAGTCCCCGTCCACACCCCGTTTCCTGAGCGTGGCCACCCGGCGCAGCTCCGCACTCTCGGGACTTGCCGATACATATTCGAAGTCTGACAGCCACCCCCTGTCAATAAACCCCTGAATGGAGTACGACTGCAGCAGCGTGTCAAACAAGTCTGTGAAGGGAGCGTTGTTCAGCCTGCATGGTGTCGCTGTCAGTCCGAGGAACCGTGCCTTGGGCCACTGTTCCCACATCCACCGGTACGACTTCGCCAGTGCATGGTGCGCCTCGTCAACGATGACCAGGGACGGATTGATGCCTTCGGCATCTCGTGACAGTTTCTGTATGCTTTCTACCACGATATGGTTTTCCTCCATGTCTATCCCGAAGTGCCTCACTGTTCCTCGTATCTGGTCCAGCAGCTCCCGTCTGTGCGCCACGATCAGCACACCACCTGGCGAACTGTCAGCATGTCGAGCGGAAGCAAATTCTTCACTCTTCACCCTTCGCTCTTCACTTCTGATAGCCTCCGCCATCAGGTACGTCTTCCCCGTTCCTGTCGGCATCTGCACCATCACGCTCCGCCACCGTTGCCAAGCCTTCTCCAGCCTGTCAAGCATCTCCACCTGATAGTCTCTCAGTTGTCTCATTATTTCAGTCTATATATGTTCATGTCACTGACCTTCCCCCGGAGAATTCCGAAATTCTTATAATATTTTTGGATTCAATTCCAAAAAACTTATAATATTTTTGGATTTTCCGTCTCATTTGTTTATCTTTGCAGCGTTATAACGTAATAAAAAGCAATTAAGATGATGATACGCAGAACTCTTGAAGAATCCATCACCCATATCATTGGGTCTGGAAAGGCCATTGTTTTGATGGGAGCACGTCAGGTAGGCAAATCCACTTTGCTTAATACGATACTCGGAACACGCGACGATGTGCTATGGCTAAATGGTGACGACTTGGACGTACAGCAAATGTTTAGTCAGATGACCTCAACTCGCATCCGTGCCATTCTTGGCAACAAGCGTATCCTTGTAGTTGACGAGGCACAACGCATAACCGACATTGGTCTCCGTCTGAAATTGGTCACTGACCAAGTGAAAGATGTACAGGTCATAGCCACTGGTAGCAGCTCTCTTGAACTCTCAAGCAGAGTTAACGAGCCTTTGACAGGTCGCAAGCGTGAATTCCGTATGTTTCCCCTTACTTTTTCCGAGATGGTTGACCATCATGGGTTGATCGACGAGTTGCGTCTGCTGCCCCACCGCATGGTTTACGGCTACTACCCTGAAGTCGTCAGCAGCCCTGGCGATGAGCGCGTCGTGCTTAAAGAACTCACCGACAGCTACCTCTACCGCGACATACTTTCCATGGAGGGTATCAGCAAACCAGACAAGTTGACACGACTATTGCAGGCTCTTGCCTTCCAGATTGGTAGCCAAGTCAGTTACAACGAGGTCGCCCAGCTTATAGGTCTCGACCCCAAAACCGTTGAGCGCTATATTGACATACTGGAGAAATCGTATATCATATTTCGATTAGGCAGTTTCAGCCGAAATTTGCGTAACGAGCTGAAGAGCAGTCGCAAAATATACTTTTGGGATTTAGGCATTCGTAATGCAGTCATTGGCAACCTGACACAGATAGAGAGTCGAACCGATGCTGGTGCACTGTGGGAAAACTATTGTATTTCCGAGCGCATGAAACAAATAGCTTATCAAGGCAGATTTGCTCACGCATGGTTCTGGCGCACACAGCAGCAAAAGGAAATTGACTACGTGGAGGAGGAAGACGGGTTGTTGCAGGCCTTCGAATTCAAGTGGAACGACCGCAAGGTGAACGTCAAATGTCCCGCAGTTTTCGCCACCTCCTATCCTACCGCAGCGTTTCAAGTCATCACACCTCATAATGTTGACAGTTTCCTTGGCTAAGAAACTCAAAGGCCACCCGAAGGGCGAAAGCTTTGTGGTCTTTACCAAAACCCTGAAAAATGGCGGTTTCTGCATTTTTCAGTTGCATCCCCTATCTAGGGGGCCTGGGGGTAGTGCACTCTTTGGTTCCTTTTCTCTTGCACGAGAGAAATGAACGGAAGTAAACTATCATTATAACGTAGACCTGCTTTTCAGCAGGTACGCGAATGATATCTTTCGTTTCAACTGGTGACAATTTGTCACCGTTTCATTACATGGGTAAATTGACTTGTTTCATTGCGCCAGCCATATAGAAACTCAAAGGCCACCCGAAGGGCGAAAGCTTTGTGGTCTTTACCAAAACCCTGAAAAATGGCGGTTTCTGCATTTTTCAGTTGCATCCCCTATCTAGGGGGCCTGGGGGTAGTGCACTCTTTGGTTCCTTTTCTCTTGCACGAGAGAAATGAACAGAAAAAAAGGTTTTAAAGGATAGCATCCTTTAATCCAGCCTCTATATCTTCAAGTGGAACACTTCCTCCCCACATTCTATACACATACTCTGGTGTTACTCGTCTGCCAGCAGTCTCTCCACAGTTGTCATACGCCTCTTAGCTATACCAACCAACTTACGACGAATGGCAAGAAGATGGAAAGATGCTTCTTCACCAATATTTAGAGACTCGAATGCTTTTGAGCCGCAGCCTTCTAACGGTAACCCGCCAATGCTTATGAAAATACCGCCATGCGACCGGACCGTAGCAGTAGGAACAGCTTTTACCCGATAAACGACCGCATTGTCTGCTATTGACAGTTCTATACTGTTTACCTCACCAACATTCACAATACAACACGGAAGATTGCGCCCCTTGTCGAAACTTTTGATGTCTGTATCGAAAGACTCTGCAAACTGGCGGAACACAGAAATGTATTTCTCTGACCCATCCTGTCGCTCACGCAACTTAAATGCAGCAGGCAACAATTCCCCTTCTCTTATCATGGTGAGAGGGAATACAACCCTGACAACATTCTCAATTGCAGCTAATTCCATTGCTTACCGATTGATTTGCTCTATGACCTTGGTAAATGCAGAAACAGTGAAAGGTATGTCATTTTCACCTGTCACTTTGCCATCGTCAATCTCGTAATACGAGAATTTCTTATCACCTAAGCTGATTCCCGCCTCACGTTTTGTGCAGTCAATAAGTAGTGTTCCGTTTGTTTCGGGATAAATAGTGAGTCCTTGCAGCAAGTGCTTATCAATCACCTCCAGCACAAGTCTGAAATTATCTTTCACCTTTTCTGTCAGAGGACTGGCATCCTCACCATCCCACCCTTTTGTGTAACTTTGGTAAGTTTTCAGTTTGTCAAGTATGGCGTAGTAAGCAGCCTGAGCATCAGCATCAACAGTCTCATTGCTTTCAGATAACAACGAGTCCTTTAATTTCACAAAAAGCTGAACCTTTATATTGTCACTAAGGTCTTTTAGCAAGTTCCAATAAAGACGAGTCTCAACTGTCTCAGGATATGCACCTACTGCTGCCATAATCTTCAAACTTTATGATTAACGCCGCAAAGTTAAGCATTTCCCACCAAACTTCCAAATGTTTGGGATGATTTCTGAAAACATATAGGTGTGCCTGCACGATGCTCACCACAAAGGTCACCCTCGAACTGAACAACATTGTCAATGCCGCTCCATTCATTCAAATCTTTTTTTGCCATAATTAGTACTCCTTCTTACATCTGACATCATACGCCAGCGTTCATCTTGGCTCATTCTCCAATTCTTGACAACCATTAACCTTGAACCATGAACCATTAAATGATTTCTCCCGCATACTTCATCTTCTTCCAAGCTCAGTACATAGTATTATCTGAATTTCCATTTATTCTAATAATCTTAATGGTTGCAAATCCAGCTCCGGCTTTTCTTCGATTGGAATAACAGGTATTCCTAATCCTTGTAGCGACCTTTCATCCAATTTTTTTGGCATGCAAACTATATGATAACGATTATCATTAGGTTCCAACAGATTCGTCCTGTCCATTGATATAAACCCCTTTCGCGCCATGTCTCTAAAAGACACTACATAAGATTCCCTCCCCTTAGGGTTGCTTGAAAATCGCTGATTTATGAATGCGTCATTATCTATGACATCCTCTTCAGCAAATAAATAGGGAGCCACCGCAACATTATGCTGCAATTCCCTTAGTATATCCCTGTTTCTAAAACTCAAAGGTAGTATTCCTCCTGCAGACGCCAGATGAACATAAATCCCATTGACAATACAAAACCAGTCAATATCGTGAGTAAGCATGTAATCCTCGCTATAGTTCATTGCTTAAGGAATATTCGGGAATGTTCTCTTACAGTTATTGCAATAAGGGATTTCCTCTTTGGTTCTGGGTCTTCTAGCTATACTAAAATATAATTCGCGCATATCCGCTTCATGTAGCTGGTTCATATAATTATTGGCCGCATGCTGTTCTGCACAATTCCCAACCAACCGCTGCCCTATCGGTGCAATCTCTTCTAACTTCGTTTTTAGCACATCGTGCCATTTTCCGCCACTAGGATAATGCGAGAATGAACTGCGCTTTGCCAGACAAGTATCATTATGACATACGACAGCCACTGCAGGATAATCCCAATACCAAGTGCGTTCGTTCTTATTCTCTCGGAGCACCTGTATATGTGCGTGCATTATGTGGTCGCAGTAGTCACACACCTCTTTATCTGGATTAAATGGTTGCATCATAACAATCATCTTGCATACGTGACCACTGTCTTTTCATTGCGCCAGCCATATAGAAACTCAAAGGCCACCCGAAGGGCGAAAGCTTTGTGGTCTTTACCAAAACCCTGAAAAATGGCGGTTTCTGCATTTTTCAGTCGCATCCCCTATCTAGGGGCCTGGGGGTAGTGCACTCTTTGGTTCCTTTTCTCTTGCATGAGAGAAATGAACAGAAAAAAAGGTTTTAAAGGATAGCATCCTTTATCGTCTCCACGATATACCTCACATCATCATCGCTGACGTATGGACCAGCAGGCAGACACATACCCACCTTAAACAACGCCTCACTCACACCATTCACATATGCAGGGACATCCTTATAGCAAGGCTGTTTGTGCATGGGCTTCCATACTGGACGTGCCTCTATCTGTGCTTTGTCGAGGGCTACACGCATGGCTTCCACATTGGCATTAGGCTCACAGTCGGTATGAGCAGACCCTGCTGCATGGATTACACCGGCTGCACCACCAACGGCACCAGTCACGATGGTCTTATAGGCATTCTCCTGACCCTTCACCTTCACCTCTGGGTCAATCGTAATCGTACACAACCAATAATTGCTGTCATAGACAGGAATATCTCTTCCATCAGACATCTTACATCTTACATCGGGTTGACTATGCACGTGAACACCTTTCACGTCCTTCAAGAGCTCCTCGTAAAGTGCTTGAACGTGTTTGTGATGGGCTAAATGGTCATTCACAATTGTCATCTGACCGCGACCGATACCTGCACAAATGTTCGACATACGATAGTTGTAACCAATCTTCTCGTGCTGATAGTACGGATAGCTCTCACGGTACTGCGTGGCATACATCATAATCTCGCGCCACTCATCCTCGTTGGCAGTAATCAACGCACCACCACCAGAGGTAGTAATCATCTTATTGCCATTGAACGACAACACACCATATTTACCAAAGGTGCCCAGCGTCTGTCCTTTGTAGCGAGAACCAAATCCCTCAGCAGCATCTTCCACTACAGGAATTCCGTACTTATTCGCAATCTCCATGATACGATCAGCCTTATACGGCATACCATACAGCGCTACCGGCACAATGGCCTTCGGGTACTTGCCCGTCTTCTCCTTGCGGTCAACAATGGCTTTCTCCAAAAGATCAGGATCAATATTCCAAGTATCAGGTTCTGAATCCACCAACACCGGAGTTGCTCCCAAATACATCACAGGGTGTGTTGAAGCACAGAAGGTAAAGCTCTGCACAATCACCTCATCCCCAGCTTTCACACCGCAGTTCAGCAATCCAAGATGTACCGCAGCAGTTCCAGCAGACAACGCAACCACCCGCTTTCCCTCGCCAACGAATTCTTCAAGGTCTTTCTCAAATCCATTCACGTTTGGTCCCAAAGGCACTACCCAGTTCGTATCAAACGCCTCCTTTACATAGCGCTGTTCTGCGCCATCTTCTGACATGTGCGCTAAGCACAAGTATATCCTCTTTCTTTCAGACATAGTATTAATTTTATTCTTAATTCTTTTTCTTTTTATATCCAAAGTGTATGCCCTGAAAGGGCAATATATCATAGGATAGGGCCTTGGCCCTATCTTGTCGAGTCGTGACGGAAGTCAACAAAGTTAATATACCAGTGCTAGATTCCTTTCGCGCCTGCCTTGCCATAAATACAATTCAAGTATGCTTATCGTGCCAATTTAAGCAGATGCCAGGGGTCAGTGGCATTTCTGCCCGCCAGCAACTATTCCTCGCATTCTTCTCCAGAACTTTGATAGAACGGTGAAACCGCCTTCTTATCAATTGTCACCTTCATATCTTTTATTACATCTCTAGAGATAATTAAATCATTTGAAAAACCAGTCAGTATAGTCGAATCCAACCACTTGTTATTCCATAGGTTGTCCTCTTCTCCCGCAACGACCTTACATAATCGTTCTTCGTACTTGAATCCATTATCAATCTTCAATGTGATTCTTTGCAACCAGATTAAAAGCAATCCAGAATTAGGCCATTGTGACACTTTATCATACACACTTTGAATAAGGCCCATTCGTTCCTCTGCTTCCATTTTATCAACAAACAGACTAATAATGGCAGCTACTATTCCGTATGTTCTGGGATTATCTTTTGCAATACTAATAAGAATGGCAGTCAGAACTTTCCAGTTACAGTCTTTTATATCAGTTTTATTGAACCAATCATAAACATCACCAAGCAGTCGTTCAACAGAACCACTATTAGGATATTGTTTAGCAAACGAATAGATAGAAAGCAGTTCTTTTTGAAGAAGAGACTTATTCAAATTTGGATCTGCTTCTTCTAACCCCTTACGGTGCAAGAACAAATCAAAGACTGCCACCTTATCCTTCTTGATTGAATCAAGTACAAGATCCTCAACAATGCTTGTTTTAGATGCATTTATCTTGAAGTTTAAACCGGCCAATTCTTTTTGCATAATTAAAGCCAGTTCCTCAAGATCGTTCTTGTTATTACAAAACACTCTATAATCGTCTCGATATCTGATTATCTTGTAATCTGTTATTCTTTTCTCTCTTGCTTTCTCTGCTATCAAACTATCCGCATATGAGAGGACTAACTCAGCCATCAAGTCAGAAACCACATTTCCCTGGGGAATGCTATTGGTTTGACCATATTGCATACTTTGAAAAGCAATATCCAATTTGTTCCCCAGTAGAGAATGATTACCTTTTTGACGCTTTGCCTCTTCTTTCCCCATCATGGCCCAGGCTATAGAGTGGGTGTAAATTGATCCATAGCAGTTTGTAATGTCCGTAATGAAAAGATACTTATATCGCAGAGACAATTCTATCGATTGTTGTTCTACTCGACTCCACCAGTTGATGATAGTTTTTCTCTCCTTATATTCATCATCAGCCACCAAGACAGATTCTACAGAAATATGAGGGTCTCTTAGAGCCGCAAATCTTTCCGTCAGTTTTTTCCACGCATCTGTTGATGTTAAAGTTCTCACCAACAAATAATAGTAGAACGGATTAATTAGAGTTAATGGCCTATAATCTAGTTTACCGTCTTTATTAGAATAAAGCAAATAGTTAATTTCATCATAATTCGAAGGATTTACCTTCTTTGGCTTTCCCATTTCATCAGTAACCGAAGCATAACATTGCGATTCATCCTTCTTTCCAATGTTAGCTTCTGCTAAAGCCAATGCATCATCAAACACGAAATACTCAGGTAGTCTGAATGTACAATACTGATCACCTTTGAGCATGTACTCTCTGGCCTCTGCTGCTGTTAACTCAAGAACGGTTTTTATAACCTCACTCATATTGGTTTTTGCGCTTGTATTGTTCACTCAATGCTAATAGGCCTTTGAACTTACTAAGCCTTGGTTCCTTCAACTCTCCTGCATTCACCTTCTTTCTATTGGCCTTGAGCCAGTTGAGCATATCATGCTCTTCTAACCGATGCTTTGAAGGATTCCGGTGCTCACGTTCAATGAACTCCTTCACCTCATTATATCTTGTCAGCCGACGAGTCTCTTGATCCATCTTACATCTTCCTTCTTACATCATACATCCTTAGGCCTCCTCTGCGGTACAAACACATATCTACAAAACTGCCAGATGGCACTCAGAAACATCTTACATCTTCCTTCAGCCATCTTACATCAGATTACTTCCCCTGCATACTCCATTTTCTTCCCCAACACCGTGCATATAATCATCTGTATATCCTTGATGAAAGAATAATGATGGTAATAATAGCAGTTCAACCGCACCTTATCAGGATATAGCACGTTGTCATTATACCACACTGCCAACTCCTGGTCTGACATCTTATCAATTTCCTCCATAGTCAACCTTGAACCCTGAACCTTGAACCCTGAACCAGTATCGCCTTTAACCATGTTCCTTACATTACTAAGAAGTTCATCTTCTAGGCGATACTTTAAAGTTGCCGGCCCTGTGATACCTGGTCTCAACTTCAACACATCCCTGTCATCACCAGTAAGTTTATCCGCATACCCCGGCACATCAGGACGAGGGCCTACAAAACTCATGTTGCCGATGAGCACATCCCACAGCCCGGGCAACTCGTCCAACTTGTAGTGACGTAATGTTGCGCCCAGTGGAGTAATACGGCTATCCCCAGCCACAGACACAGTGCTGCCATTGTGCTTCACTGTCATCGTGCGGAATTTGTGGCAGTCGAATAATTTGCCACCTTTACCGACTCTCTTTTGCACGAAGAACGCAGGCCCTCCCGGCATCTTCACCTTCACCAGCACCGCCACAACGAGCAAAACTGGCCACAAAACCAGAAGCCCGATTAGCGCAACCAACCGGTCGAATATATATTTAAGTATCATAACAAAACCTCTTAAGTATTAGCTAAGATATTTCATTCACCTCTTACTGCACTCCTCACTCCATTGAACATTATCTTCGGGAAGAACCGCAGGGAATCCAATGGGAATATCCTTGCATGATTTATCAAGTCACCCACACGTCTGCCCATAGAGACACACTTCCTGAGGAGATATGGATATTTGCTGAAATGACTCATATCCCGATTGTGTCCCATGTTGCCGGATTTCAAGATAAACTCCATTATTCGGTCTGCCTTCCTCTCCCATTGGGGATCACCTGAATCCTGAAACATGAAACATGGAACCTCTGGCATCCCAAGATACTTGGTTGCCAGAGCATAAAATGCTTTCCATTCGCTCATCAGTCCAGCTCTCTTAATCCGTGATTCCAATAGTTCGTAATTCAGTGAATCCCTATAGGTATATAGCAATCTGCACCAATCGCATATCTGCCTCAATCCGATACCTCCTTTATAGAAATGATTCAGAAAATGTACAAACACATAGATAATATCATTCTCCTTTTCTAACAGAAACACCTGAGTCCCGTTATTATCCCATGACCTCAGATTTCTGCCGTTGAAGGTATCTACATATATATCATCCAATACGCGATTAATCCTACTGGAGAGACCAACATTTAATGTGCCATGCAATTCTATCACCCAACCATCTATAGTCATCCCAAGATGTTTCTCACCTATGTACTCTTGCTCAACCTCCGATGCTAATGGGGACAATAAAACTTTTGCTTTATTGTAATTGTCCTCACTCAGAAACAAGTCTATATCCCCACAAGTCCTCCACAACGGTTTCTCATAAAATTGCGCAACTCCCTGTCCTTTAACAAGCAATGTGTATATTTCTGCATCACGCATCTTACGAACAAGTTTTGCAACAAACTTGTTCATCTCTACGTTTTGCTGCTCTATCTGCAATGCCTCTCCGATAATGTTCAACTTCAGTTCCAGCGGTACATTCAGGTCATCATTATGCTTTTCAAGGCCCTCTGCCAATAGTCCGACAACACTCTGCTCCTCCGCAAGTTGATACACCTCATCCCAGATAGGTTCATGAACCGTGAACCATGCGCTCGGCTTTGTCGATTGGCTCGACCAAGAACCATGAACTGTCTGACTCCACAGCCCTGCTCTTACTAAGGCGAAGAACGCTCCAATGCAGCCTTTTTTCATTCTTTAAACCTAGCAGGCCAAGGCTTATGACTTTCTTGCGAAAGTTCTGAATACCCAGCCACGTACATTGCTCGGCAACATTAATTGTATAATAAACCGCTCTAAATAGTTGATGACATACTCTTTGTGTGTTATCATACCTTTCTCCAGCATCAACTTCTTGATACCTATCTCGCTATCGAAGTATTTCTTACCTCCTCTGCGCCCATACTGCTCCAAACCCGAACGCATATTCACAAGTACATCAGGTAGATTTGCGAACACGCATCCTTGCTCCATCATACGAACCCACATGTAATAATCTTCATTCCAGAACCAGTCCTTATAGTTACCTGCCTTAAGAACAGATTTCTTCTTAAACATCACAGTTGGATGATTCAATGCACAACGCCCCCTCATATACTTGTATATGGCCTTATTCGTACAGGGAACTTCACGCTTGCCTACAATATTGTTAGGCGTATCGATAAACTCCGTTATCTGACCGCCAACGATATCACATTCAGGATGCTCCTCCATATAAGATAACTGTTTCTCAAACCGATTTGGAATGCAGATATCATCGCTGTCCATACGGGCAACAATGTCATATTTAGCATTTTCAACACCCAGTTTTAGCGCATTTCCAAGCCCTTTGTTCTCATCAAGTATTATGATATTTAGTTTTTCGCCAAACCTTTGCTGATATTCAGAAAGCAATTTTGTTGTACTCTCTGGCACAGGCCCATCCTGAACAAGCACTATTTCGTCAGGAATCACGCTTTGATGCACGAGCATACTATCTAATGCAACCCGAATAAACTCTGCCTTGTCATTCTTATATACCGAGGTGATAATAGAAAATTGTTTCATTTTCATTAATTCTCTGTTTGCTTTAGAAGAGATATTTCTCGTCCGCATATATCCCTTCTTTTATGGGCTTAAAAGGCTTTTCCACATCCCATTCCAATGCATGCTGCTCATAGCGAATTCTACTTATATCGGGCAGCTTCATATAGTCACCAAAGCGTTCTTTCAAAAAATCTTCCACTTGTCCTACCACATTTAGCTCTATAGTTTCAAACTGATGTCGCTTGGTGGTAGCAAAATATGCCGACTTGTAACGGCCATTCTTCATCAATGCCTTACCCAGAAAATTACAGAGATACTCTGTATTATCATTTCTGAATCTATACACCTGCTTCAAGCCATAACTTAGTAGAAAACGCTTTGGTAACAGCTTGAACATCTTTACCACCGTATTCATAGCACCACCTCTTCGCTCGTAAACCTTATTAGCAAGCCCTTTTACAATCAGGTATTTTGCCCAGAAATATTGCCAATATCTCTTAATGGTATTATCGGGGCATGTATGGAGAATAAATATATCCACAAACACCCCTTGATGTATGTCCCAGTCCTTAGTGATATCCTCTATATATGTAGATTTATTCAGTCTCACTTTAGCTGTTGTCACCATTCCGTTTGCTGCACCGAGTTCTTGCAGGTAATAGTTCTCCTTATCGCCCTTATCACGGAATGCTGTGCGAAACTTCTCATAGTTGTCAGGGGTCATAAAAACATCCAGATCATCGTCCCATGGGATAAAACCATTATGGCGCACAGCCCCCAACGCACTTCCACCCATCAAACAATAGTCGATGTCGTTCTCCACGCAAAACTCATCTATGTACTGTGCTATATTCAGAATACAGTTTTGCAGTTTCTTTATGCCCCAATCGTCCGATATTTCGGGGCGCATCAATTCTTTCATGCTCTTATTTTAACCTTCGAATGTTACAACTCCAGAGCCACCTGTCATATAGTAGGTATCTCCAACAATCATATCGCCCATGCTGCTTACCATTAGCGTGGCCAGGGTAGCTATCTCTTCTGGCATAGCATACCTGCCAGCAAAGGCGTATGTGTTCGAGATGTCTTCATCTTTATCAACATCCATCATCGGAGTAGCCGTTTGCCCCGGAGCTATAGCATTGACAACAATCCCGCTTTTGTAGTAACGCCTTGCTAACCCTTTTGTTAAACCTGTTATCGCCCATTTTGAAAGGTGATATGGTCCTTCTGCTGGTCTTAATGCAGAAGATGATGATACATTAAGGATATGCCCGTAAATCTTATTCTTCTTCATATATTCAATCATTGTCTGACACATGAAGAAGGTTCCTTTTACATTCGTATCCATTATTTTGTCATATTCCTCTTCTGTTATATCCTCAAATTCATGAGTATGATGCGTTCCAGCAGAATTAACAAGTATATCTATTCTTCCATAAATACCGACTGCTTCTGACACCTTGTCTGGCAACGACTTCACATCCGCAACATTGATAACTATGGTAGCAACATTTTCATTTGCCAGTTTCGCTTTTATCTGGTCCAATTTTTCTTTTCTTGTTCCTGCTATTACCACTTTGCAACCGCTTGCGAGAAATGCGTCTGCTATAGCCTGCCCAATACCGCCGCTGCCTCCAGTGATTAAAGCGACTCTTCCGTATAGCAGCTTGTCTTTATATACGGGGGTTATTATAGGTACAATCTTCTTTGTCCTGAGAAGGTTCAATACCTTTAGTAGTTTTTTTATGTTATTGTTCATCTTAATATTCACCTGTTAGTCTCTTTACCAATGTAATTCCTTTTGCTCCAACAATCTCCATAGTATAATTACGAAGTTTATTCTTCATCGATTCCCGCAGACTTGTTATCTGTTTCAGGGCATCTGTCTCGTCTTTAGTTTCGGTAAACACTTCAAAGACGATGGGTTTGTTCCCTATATTTGAAGCACAGAAACTGTTTACATTCGCTAAATATTCATCTTTGTTCGAGGCCATCAAATATTCAAAGCCTAATGCTTCTGCATAATTCTTCAGCAGCGTCTTTGACTTGTTACCAAAATGCCCCGCAGCTGCAATAAACTCATTTACAGCCTCTCCGACATAGCGGATAGCGTACCCAGGATTTCGAAACTGTTGTCCTACGCCATTGTTTACCACCATCAGCCTTACATTTTTCCCCACATGACGATTACCAAGCACGTTCATGTCATAGAAAAACGACAAATCTCCGGTAACCATATAAAATAAGGTGTCAGGGCGTGTTATTGACGCCCCTATCATGGATGAAACACCACCATCAATGCCAAACCCACCGGTATTGCAGTAGCATTCAATGCTCTTTTCAGTCGGGAAAAAGTTCCACGAGCGCATCGTATTCTCTATTCCTAAAAATAGACGGCTGTTGGAAGGGAGCAAAGATGTTGTCTGTTGAGCGACCCATAGGTTTGAAAATGGCAGTTCGCCAATTTCTGCATGTAGAGTTTTTACCAAATTTTTCCATTCATCCAAATAAGTACCAGTACCGTCTGCTATATCTAAGTTTCCATAGTGCTCAAAGAATGACACCTCTGGCATCTCAAACACGTATTTTAGTCTACCTCCATATTGACAAAGAACATTCCTCAGCTCTCCGTCAGGGTTTACCCTCCAGACATCTTTAATTTTGAACATCTTATTGTACGCACTTGACACATCACCTATATATATCACAGTGTCAAAAGAAGCGCATTCAAATGACATTCCCGATTGCGAAGAAACTATAGTATAATCAACACCATATTCGCCCTGGTAGTTATTCAAATGATCTCGCAAAACCACAGCATCAAATTTTTTGCAGAACCTATCAACATTTTCTGTCAATCTCTGTGACCAACGTTTATGTGCTCCAGAAATAATAGCAATCTTCCCCTTTTTCAGTTCTGGAAACACATCTGTAAGCGTTATCCTTCTAGTGACATTGACCTCTGGCAGATTATTGACTGAATAATCGCCGGTATATCTGGTTTCATACTCTATATGCACAGGTCCACCTCCTTTCCTGCGTAGTTCTAGCAAGGCCTCGTTTATGAGGTTAATGTAACCTCGTTCCTTTACGGGACTATACAAGATTGGCAGGAACAAACTCTTCACAGCAGCATCCTTTGACATGATCGAACGGTCAATCATCTGGGGATGATTCTGGCCTACAAGTGTTATTTCGTTCGTAGCGGTAATGACAAGAATAGGTATTTTCCTATAGAAAGCCTCTGTCATGGCAGACAAGTAGTTGCGAGAAGCGGTTGCCTCAGTACATGTCAGAACAACAGGTTCGCATGTTTCCACCGCCATGCCACATGCCATATATGCGGCAGATCTTTCATCTACCGAGGAGTATACCTCGAAATATGGGTCATTCTGTAGGCTTGCCACCAAACACACATTTGTAGATCCCGGTGATGCTACAACCCTCTTGATATGATGAGCCTTAAGTAGACTTAATAATATCTGGACATTCTTTTCTGATGAATACATAGCCGTTTTGTTTTATCCGTTAATTTTTTCTCTTAGCATTGAGGAACTGATACCTTCAGTATGCGACAGGTACTCAATCTTTGCACCATATTGAGCGAACTCCTTTTCGTATTTATTATACAGTTCTGTGCCTTTCCACTCATCTCCATGGAACATCACATCAAAGTGGCGTTGTTTTAGGAACTCCAGCTTATCCATTGTTGTCTGAGGCACTACCTCATCCACATACTTTATGGCTTCAACAATAGCCGCCCTTTGTTCGTATGGGATCATTGGAGTATGGTGCTTGTAGCTCTCCACGCATTCATCAGTACTAACTCCAACAATTAGGTAATCACAATATTCCTTAGCTCTGCGAAGTATATTCAGATGGCCAATATGGAACATGTCATATACACCTGTTGTGTAACCTATTTTGTATTTTTTCTTGTTCATCTCCATTTAATTATATATTGGAATTCATTACAATTTGCTTAGTTGTTCATTTATACTTGCATGCTTTTAATCTAATAAGAAATTTATAAGGAATGAAACTACAAATAAAAGCAACTATCGCCTTTCTCTGTACTTTAATTCTCATGCTCTCAACAAATAATTGCCTTGCCTCCTTTGACTTTCCATTTCTTATATTTCTTTCACCTAACGCTATCTTTATATCAGATTGATGAAGCTTTTTTTCTCTTTTGCTAAAGCGATTGTACAAGTTCGTATACTTATTATTAAGATACGCAAACGCCTCCTCATACTTCTTTGTGTTCGAGGAAACCTGTCCCGAATTACTATAGTTATAATAATCAACTAATTCTTTTGGCACTACACCAACTGTAGCCACTTGACAAATACGAATCCATAAATCATAATCTTGTAACGCTGGCAATTTTTCATCAAATAATCCAACTACTTCAAGAATAGATTTCCTTACCATGACTGTAGTGGTACTACCTACGCAATTAGCCCATAATATTTTTACACTTAAATCTCCTGATATATTAGATATTGAAGGATAATCAACACCTTCATCAGCATAAATTACGTGAGTACCTGTATATACTAGCCCAATATTATCATCAGAGTTCATTATCTTTAACTGTTCATCCAATTTGGTAGGTAGCCACTCGTCGTCATCATCCAGAAAGGCAATATATTCACCCTTTGCGGCTTTAATTCCGGTATTGCGAGCAAAGTTACCATTATGTCCGGGATGATAGGCAATATAATTTATACGAGAATCTTCTTTTTTAAGAGAATCCATTAGATAATCTGTGCCATCGGTTGAACCGTCTGACACCACGATGATTTCCAGATCTTTTATTGTCTGTTCCTGTACGCTACGTATCGCCCTTGGCAATAAGTCGCATCGGTTATGAGTTGGAATAACTACGCTTATCATCATTATAATATATTTAGAATTCCCATTTTCAACCCTTGTTGATTAAGTTCATAAGGAATGATGCTGTTTGCATTAACTAATAACATTCTCCAAAACTGAATAGACACATAGAGTAAAACTATACACACACATAGATACTTATTCTTTAAGTTACAACACTTCACCCACATAGGAAAAAAAACTATTTGCGATATTGCAAACAAAGAATATATCCTCGCACTAAAATATAATGTATATGTAACATTAAAAACAAATACAGACAATATGAATAATTTCCCCCAAAAGGAATCTCTTAATTTCTGTGGAGCTGTATACACTATAAAAAACATGTAAATATCTATCAGGACCGTCATAAATAATGCAATCGACACATCACTTCGTGAAGTTGCAAGGTTTGAATACTCAGAAAAGGTAATGAAATCAATAATCCTTTCATTAACGATTGAGCCTATTACTAATGAAATAAGAGTAAAACCTACAAATGAAAAAAAAGACAACTTAGTTTTTTTAATTAAATAGAAAATGATTGCAAGGAAACAAGACACATGGATTGTGCAGGCAACCACCCAAACTAATAGTGCCATTTTTTTCTTTTCTTCATATAAAAGATAAAATGCTAGAAAAACTAGGGAAACGGCCATATACTGCCTCATAATATTAAACGAGCCACTATATAAATGAAGCCCATAATAAATGAACACAGAAAAATAGGCAAAAGGGCTAAGCTTTCTAGAAACATAAAATACAGGCAATAATGTCAAAAAAGCAGTTATCGTAAAAAGCGCCACAACATTTCCTCCTGCTTTACCAACTAACCAGTTGATGAAATTCCACCCCGG
The DNA here is from genome assembly GCA_946185485.1 of uncultured Prevotellaceae bacterium. GTDB lineage: Bacteria > Bacteroidota > Bacteroidia > Bacteroidales > Bacteroidaceae > Prevotella. The sequence continues at coordinate 83,470 of CAMHJQ010000008.1, read as the reverse complement.
TTCTACAGTGGGATAATATATGCCTAACTTGACGACATTAAATATTTGGGAATACTGATTGGAATCGACACCTACATCTATACTACGGAATCCAGCCACAAATGTCAATAACAGAAATATTATGACATAAGGTATTCTTACCTTATTTTTACAAAAAGACAAGAATAGCAACAAAAAGAATAGTAATATATAGATTTCCACTTTATAAATTCTTTAAGAATCTTTAGCTGGTAAAGTTACTTTTTCCCCTAATTCTAGTTGAAGAGAATCTGAAAATCTTATCATTCTCCCGCTATATCCCGTAAAAGTCATTTCCCCAAAATAAATTTTTCCTTGTACATTATATAGATCGACCCTTAATTGAGGAAATGATGAGGAAATTCTCTCTGAAATATTTATCATTTCGTCAAGGTGTTGGGGTTCTGGTAAATCAACAAACAATTGATTTGCATATTCTTCAGCCAAAAGGCCCCGCTCTTGTGACCATGGCTTTACATTATACAAATCATATACTGCTGATTTGCCGACAACCCTATTATAGCAGGCTAAACATAATTGCACTTTACCGTTTGTACACCAAAATTTATAGTCAACTAATGATTGGTTACTTTCAAAGAATTCCTTACCGCCAATAAGTTCCTCTGCGATAATTTTTCTTTTAATCCGTGTGTAATGAGGTTCGCCTGTCTTGTAACCCCAAGGGCGGTTCAAGTGTTTCTTCAGTTTCTCGTTTGTTTCTTCAATGTTTAAAGTTGTTTTGTCTGTTACAACTATGGCAGATCCACAATCGTGGTTACATTTAATAACGAAACTTTCTGGAAGTTGGTTGTAATCAATATCTTCAACTTTGTCCCAAACCCCATAAAGTTGTGGCAAATAATCTCCAAGCCCTAATTCCTTAATATGTTGACGAACCAAATATTTATCTGCATATTCTGTCCATAGGGTAGTATCCGTGAATACCTCGAGCCACTGTATTTTCTCATTTAACGTACGACAGTTATTCCAGTCAATATTATAACCCATATATACTCTCCACATTATCTCCAATGCCTGACGGGGATTATTGTCTACAAGAGAATGCCATCCTTTACAATTTCTATAAAGGGCCATTATCAAACGACGAAAGTTCTTTGGTAAAATAGGGCTGGTAAGTAAATAAACAAGCTTATTCATATTTTAAATCTGAAAAATTTATTGACATAGTATATAATTTCTTTTCCGCTTCATTGATATTTTCAATAGATGAATAGTATCTACTTTTACCCTTAATGGCCATTATTCTCCATAAAAATCTTTTAATGATAGCTTTAAAATATTTAAGGGTAATAGATTCTGTAATATACCAACACAATTTAATAGTCGATGGACAGAATGCCTTGTAATGCCAAGGCTTTACTCCAGATCTTAAAACTGCCTTAGCGAAAATCCTATAATTGTTTATTAGTAAAATAAATGATTCCTTTCCTATAGCACGCAGTGACTTAATAGCGGACTCTGGCCATACAAAACACCCAAACCAATATTTGGGGAAATCGCCTTCCCAATTTAAACCAACTTCAGGTGCAATGAATGAAATCTCAGAAAAAGGAACAAACTTCCGCCTATCAGATACACTACCTGTTTTAGCTGACGTGCCTATAATTACCACAGGAACATTTAGCTTAACATATCTTTTTACATAGAAGCAAAGTGCTACGCCGTTGGCAACATCAGCTGAAGCGCCACCAGGGAAATATGTGCCATACTCTTCATATATCTTATTTAAAATAGTGCGTTTTACTATTCCAGTATATAACACAGGTATATTTCCCAGTTCTTCTCTAAATCCTGTTTCCAGTGTTTTTTTTAGCTCCTTAATTGGGTTCAAGTATTCTATTATATGTTTCCCATTATCTATCATTAACTCTGCACTATGACTATGGCATTCTGGCCATGAATAGGAAGTCTTTATTGATTTCAATGCCTCTATATTATTTCTTTTCATCCATTTGGCACAATCAATAATATTTCGTACTACGCCATCGTCATCACCTATAAAACACACATAATCGCCAGTAGCATTACAAATACCCTTATCGAAATTCTGAATACTAGTTAATTTATCAGTACAAAAATGGTATTTCAACCATTTGTGCTGTTTGTCTTTTAACCACTCAACAATTTCAACGTTGTCATCAGAATTGTCTTGTATGACAAGCTCAAGTTCATCTGTCTCAAACCCAATTATTAACTCAACGAGTTTTTTCAAGTACTTATATCTGTTTTTTGTTGGGACTACAACACTTATCGGGTAACTCATAATTCTATATTTTTTTCAAATTACTGTATCTGCTTGAACAAAAGTAGAGCAGCTAACAGAAGATAACTTTGGAACTAAACTAAAATTCAAATTCGCCAACTTCTTCAATTCCTGGTTCAAGTTGTATTTCTTCGCTATCTAGATTATTTCTGAAATACTCGGAAAAACGCCTCTCATTAGCTCTAATAAAGATTCGTTCTACCCTAGCCGATGTTACTTTGGCTGGAGATCCTACTATAAAGAGGTTACTCTCTCCTGAAGTTGAATAGTCTTTATTAAGGAAACTGTTCCTGGCAACTATAGAATAGTCTGGAATTACAGTTCCTTTCGTCACTACTGTACCACCATTAATCCAGCAATATTTGCCAATAACAATTTTTCCCCATGGTCTTTTAACAATTCCATTATCTATGTTCTTAACGTAATGCATATTGCTATTCATAATGGTGCAATTTCCAGTTATTCTTGTGTAGTCACCTATCTCTAGCATATCAAGGCTTTTCACAAGAGTCCCCCCTCCTAATCGGCATTTATTGCCGATTAGGAGGGTTGCATCTTTATGCTGCACAAATAGACCTACTCCTCCGCTTATTATTACATTGTCGCCAATTATTAACTTACCATCTATCCAAATCTGGGTTGGCAGAAGAGATACTGGAAACAAATCCAACCATCTGTAGCCAATTTTAATCATCCCTGAGGTTATACGGGCGTGTTTAATACATACTTGTCCTCTCAACGAATGAATATATATCTTACCGTAGAGGTGGAATGGCAATTTTATAGCTTGCTGAAAAGGCAATACTTTAAAATTGAAATAAAGAGTCTTAACGAGATTCAGTCGCCAAACATTCTTCATGAAATGATATGGCTTTCTTAATATTCTTTTTATCATTTTATTTATGCTTTTTAAATCTATTTGCTACTAATGTCAGAATATTAATATCCATCACTTTCTTCATGTAAAAATAGGTAAAAATACCAGAAAAAGCACAAAGAACAGCACCTATTATAAAACGTATTATCATGTTATCAATTTTACGCGCAAAAATAGTGAAGACGGTAATTATTAGTATAAACACCAAAAGACTATAGTTTTTTCCACTAAGTCGTATAGAAAAGAAATGACGAAGAATAAATGTCATAAAGATCAGATGAACCAAACCTGTCCCTATATAGGAAAAACCAAGACCCATCAAGCCAAAAGTTGTATACCCTAGGATATAAATTCCTATTAACAGTATTTTTTGGCTAAGGACTGAAATAACAAAAATGTTTGAAGCTTGTTTCGCCAGTAATATCATGCCCATGGTGTTTGAAACAACTATAATAACAGTCCCAAGCATGGCATAATCTGTATAGTCATTCGTCGGTCCAAAATCTGAGCTATAGAGAACTTGTATGAAATATGGAGATAAGAATACAAACAAAACCACTAACGGAAAGATTAATACCAATCCTGTTTCTGACTGCTTGTTCATTTCGTCAGTTAGTTTAGAATTATCGTTGTGAACAGCAGAAATACGAGGGTAATAATCTGTCGACATGGCCGTAATGACAATTCCGAAATAGCTTGTAATAATCGCTGCACCCGCATTAAAGTAACCAACATCAGCCAGCGAGCCACTACGACTGATATATGCAGCTATAACCATATCAAATATGTAGCCAAAGAACCCAACCAGCATTAGCGCGACTCCCATTTTTACCATGGGCCTTGCACCTGCAACTGCCTCCTTAAACTTAAATTTTACTAAATCATACTTAACTTTCCTTACAAAATGGTTTGAAAAAAGTAATGAAGAGAAAGTGGAAACTAACAATGAAGGAATAATACCGCCTTGCCCCCATAAGTAATAACAAGGGACACCAGTTATTAATCCAACTATTGAACCGTACATACTTGCCTTAGCAAGAGCTCTTAACTGACGCATTCCCTTCAATATTGCCAATTGTCCATCTGTTAAGATATTGAGACCAACGACCAATGAAATCCAGACAAAGGCTAATGTATGGGAACTATCAGCAAAATACCATTTACTTAATTGTGGAGCTAAAACAATAGTAACAATAATTCCAAGAACAGAAGTAAATAAAATAACATAATTTGTTAATGATATTATTTTTGAAAAACGACTCTTATCTTGTTGTGTATTCGCTTCAGATATATCTCTAACTGCACTTTGGCTAATCCCAAGGCCTGCGCCTGTCTTTATCATATTAACAACTGTATGATAAATCCCTATTACGCCCATACCTTCAGGTCCGAGCAACAAAGCAACGAACTTATTGAGAACGACTTTTACTATAATATTAAAAATCTGAACAAAGCCAAACAAAAAAGTTGATTTGAATATATTTTTATATGATGAACTATCTGCCATAATTTACAACCACCACCCACTTGGAAGTGCAATAAACTTATTATAAAACTCTTCTACGCCTTTAGGCATAGCCTGCTTACCAAATACAGAATAATATGTATTGGGCAAATGTACAGCAGAACAAGCATAACCCTGGTCCTTGAACATCTTCATATCTGCCTCCTTTTTGCTTGACAATAAGCCGCATACCCAATAATTAGGTTCCGTTCCATCTCGATGAATAAAGTCAATCAAAGATGGCATATCAATCAGTTTGCATTCCCACTGCTTTGCATTGGAAGCTTGTTTAGCAAGTAAACCATCAATATCATTCATCTGGCAACAACCAATATATCCATTTACATCGCTGGGGGTTGCATTGACGCTCGGAATACTGATGTCACAAGCTGCACTAATCTCACCATTAGCATCACGGAAGATACTTCTATTAATGCCTAAGTCGCGAATAATGACAGCTTTCCTATACAATTCATCATCCTCAAAGACGAGCGCACCACCCTCAATGGTATTAGGAAGTCTAACTGTTTGGAAATTGAAAATAGAAACAGGTGTACCTACATTTCCCATTACCTTGCCTTTGTACTTTGCGCCAAACGCCTCAATACAATCATCGATAACGACAATTCCTTTTTCCTTGCCAATCTCGTTGATTTCATCCACATATCCAGGATAGCCGCAGAAATGGTAATTGCATATAAGTTTGGTTCTTGGTGTTATCATGCTCCTGACACTTTCTGGGTCAAGGATACCATAACGAGGGGCAATATCTGCCCAAACAACCTTCAACCCTGCCTGTGCAAAAGGCATGGTAGATTGAAGACAGGACATGGGCGTAGCAATCACTTCATCACCTGCTTCTATACCAAGTGTACGTAGCAAAACTTGCCATGCATTGCTGTAAGAATTGGTATATAGAACATGCTTTACGCCAATATACTCAGCTATTTTATTTTCAAACTCTCTTGCCCACTTACCATAGGCAAGCGCCCCGGAATGAAGGACGCCGTCCATCTCTGGCAGTTCCGGCATATAAGGTTTATATAATGGAATCATCTAAAATAGTTTACCTTGATACTTTAATGAATAAATAATTGAAGGAGAATTATAAACCATTGCATGGATTTCATTCTCCAAAACTGGTTCTACGCATTTCTCTGGAGGTAATAGCGTCCAATCACACCCTGAGTAGAAACGGATAAGAGGAGTATGGCAGAAAAGCAATCCAAGTTTATCATTTTCTACCAAATAGTCATTTGTTAATCTAACGAGCTTATTTCCAAAGCCTCTGCCCTTAATGCTGGCACAAACATTTCCTATGCCATAACCCTCATATACCTGGTTATTGATAGATACCTGTATCTTAACCAAATTCATATAGGCGGTATATTCACCTTCAGTGACAAGAAATACATGAATATCTTCGGGAGAAAGATTATCAGCAATCCAGTTTTTTTGACTCTCTAAAGGATATGGCCAAGCATTTTGCTTAACAGCTATTACTTGGCTAATATCCTCAGGAGTTGCTTCGGAATGTTTAATAAGTTTTAATGAATCCATGTACGATGTAATATCACCAACCTTTCTTGATGGTTTCTACTATCTTTGTTCTTTTTTCTTCATCAACCCACCATCCGCAAGGGATATGTACAAAATGAGCATACCAATCTTCCATCTGAGGCAATTCACGCTTCGACTCTTTAAAGATGCTATGGGTATCGCTACGGTGGTGCAACTGAGATGCAGTAATACCAGCATCCTCCATCATCTTGCAGAAATCATCACGACGTTCTACGCGCATAGTATAAAGCCAGTAGGAAGGTTCAGTATTCTTATTATACTTAACCAGCTCAACACCGGGAATGCCCTTTAATGCCTCATCATAGAACTTACCATTGGCGATGTACTTACCAATGTTCTCATCGATGTGCTTCATTTGGCAGAGGCCAATGGTTGCATTGACATTGTTCATGGCGTACTTGTAGCCAACTTCAGTGATGTCATTATCCAAACGGCTCTTATCCTTTGAAAGCCCAAACCAGCGGAGACGTTTTGCACGATCCATCTGAGAGTCATCCTTCATTGCAAGGAATCCGCCATCAACAGTTGTCATGTGCTTAATAGCCTGAAGTGAGTAGATGGTGTAGTCAGAATAGTTGCCTACCAACTTGCCTTTGTATTTGGCACCCATAGCATGAGCACAGTCTTCGACTACTGGAATGTTAAACTCCTTAGAAATCTTATAGATCTCGTCCATATCACAGACCATACCGGCATAGTGTACCAACACGATTGCTTTAGTCTTTTCAGTGATAAGGCTGCGAACACTCTTGGGGTCAAGAAGACCATTTTGAGGGTCAACATCACCCCAAACCACCTTTGCTCCTACCATTGCGATAGATGTGTTAGTAGGCTCAGCGGTCATAGGAGTACTAATGATTTCATCACCTGGCTTTACACCTGCAAGGATATACGCAAGGTGCAAAGCATCTGTTCCTGAATGAACAGAGATGATATTATCATTACCAATATATTTTTTGAACTGGTCCTCAAAGTCAAAGACAGGCTGACCAGTGGCCACATAGCCACTATAGATTATTTCTTCAAGAGCGGGCATCAGTTCCTCTCGAGGAGGAAAATATGGTTTTACTAAGGGTATCATACGCTTACTCTTTTACAGGTTTGCTTTCTTCGCCTTTTCGGCTTCCCACTCCTTCAACTGCTCCTGAACATAGTCCAAAGAAAGGAGCATCTTCTTCATACCTTCGAGGTCGAGACGGCGGGTATTGTCTGAATTATATTGATCAAAATCTACACGGTGACCAAAGTTATCAATGTACTGGTCATAATTCAGGTCGCGCATATCAGCTGGCACACGATAGAAGTCGCCCATATCTTCTGCCTTTGCCATCTCCTCGCTGGTGCAGAGCGTTTCATACATCTTCTCTCCATGACGTGCGCCAATCACCTGAATTTCATTGTCGGCATGGAAAATCTCCTTCACAGCCTGAGCCAACACCTCAATAGTGGCGGCAGGTGCTTTCTGTACAAACAGGTCGCCAGGGTTAGCATGGGTAAAGGCAAAGATTACAAGATCAACAGCCTCGTCAAGAGACATCATGAAACGAGTCATTTCAGGGACAGTAACTGTCATTGGCTTGCCGGTCTTAATTTGCTCAATGAACAGAGGAATGATAGAACCACGGCTGCACATAACATTACCATAACGAGTTGCGCAAATCACAGTACCGCTCTCACGGGTACGAGGATCACGACTCTTGTTGATAGCAAGTTTCTCCATCAAAGCCTTAGTCATACCCATCGTATTGATAGGATAAGCGGCCTTATCGGTAGAAAGAACCACAACGCGAGATACCTTATTACGTACAGCAGCTTCCAGTACATTCTCAGAACCAAAGATGTTAGTACGGACAGCCTGCATAGGATAGAACTCACAAGCAGGAACCTGCTTCAGAGCGGCAGCACTGAAAACATAGTCAACACCATGCATTGCAGCATCAATGGCGTCTAAATCACGCACGTTACCGATAATGAAGTGTACTTTTGATGCCTCGTTTGGATGCTGTGCCTGAAGACGATGGCGCATCTCGTCCTGTTTCTTTTCATCACGTGAGAAAATACGAATCTCCTTAATATCACTCGTTAGGAATCTACGAAGAACGGCATTACCAAACGAACCCGTTCCGCCTGTAATCAGCAGGACTTTGTCTTTAAATACTGACATAATATCTGTTACTTAAATTGATTATTACTTATGTTACTCTGCTGTGGAAGTACAACATCTAGCTTCATATCTGCTTCGCAGAGACGAAGCCTATATCGTTAAATGTTGACCTTCGGTCGACATTGACTTTCCCTTTGGCCGTCGAGCTAAACCTTGCTCACGCTCGGCAATACTCGAGCATGCTAGGTATTGCTCTCACTTAATCGCAATGTTAATTTGTTGTACTAATTTTCACTGCGGTGAAAAAGCTAAAGCCTTGCGGATCAAACTCTTCACCAATATTTCACACTAATTTCCGTTCTTATTAAAGGTGCAGGAGCTGACGGACCCTTCTCACAAACCCGTTCATAATTCCCCTGCACCGGGAATTTCAATGTCAAACACTTATTTGGACAAGGCCATTGAGGCCGTACCTGAATTGGGAAATCGTATTTCCCTTTTCACAAAGAAACTCCGCTTGGCTCAGTACGTCTTCGCGGATGTCGAACCAAAGGTCGACACCTTTGTCGATGGCAAAGCCCGTGACCAGACCATGCTGATGGTCGACATGAGCGCCCAAAGGGCACACCCTGTAAGGACTAAATATGTGATATTGCATAAAACGAATTTCAAATTGTTTTTATAAACGCACTTGGTGAACCAATAAGGTCACGATGATGGTACAATCCTAAAGATGGCTGATGGCTGAAGTATGATGTCTGATGTTCTAACTGCGGACGAAGAAGTTCCACTATCATATCCGCATTACAGAGGTTACCAGAAGGCACTTTGCTCATCACGAACTCACGCAGGATAAAAGTGATGGCAGCATCGTTTATCGCATCGCTGTAGCCCAAAGGCTTCAGCCATGCCTTCATATCATCGATCGTATGGACTATAGATGGCTGATGTCAGATGTATGAAGTTAGATGTTTGTATTGTGCTGCATTCTCCACACAGTTTGGCGTCGGTTATCTTGATATTCTTGATAGGGGGCGTTATCAATGGCATATTTTTTATTAAATAGGGAAAACAGCAAAAAAGACCTCACATACACCTATGACCCCTTTGAAACCCTTATGTACAGGGGCTTTGAGGCACGGGAGGAGTGCTCTAAACACCTCCCATAGACCTCCCGTGGCACATCATACAGCCTGCAAGGAAATGGTCTTATAGTTAGTATTAACAAACATGACTGTCAACGAGAATTCAGTACCCATATTGTACAATACATGTGATGGAAGGGGAGTTGTGACAGGAGGTCTACGGGAGGAGTGCGCCGACCACCTCCCGTGCGACAAACCCTTTCTGTATCGGCATTTGAGGAGTGTCATGGGTGTATGTGAGGTCATTTTAGCAAAATGCCTTCTTTCGTGCAAGAAAGTGGCATGCAAGAAATGTTCTTGCTACGTGCAGATAGTGTTCTTGCTACGTGCGGATAGTATATCAGCAAGGGGCTTCGGATGGTCGAAGTGACGTTCTCGACAGGACGAAGTGACGTTCTCGCTTCTTCATAAAAGGTTTTCGAATCCCCCGGCCCCTTTGTCGAAAGGGGAGTTGATTTTCCATTTCGCAGAGGGGGCTTATGGGATGTCCCCTATAAACTTATTCTGTTCATTTTCTTGGCGCAAGAAAAAGGAACCAAAAGAACATCCACCTAACCAAGCCTTCCCTATATGGAAGGATGTAATTGATTACGAGTTTTTTTCAAAATCCCCCGTCCCCTTTGCTTAAAGGGGCTCCACCTCACTCTGTAGTCTCTCCCCTCAGGGAAGAGACAAGTTGACTGCGAGAGTTTCTTCAAAATCCCCAGTCCCCTTTGCTTAAAGGGGCTCCACCTCTCCCTGTGGTCCCTCCCCTCAGGGAAGAGACAAGTTGACTGCGAGGGAAGACCCTCTACGTCAAAGATTTGGTACGGCTCTCAAGCTTTCGCCCCTACGGGGTGAGCCGTTTATTTTTTGTCGCCTGGCGGGGTGATAACATAAGGCGGTCAACTACGAAGAGAGGCGGGGAGATTCGAAGCTTAACATTACCTTAGCATGAGGGGTGAGCCGTTTCTTTTTTGTCGCCTGGCGGGATGAGTAAGAGGCGGACAGCTACGAGGGGAGCCGTGGGGTTTATAATCGCCATGCGGGGAAAAATAAAGCCCTACGGGGTGAGGCGGGGAGTCAAAAAATTTGAAGTTTGAAATTTGAAGTTTAACTTTGTTGACTTTTGTCGCGACTCAGCCAAACATGCAAGCATGATGGCGTTCGCTGCTCCAAAAGTTCTTTGACCTAAAGGTGCAAAGTGTGGCATTGCAATGAAGTTTAGGCTACTTTATCCTTGCGATTCAGAGTCCTTATAGGAATCAATGATCGTCTGTATCTGGCCCGTCAATGTCGGAATGATATTTTTCGCAACGTCCCAGACGATATAGTAGTTTACTCCCATATAGTCGTGAACAAGTTTGTCACGCATCCCTGCCATCTCACGCCATGAAATGCTCTGCCAAGCGTACTTCACATCAGCAGGTATCTTCTTGGTTGCCTCACCTATGATAGAGAGGCTGCGAGTGACTGCCCGTTTCAACGTCTCATCGCGCAAGAACTCCTCCATATGCATGTCATCCGTTATAACGGAACGCACATAAAGGCATTCGTCAAGAATATGCTGGAGATAGGGAACGTAAGACTTATACATACTCTACTTCTTTGAGGATAGACTCACCAATATAGGGACTCAGACCTTTCTTCGTGACAACATCAAGCTTCGTCTTGCCAAAAGCACTCTGAAGGATGCTGCATGCATCCATGAAATTAAGATATGTCTCCTGACCGGCATTGAAGTCAATAAGAATGTCAATATCACTCTTACGTGTGTTCTCTCCTCGAACTGTTGAACCGAAAAGACCCAACTGGGACACTCCCACTGCCATCAGGGGAGCTTTCAGTGTAGAGAGACGGTTTAGTACTGACTTCTTGTTCATATCTCAATTATTTGTTTGCAAAGATACGAAAAGTTTTTGAGACTTATCGCTTTTTGCGGGGAAATTAACATGAGCGAGGTTAAAAACTATAAATAATCTTACTGTATCTTTATTTCGTGACAACTGTTGTCACGAAAGTCTTGCGACGAATGTGTATCTTTGCACCGGCTTCAGAAAACGAGGCGGCGGCGGCATAAATTAATTATTAAATTAAATAAATTAAATTATTAAATTAATTAAATTAATTATTAATTATTTGCCCCTAAGGGGCAATATTATAATTTTAATTTTTAAATTTTAAACTTGAAATATGGCATTTGCAATCAGGCTGAAAACCGAGCGGATTCAGCGTTCAAACGACGAGAATTCAGCGTTCAAACTACCTGGATTCAGGCTTCATAGATTTTTAATCGCCTGGCGGGGTGATAGCTTGAGGCGAGTGGCCTCGGAACACTTACAGATTTCTTTCAAAATCACCAAGTACCTTTTTTTTCAAAATCCCCCGTCCCCTTTTAAGTAAACTTGACCTCTGACGCGACTCGGGATAGACGAAGCGAGCTTCACTCTCCTCTCGCTGCTCCATCGGTTGTCTTAAAGGGGCTCCACCTCACTCTGTGGTCTCTCCCCTCAGGGAAGAGACAAATTGACTCCGAGGGAAGACCCTCTGCGTCAAAGATTTGGTACGGCTCTCAAGCTTTCGCCCCTACGGGGTTCGCCGTGGAGTTTTTAATCGCCTAGCGGAATCATATGAGGCGTCCCGATTTCGAGGATAAGCGACATAATAATATATCTCAACTAAATTTAACCTGGTCCAAGGTTCGGACGCTTACCCATTAATATAACTATTTGTTGATACTAATCCACGTACGGTTGTACTTATAGTTACCTTCAACGACAAAAGGATCTGTAATAAAGGATTTGTAATCACGCCAAATACACATTTGTATGGGTGGGTCTTTTTCCAAATAAGAAGGATTCCCTATTTCGAAAACCAACTGTTTCAAACCTTTTCGAGATAAAGTAGGATATGCTCGTACTGCCAGAAATTGGTTAAAGAACTCATCATCCTCACGCATAAAAGCTAAGACAAAAGCGACGGTGAAAGACTCATTCGGGTATGCTTTTTCTACTTCGCTAACTGCGTCCCAGAAATCTTGACGATGGGTTGTATCACCTACTAAATCAAAGAAATTATCATCTGCGTAATCGTAAGAGGTCTGGCAAATGATATAACCTTTCTGAACCGCATAGTTCGCATAAGTGCGTTTACCCCACCAATGAGCTGTTTCGATACCAGCTTCCCAAAAATAGTAGCCCTCACACAACCACGCTTTTTTGCTATTGCAATAACCTGGTCCGCTGGTCTCAACGGCTTTGTTGTTATTGCGGTCCTCAAGCGTCTGGTAGAGAATACGCTTCTTCATCCTGACTCTTTGTATAGTAAAGACTATCTTGTTTGGGTGTTTCTTCGCAGTTCCGCTTCAAGCGAGGAAAGATTCATCGTCGGCAAAACCATAGGTTTGACATTCGACTGCAATGTCAGTGTGCTGACAAATGCACGGAGATAAGGAAATATAATAGCGATGCTATTGGCATAAAAATAGGTTGGTATTTCTTCCAACTTTGTTACAGTATCTTCCATCTGAAAAAGAGCTATGCTCTCTAACTGCACTATCACGTCATTCTCTGAGTTATCATTAATTGCCCGGAATGATAAATGCAGATGATACTGATGGTTATCAGCATCAAATACTCCCTCGGGATAAAACTGAAGATTCAGGTTATCTGTAACCTTAGCAAAGTGCAATTCAGCGTCGACAACACGAAATCCCTTAAAAGAAAACTTAGCTTGTTCCATACTTCTTATGCGGCAAAACGATACGAATCTCCTTCTACACAAAAGACCTCTTCAGGTACAGAAACAGGAGTACACGGAATATCCTCTCCATAATAGAAAGATTCCGTATAACTATTAACCGTAGGACCATACTCGTTTAGATACGAATACTTGTCCCATAGGGCCTTTTTTTGTTCTAGCGTCATATTTTCAAGGCGTTGACGCAAACGCTCTGAATAATATCCCATAATATTTGCTTCGCAAAATTACAAATATTTTTTTATTACCTACATACTTTATTATAGTAGTTAACACTATTTAAGAAATAAATATGTATATGGCGTTCCATCCTGTTCCGAAGTTGGCGTTTCAGCTGTATATTAATTCTCCTTTGCGTTAGAGTTCTCTTGTCTCTCCCCTCAGGGAAGAGACAAATTGACTACGTGGGAAGACCCTCTACGTCAAGGTGTTGGTACGGCTCTCAAGCTTTCGCCCCTACGGGGTTCGCCGTGGAGTTTTTAATCGCCTGGCGGGGTGATAGCTTGAGGCGAGTGGCCTCGGAACACTTACAATTTTTTCAAAATCACCAAGTACCTTTTTCTTCAAAATCCCCCGTCCCCTTTGCTTAAAGGGGCTCCACCACTTCTTTCAAAAACCCCCGTCCCCTTTGCTTAAAGGGGCTCCACCTCACTCTGTGGTCTCTCCCCTCAGGGAAGAGACAAGTTGACTCCGAGGGAAGACCCTCTGCGTCAAAGTTTTGGTACGGCTCTCAAGCTTTCGCCCCTACGGGGTGAGCCGTTTATTTTTTGTCGCCTGGCGGGATGAGTAAGAGGCGGTCAACTACGAAGAGAGGCGGACAGATTCGAAGCTTAACATTACCTTAGCATGAGGGGTGAGCCGTGGTGTTTATTATCGCCATGCGGGGAAAAATAAAGCCCTACGGGGTGAGGCGGGGAGTTTTTTATTAATTGCATTGGAAGGCTAATTAGCCAATAATCATCTTGGCAGGAAGGATGCGATCTACAATCACAAAACCGCCATCAATATGATAAACATAAACCCACCTGCGATTGTGAGACGCCATACGACGAGCCTCAGGATGTATCCTTCGCAAAATCATGGATGTGGAACGGCCATACAAGTTAGCATAATATGCAAGCATCTTTATCTCTGCTCGCATATTGTTGGCATAGCGTATTGCCCCTTCCTCGGTCAACATCTCGAAGAGAAACTTGCGCAACTCAGCCATGTCAGCACGGGCCGCAAGGCTGATTCGTACTTCATAGAGTTGCATAGTCCTCGTGAACGTGCTCAATCAGCTCGTCAAAATACTCGTCAACAGACAAAGTACTTGCCATCACACGCTCACAAGTGGATATGCCCTGAGCCTGATTACTATTGTCAACTCTATTTGAAGTGGCTGTTGTTATCATATCTTTATTCCTTTCGCAATTTCGGTGCAAATATACGACTTTTTCTACTTTCTTCCAAGTAATTAAGGAATTATTTATTCCCTCAATATAATTTTCAAAATCCCCCGTCCCCTTTGCTTAAAGGGGCTCCACCTCACTCTGTGGTCTCTCCCCTCAGGGAAGAGACAAAATGACTTCGAGGGAAAACCCTCTGCGTCAAAGTTTTGGTACGGCTCTCAAGCTTTCGCCCCTACGGGGTTCGCCGTGGTGTTATTTGTTACTTTCATGCATATTCTGCGCGTGGCAGGCATCCACCACCGTGACGGTCTCGTTATCAAAAGTGTAGGCGAAGTACCACTTGTCGGTATTGGCCATATGGTAGCCCTTCCAACGGCCAATAGTAGGCTCGCATCGCAACAGTTTGCATTCTATATCATAGATGGAGCTTAACGCATCACGGACATTGCGCTTGTAGTCCGCCTTATCATACGTATGGCGGTACTTTTTGGCCACATTGCCATAAAAGGTATAGATCTTTCGTGCCGCACGAGGCTTAACAATATACTGCATATCAGTCCTGTGCGTAGATATAATCTATCTCTTTTTCAATGGCGTCGCACAGTTCATCGGGCGTCATGTCGCGCTCAGGAAGCGGATGTAAGGTGCTATACTCCTGAAGGCAAGCCACCTCCACCTCATCAAGACCTGCTTCACGTGCGATGTCCTCCCACTTGATAGAGAAATCCCTGGCCGTACTGCGCCAAGCCACATCGTGTGACTTCTCCTTGATCTCGTCGTAAGACAAGGATGAATACTTGGCAATGCAAGCATCAAGCACCTTCAGTTCATTAGACGACAGCTTGTTCGGGTCGGCATCAACCAAAGGATTCACATACATCCAGTTTTCTATCTGGAAGTACTTGCCAAGACCCTCGCTGTCAGGCATATAAGAGTCACCGCGGACTATCTTCATCATGTCGTACAGGCGCGAAGGAACAGGACCGGCCTCCATGGCGATATAGATGTCGCCCGTGATGGGGCGCCCCCAGTCGGCCAAATGCTGCCGGTCGGCAAAATAGATGATCTTGAAGATCTTGTGGAAGTCCTTGCGCTGCACGCGATTAGCCACGTAAAGCAACGCATTCAGGGTCTTCTCCTTGTCAAACTGTACGTTCATAAAATATAATAATCTTTCCTGACTGCAAAGATACGAAAAGTTTTGAAAACTTGGGCGGTTTTGCAGGGAAATTAATACTTTTTTAGTGGCGGGGCTATTCGACTTTGCGGAAATAGGCGGTGGGGATGAGAGCGGAACTGAAGGAACCAAGGCAGGGGAGCTGGAAGAAAAGACGCTGGCGGGAGGCAGAGGCAGAGCCAGAGGCAGAGGCAGAGCGGGAGGAAGAGGCAGAGCGGGAGGAAGAGGCAGAGGAAGAGAAAGAGGCGGAGGGGGAGGCAGAGCGCGAGCCGGAGAGAGAGCGCGAGCCGGAGGTGGAGGTGGAGGGGATGGGGGCGGCGTGGAGCTGGACGTAAAGCTTACCCTTGTTGCGCTGCTGACGGATCACCTTGCCACGGAGACCCTTGAACTCGCCAACGACGACCTCGACCTCCTCACCAATCTCGTACTGCTGCTCCACGACGGGCATGACGTCCTGAGAGGTGCTGGTGGCGATGATGAAGTCTAACATCGAACGGTAGGGAATGGTGAGGGGAGGATTCTTGCCAAAAGCATCCTGCTGGAAATGGTTATAGTAGTAGGAGACGATGAGGGAGAGCTCAGCGATGAGACGCTGGTCGTCCTTCGTACGCTCATGGAACATCGTGCCTGGTACGTCGGGACCCTTGGTGAAGAGGGCAGCCTCAGCCGTCGTCAGGTAGGCGAAGACGAGGTTGGGCAGGAGCTTCTTGACAGAGGACTTTACACCGGTTTTCGTCCTGGTGTAGACAGTGTGGCGGGCAATATAGGTGTCGGCATGCAGGGCGCCAAGGAGGTCGACAGCCTTGTCCTCGCGACCGTAGCTGGCCCGGAAGACGTACCAATCGTAGCCCTCCTTTTGCGGCGGGACGTTCTCTACCGACACCCCATTTTGTGCATTGTTGCACCCTCCGGGGATAGTACTGGGGGTAAGCCCAGAATCAGAAGCTACTACCGTGTCAGCCTTGGATGGAACATCCATATCGGTATCACTCTTTATGACTGCCAGAACACTGGCGCTATGACATAAAGAAAGCGTGGAAACGTCTGTTGTCCATTCCACGCACTGAGGCTCTGGTATTGCCTATTAAAGTTGAACAGACAACGTCAGAGCCCACGCCGATATGAATATAATATACCCCTAAATGGACAAGACACCATGTGCCCTATCGTACTCAAGGGGATGCTTATAGACACATCCCTGAGCATCTACCGTTGCAATGCCCAAGACTTTAATGACCGTAATTTACCAGATTCCAGTGCGTCTCGAACAGAGCGTCGTGTAAACGCCTTCCCTATGTTCGAATCCCGTTAGCGCCCCACCCTCCTCAGGTTTTTTATGCCCTTGGCATCGGCGTGTGCTCGCAACCTACTGTCAGCATTTGCAGACACGTCTGCCACTGCTTCCGAATAAGTGCATACGAGAATTCGGTTACAAAGGTACAAAAAAAATGTTATACCTTATTAACAAAGTAGAATTTTTTTTGATTTCATGCGTATAATTACGCATTTTTAAGAAGACGGGAGATTACCGCGTGAGTGAGAACTTCATCGACAGACCGAAGTCGCGGGTGGTCGTGGGATAGCTGCTGGACGATAGCAACGGGGTGTTGGTCTGGCGGTCGTAGTAGAACGACATGGTGAGGAGTCGCGACAGGGTGTAGTCGACCAGGAACGAGATCTTCAGGGCGGAGTTGCCGCTGCTGGCGGCAGACGTGCGGGAAGCGATGTCGCGGGTGATGGCGGCCTGGTCGCGCAACGAGATGTCGAGGCGCAGGTTCAGGTCGTGGTTGACACTGGAACGATTGGAGGATGTCTGAGCGCGTTGCGACTTGTCGTCAGCGTTCTTCTTGCTGCCGCGCTGCGACTTCTTGATCTTGCGCGAGGCACCGCTGCCAAAGAGTTTGAAGTCACTAATCTTATAGCCCAGGCCTACGACCCAGTCGTTGGAGCGTCCCTCGTTGATCTGCACGCTGGTCATGGAGAGCGACAGCGTGCGGGTGCGGCGGAACTCAGCCTTGACGGTCATGTTGTTCAGCAGCGTGACGTCGACACCCAGCAGCGGCGAGAAGCTCTCGTTGATGCTCACCGTGGGCACGTTCCATCCTAACTGCGATGCCATCTCGCTGTTGCTGGTATAGGAGCCAACGGCGAAGACGGACTTGTAGGAGTGGTTGATGTTGACTGACTTGAAGTGGTTGCTGAACCACGTGAGCTTCGACAGACCCGAATAGCGCACGGTCCAGTTGGGCAGCAGGCGCGACAGCGACGGCAGGAAGTCGAGGGAGCCGCCGCTGGCGGTATAACTGTCGAGGAATGCCGGTATCATGACGGCGGCACTATACGGTTCCACAGCGGTGCCGTAGTGCTGGGCAGCACGGGCCTGGAAGGCCGGCAGGGCGTCGCAGAACTGCTGGAAGGTCTTCGACGGGTAGCCGCTGTTGGCATCGCCCATGGACTCGAAGGCGGACGAGAGCGAGATGGTGGTCATCGTGAAGGAACCGCTCTGCGTGGTGGGGCGGTTGGCATACATATACTGGATGCTGCGGGCGCGGGTCTCCGAGCGCGACGCGTTGAGGTCGATCTTCAGGTCGCGCAGCGGCTCCAGGGTGGCCCGCAGCTGCAGGTCGGTGGTGAGGTTGGTAGCGGCCGGCGTGGTGATGCTGTCCGAGAGCCAGCCGTTTTCGACGGCTTTGTCGATATAGCCGTCACCAGCCATACCGAAGGCGAAGTCGAGACCTGGTGCCATGACGCTGCCGGAGGTGTTCTGTCCGAAGGCGTCGCCGGCACGCGGCATGAAGCCCGCCAACGACATGGAATACTGGTTGCGGTAGGAGATGCCGATGGTGCGTACCATCATCAGCAGACGGGCAGCAGACTGGGCGACCTTGTACCACTTCTCATTGTCCAACGGCGGCTTGGCGATGACCGTAATCTTGACCTTGGTGGAGTCGACACCCTTGACCTTGATCTTGTTGTCGTCGACGACCTTATACTTGATGGGATAGCTCTTGCCCTCCTTGGTCTTGGCGCTGACGATGAGCCGCTTTGACTTCTTGTTATGGCTGACGATGAAGTTGCTGTCGGGGAGGAGCTGCAGCTCCTTCTCGAAGGCGTTCTTGTTTTTGGGCAGGGCGGCTTCCGCCTTGCTGGGCTTGGGGTTTTTGGCATTTTTGGCGTCACGGCCAGTGGCAAAACCACTGGCAACACCCTTTCCAGAGGGAGCGTTCTTAGCGGTGGAGCTGCCCTTAGCGGCGGTTTTGGGTTTGGGCTGGTTCTTGGAGATGGCCTTCTTGAAGCGATCGTTGGTCTTCTTGAGGAAGGGGAAGTGGTTGTAGAGCGTCTCCATGTTCAGGTTGCCGTTGATGTTGAACTGGCGGCTGTTCGAGATGGTGTTACCCAGGTCGAAGCCGTCCTCACGCTGTGTGCCGCGCACCCAGTTGTAGGTGGAGTTGAAGTTGGCGTCAGCAGTGACCCAGTCGAAGATGGGCAGCTTGTTGAGCGGCAGCTGGTAGGAGGCGGTGAAGTTCTGGCGGTAGTTCAGCGGCGAACCGAAGCGCTTGATGCTCTGCCAGACGGAGTCCTTCCACGCCTCGTAGCGGTCGGGATAGAGGTCCTTGTTGATGGGCAGTCCGTTGCCGTATGGCTCCTCGATCTCGGCCTGCGTGCCCGACGAGAAGTTCATGTGCAGGTTCTTGGTGAAGTCCCAGCGCAGCGAGAAGTCGCGGTTCCAGAGGAAGGTAGAGCTCCACGTGGCCGGTATCTTCGAACCAGCGAGGTCGTCCATGTCGCGCTCCTGCAGTTCGTAGTACGTACGCCGCAGTTCGGTATTGAACGTCAGGTTCTGGGGCAGGTAGTTGACACCAAAGGCCTTGGGCAGCTGCATCCATTTCGACTTCGACTTGGACTTCTTGAACGGTTCCCACGCCTTATAGACGGGCGTATAGCTGTAGTTGAAGGCGCCGCGCCACTCGTCGTCCTTCTCGTAGACGGTGGTCTCGCCCGAGTTGTAGGAATGGCGGTGACTGTAGGAGAACGAGAAGTTGGCGGGGTCGTAGGGCATGGGGTGGCGCTTGGTCTTGACACCCATGCGGACGTTGGACAGCGAGAAGTTGGTGGTGGTCGTCTTGGTGACGGCTATCGACTCGATGCTGTCGCGCTCGTGCTGGTCGACGGTGGCATCGAGGGCATCGTCCAGTTCCAGGTCGGTGTCCATGGGGTTGTACTTAGGGCGGTTCTCCTCCTTGGTGACGGAGTAGTAGAGCGGTGCCGTCACCTTCAGCTTGTCGGGGAAGAACTTGCCTAACTCCAGCGTGGTGTTGACGGAGTAGGCCTTGTAGTTGTCGGTAGTGCGCTGCATGACGCCCTCCTCCAGACCGCCAAAGCCCTCGGTGACAATCTTTCCCGTCATGTTGACGGTGCCGACATCAGAGAGCTGTACGTTCAGGTTGCCCGACGCTGCCCAGCCGCCCGTGTTGTTTGGCACCTGCAGGCGCAGCTCGTTGACCCATACCTCGCCCGACCTGGGCTGGTTTGCCAGGTTGCGCACACCAATCATCATCGTCTTCACCTCGCCCAGCGACGGGTTACCGAGGATGCTGACGTGGTTGGCGGGATTGTCGGGGTCCGGTTCGCCAAACTCCTGGGTATAGCTGGCGGCACCCGCGGCGTGGGCCTTGTTGCGGGCCTTCTTCAGTCGTGTGAAGACGCTGAGGTCGATGTCGAGCATGTTCTCCTGAGGCCACACGGCACGGCAGTCATCCAGGTTGTATTTGTTATAGTCGTTGCGGTCGGGCGTGAGCTTCAGGGGTATCACGTACTCGTAGTAGTTGTTGCGGTAGTCGCTGCCCAGACGGATGAAGATGGCCAGCTGGTCGTCGCCCAGCGTGTTGTCGTCGATGAGGTGGTTGGCATGGACGAACATCTGCAGGTGCTTGTACTGTCGCATGTCGAGGGTGGAGTTGCGGTAGACCGCCTTCGACTCGCCGTGCGACAGGTTGTGCACCATCATGCACAGCGACTGCTCGTTGGCCTCAGTGAGCTGGGGCTGTGAGGGGTCGGTGACGCGGCTGATGCCTGGCGGCAGCACGTAGTTGACGGGGCGGCGGTCGTTGTTCTCCTCGATGTTGACGGCACAGACATTCATGGTGCCGCTATTGGTGGTACCCGTCAGCTGCTGCTCATACTGGCGCCACTCGCCGCGCACCAGGTCGAGGGAACCGAAGCGGAGCACGATGGGCTTGCTGAACTGGGTGAGGAACATGCGCATAAAGCGGATGCTGGAGAAGTCGCTGATGCCGCCCACGCGGTCCTCGTATTCGCGCAGCGGGATGCGGAACTGGTACCACTTGACCGTTTCCTTGTTGCCGTTGCGCAGCGAGGCGGTATACTCGCGGACGTCAGTGATGTAGTTATGTCCCAGGCGCATGTCCTCGGGGCGGATGCTCACCTTATACTGATAGTAGCGCTCATACTCGTTGAGCGTAAAGTCCTGGTTGATGTCCTCCACGTCGGGGTAGCTCTTGTAGCTGGTGTCGTAGCCCTCGGTCTGCTGGTCGCTGTCGGGCGAGTTGCCCTGCGGCATGTTGATGCGCTTGTAGCGTTCCAGGATGCTGGCCTTGCGCTCGTCGAGGTCGCTGCCGCGGAAGTAGTGGTAGTCGTCGTTGGCCGGGTCGTTGTTCCAGGCTGCCCGCAGGCTGTCGTTGACGGTGATGCCGTTGAGGAACTGGCTGTAGGCCGGCCACGAGCGCTCCTCGCTGTCAGTCAGACCGTCCAGTCCGACGTCCTGCAGGGCTCGCGAGCCGCTGGTGGTGGCAAAGGCGTAGGTCTGGGTGGCCTGTACGGGTATCTTACCCCATGCTGAGCGCTGGAACGAGGAGGTGCCGTCGACGGGCATGCCACTCTCGTAGAACTTCTTGCCATCGCGCAGGACGTCCTCGCTGACCTCACCGAGGTTGATGTAGAGGTCGCCGCCATACTCAGCAGCGTCGGGCTCCTGTGACGAGTAGATGAAGGGGTCGAGGAGCCAGAACTCGATATACTCGACGTTGGCAGTCTCGAAGTCGTTGGTGTCCAGCTTGCGCATCATGCCGCCCCACTTGCGCAGCGGGTTGTTCAGCGTGCCGTCGAAGTTGATGTCGGTAGTGAGGTTATAGGGTCCGCGCTCCTGCGGATAGTAGGCGAGGTTGAGGATGGGCAGTGTGTTGGTGGCGCCGCTGTACGTCGACTGGTCGCGGTTGGGGTACAGCTCGCTGACGTAGACGGCACGCACGTAGTGGTTGGAGAGCTGGTCGAGGTCACTCTTGATATGGCTGGGCGTCAGCGACGAGGTGCGGTAGGTGAACAGCGGGTCGATGGTGTACCAGGCCAGCAGGGCGCGGTTGGCACCGCTGAGCACGGAGTCGCGGTCGGCATGCTCGGGGAACAGCGTCGGCACGCTGGAGAGCACCCACGACTTGGGTTCGTTGACGCTGATGGCGTTGGTGGAGTTCTCGAAGTCGTCGATGTACGAGGCGTTGTCCTGCGTGCCGCTGGCGTTGCCGGCTATGAGGTGGGCAAACTCACCCGTGAAGGTAATCTGCGAGGGCTGCGTACAGTGCAACAGGGGCAGGCGGTCCAGCACGTTGGTGAGCCACTGGCTCTCCGTCTTCCAGTTGACGTTCAGGCCCCACAGCGTGTTCTTCAGCGGTTCGGAACCCATGGTCACCTTCGACGTCAACGCCTGTTCCGACAGGTGCTGCAGCGTACCGCCCACCTGGAAGTTCTTGGAGAAGTCGTACTCCCAGTTCAGACCGACCATCGTCTTGCGCTGCATGCCATACTCGGTGTTCGACTCTAACGAGACGTTGATATTGGTACCGGCATCGATGATGCTCTGGTTGAGGATGGTGACCTCGCCGGCCGAGTAGTCCACGCTGTAGTCGGTGCCCTCGGTGAGCGTCACGCCGCCTGCCGTCACCACCACGGAGCCCTGCGGCACGTTATAGGCACCGAGGGAAATGACGTTGGCATTGGAGCCCTTGAACTGTCCCACCAGCAGGTACTTGTCCTTCTCGGTCATCTGGCGGGCAGCGGTGCGCGTGGTGTCATACAGTTCCTGGAAGACGTAGCGGGCAGCCTGCTCCTCGGGGATGCCGTAGCGCATGAGGAAGTCCCTCAGCGTGGTGCCAAAAGGCTCGACCGACGGGAAGAAGACGCGGCCGTTGCTGACGGTGTAGCCCTCGACAAAGTCGAAATAGCCGTTGGGGTGCGTCTTGTAGCTGTTGTCCAGGCGGTCGCAGCCCAAGCCGCGCAGCAGCGTGATGTCCTTGACCTGCTGCTCGGGTATATAATTAAGGTACACGCCCGCGGTATCGCTCTGGAACTTGATGTCCAGGCGGAACTTTTCACGCTCGACGGTCGATGCCAGGTAGTAGACGTTCTTCATCATCAGCGGCCAGTTGAACTGCCGGGGATTGTTCGACGTGTTCTTCAGCGTCTTCACGAAGAGGGCATCGTTAGCCTGGGTATGCTCGGAGGCAAACTCACCCACCTGGTAGGTCTGGCCGCCGTAGGTGAAGCGGAAGGCCACGGCCAGCACCTGGTCGGTCTGCAGGGCCGTCTTCAGCGTGATGAAGCCCAGGGCGCTGTTCAGCGTATATTCCGACGCGTTGAGCAGTCGCGCAGAGGCCAGCTTTTCGTAGTCGGCACCACCCTCGATGACGCCGTCGAGCACCGTCGACGCCTTCTCGATGTCACGGGCATCGGCATAGATGGTGGTCATCGCCTCGTATTCGCCGTTGGCACCGTTGGCAGGCACGGCAGAGAGGGTGCCTCCCCTGCCCCACAGCTGCGACCGGCTCTCGCCGAGGTCGGTCAGCGCGATGAGGTTACGGGTGTTAGACGTCGATGCCGACTTGTTGGTCACCCACACCTCTACCTGTGTGATGCTGACGCCGGTCATGATGTTCGGCAACTGGGCCATGGCAGCGTCGTAATGCTCGCGGAAGAAGTGCGCCAGGAAGAAGTGGCGGTTTTCCTCGTAGTTGGCAACGTCCAGTTCAAAGGGTGTCAACTGGGTGCCGCCCTTCGACGACACGCTCTTCGACGACGAGTTCTTGCGCGACAGCACGGTCTGCAGCTTCAGCCTGCCGAACTGCATGTCGGTACGCACACCGAACAGGCTGCTGGCACCGCGCACCAGCGAGTTGTTGCTGGGGAAGGTGACGTTGCCGGCCTCGACGAGCTTGATGATTTCGTCCTCTTTGCCCTCGTAGCGCAGCTTCAGGTTCTTGGTATCGAAGTCGAAGGTGGCGTCGGTGTTGTAGTTCAGGTTCATGTTCATCTTGTCACCCACCTTACCACTGACGTTGAGGTTGATCTTCTCGTCGAAGTCGACGGCACTGGTCTTGCGGTTGCGCTCGGGCAGCGACGGGTTGTCGATGTTCTTCAGCGTGGCGCCTAACTTGAGCTCGGCAGTACCCTGCGTCTTGATACGCACGCCGCCAGGACCGAAGATTTTCTCAGCGGGTCCGAGGTCGAAGTGCATGTCGGCAAACGAGAACTTCTCCTTGCCCTTGGCCTGCACATTCTCGGACACCTTCTTGCGGAAGAAGGCATAGCGCTCCTTCAGCTCGCTCCACTTCATATACTCCTCCGGTGACATCAGCACGGGGGTGTTCAGGAAGGCCTCGCCCATCTTCGCGCCTATCAGGTAGTAGTTCAGCGAGTCGTTGTAGTCTACCTGCTGCTTGATGTTCTCGGGCCGCTTCAGGTCCAGGGCTGACGAGTCGAGGTCGGCCACCTCGACAGGCACCGTCCGCTGTACCTTCCACCGGGCTTTTTCTACCGAGTCCGGCATGCTCTCGTCCTCTATCTGCAAGGCAGTCTGCCCCGTAGCCGCAGAACGCTTCTGCGACCTGTCATCCTGCGGCGACATGGCCAAGGCCGTGATGCTCAGGAGGACTGCTGCCATGTAGAGGACTCGCTTCATTCCTTTTATATTTTTACTTGTTTCTCAAATACACAGATTCGTTGTCGTTTTAAAATGCAAAAGTTGAATTATTTTATCTGTTTCAGTGCCTGTTTGACGACCTGTTCGACGGGCAGGTTGGGTTCTTTCTGCAGGATGGCGACGACGACCTTCTGTGTGGGTGCCGGGGCAAAACCCAGCATGGTGAGGGCTGCCACAGCCTCGTCGCGGACGGCATTGTTGACGGGTGCTGCCACGCTGCCGCCGGCGGGTATCTCGTCGGCAATGCCCAAGGCGACAATCTTGTCGCGCAGGTCGACGATGATGCGCTGGGCCGTCATCTTGCCGATGCCCTTGATGCCCTTGATGAGCCGTTCGTCACCACGGGAGATGGCGTTGCACAACTCTGCGACGCTCATCGACGACAGCATCATGCGGGCCGTATTCGTACCTACGCCGCTGACGGTGATAAGCAGTTCGAACATCTCACGTTCCTTCTTCGACACAAAGCCATACAGCACATAGGCATCCTCGCGGATGGCCTCGTAGACGTACAGCTTTACGTCCTTCTTCCCTTGTATGGCCGAATAGGTGGTCAGCGAAATGTTCAGACCGTACCCTACGCCTGCAGCCTCGACCGTAGCCAGTGCCGGAGTCAGCTCTGTCAGCTCACCCCTGATGTATTCTATCATAGTTTTAATGTTTAGAGTTTAGGGGTTAGAGTTTAGAGAAGGATTGTTCGTCCACTCGTTTGTCATCGCCCGTCACTTTAGAGTTTAGGGGTTAGAGTTTAGAGAAGGATTGTTCGTCCACTCGCTTGTCATCGCCCATCGCTCGTTATTATTATAATAATACAACATAATAACGTCATTTTTGGATTGTTTATTGTATTTAGAAGTATTTTTAAGCATTATCCAGCAAGCCATTTGAACTGTTTATTAACTTTTTTGCAAAAAAATATGCACTTTTGTTACGTAATTGGCAAAAAAGATGTACTTTTGCACACGCAAAAACAAAATCAGGTAACGTTATGATAGATTCACCACTGTTTGCTTTTGAGAAATTGAGAGTGTATCAGTTGTCCAGGATGATGGCTGGACAGTTGGTTCAGCTCATAAAAAGTTTCCCAAAAGATGAAACGTTTGCTTTATCAAGCCAACTGAGAAGAGCAGTCATATCTATCCCTTCAAACATAGCAGAAGGAAGTGGACGTGTAACTCCCAAAGAACAATTACGATTTGTTTCCATAGCTTATGGTTCACTCATGGAAGTATATTGTCAATTGCAACTTTCACATGATTTTGGCTATATATCAGAAGACATATTTAATGATTATAAAAATATGGTAGACGAAATAGGAAAGTTATTATCAGGGTTAAGAAAATCATTATTAATAAAGATAGAATCAGAAGCCAATCCTTCTCTAAACTCTAAACAGTAAACTCTAAACAGTAAACTCTAAACAATAAGAGACTCAGAAGACAATCCTTCTCTAAACTCTAAACAGTAAACTCTAAACAATAAAAGATATGAAAAAAATCAGAGCAGCCGTCGTAGGTTACGGCAACATTGGAAAGTACAGCATTCAGGCTCTTGAGGCCGCTCCCGACTTCGAGATTGCTGGTGTGGTACGCAGAAACGGTGCAGACAACAAGCCTGCTGAACTCGCCCAGTACGAGGTTGTCAAGGACATCCGGGAACTGAAGGACGTCGACGTCGCCATCCTGGCCACCCCGACCCGTTCGTGCGAGGAGTATGCCAAGCAGATACTGCCCTTAGGCATCAATACCGTCGACTCGTTCGACATCCACACCAATATTCGCGGCTACCGCGAGCGCCTGATGGCCATCAACAAGGAGGCCAACACGGTTAGCGTCATCGCAGCCGGATGGGACCCGGGCAGCGACAGCATCGTGCGCACCCTGATGCAGAGTCTGGCACCGAAGGGTCTGAGCTACACCAACTTCGGACCGGGCATGTCGATGGGACACTCGGTATGCGTACGCTCAAAGGCTGGCGTGAAGAACGCCCTGTCGATGACCATCCCCTTGGGCGAGGGCATCCACCGCCGCATGGTATACGTGGAGCTGGAGGACGGCTACACACTGGAGCAGGTGACCAAGGACATCAAGGCTGACCCGTACTTTGCCTCGGACGAGACACACGTCTTCCAGGTGGAGAGCGTGGACGACGTGCGCGACATGGGTCACGGCGTGAACCTGGTGCGCAAGGGTGTCAGCGGACAGACGCAGAACCAGCGACTGGAGTTCAACATGCAGATCAACAACCCCGCCCTGACAGGTCAGGTGCTGGTGAACGTGGCCCGTGCCTCTATGCGTCTGCAGCCCGGCTGCTACACGATGGTGGAGATTCCCGTCATCGACATGCTGCCTGGCGAGCGTGCCGACCTCATCGAGCACCTGGTATAAGAGATGAAAGATGAAAGATGAAAGATGAAAGATTAAAGATGAAAGATTAAAGATTAAACATTAAATAAAGTTTAAAAGTCTTCGTTTTCCGTTTTATTTCGTACCTTTGCGAGATAAAACAGAAAACGAAGATTTATGAAACGACTTACCAACATCCTACTGACCCTCGTGATGGTGACGCTGCCGGCAGCGGCACAGACGGCACGCGAGGAGATTAAAGCCAACAAGTATCTGGCTGGAAGTAACTATTTAGACTACGACAGACAACTCTCTGACAAGGCGCTGACGCCAGCCCCCAAGGGCTACGTACCTTATTATATGTCGCACTACGGACGGCACGGTTCGCGGTGGCTCATCAGCGAGAACAGCTACACCAGCGTGACGGAACCGATGCAGAAGGCCCGCAAGGCCGGCAAGCTGACGGCGAAGGGCGAGGAGGTGCTGCAGCTGGTAGAAAAGTTCGTGGCACTGCCCGCACCCAACTTCCCAGCACTCGACGGGCAGTTTGCAGGTGCACAGCTGCGACTGGGCGACCTGTCGACGGTGGGCGAACGGCAGCACCACGGTATCGGGCGCCGCATGGTACAGAACTTCCCCGAGATCTTCAAGACGAAGAACGTGCCCATCGATGCCCGTTCGACAACGGTGAACCGCTGCATCCTGTCGATGATAGCAGAGTGTGAGGAGCTGGCTGCCGCCAATCCCACGGCACGCATCCACAACGATGTCAGCGATGCCCTGCAGTACTACCTGAACCAACCGCGCTCAGGACTGGTGAAGTCGTTAGGACGCAAAGGCCGGGAGGTACGCAACAGCATGAGTCCACGCATCACCCCGGACCGTCTGATGGCATCACTCTTCACCGACCAGAAATGGGTGAAGGAGAACATCAAGGCGGAGTCGCTGATGTCGAACCTCTTTGAGGTGACCACCAACATGCAGAGTCACGATACGGACATCGACCTGTATCCCATCTTCACAGAAGAAGAAATCTACGAGCTGTGGCGCCAGCGCAACATTGGCTGGTACCTGGACTACGGCCCAGCCCCGCAGAGCGACGGCATGATGCCCTTCACACAGCGCAACCTGCTGCGCAACATCATCGAGACGGCTGACACGGTGACACAGACACAGGCCACGCTGCGCTTCGGACACGAGGTGTGCGTGATGCCACTGGCCTGTCTGCTGGAGCTGGGCGACTGCGGTGCACAGGTCAACGACCTGGACCAGCTGGACCAGGTATGGCGCAACTACCGCATCTTCCCCATGGCATGCAACGTACAGCTGATATTCTATCGTCCCAAGAAGGGCAACGGCGACATCCTGGTGAAAGGCATGCTGAACGAGCGCGAGGTGACGCTGCCCGTGAAGACCACACAGTATCCTTATTATAAATGGAGCGACCTGCGCCAGTACTACCTCGACAAGCTGGCAGACTACGATGCCAAGGAGGCGGCTATGGTGAAGAAGGACGAGCCAGAAGCCCGCTATCAGCGCTACTATACGGGACTGCCCGTTGACGTCAAACCCGTCAAGCGTCCCGTCATCCCTGCCAACGAGGTGAACCTGAAGGACATGGGCGGCGTGGCTGACGGCATGACGCTGAATACCGAGGCCTTTGCCAAGGGCATCAGCAAGCTCACCAAGCAGGGCGGCGGCCGGCTGACGGTGCCTGAGGGCGTCTGGCTGACAGGACCCATCATGCTGAAGGACAACATCGAGCTGCACCTGAACAAGAACGCCATCGTGCTGTTTGCTGCTGACAAGACGCTCTACAAGGACGACAGGCCCAACGCCAGCCGCGTGCTGCCGGCCATCCGCGCCTCGAAGCGCAAGAACATCGCCATCACCGGCAACGGCATCATCGACGGCAACGGCGCCTACTGGCGTCCCGTGAAGCGCAGCAAGGTGAGCGACGTGGAGTGGCAGCAGTACAAGCACGTCGTCGGTGGCGTGGAGCGCGACAAAGGCAAGCTGTTCTATCCGTGGAACAACAACGCTGACGCCAACATTGCAGCCACACCGGAGGAACAAGAGAAGATGCGCAACGACATCATCCGACTCATCGACTGCGAGAACGTGCTCATTGAGGGTGTGACGGTGCAGAACTCGCCGAAGTTCCACGTACACCCGCTGAACTGTAAGAACGTCATCGTAGACGGCGTGACGGTACGCTGTCCGTGGAACGCCCAGAACGGCGACGCCATCGACTTCTCCGACGTCAACGTAGGACTTATCGTCAACTGCGTGGTGGATGCCGGCGATGACGGCATCTGCATGAAGAGCGGCAAATACAAGGCGAAGTCGCCAGCCAACGGCTGCGAGGACATCGTCATCCAGGACAACTCCGTATACCATGCCCACGGCGGCTTCGTCCTGGGCAGTGAGACTGTCAGCGGCATGCGCCGCATCGTGGTACGCCACAACCGCTTCAGCGGCACCGACACGGGGCTGCGCTTCAAGAGCGGCATCGGACGCGGCGGCAAGACGGAGCAACTCTACATCTCGGACATCCAGATGACCGACATCAAGGACCAGGCCATCGTCTTCCAGTGCGACTACGTAGACCGTCCCGCCGGCAGCGAGTCGAAGGCGGCACCTACCTATACCGACGAACAGCGCCGGCTGGCTCCTGACTTCCAGGATATCCGCATCGAGCGGGTCACCTGTCACGGTGTCCATACCGGCATCCTGGCAACGGGACTCGCCGGACTGGACTGCGTCCACGACATCACCATCAGCGACTGCACCATCGGATACTACGAGCAGGGCATCAACGTGGACGAGAACACTGCGAAACTCAACTTGGAAAACGTCAATGTAATTAAGTTTAGAGATTAGGGGTTAGAGTTTAGAGATTATATTATTCAACTTTCTAATGTAGTTAAGAAGTTAAGAAGTTAAAGAAGTTAAGCCAAATGTCGAAGTGCAAAAATATAAGCAAACAGAGTAATGACTTAACTACTGTCCGAAGGACGAGCGAAGCGATAACTTCTTAACTACAAAGAAGTTGAGCGAATGCGAAACTTGAATTATATTATTTAAATTTTTTAAAAACGACATGAAAAAACTAATGATTGTCAGCGTTATGCTGATGGCAGCAT
Source organism: uncultured Prevotellaceae bacterium (assembly GCA_946185485.1). Taxonomy (GTDB): domain Bacteria; phylum Bacteroidota; class Bacteroidia; order Bacteroidales; family Bacteroidaceae; genus Prevotella. The sequence continues at coordinate 53,171 of CAMHJQ010000008.1, read as the reverse complement.
TTGCTGCACAAGCCCAACTGAAGGTAGCTCCCAAGATGGAGAAGGGCACCACGAAAACCTACGCCACAACAATGACCACCAACATCCCCGGACAGGGCGAGGTGAAGATTACGGCAGACACCAAGTACACCGTCAGCGCTGCTACGGCAGACGGCTACGTAGTTGACGTCGTATCAACGGACGTGAAGTCGGACGCTACGGCAGACAACATCGCCGGCAAGCTGATATCCGCATCACAGGAACTGATGAAGGACATGACCGTCAGCCTGGCCACCGACAAGGACGGCAAGATTCTCGGCATTAAGAACTTCAACGAGCTGAAGCCCAAGATTGATGAGGCATCAGGCAAGTTTGCAGACAAGATGCTGAAAGAGATTCCGCAACTGACCCAGCTGATGTCGAAGGAAGCGCTGATCAACCAGATCAATGAAAACCTCACCGAGGAGAACCTCGTCAGGACGATGCAGGCTAACACCAGCGTGCTGGTGCTGAACGGCAAGACCATCATGACGGGTGCCCAGGACGAGTTTGTCAACGAGCAGGGCATGAAGATGAAGCGTATGTATTTCGTCAACGGCAAGAAGGTGACCACCAATTCGTCGATGAACATGTCGAAGGACGAGATAAAGGCTTTCATCATCAAGCAGGTGGAGCAGCTGGCTCCCGAGCAGGCTGAGATGATCAAGAAGAACATTGACCAGGTGATGGCTACCGGCATGCTGAAGATTGACATGAAGGAGACCGCCAACTACGAGTTTGCTGACGACGGCTGGGTGAAGACGCTGAAAACCGAAGCAACCACCGACACCATGGGTCAGCAGACGAAGATCAACACCATCAGCACGTTGAAATAAGACGTCGGAAATCATCAAAAAAACAACGGACTGAATCGATTCAATCCGTTGTTTTTTTTGATGTCCTACATCATGACTTTGCGGGAGGTGCCGTCGGGACGGCGCTCAATGCACAAGCCCTTGGGCACGTCCAACCGGCGACCGTGCAGGTCGTAGTAGGTCGAAGGACCATCAAGTCCGGTCCGTACCTGCTCACTGATGCCAGTAGGATCGTTGTCGATGATAAAGATATAGGTGTTCAGGCTGCGGGCAGGCATAGGCACCGTCACATCACGTGTAGGCTCGTCGATGTCAATCACCGACTTCTGGCAGAGGTTCTCGGTCTCGTTGCCAGTGGACAGCACATGCACGCCACTCTTCACCTTGTAAGGCAGCTTGATCTTCAGGTCATATCCCGTTCCGATGGTGTCGATAGCCATTACAATGAGCGAGTCGCCCTTGATATAAGAGGAATACTCGTAATCAGCGCCCTCGCCATCTTCCTTCTCATTACTCATCTTCAAGCGTGTCGCTCCAGTGAGATACTTGGAGAAATGCGACATCACATACGCACGGGGCAGCAACACGTTCTTCTCATTGCCCGGAGGGCACGGATATTCATACTTTACGCCATTCTCTTCCAACGTAATCTTATCGCCTGTACCCACAAAAGCCCAGTGGGCACGCAGATACCAGTAGATATAGCCCGTACAACCAGCCAAGAGACACTCGTTCAACTCTTCGGCAAAGATGAGCTGCTCATGCCAGTTGGGCAAGGTGGAGATATGGTCGGTCGCTGAATGCTCCGTCATCCAGACCTCCTTGCCATACTTCAAAGCCAGCTTGGCAGCATCTTTCAGGTTACCATCCTTCAGCGGTGCATGACCGTAGATGTGACCGGCGATGATGTCAATCTGCTCACGGGCCACGGGGTCGTTGAGCAGCATGTTGGAATAGTCAGGACGGAAGCCGAGCGGTTCGGCACTGATGAGGCGCATGCCCGGATTGTTCTCCCTGTCGAGCTGGTGGGCATAGTTCTTCACCAGTTCGAGCTGTTCCTCCGGTTCATAGAGACAGCCAGAGTAGCTCACCCACCAGTCGGGCTCATTCTGAATGGACACCGCGTCAACATTCACATGGTTCCTTCTCATCCACCTCAGGAACTTGTTCAGCCACGGAAAGAACTTGTCGTAGCAATCCTTACGCAATCTGCCCTTCTGATAGCCCTGGTCTTCAGCATTACCGCCATTAGCAACACCATTGGTCTTGTACTCACCGGGAGGCGACCAGGGCGTACCGAAGACGATGCCACCGCGCTCCTTGACTATTTTTGCCGAGGGCAGCGAACCATTCCAGTCGTAAGGAGTATCATAGTTGCCCCACTCAGGTATAATGACATTGCCCGTCTGGTTCGGCGAAATCTCCATGCGCAAGATGTTCAGTCCGATGGGCGACTCATCACCGTAGAGCAACTCAACTGGCTTAGTATCATCGGCCAAAGGACACATGGCACCGTCGCAGCAGGCACCGCCGAAACCTGTTATCTGCTGCATGCGGGTATCGTAGATTGTCAGCCTTTTTGATGCTGCGAACATAGATGTCGTCACAGCCAGCGCAAGGATAGAAGTAAAAATGTGTTTCATTGATTAAAGATAGTTTTTTCTTTGCAAACTCGTGCGTCACGTTTCCGTCAAGATGCCGGAAAGTGACGCACGATAGTTAGACCTCTCTAAAGAGAGAGATGAGAGATTACTTCATCACAACCTTCTTACCGTTCTTGATAGCGATGCCCTTGAAGTCCTTAGACACGCGCTGACCAGCGAGGTTGTAGATAACGGCAGAACCCTTCTTGTCGGTTACTACAGTGCTGATGCCAGTAGGATTACCCTTATTTTCCTTGATCCAGAAGTTCTCGGCACCAGTTGCATTGATCAGGTTCTCCATGGTCTTACCTTCTGCCTCAAGCTCGGCATCCTTCACATACCACTGGAAATCCTTGAGGTAGTAATCGTCAGCATACTTGACTTCAGCCATATTGAATACAATCGACCTCATGCCGTTGTCACCCTCAGGAACAGTGAACTCCTTCTCAAACTCCTGCCATTCCTCAGTGAAGTTCACATCACCGATAGCCTGCCAGTTGAGGTAGGTGCAAGGTTTGCCGTCGTCGCCCACCTTATGAGCCTGTGTGCTGGTACGAGCAGCCGTCGTGGCCTTATACTTGAACTTCAGAACAGTCACCTCACCGGTTTCGAGATCGCGGTTGGCAGCAATCCAGAACTGGTTGTCCCAAGGCTGGCCAGTACCAATGCCTTCCTCACCGTCCTGTGGAGTACCGTCATCCTTTGCAGGCTTCCAGTCACGCTCAGCACCATGTACTACACACTCTGTCTCGTTGAGAGCGATGGCAACGGGTTCCTTGGCAGCCTCACCTTCAATCTGTTCGAACTGCATCTGCTTATCCTCAAGGGCTACATAAATCTTATATACACCTGAAGGAACCTTAATCTTAGCCTGGCTGGACTCTGTGAAGTCAAGCCACTCGCTAAAGCCATCGACGATCTTAACATTGCCAGTCGGCTTCAGAGTAGCGCCCAAGAAGGCAGACTTGTCACCACGGACAGTTGAAATCTGTACCTCGTCGACCCATGTCTCCTTCTTGCCCTGGGTACCTATGGTAGCAACCCATGCTTCATCGTCCTTACTATATTCAAACTGAGTAGCCTGAGCGTAATCATAGTTGAAGTCTTTACCCTTACCAGCAACGAAGAGACCCTCTTCAAGCTTCAAGACTTCCCAAGAGAGGTCATCGAAGTAGAACTTATTAGGTGTACGGCCATTGGTGGCGTCAGAGCACAGATTGAATGCGAGAGAAGCACATGCTTCTTCACCACTACCAGCCTGATCAGCACTTAATTCAATAGTCTTATCAAATTCCTGCCATTCCTCAGTGAAGGAAATGTCGCCAACAGCATTCCAGAAGAGATATTTTGAGGGCCACCTTGTGTGGAACTGTGTTCCTACAGAACAAGCATGGTCAGCCTTATACTTGAACTTGATATGTACCTTTGTACCTGCCTTCCAAGTCTGCGGAGACATAATCCAGAACTGGTTAGACCAAGCGATAGAAGCACCTTCACCATCACAGTCGTCAATACAACTAATATCATGTACATCAGCCATAAACACGTGGTTTGAAGCATTTGCAGGATCTGCTGCAATAGTAGCAGGGTATGGACGAGATCTGTCACCCTTCTCACCATGGAATTCTGTAAAGCCCTCATCTTTGTTATCGCCATAAGTCAGAGCCCATGCACAGATAGAAGCAGCTTTATCGGTTCTCCAGTTGGTATTGACACCATCAGTCTTTTCAAGTGCCCATGCAGGCCATTCACCAAACTCAGCATCACCAACATACTTACCATCGCCCTCGGGAGCAGCGGGGTTACCATTGTCGGTAATCATCTGGAGCCATACCTGAGGAACAGCATCACCCTTGTCAGTATAAACTTCAAGGCTCTTCCATTCAATGGTAGCTGTGGTTGTACCAGGCTGAGCTACGAGGTTACAAGAAGTACCACCGATACCGGTATACTCCCACTCTACCTCAACGAATTCATCGCTTTGAGGGATAGCGACAGATGCACCCACCGACTGGCCTTCACCCCAACCCCAACCCATGTTGACGTTGATGCTGCAAGCTTCTGAAGCCTTTACCAATGCTTTTACCGTGTAAGCGCCATCAAGCTCAGTGGGGATACCGTCTCCAATGAAATACTGATGCCAATATGGGCCAGCACCTGTTACTTTCACATACTCTGTGCTTCCAGCCATAGCTGTACCAGCAATAGACTCTTCAGCCGTCAATTTACCGTTACCATTACTATCACCATTGTCAAGAACATCCTGAGTTGCATACCTGTAGTTTGCACCAAAGTCTGTCATGACACCATCAATCCACTCAGGTACATAACCCATGACGTAGAATGGAAAACTGTTTTTAGTAGAATAGTCTATCGAATAGACCTTTTCTACCGCAGCCTTTGCCCCCATGAAGCATGCCAAGAGGGCAACGAGTGTAAATAGTTTCTTCATAATTAAAAGAATTTAGTTAATAATAAAATGAATTAAAAAGTGAATAATTAATTGTATCGCTAAGGATAATTGCCAGGAACATCAGAAAGGTTTCTTTTCTTCACTGGCAATTATCCGTCAGTGTAATGATTTATTGTCCACCAAGTGCCTTGCAGAATGCCTCGTAGATAGCAGTGCGCACCCAGTCCTTCGTTTGCGTGTCGATAGACCAGAGACCTACAGGATCGTTCGTGTCAGACATGTTGCCCTTGCAGATACCAGCCTGCTTGTCGCCTGGAATCAGTTTCATATAGCTCTTGATGATATAGCCATAGAAATCGGCAACCCTCTGACGCTGAGCGTCTGTGATGTCCTTGGCAGTCACATAATTACCATCGGCATCCTGATACTTGATATCGAAATTAGAGATACGGATGAGCTTGCCGGCAGAAGCCAGGTTCTTCAGCAGGTTATCCAGTTTCTCCACATTAGCCTGCTGTTTGGCGGCATCCTCATAATAAGTAAGGTTTAGCTTAGCATCGATACCGTCAATCTTGGCACCCTTGGCATCCCAGACACCAATCCAGTACATCAGGCTCTCGTATTTCTTCTGCTCCTCGAGACCAATCTCGCTGATGAAGAACTTCAGATCGTTAGGATCGCCATCATACTTCTGGTAGGCAGCACGTGCAGCTGCAGCTACCGTAGGACCATAGTTCTCGCTGCCAAAGATATCCTGCCAGAAAATTTGCTCGGCCTTACCCTCTTCATCCTTAGCGGCATGCTTGAGGTCGTACAACCCGCTCTCCAACTCTGCCTTCGCATCGACGGGCTCGTCAATCAAGCTGAAGGTGTTGATGCAGCCAGCATTGTTACGCATCAGCGCATTGCACCAGGTATTGAGTGCATAATGAATGGTGTCGTTGACCTCCTGGGCAGTCTGGTCGCGGTGGTTGTCAGGATAGTAACCGACATCCACGCTCTCCACATAGACGGCTGCATTTCGACCGTTCTTGATGGTAAGGACACCGTCCTTCACGCCTTCAGCGCTTCGGCATTCCACTTCAAACTTCACCCTACCACCGGCCTTGATGGAATACTTTCCATCGGTAGACTGGGGATTCATGACATCAGTGCCAGAGAAGGTGATATTGAAAGAAGCATTCTTGTCAGCCTTGGCAACGAAGGAAATGGTGTACTTAGAGAGGTGATTCACCGTAAATCCGTCAACAATATTCACATCAGCTTTAGGATTCCTGTCAGTACCGATTCGGAGACAGTTCTTGCCATCCTTAGCGACAACAGTACCGCCACCGTAACTGGTACCCGCTTCCATCTGGCTGAAATCCACCGATTTTTCATCGATAAAGTCAACGATAATCTCAATGGGAGAGGTAAGGTATTTAAACCAATCGTCAGGCTGGTTGCTATTGCCGACAATAGGACTGCCATACACCTTGGCTCCAATCTCCTTGGCATGCGACACCATGGTGTTCATGCTGATGAAATTCATCGAACCCTTGCCGTTAATAATCTTACCTGCCATCAAGTCGCTTCCGAAGAAGACATCGTCGAAGTTGGCGATAGCTGCGGCATGATACAAAGCCTGATCGTTGAAATCCTTCAGCTTGAGCTGAGTACCAAGCGACATGTTAGGATGAGCGCTCCGGTCGAGGTAGCTCTTGATAGCACCCAGGTCGGTATAGTGAGGTATCACTGTCGGATCAGGATCAGCCTTGAAATCGTCTGTCACATTATAGTCGGCACAGGAAACAGCGAGTGCGCCTGCTGCCAACATCAAGAGACCGTTTCTAAAATTCTTTTTCATATGTAAACCCTCCTATTATTTTTCTACATACTTGGGTGAGAAGAACACTTTCTGGTTGGACTCACGAGTCTGGACAACCATCGTGTCAACGGTAGACACCTGAATATCCTTGTCTTCGAACTTGACATTGTAGCTCAGACGGAGAATGTCACGCGAGACGGGCTTTTGGTTCATGCTTCCCCACTGATAGTCCTTGTATTCAGGCTTATCCGTACCACCTTCGATGAATTCGCCAGAGCCAGAGGCTGTTACATTCTCATCGTCGGTAGAGATGGTGCACTGATTGCCGTTGAAGGTCAGAATCAGCTTACAGCTGATGGAAGCTCCAGAGGTTCTGAACGATACCGGGAAAATGGACTGTGTCATGTTCTTGGTAAGGATTTTGCAAACCTCGTCGTTGGCATTCACAGGGTTCTCCTTGTAGTGCTCCAGGTCGGTATTGACCAGCGTTGTGTCCTTACGGATAATGGTGGTAGCCACGCCCTTCTCGACCACATTGTCAACACCGCGACGGATATACTTGGCCGTCCAAGGATTGATATACTTCACACAGTACAGCACATAGTCCTTAGGCAGAACCTCCCAATATTCCGAATTGGTGCGAGAGGGAGTAGTACCGACGCGCGGCGTGCCCTTGAGAATACGGTCGATGCCGTGAGCCTCCATCATCACAAGAGGAATAACGTAGGTGTTCTCAACAGCTTTGGGGTTGTTGAAAAAATCGTCCGTGAACTGCACTTCCACATAACCGCGGGTATCACTATCGTAAGTAATCTTGTTGGATGACAGTGTGTAGTAGGATGTCGGCATGGGCTGTACGGGGGTGGATGGGTTTCCGCCATCGTCCACGAACCACAGGTTGTCGCAAAGTGACGGGTCGACGACAATGTCTACCGATGCACTACGTCCATTGTACGCTCCACCCATGGTCGACCATATCCGGCACTTATGGGCGTTGTCGAGTGTGTTGTCGTAGATGTCGTTACCCAGTATGAGTGTACGTACCGGGTACTGATAGGCGAAGTAGGCAGAGGTACCTCCTTCATAGTCAGGGAACTCTTTGTCTGCATTGTAGCAGGATGCAAAGGTGAGAGAAAGCGTTCCCAAAGCTACACCGTATATATAATTCTTCAGTTTCATCATTGTTGAACTTTAAACTCTAAACTCTAAACTTTAAACTCTAAACTAACAGTCTACTCCCATCCCTTGTTTTGCACGAGCTTGTTCCATTTGAGGATTTCACCCCTTGGAATCGGGCCGTAATGCTGATAAGAATTGTCGTAGACGCGATCTTCTACCTTGAAGATTCTGTATATGAGGTTGTCAGGAGTCGGATCCTTGTCTTCATCGATCTTTGTAATCTCCACACCGTTAACAGCCTCATCGAGCGGCAGTAACCAACGACGGATGTCCCAGAAACGCTTGTTCTCAAAGCAGAGCTCAATACGACGCTCGTTACGGATGAGATTCGTCATCTTGGTCTTATCCGACTTGCACTCTTCCAGATAGGTATCCGTTCTTTCAGTAGTTCCAGGTGCTGCCTGTGCAATACCTGCACGCTCACGGATGGCTTTGATGACATCATAGGCAGAGTGACCAGTACCACCATCACCCGTCGGTCCCCATGCATCGTTGGCAGCTTCGGCAAATGCTAAGAAGATTTCCGTGTAACGAATGCGAGCATAGATGTGCTGCTGCTCGACGAGGTTACTTGACCGCGGATTGGCATCTTCACGGAGCAGTTTCGACAGGTAATAGCCTGTACGGGTAGAGGTTGCACCGTTGTCGAGGTTATCCTTCACCTCTTTGTTGCTGTTCGCATATTTACCCGTAATGATTTCATTATTCTTGAACTTGACACCGTTATAGATGATATAATGTGACAGACGCGGGTCGCGGTTAGCATACGGATCCTTTGCATCATAGCCACTGGCGGCAGCTGAGATAGGCAGACCATTAGCCATGGGGAAGGCATCGACGAGGTTCTGGGACGGATTGACCGTACCGCTACCATACAATGTGGGCGGGAAATTCTCCCTTTCCTGAGAAACATTCTTGCTACGATCCTTACGCCACAGGATTTCCGGCATTTCACCACCATTGGGCTCCAGCTTGGCCTTGTTCTTATACCAGATGTTACCCGTAGGATCCAATTCCCAGTCAATGCGCTGGAGCACATTGGCACAGTATCTTGCTGCCACCTCAGACGACACGCCGCTCTGATCGCGGTATGCGGGGCTGGCTGCAAACAGGGCTACCAGAGCCTTGACAGCCTCAGCGACCTTGCCAGACAACAGGTTTCTGGCTTTCTCACCGAACACCAGGTTGTAATTAGAGACATTAGCACCTAAAGCCCTGTACTTGGCAGGAATATCATCTGCTGTGGAGATGTTTTCGTAATTGTCAGGAAGCAATGCCATCGCACTGTCGCAATCGTCGAAGCACTGCTTGACGCAGTCAGCAAAGAGCGCGCGAGGCTGATTGTAGTCGGAGCTACCGTCTTCAGGAGTCGTCAGCAGGGGTACTCCATAGAGCTTACCATCTTCTGCATAGCCTCCGTGTGCCTGCAACAGATAGTAATAGAAGAGTGCGCGAAGACCGAAGGCCTCGCCCTTCAGACGGTCAATGAACATCTGCTGCTTGGAAGCAGCACTGGGTGCCCACGTTGCCTTTTCTACCATGGATAGGAAGAGATTGACATACTGGATGCCATCCTTGCACTGATCCCACTGAGACATCGGGTTATTATCAGACTGCCAGGTGCCTAGTGCCATCGTGCGGTAGGTGCTGTTCGTATTGGTAACGGCATCATCCGTGGCGATGTCGGTCTGGGTTGTCGTAAGATCGGGTACGCGGTCATAAGCGTAAAGCAGCAAACCATGGACATACGCAGTCTCCTTGTTCAAGTCTTCCAACTGTCGGGTGTTCTCGTCTGCCGGCGTGAACATGTCATCGCAGGAGCAGAAAGCGAGGAGACCGATCAAATACAATATAATATTTCTTGTCTTCATAATTATCAATTATCAATTATCAATTATCCATTAGAGTGTAACCTTAACGCCGAGATTATAGAAACGGGTCTGGGGAGCATAACCGATGCTGGTCTCCATGATCTTACGGTTCTTCGAGATAGTCAGGAGATCGTTTCCATTCAGATAAACAGAGAGCGCCTTGACCCACTTGCCCTCGAACATCTCCGACGGGAAGTCGTAGGTCAGCTGCACCTTGCGGAGGTTGAAACGGTCAGTGCTATACATCCAGAAGGTGGATGCAAAGCTGTTAGGCGACGTAGAAGTCTCTGCCGTCAGACGGGGATGGGTAGCGGTAGCTGCCGTCTCGGGGGTCCAACGACCACGTGCATTGACCGAGTACTTGGCATTGCCACTCATAAAGTAGTAGCTGCCGTTGGCCATGCCGTAAGCACCAAACTGACCATTACCCAGTACGAAGAGCGTCCAGTTCTTGTACTTCAGCGTGAGGTTCACGCCCATGGTCCAAGGAGAACCGTAGGAACCCGACTTGCCCAAGTAAGTCTGGTCCTTGTTGGTAACAGTACCATCTCCATTCACATCCTCGTACTTTAAGTCACCTGGCTGGACAGAGGCACCAAGCGAAGGTTTCGGAAGAGATGCCTTCAAGGTGTACTTGCCCGTTTCTGCATCGTAGTCAAAGTCATCAATACCATAGAAACCCAAGCACTTATAACCTGAAATAGCATCAAGAGGATTTCCCTCATGGAGCAGCTCATTCGATGAATTACGATAAGGTGCCTTTTGGTCCACGATTTCATCGTACTTCTTCCAGTTGGTTTTGAGATATGTTCCTACAACACCCAATTGTGCGTAAACATCACCGAACTTCTTCTGGGCCGAGATACTGAAGTCAAGACCCTTGCGATTCTGAATGTTGTTGTTGATGGTCGGCTTGAAGGTTGCTGGACCTTTAGATCCCTGGAGACCATTAGACAGGTGTGAGGGGAAGAATGTCGGATCTTTGATAACCAGATTATTCAGATCCGTATTGAAATAAGTGAGTTCCGTCTTGATCAGCTTGTTGAGGAAAGATCCGCGCAGGCTGACCGAGAACTCCTTGCGATGAATGAAGTCGAGGGAGGGATTGTTACCAGCCTGTGAGTAGGTACGATCGGCTGTCGTTCCCTCATTCCAGGTGGTACCACTACCAATCTGATCCCACGTGGCATCGTAGAGATAGAAGTACTTTTCGCCCATATAGACGTCAATGTCCTCATTCAGATTGCTATAGGATGCGCTGATCATCAGGTCGTCCACGAAACTGTCCTTCATAAAGCTCTCCTTGGCGATGTTCCAGCCGAGGGTGAACGTAGGCGAGATGGCCTCGCGATGGCCTTCAGCCAGACGGGCAGAATGGACACCTGCCAGTCCCACTTGTGCAAAGTAGCGGCCCATATAGTCATAATCGGCCTGCAGGCCCAAGTTGGCATTGGCATAACGGTGGTATTCACCGCTGGCCGTTGTCGTGTACATGCTGGCGAGCAGAATAGCCGATACATGATGCTTGTCTGCAAAGGTGTGGTCGTAGTCGAAATGGCCGTTCCAGGTAATGGTCTGGCGATACTTGGTATCACCCATGGCCATGTTACCGGTAACCACCTCATCGCCTTCCTGCTTCAGAGCGACAATGGCATCATTTACATTATAGTTACTCCAGGTAGGAATAAACACAGCGTACTTGTTATTGTATGACAGGCTGTAGTTGGCAGCATAGTCAATCGAGAACAAGGTCTTGAACGACAAGCCCTTGACGAACTTATCCATGTCGTAGATGATACCGGCATCGAACTGGAACTGACGGCTGACATCCTTGGTCTTACCACCGAAGTAGCAGTCGGCAATGGCATTCGTCTTGTCGGACTTGGTACCTCCGGGGAAGTATCTGCCGTCGAGCAGGTTGAGTGACTTGCTCAGCGTAGCGAGTGCCATGCTGGCATTCGGGTCGACAAAATTAATGTCAATCAGCGGGGCAGCATTCTCCGGGAAGTTGGGACGCATAGTAGATGCTGCACCCCAGAAGTCACCCTTGTTCTTGTTGGCATTGTAGAAGGTAGCACTGGCATTGGCAAAACCCTTGACAACCTTGTTGACGACGAGGTCCACATTACCACGGACACTGAAACGGTCGGTATAGTTGTCCTTGGCATCACCGAAATTCAGCAGGTCCTCATGACGGTAGTAGTTGATGTTCGTATAGAAGTGTGCACGCTGGCCACCACCCTGGATTTCTACCGTGGCTTCAGAACGGTTATAGACCTTGCGGATATACTCGTCTGAATAGTAGTTGACATTGGGATAGCGGTAAGGATTGGTACCCGAAGCATGGTTGTAGATATCCTGCTGCTTGTATCTTGCTTCTTTGCCGTCGTTGGCAAGGGCCTCGTTGTAGAGTGTCATGTACTCAGCAGAGCCCAGATACTCGGGGAACTCCTTGGCAACATGGAAACCCGTGTTAGCGTTGACGTCAATCTGCAGGCCGTCTACCTTACCACGCTTGGTGGTAATGACGATAGCACCCTTGGCACCCTTGGCACCGTAGAGCACGACAGCCTGGGCACCCTTGAGGAAGGTGACCTGCTCGACCTCGGAAGGCAGCACGTTGTTGGACGGACGCTTCACACCGTCGATGATGACGAGCGGCAGGTTGTTGTTGTCGTTATTATCCAGACGGTCATTGTCCATACCCCACAGGTTGTTGCCATTCCAACCACCGACCAGGGCATACATGTCGTCCAGACTACCCATCGTGTAATCCTTCTTCGACAATTCCTCCATGTCGACGTATGAGATACCTCCGAGGAGATGGTCTGCTTCGATGTCGCGGAAAGCAACATGGACTTTCTTTTTGGCCACGGTAGAATCGGTTTCCTCAGCGGTCTGGGCATTGACCGTCATCGGCGAAGCTACAACCATAGCCAAAAGGAATATATTTGTTTTTATATTTTTCATATCTTATTGTCAATTATCAATTATCGATTATCAATTGATTACCATCCCGGATTCTGGGGGAAACCCTCGTAAAGATAAATATCCTTGTCAGGAAGCGGGAACCAGTAGTGCTTGGACTTCAAATCACGGGTTATCAGCTTTTCCTTGTGGAAATTACCGACCCTAGCATCCTTGGGATCGTGATTGACCTCACGCGTGGTCTCATTGTAGAACCAGCTGTCCTTTTCCAAGCGCTCGAACTCGTGAGAGTACTTCACGGTGTAAGGGGCCTCTGTCAGAAGCAGCCAGCGCTGCAGGTCGCACCAGCGGAAGCCCTCGAAAGCCAGTTCCACGGCACGCTCGCGACGTACGACGTCCATGAAGTCCTTCGTATCTTTCAAGAAGTGAGCGGGAATGCGCTCCATCGGATAGTCAGAACTGTTCACACGGTCGCGGAGTGCATTGATGGCATCGACAGCTGATGTAGACAAGCAATAAGACTTATCCCTGATCAAGGTGATGTCGTCAGCTTCACAGGCGATGGCTGCCATAGCTTCCGCATACATCAGATAGACGTCAGCCAGACGCATGTAGGGGATATAGTTCTGGAACTCATAATCCCACTCATACCATTTGTCACCTTTGTTACACTGGTGAGGCACCAGCTTCTGAATGAAATAGCCCGTGCTGCTTCCATGGTCCACCTCACGCATGGCACCACCGGTATAGAGCGAACAATAGTCGTGCTTCTTCTGCTCAGCTGACAAACCATCAATACTGAGGACATAATGGAAACCGTCGAAGATGATGTCGTGGTAGAATCGTGGGTCGCGATCCTTGAACGGATGCTCCGGATCCCAGCCAGAGGCTTCATTCAGCACATATTCACCATTCTTGACCAGATAGATAGGCTCACCGTTAGACATACCATACTGGTCGACGAGGTTGGCTGTCGGGTGGTGGATGATGTTGTCATGCTCCACAAGACCAGCCACCTTCGGACCGAAAATCTTGGCACAGTTCCAGTTGGCGGAGTTGACACCGGGATAAGCACCACGGAAGATAGCCTCTGTAGAGCCCGGCATCGCCCACTTCTGCTTGACGGTATAGAAGATTTCGGAGTAGCACGAGTTGGCATGCTCATCCTTCGTATGGTTGTAGAGATCAGAATATCTGAACTCAGCGAGTTTGTACTTCACATCACCTTTATACACCAAGTCCAATGCCTTTCCGAAGGCCTCAGCAGCCAGTCTGCAATACTTGATGTCATAATCGTAGGTCTTGCCGTTAGCACTGGCCCCCATGAGGTTGGCAGCACCGGCATCAAAGCTGCCGTCAGCCTTATGGGTCTTCTCAAACTCCTTCATGAGGGGAGAACCGGCCCAGAGATACACCTTGCCAAGGTAACAGAGTGCCATGAACTTGTTGACGCGCAGGTCATTCTTGCCATGTGTATCGTCACCGGGAACCACGTCATCCCAGTCCATGGGAAGCAGTTCGTATGCCCTTTCGAAGTCTTCAGCACAGCGTTCTGCACATTTCTGGAAAGACAGGCGCGGCAACTCGGGAATCTTGCTGTCTTCAAAAGCCTTGTCCACGTAGGGAAGACCGCCAAAATAGCACATCAGCTCGAAATGCCACCATGCACGGAAGAAATACATCTGACCGAGCAACAGGTTGCGCTCATCGTCAGAACCTACCATCGAATTGATATTTTCCAGACCTAAGTTACACTTACGAATGCTAATCCAAGAGTTTCTCCAGAGCGAGCTGCTGTTACCATTCAGCCAGCACTGGTTGTTGGTGTACCAGTTACGGTAGTTGCCAAGGTCCACCTGATGATCCATGTGCGCAAAGCCTTCAGGATTGTGAACGGCGTCGTCACCGAAGTTCCATGCCGTACAATAGTTGACCTTTTCCTTGTCGGGAATCATGTTATAGATTTCCTCGATATATCCCTGGAAGTTGCGGAAGTTCTTAAATGCCTCATCCTCAGCGACGATAGCTTCCTTATCCTTATCGAGCCAGTCGGTACAGGACGTGAAGGAAACACCGCCAGCCATCAGGAGCAGCGCACCACACAAAAGGGATTTGATGTCATTATAGTGTTTCATCATATAATTATCAATTATCAATTTTCAATTTTCAATTAGTGCGAAGCACGCTTACATGTTAAGCTTAAATCCGAAGTTATAACGTCTAACGGTTGGGTAAGCACCACCGCCACCACTGAATCCGTAGTTACTCTCACGGTCGTCAGGCATCTTTGTAATCAGGAAGAGGTTATTACCATTCAGGTAGATCTTCAGGCTTGAGAAACCAAGCTTCTTAATCCAACCCTTTGTCCAGGTGTAAGCGATTTCCACGTTCTTCAGACGGAAATAAGAACCATCGAAAAGATACTGTGTACCGTCATTATAAGAGACCTGGGTGGTAAAACGTGGTACAACGACCTCGCCATTGCCTTCGACAGGATTCCACCAAGTGCCATTGTCATATACGGTCAGCAGCTTGTTATTGAACGAGGCAAGACCTACGTCACGAGTAACACCTGTTACACCGTAGAGCTGAGCAAAGCAGCTCCAGCCTTTCCACTCCCAACCGATGGTGGCATTGTAAGTATGTTCCGGATTACCGGTATAGCCAAAAGGAGCCTGGTCGTTGGTCTCGTCTACGACACCATCACCATTGAAGTCAACGATGTAGTGGTCACCGATGAGCACCTGGCTGTCGTCCTTCTCGCGCTCAGGCGCACTATAGAGTTCATCGTAAGTCTTGATATAGCCCTTATCGATGAAGGAAATGTATTGTCCCTGAGAATAGCCTTCTGCCTTACGATAGCTTGGAATCAGCTTCGGGTCATCCTTTTCCAAAATGGTATTGTGCGCGTATGTGTAGTTGGCGTTAGCCCAGAAACGCATGCCGTTCTTCAGCACTTTGTTGAAGCGAACCTCAAACTCGAAACCTGAGTTCTTCATCCTACCCTTGTTGATGTCAGGAGTAGTCCAGGCACCATAGTAAGAAGGCACGGAGCGGTTGGCACCCGAGATGAAGATGTCCTTACGGTCATCGCGGAACCAGTCGAAGCTACCGGTAAACATACCACCGAGGAAACCATAGTCGAAACCGAGGTTCTTCTTCAATACCGTTGCCCAGCGGAGGTCGGGGCTGGCGATGGTCTTCTGTCGGTAACTGGTGTAGGGGCTTTGCGTGTTGTCAAGAGAAATGGTGAAATTCTGCTGTTGACCATTCACGGTGATAACCTCCCAGTCGTTCATATAAGCCCAGCGGGCACCGGCGTTATCATCACCGATTTCACCGATAGAACCACGAATCTTAAACATGTCAACGATGTGCTTTTCTCTCAGTTTCTTCATGAATTTCTCCTCTGACATCATCCAACCGACAGCTCCTGAACAGAAGAAAGCGAAGCGGTTGTCGGGCGAGAACTTCTGTGAACCGTTGTAAGCACCGTTGAACTCAGCAAAGTAGCGGCTCTTGAAGTCGTAGGTGGTACGGAACACCCAGTCCTCACGACGATTCTCGAGGTCGGCATTACCGGCATCAATACGACGCTTCCAGTTACCCATGGCCGTCACGTTATGGTCACCGAACTGGCGAGCCCAGAAGAGCTGAAGCGACATTTCCGTGGCACGGTAGGTGTAATTGACACTACCTGCCTGCGTTGCCCAGTCACGCTTTTCATAGAAATCAAAACCAGTATTATCGAAAATAGAAGTCTCGTACAGCAGCTGTCCATCCTCAGGAAGCATGTATGCTCGCTTGTTGGTGTGGCCTTGGGCTGAAATACCGCGGTTACCTTCATTGAATTGGTTGTCCCAAGAAATGGTACCGCGGGCAATCAGTCCCTTGGTAACAAAGCCGAGGTCCTGCTCAAGGGCGAAGTCGGTAAACACACGAGTGATGGCACTCTGTGTATAACCGGCAGTAGCGACGTTCATAGGAGAGTTTGCCACGTTAGATACCAACGGGTAGTAACCCCAGGCACCATCGGAGAACTGGACGGGGAAAAGGTTAGGTGCCATACCGTAGGCACCGGCCCAGTTCTGCTGCTGGAAGAACTCGCCGCTATTACCATAATAATAACGCGGGGTCTTCTGCTGGGCATTCGAACCAGCCAGGTTTACCTTGAACTGCGTGGTCTTCGTTATCTGGAAGTCAAGGTTAGATCGTACATTCAAACGGTTGTAAGCATAACCACCTTCGTAACCCTGGCTGTTGTCCCAAATACGAGTCATATCACCTTCGTTCTGGAAGTCGAAGGCAACGAAGTACTTCACAAACTTGGTACCACCGGAGATATTCAAGTTAGCATTATATGATAAAGCGGTACTCTTGAACATCTCGTCCTGCCAGTCGACATTGGCATAGCGCTCAGCCTGACTGTATTCTCCGAGGTAGTTGCCTGCTGCATCATACTGCGGCTTGACGGTACGGTCCTGATTGCGGAAGTTGTTGATGAACGTCTGCGGACGGTAGTAAGTCCAAGAAGCATCACCACCGATAGCAAGCTCATGTTCAAGAACCTCATTACGAAGCATATAGCCATCATAAGAGTCGTACTTGCGCGGAAGCTTGGACACGGCCTTCAGAGTAGCATTGAAGCCAACATCGATGCGTGCCTTACCTTCCACACCACGCTTGGTGGTAATCAGAATAACGCCGTTAGCACCCTCCACACCGTAAACGGCTGTGGCAGAGGCATCTTTCAGCACGGAGACGGTAGCCACTGACGTAATATCAACGGACTTGATCTCACGCTTGACACCATCCACGAGGATCAGCGGCTGGGCATCCTGGTTCCAGGCTGCTGCACCACGAATGTAAATACGCGGGTCTTCTTCACCAGGCTGACCGGTAGAAGCGATGGTTGCAACACCAGGCAGGTTACCAGTGAGGGCAGCACCCACACTACCAATACCTGCTGCACGTTCCAGCACTTCACCTGTAGTCTGTGTGATAGCTCCGACCACAGAAGCTTTCTTCTGCTGGCCGAAACCGACTACTACGACTTCCTCCAACTGGGTGTCGTCCTGCAGCACAGCCTTGAATGAGCGCTGCTTGCCGACCTTGAATTCCCGAGTGGTCATACCCACATAGGAAATCACCAGCACTGACTGTTCGGAAGGTACCTTCAACTGGAAGTTACCGTCGAAGTCAGTGACGGTACCCAGGGAGGTTTGTCCCTTCACCACCACCGAGGCGCCAATTAATGGCTCCTGGTTTCCATCTGTTACCGTACCCGTGACGGTGATACCCGTTTGGGCATGCAGCGCCGTGCTGCACCAAAACAGCATCAACATCATGGGAACAGTCTGTCTGATCAATTGTTTTAGATTCTTCATTTTGACAGATTTTGATTCACGGTTTTTTTATGTTATTATTAATAAATTACGAAACTCGGCACAAAGGTAGGTATTTTCTTCTGAACGGATTTTATCGATTGTTACACGCATTTTACCTTTTGTAACACTACTTAAGAATCCTTGCTTTTTCGTATAATATGTTACTTTTGCGATAGCAAACCCGTTCTCGCCAGCCCACACCTTATTCAGGTATCACATTCGCTCAACTCTTTATTCAACTTGCGAAAGCGGAGACACCTTATTATATATACAGGGACCCCTTGCGCAAAATAAAAAAACGGGGGAAACTCCCGTCGGCCCCGTTAATTACATACCAAAACTACTAACAACTTTAGTAACTATAAAAGTATTGCTAAAAATTTTCTTTTGCGCTGCAAAGATACACATTATTTAATTAATGGGCTTTTCCATTTGTCACACGAATTTTGTAATATGTAACATATATGCAACAATATTACAAAATAGAAGAATCGTGTTACGACACGACAAGCATTTAGAACGCTGGAAGAAAACAATGTCGATTCTTTTTCGTATTTTTGCAGCAGAAATCTGAAAACATAAATAGGTACTATATAAAAAACTTAAAAATGAAAAAAATTTTTATAACGGGCCTCATGGCTTTGTCATCGTTTCTTGGAGTAAAAGGAGAAGTAGATCCCAATTTTTACATTTACATTTGTTTCGGACAGTCGAACATGGAGGGTAACGCCCAGTGGGAAGCTCAGGATGTGGGCAATGTGGACCCACGCTTCCAAATGCTGGCAACTTGCAACTTCAATAGTCCCAAACGTACACTTGGCGAGTGGTATACTGCTGAATGCCCTATTGTGAGCCCAGTTGGAAAGTTAGGTCCTTCTGACTATTTCGGTCGCACGATGGTGAAGGAATTGCCCGACAAGAAGGTTGGCGTCATCGCCGTTGCCATGGGTGGTAGTCCCATCGAGATGTTTGACAAGGACTTATACGAGCAGAAGTACAAAGATAACTACAACGAGTGGTGGGCTCAGATAGCCAGGAATTACTACGGCGAAAACCCCTACGGCCGTATCATCGAAATGGCCAAGAAGGCCCAGCAGGTAGGTGTCATCAAAGGCATTTTGTTACATCAGGGCGAGTCGAACAATGGTGACGAGAAGTGGCCTGGCATGGTGAAGAAGATTTATAAGGACATGCTACACGACTTAGGACTCAAAGCTTCCGAAGTACCCATCTTTGTTGGTGAAACTGAATATGAGAATATGGGTGGTGGCTGTTCTTGGCATAATCATGTGGTTGCTAAAATTCCCGAGGTGATTCCTACCGGTCATGTGGTCTCTGCCGATGGCATCCCTGGCAATGGTGTTGACCCTTGGCACTTCTCGGCCGCTGGCTACCGCACCTTGGGAAAGCGCTATGCCGAGAAAGTTCTGGACGTCATGAACCATCCTGAAAAATACACCAAGACATATACCCTTGACGAGCGTCTCACAGGCTCAATCACAGACTTGACTGGCAAAACGTTCGCTATCATCAACGAGTCAGAGCAGAAAGCATTCTACTGCCCTGGAGGACAAGAACTTGACTACACAAACTGTAATCGTGCACTCATCAGTATTCAAGAAGCTTATCAGTTTAAGACAACCAGAGTAGGCAACAAACGCGGTCTGAAAGTCGTTGCCGCTGACGGTTCTGATTATCAGGTAGATGGCTCTACAGCCTACCTGAATTCTCAAGCAGCAGATGGCAGTTACTGCTTCGTCAATGGACTGAACAGTCAGAAAGGTTACGACATCCCCAACGGTGCCGTTTGGGACATCCAATATGTAGACGGCAAGGGATGGACGCTGAAGAACGAAGGCACAGGCAAGTACATGAAGGATGCTTCGCACCCTGCCATGTTCGACGAGCCCACCTACTTCACCTTCTGCACGCTGAAGGAAGGCTCCACCACGGGCATCAGCACTCCATTCCAGATAAAATTAGACATTAAGAATAATATATGGTACACGATGGACGGACGCCGCATCGACGGTAAACCCACACGTGCCGGACTCTATATCGTAAACGGGAAAAAGGTCGTGATTAAGTGAGAGAAAAACTGAGCTTCAGCTCAAGGTCGTGATTAAATATTAAAAGACTATGAAAAAGATCCTCTGTCTTGCGCTGCTGGCCAGTACGCTCACTGCCTCGGCGCAGCCAAAGACCAATGATGACGGAACGGTGACGTTCCGCTACCAAAACAACACTGCGAAGACAGTGTTGGTAGATGTGCAGTTTGCAGGTCGCAAGGAGATGACTCGTGGTGCCGACGGCACGTGGACGGTGACGCTCGGACCTGCTGCTCCCGACATGTATCCCTATTGCTACATCGTTGACGGTGTGAGTGTTATGGACCCTGAAAACCCGCAGTACTTCCCCAACGAGGGCTTCAAGAACAGCCTGTTGGAAATGCCCTCGAAGGACGGTGCACTGCCGCACGACATCCGCGACGTAGCCCATGGCCGTGTGGAGTATGTCAGCTACTACTCCAAGAGTTTAGGAGCCACCAACCATGCCGTTGTCTACCTGCCGCCCGGCTATATGATGAACCGCGAAAAGAAATATCCCGTCTTCTACCTCATCAGCGGCACCACTGACACTGAAGAAGTATACTACAAGGTGGGGCGCGTCAACTACATCCTCGACAACCTGCTGGCTGCCAAGCAAGCCAAGGAGATGATTGTCGTGCTGCCCTACGGCAATCCCATGAAGCTAAAGCTTCAGGATGACCCCACAACGGCGTCTGGCGCCACCAAGGAGCGCAACGAGGAGACCGCCCGTCAGATGCGCTTTGGCGGTGACGTCTTCAGCAAGGATCTCATCAACGACCTGCTGCCGTACATTGACAAGAACTACCGCACCAAGGCGGACCGTGACCACCGTGCCATCGGCGGTTTTTCTCGCGGTGGCAATCAGGCGCTGTTCAATGGTCTGACGAACCTCGATAAGTTCTCGTATCTCTGCAGCTACAGCTCGTTTACATCGACCGACATTCCCAATGTCTACGACCAGGCAGACGCTACCAACAAGCAGATTCACCTGTTCTGGCTCGGTGTGGGTACCGACGACTTCCTCTATGGCAACTCCCGCGACTACATGGAGTTCCTCGACAAGAAAGGCATCCACAGCGTCAAGGAGTTCACTTCCGACAAGTTTGGCCATACCTGGATGAATGCCAAGTACTTCCTGACTAAGACATTACCGCTGCTCTTCAACAAGAAGGCTTCCGAGGCAGCGATGAAGGACGCCCAGCCCGCCCCTGCCGCTACGGGGAAGGAGCAGCAGTTTACGCCTGGCGTCATGGCTCGTATGTTCCCCAAGCCCATCATCTCGCCCGAATATAGCGAGGATGCCATCACCTTCCGTTTCAAGGCTCCCGATGCCAAAAGCGTGGAGTTGGAATGCGAGATCCTGCCTGAGAATATCATCATGCAACGCGACTCAGACGGTGTCTGGAGCACGGTGTTCACAGAGTATCCTATGGAGACCTTCAAGTACTGTTTCATCGTAGATGGCACTCGTGTAGCAGACCCGAATAACATGTATCTCTCACCAGACCAAGGATTTAAATACAGTATTGCAGACAATCCACGCTCGCCCTTCAACTACGCCTCACAGGGTGATATTGAGCATGGACGAGTGGCTTATGAACTCGACCGCATGGAGGCCTGGTACACCTCGCCCATGCCCCAGACCATGACCATCCCTGCTTTCATCCAACTGATACCCGGCGAGGGTGACACCATGGAGAGTTGGTTTAAGGTGGGTGGTGCCGGGGCCATTGTCGACCGCATGATTGCCGATGGCAAGACCAAGCCTTGCATCCTGACTACCAGCACGTTGGACTTCATGAAGCAAGGTCCTCAGATGCCCGGGTTCAAAATTCGCACACTACGCGCCAGTGATTATCCCACGTGGAGCCAACGTCGCCGTGCCCTGTTCAAGATGCTGATGGACCTCGGCAAGGAGCCTGCTCCTCAGATGCCTAACTTCGGAGGAGGTGGCTTTGGCGGAGGCTTCGGAGGAGGTGGTAGAGGCTTTGGCGGAGGTCCTGGTTTCCAACCCAACGAATAAAAAAGAATTATCAACATAAAACCCCCAACGAAATAATGAAAAGATTTACAATTTGTACTGCCCTATTGCTGGCAGTGACCATGGGACTGCAAGCCCAGAAGACCATGAAGGCCCCCAAGGGTGGCAAGGCGATTAGTGACGAACTGTTAGGTATCTTCTTTGAAGATATCAGCTCTTCAGCAGACGGTGGTCTGTACGCTGAACTCCTACAAAACGGTTCCTTTGAATATAGCCCTGCTGAGCGTGACGGCTGGGGAGCCGGCACGGCCTGGAAGGTTATCCGTCCAGGACACTCCTTAGGACTGATAGAGGTGCACAAGGACAACCCCATCCATCCCAACAATCCCACCTACATGCGCCTGCATACCGAGCGTGCCAAGCAGTTCTATGACTACACAGGCTGGAGAGGCTATGGAATCCAGAACGACGGTTTCGAAGGTATCAGCGTCAAAGCTGGCGAGAAATACGATTTCTCCGTCTTCTTCCGCAACATCGGCAATGCCAAGACAGTACGTATCGCCCTCGTAGAACAGAAGCAGGGCTGGCCTCCCAAGGATCCCAAGCTGTTAGCAGAGGCTACCATCAACGTCAGCAATGCTGAATGGACGAAATATGAGGCAGTGCTGACGCCCGACAGCACAAGCCAAAAGGCTGCGCTGCAGATTCTCGTGCTCAACGAGGGTGACTTGGACATCGACCAGGTATCGCTGATGCCGCAAGACACTTATAAGGGACATGGTCTGCGCAAGGACCTGGCACAGGCCCTTGCCGATCTGCATCCGCGCTTCATGCGCTTCCCCGGCGGCTGTGTCGTACACGGCGGTGGTGACGGTTTCTGGGACACCTATCGCTGGAAGACCACCATCGGACCCAAGGAGCAGCGTCGCGGTCTGAAAAACACGTGGGGTTACCACCAGAGCATGGGACTGGGCTACTATGAGTACTTCCAGTTCTGCGAGGACCTTAACATGCAGCCCGTGCCCATCCTGCCTTGCGGCGTGTCATGTCAGGGCACCAATGGCGGCTGGAACATGTGGCCTAAGCAGGCTCAGGATGTCGTCCCCATGTCTGAGATGGACGAATGGGTACAGGATGCCCTCGACCTCATCGAGTGGGCCAACGGCGACCCTGCCACGTCGAAGTGGGCCAAGATGCGTGCTGACGCTGGTCACCCCAAGCCTTTCAACCTGAAGTACTTAGGCATCGGCAACGAGGAAAAGATTTCTCCCGAGTTCTGCGAGCGTTTCAAGTATATGTATGAGCGTGTGACGAAGGCTCATCCCGAGATTGTCATCGTCGGCACGGCCGGTCCCGGCTCACACCCCGAGAATCCCGACTACGAGAACGGCTGGAAGCTGGCTGACGAGCTGGGTATGCCCATCATCGACGAGCACTACTACGAGCCCAACAGCTACTTCCTCAGCAGTCGCCAGTACGACCAGTACCCCCGCGACCGCAAGACAAAGGTATATCTGGGTGAGTATGCTGCCAAGGACAAGAAACTCATCGACGCCCTGGCAGAGGGTCTCTACCTGCTGCATGTTGAGCGCAATGCCGACGTTGTCGTCATGACCAGTTACGCCCCGCTGTTTGCCCGCAAGAGCAATACCAACTGGAATCCCGACCTCATCTACTTCGATAACGAGCGTCCGTTCCTCACCTGCAGCTACTATGTACAGCAGCTGTTCGGACAGTCCTGCGGACAGTACTACTATGGCGACTGCGTGACGTTCGAGGGCGACGTGGCCAACATCGAGCAGCCCCAGAAGGATGTCAACTACGGACAGTCTGTCATCCTCAACGTCAAGACTCGCAAGCTGTATGTCAAGCTGGTCAATGCCGGTGCCGAGGCCAAGACAGCCAAGGTCAACCTGAATCGTTTCGGCCTGAAGAAGCAGGCTACCAAGACCGTCATCAGCGGACAGCCCGATGCCGAGAACAACTACGAGGCCCAGCCCATCGTGCCCGCTACCGAGACCATCAAGGCCAAGAAGAAGTTCTCCCTCAACCTGGCTCCCTACTCCATGGTGATGCTGGAATACTCACTGTAACGACATTAACACCGATAACATCGTAATGAAAAAAACACTCCTCATGACGTGCATCACAACCCTTTTTACCGGCTGTAGCGCGCTCCCCAGCATGGACGAGCAGATTGACGAGCTCTACGAGCGCATGTCGCAGCCCGAGCGTATCGCCCAGTTGGGAAGCATGTATATGGATGACCTCTTCGATGACCAGGGGAAGCTGGACACGGCGAAATGCCGCCAGCTCATCCCCAACGGCATCGGACACTTCTCGCAGTTTGCCATGCAGAAGCCCATGGACCCCAACGTGCTGCGCGACCGCGTGGCAGCCGTCCAGGACTGGCTGATGCACCATACACTGCAGGGCATCCCTGCCCTCTTCCACGAAGAGGTGCTGTCGGGCGTCAACACCCGTGGTGCCACCATCTATCCCCAGCAGATTGGCCAGGCCTGTTCGTTCAATCCCGAACTGGCTGAGTTGAAGACGCGCCAGACTAGTACGGCAATGCGCAAGATGGGGGGCGTACTGTCGCTGTCGCCCATGGTTGACGTCTGCCGCACGCCCAGCTTCAACCGCCTGGAGGAGTCTTACGGCGAGGACGGCTACCTGTCTGCCGTCATGGGTGTCGCCTTTGTGCGCGGCCTGCAGCAGGGCGACCTGCGTAAGGGTGTCGGTGCCTGTTCCAAGCACTACCTCGGCTACGGCGGTGGCGGCGATGCCGACGAGCAGGAGCTGATGGAAGACATCCTGCTGCCCCACGAGGCCATGATCCGACTCGCTGGCAGCCGTGCCGTCATGCCTGGCTACCATGCCATGGCCGACACCACCGGCGAGAAGGTCAACTGTGTGGCTAACTACAAGATACTCACCGACATCCTGCGCGGCTATTTAGGCTTCGACGGTATGGTAGTCAGCGACTACACCGCCATCGACCAGCTACCCGGCCAGCCTGATGTCGTACACAAGGCCGCAGCAGCCATCAATGCTGGCTGTGACGTCGACTTCCCGTTTGGTGCCAACTTCAACCACCTGCAGGAAGCCATCGACCAAGGCTTGGTGAAGCCCGAGACGCTGGAGCGTGCCGTCAAGAACGTGCTGCGCTATAAGTTCCGCGCAGGTCTGATGGACCTGAAGCCCAACCTGTATAGCCAGGAGACTATCACCCTCGACACCCCCGAGGAGCGTCAGACGGCCTATGACATTGCCACCCAGAGCGTCGTGCTGCTGAAGAACGACAGCATCCTGCCACTGGGCAGTTCAAACGTCAAAGTCCTGCTGACTGGTCCTAACGCCAACAGCATGTGGGCGATGTGCGGCGACTATAGCTTCCCTGCCATGTCATACTTCTGGAAGAAGGTGGAGACCGACCTCGACCACCCGCATATCATAGGTCTACTGGAAGGCATGAAGGACAGCAAGCCCGAAGGAGTAGAGCTTCTCTATTCTCGTGGCTGCGACTGGACGGAGGAGATAGAGACCAAGTTCTCTGAACTGGGTGACGAACGTGCCTGGGAGTACGAAATCCTGCACCGCAAGGTAGATTCCGGCGAGAAAGCCGACGCGGCAGAAGCCTTAGCCTTGGCCAAGGATGCCGACGTCATTGTGGCTGCCATGGGTGAGAACGTGATGCTCTGCGGTGAGAACCGCGACCGTCAGGGTCTGCGCCTGCCCGGCAAGCAGCAGCAGTATGTTGAGAGCCTGATAGCCACGGGCAAGCCCGTCGTACTCGTCCTCTTCGGTGGCCGGGCACAGGTCATCAGCGGCCTTGCCGAGCGCTGCGCTGCCGTCATCCAGGCCTGGTATCCGGGCGAGGAGGGCGGTCATGCCGTCGCCGACATCCTGTTTGGCAAGGTGTCGCCTTCAGGGAAGCTCAGCGTCAGCTATCCTGCAGAGGAACTCTACGAGCCCATCTGCTACAACTATCCGCAATCATCAGATAGCCAATCGGCAAATAGTCAAATAGCCTGGCCTTTCGGTTACGGTCTCACCTACACCACGTTCGAGTACAAGAATCTACAGGTAAATGATGCCCAGACCACCGACGACGCTGTCGAGGTGACCTTCCAAGTGAAGAACACGGGTGAGCGCGCTGCCGACGAGATTGTCCAGCTCTACCTGTCATCCTCCGACAGTAATGCTAAAGGTCAAAGATCAAAGATCAAAGTTCAAAGTCTACAAGGTTTTGCCCGTGTGCCGTTAGAGCCAGGCCAGACTAAGACAGTGACCACACGCCTCTTTGTCGACCAGTTCGGCTACTACAGCCGTCAGGGCAGCCGTCGCCAATGGAATATCGCTCCAGGCACATACAAGGTCAAGGTAGGTGCATCGTCTGCCGACATCCGCCTGGAACAGCCAGTCGAGTTGAAGGGCAAGCCCGTGGACAAGCCTCTCCGCGACCACTACTTCTCCGAGAGTATGGTAAGCAAATAAACCAATAATTATTAAATATGAAACGCATTAGTTTATTATCATTTATTCTTACTTTATTATGTAGCAGCGCATTTGCGCAGAAACCCGACCCGAATTTCTACATCTTCCTATGCTTCGGACAGTCGAACATGGAAGGTAACGCACGGCCAGAGGCACAGGACCTAAAGAGTCCCGGCCCCCGTTTCCTGTTGATGCCTGCCGTCGACTTCCCTGAAATGGGTCGTAAGCAAGGCGAGTGGTGCGAGGCTATTCCCCCACTCTGCCGTCCCGGCACGGGCCTGACACCTGCCGACTGGTTTGGCCGCACGCTGGTGAAATCGTTGCCCGAGAACATCAAGATTGGTGTCATCCACGTCGCCATCGGCGGCATTGACATCAAGGGTTTCCTGCCCGACAGCATTGACAACTATGCGAAGAACAAGGCTCCGGGTTGGATGAAGGGTATGCTCGCCGCCTACGACAACAACCCCTACCAGCGACTGGTCACGCTGGCCAAGAAGGCTCAGAAGGATGGCGTCATCAAGGGCATCCTGATGCACCAGGGCGAGACGAACACCGGCGACCCGAAGTGGGCTGGCATGGTGAAGCAGGTGTATGACAACCTGTGCAGCGACCTGCAGCTGAAACCCGAGGACGTGAACCTCTATGCCGGCAATATCGTGCAGGCTGGCGGTCAGGGCGTGTGCATCGGTTGCAAGAAGCAGATTGACGAGCTGCCCCAGACGCTGCATACTGCACAGGTCATCTCGTCGGACGATTGTTCGAACGGTCCCGACCGCCTGCACTTCGATGCCGCCGGCTACCGTGAGTTAGGCTGCCGCTATGGCGAGGCCGTAGCCCGTCACCTGGGCTTTGAACCCAAGCGCCCATACATCGAAATGCCCAAGAAGATTGAGGTTCCTGCCGACGCCGTCATCGCCGAGACCACCATCCCCGGCAACGAATTTCCGAAAGTCGATAAGGAGGGCCGCGCCTACTTCCGCATCCAGGCCCCGCAGGCCCGTAAGGTGGTGGTAGACATCTGCAACAAGAAGTACGACATGCTGCCCGACGGCAAGGGTGGCTTCATGGCCCAGACCGACCCGCTGCCCGTGGGTTTCCACTACTACTTCATGAACATCGACGGCGTGAACTTTGTCGATCCGGCCTCCGAAACCTTCTTTGGCTGTAACCGCGAGTCGGGCGGCATCGAGATTCCCGAGGGTCCCGAGGGCGACTACTACCGTCCACAGGTGGGCATTCCTCACGGTCAGGTGCGCAGCATCTACTACCACAGCCCCAACTCGAAGTTTGGCGAGTGGCGCCATGCCTTGGTCTATACGCCTGCTGAGTATGAGCTGGCGAAGAATGCCAAGAAGCGCTACCCCGTGCTCTACCTGCAACATGGCATGGGCGAGGGCGAGACCAGCTGGGCCATCCAGGGTAAGATGCAGCACATCATGGACAACGCCATTGCTGCCGGCGAGGCCGTGCCAATGCTTGTCGTCATGGAGAGCGGCGACATCAAGGGTCCATTCCGTGGCGGTAACAACCAGGCCGGACGCTCAGAGTACGGCGCTTCATTCTATCCCGTACTGCTGAACGACCTTATCCCCTATATCGATCAAAACTTCCGCACGAAGTCCGACCGCGAGAACCGCGCCATGGCCGGTCTCAGCTGGGGCGGTCACCAGACCTTCGACGTTGTCCTGCAGAACCTTGACAAGTTCGCCTGGCTCGGCACTTTTAGCGGCGCCATCTTCGGTCTCGACGTAAAGACGGCCTACAACGGCGTCTTTGCCAATGCCGACGAGTTCAACAAGAAGATCCATTACATGTATATGAACTGGGGTTCTGACGATTTCATCAAGAGCGGGCCCATCGTCGAGCAGTTGCGCGCACAGGGCATCAAGGTCGATGCCAGCGAGTCTGCAGGCACGGCTCATGAGTTCCTGACCTGGCGCCGCGGCCTCCACGAGTTCATCCCCCATCTCTTCAAGAAATAAATCAAACAGCGCAACCAACTTATAGTGTATAATTCAAACAATATTAACCATTTAAGCCATTGCACAAATGAAACAGACTTTTAGAACACTGTGCGCCGCAATACTGATGCTGAGCGCCATGCCCCTGTGGGCACAGTGGGGTCGCGGGCCTGCTGACCCGCACCCAGAACTGGGAATGAAGGACGCCTACAAGGACTACTTCCTCATCGGCGTTGCCCTGAACCAGCGTAACGTCACCAACGAAGAGCAGCAACAGCTCGCCATCAAGGAGTTCAGCAGCATCACTGCTGAGAACGACATGAAGCCCGGTGAACTGCACCCCAAGGAGGGTGTGTGGGACTTCAGCAAGGCCGACAAGATTGCTGACTTCTGCCGCAAGAATGGCATCAAGCTGCGCGGTCACTGCCTCTGCTGGCACTCGCAGTTTGCCGACTGGATGTTCACTGACAAGAAGGGCCGCGAGGTCAAGAAGGAAGTCTTCTACAAGCGTCTGCGCGACCACATCCATACCGTTGTCAACCGCTACAAGGACGTAGTCTACGCTTGGGACGTGGTGAACGAAGCCATCAGCGACAATGTCCGCCCGCAGTTCGTGGACGGCAAGATGGTGCCCGGCAATCCCTATCGCGAGAGCCGTCACTACAAGCTATGCGGCGACGAGTTCATTGCCAAGGCATTCCAGTTTGCCCACGAGGCTGACCCCAACGCCCTGCTGTTCTACAACGACTACAACGAGTGCGACCCCGGCAAGCGCGACCGCATCTACAACATGGTGAAGAAGATGCAAGATGCCGGCGTGCCCATCCACGGCATCGGCATGCAGGGCCACTACAACGTCTATGGTCCCTCTGAGGAGGACATCGACGCTGCCATCACGAAGTATTCTGAATTGGTGAAGCACATCCACGTCACCGAGCTGGACATCCGCATGAATACCGAGATGGGCGGCCAGCTGCGCTTCTCGCGCGGCGAGGCCAAGCCCGTGCCCGGCTACATGAATACCCTGCTCACCGACCAGTACAACCGCATCTTCAAGATCTTCCGTCGTCACAAGGACGTCATCGACTGCGTGACCTTCTGGAACCTCGGCGACCGCGACTCATGGCTCGGTGTCAACAACCATCCCCTGCCCTTCGACGAGCAGTACAAGAAGAAGCCCGCCTACTTTGCCATCCGCGACTTCGACGCCGCCCTGGACAATGCACAGCCCAAAGAGGACTTCGTGCCCAACCCAAAGAACCAGCCCGGCCAGCAGTACCCCATGGTCAACAGCGAAGGCTATGCCCGCTTCCGCGTAGAAGCTCCCGATGCCAAGTCGGTCATCGTCAGCCTAGGCCTCGGTGGTCGTGGCGGCACCGTGCTGCGCAAGGATAAGGACGGCATATGGACAGGTACCACCGAAGGTCCCATGGACCCCGGCTTCCACTACTACCACCTGACCATCGACGGCGGCACCTTCAACGACCCCGGAACGCACAACTACTTTGGCTCCTGCCGCTGGGAGAGCGGCATCGAAATTCCCGCCCCCGACCAGGACTTCTTCCAGTGCCGCATGGACATACCGCACGGCACCATCACCGAGGTTCTCTACCCCTCTGCCAGCACAGGCAAGATGCAGACCGCCATGGTCTATCTGCCGCCTACGTATGGCAAGTTGGTCGACAAGAAGGGCCAGCCCGTCAAGGCCGGCAAGAAGGGTCTGCAGCAGCGCTTCCCCGTGCTCTACCTGCAGCACGGCTGGGGTGAGAACGAGACCAGCTGGAGCCGCCAGGGCCACGCAGGCCTCATCATGGACAACCTTATTGCCGAGGGTAAGATCCAGCCGTTCATCATCGTCATGGCCTACGGTCTGACCAACGATATCAAGTTCGGCACCATCGGTCAGTTCACCGCCAAGGAGTTCGAGACGCTGCTTGTCGATGAGCTCGTGCCCTTCATCGATGCCAACTACCTCACCAAGGCTGACAAGTGGAGCCGTGCCATGGCCGGTCTCTCCATGGGCGGCATGGAGACCAAGCTCATCACCCTGCGTCGTCCCGAGGTCTTCGGCTACTGGGGACTGCTCAGCGGCGGCACCTACATGCCCGACGACATCAAGGATGCCAGCGCCGTGCGCCTCATCTTCGAGAGCACCGGTTCCAAGGAGAATCCTGACGGCATCAACAAGAGCGTCGAGGCCCTGAAGGCTGCCGGCTTCAATGCCGTGGGCCACGTCTCCGACGGCACAGCCCACGAGTTCCTGACCTGGCGCCGCGCCCTCCGTGAGATGGCTCCCCTGCTGTTCAAGTAAAGTCGTATTAGAATCACAAAACACAATCGCACGGAAGAATTCTTCCGTGCGATTGTGTCGTTAATCTTCTTATTACTTATCTATAATTCTTTTCTTAATATCTTCCAGAATGCGGCGGAAAGATGCCGAGAGCATATAGCCATAGTTCTTTTTCAGCGTCTGGCGGATGTCCTGCACGGAGTGTTCATAGCACGACATCTCGTTCTGCTTCTGCATATGGTGGACGGCAGTACGTGCTATCTCGTCCTGACGCTCCTGGCGCAGGCGGTTGCACACCTTGTTTAAGATAGGCACCACCACCGAGTCGAACAAGGCATGTCCCTGCACGTAGAGGTAAGTAGTCTGAGGCGTCACCCCCAGCGACTTGATGCTATCCTTAGTCTTCAGATATTCCTCCTTGTTGCCCGGAAAGTCATGCTGCAACTGACGCACCTTCACGCCGACCTTGTGACGCAGATGGGCGATACTGGCTCCGGGGTTGTCAACGCTAAAGCCGCCTGGGTCGACAATGCGGTTGAAGTCAGACAGCGAGAACTTGTTGTGCAGCCCCTTGCGATAGACCAGTACCGACCAAATGAACAGTGGGAAAATAGCTTCGCTGTACTGCTGCAGGTAGTCCTCGAAATCGAAGATGCGATGGTCGTTGAGCGTCACTGCCACACAGCAGTCGTGCAGCGAGGGCGCATAGCACTGGAGGTTCTCGATGGCGTAGGCGTAGGTATGGAAGACATAAGGATTGTCCAGCACCTTCTGCGACTGCTGCGTGGCACCCTGCAGCAGGTAGTCGTAGTCGGCATCGACACACGCTATCATGGCAGGTCCCAGACCAGGTAGCGACAGCACGGCCTTCTTGCCGCGATCCAGTTTCTTGTGCGATGGCAGCATGCACTCAAAATAGTGCGTCTCATCCTCGAAACGACTGAGCACGGTACGCCAGAAGAAGATATCGTCGTAGCTCTCGACATACGCCACAATCCGTTGTCGTTCCTGCTTCTTCAGCTTGTTAGCCGCCTCGAAGTACTGCGAGTTGAGATTATCCTTCAGCCCTTTACCCACTACCCTAAACTATAATCTATGAACTAAATCGTGATTTCACTCACTTCTGTCACCTTGTCCATCCAGCCGTTCATGATGACAGCCGGTGAGTGCGTCGTCAGGATGATCTGTACCTGCGGGTTCAGCTCCATGATGAGGTCGATGAGCCGCTTCTGCCATTCGATGTGCAGGCTCACCTCGGGTTCGTCCATAAACAGCACGTAGGGTTGCTGGTCCTCGACGAGCACCGTCAGCAGGATGGCTAGCATCTGCTTTTCGCCTGACGACAGCTGGTAGGGCAGCAATATCTCGCCTATCTGCGAGAAGCGAATCTCGTTCTCCGTACGCACAATCTTCTTGCCTGTTTCCTGAAACAGGTCGTCCACTATATCCTGGAAGTGCGCCTTCGACTGCGACAATTGCTGGGCAGCATCCGCATGGCCCTGTTGCAATTCAGAGATGATGCGATTGCCGATATTCACCTGGTAGTCCAGATACTTACGCTGCAAATGGTACAGTTGGAAGTCGAGGGCTGACCGTATATGGGTATCCACCATGCTCAATGTCTCGTTGTCGAGCACAGGTGAGTCCAGCGAGCGGATGATGTCAAACCTGACGTGCGTAGCATCCTCGGGCTCTGCCATGATGCGTACCCCCTTCAGCAGGTGGTTCTGCAGGTCGCCATTGGTGCAGATGCTGCGAAATATCTTGTTGAGGATGGTACTTTTTCCTACGCCATTGATGCCGCTCAGGATGTTCACATGCGGGTCCAGCGTCCACAGAATATGCTTCTTACCACTCCACAGCGCATCGATTTCTATTTGTTTGATGTTAGTTGCATACTTCATAATCTTACGTTTTACGGGGCAAATATACGAAATAATTATGAATAATGAATGATGAATTATGAATTATTTCGTACTTTTGCACTCGAAAGACAACAATCATGGAAAAGACTGATACAAATCGCCCCCTTATTGCCCATCTGGCCATGTTTGGTGCATGTGCCGGATGGGGACTGATGGCACCCGTCGGCAAGGATGCCATGACACATGGATTCGA
The DNA here is from genome assembly GCA_946185485.1 of uncultured Prevotellaceae bacterium. Lineage (GTDB taxonomy): Bacteria > Bacteroidota > Bacteroidia > Bacteroidales > Bacteroidaceae > Prevotella. The sequence goes on along the minus strand of CAMHJQ010000008.1, from coordinate 20,167 downwards.
CGGCATCAGCATGGTAACCTTCCGCGTAGTTGGCGCATGCATACTCTTCTGGATAGCAGCGCTCTTCGCACCCAAGGAACATGTTCCCCGCAAGGACAAGCTGATGTTCATCGGGGCTGCCGTCTTCGGACTCATCTGCAACCAGTGCTGTTATACCGTCGGATTGTCCATTACGTCACCCATCAATGCCTCCATCGTCACCACCAGCATGCCCATCTTCGCCATGCTACTGGCAGCACTTATCCTGAAAGAGCCCATCACAAGCAAGAAAGCATTGGGTGTGCTCATGGGCTGCAGTGGTGCCCTGATACTGATTTTAACGTCGGCAGCGGCTACCAGCGACAAGGTAGGCGACATCCGAGGTGACCTGCTCTGTCTGTTTGCACAGTTCTCCTTCGCCCTCTACTTGTCGCTCTTCAATCCACTCATCCGACGCTATAACGTCTTCACCATCAACAAGTACATGTTCTCATGGGCTACGCTGATACTGCTGCCATTCACGTTCGGACATGTGAGAGAGGTGGTATGGGGACAGCCCATACCACCAAGCACTTGGTGGGAGGTGGCGTATGTCGTATGCATAGGAACCTTCCTAGGCTACATACTCACCATGATAGGACAGCGCACGCTGCGACCCACTGTGGTCAGCGTCTACAACTATGTGCAGCCCATCGTCTCGGTAGCGGCGTCACTGCTCATGGGCATCGGTGTTCTGAAGCCTACCCACGCACTGGCAGTCGTACTGGTGTTCAGCGGTGTGTGGCTGGTGACGAAATCGAAGTCACGCAAGGATATGGAAAAAGAAAGGGCGGCCTCATAAGCCGCCCTCTTTCATTCTTCTATCAAGCCACTCACCCACTCTCTTTGGAATGGGGTTGGTGGAGGCTATTTATTCATCCTCTACGATTTCTGCCAGCCGAATATCGAAAATCAGAGTGCTATACCCTGGGATATTGCTCGCCCCTGACACGCCATATCCCAACTGGTAGGGAATGGTGACGCGCCATCGGTCACCGACATGCATGTGTTCCAGAGCTGTATAGAAACCGTTGATGAAATCAGACACGCCCAATTCATAAGGATTAGCTACAGCAGGATCGAAAGCACCATCCCACGAACAGTCGAACACATAACCATCAGCATAGCTCTTGCTGGGTAGTAAACGTCCCTCGTAGTGTACGGCGACAACGTCATTATGAAGCGGTATCCTGCTATCCCCTTCAGCACGACTGATAACATCTACAAGGATACACTTCGTATGCTCCACATCCTTCAACTCCAAGCTCGACGGTTGCGTGATACTGGGCAGCACGAAACATTCGCTCGTCGACGCAGCCAAATGCAGTTGGTACTGTTGTTCAAAATAGGATTCGTTGCGCGTCTGCCAGTTAGCGTACTCAGTATTCTCTTCCTTCTCCTCGCTACAAGAGAGTAAAAGTAAAAAGGTAAAAAGGTAAAAGGGTAAACAACCTCTTACCACGCCTTTTATTTTACTCCATATAGATTTGACCATATTTTACCTTTTACCTTTTTACCTTTGGATTACTGCAATTTCTTCAGCAGGCTGGCGATGCTTACTTTGTCTTCGATGATGCCGTTGAGCTCGCTGATGGGCACACGCTCCTGCTCCATGGTGTCGCGGAAGCGCAGGGTGACACAGCCGTCGTTCAGCGTATCGTGGTCGACGGTGACGCAGTAGGGCGTACCGATGGCGTCCTGACGACGGTAGCGCTTGCCGATAGAGTCTTTCTCGTCGTACTGGCAGTTGAAGTGGAACTTCAGCTGGTCGATAATTTCGCGGGCCTTCTCGGGCAGTCCGTCCTTCTTCACGAGCGGCATCACGGCACACTTCACCGGGGCCAGGGCTGCGGGCAGCTTCAGCACCGTGCGGGTCTCACCGTTCTCCAGCTTCTCCTCCTCGAAGCAGTGACACATCACGGAGAGGAACATACGATCCACGCCGATAGAGGTCTCGATCACATACGGGGTGTAGCTCTCGTTGGTCTGGGGATCGAAGTACTTAATCGACTTGCCGCTGAATTTCTCGTGCTGCGACAGGTCGAAGTTGGTACGCGAGTGGATGCCCTCAACCTCCTTGAAGCCAAACGGCATCTTGAACTCGATGTCGGTAGCGGCGTTGGCATAGTGGGCCAGCTTGTCGTGGTCGTGGAAGCGATAGTTCTCGGCGCCGAAGCCCAGGGCCAGGTGCCACTTCATGCGGGTCTCCTTCCACTTGGGGAACCAATCCAGCTCGGTGCCGGGCTGTACGAAGAACTGCATCTCCATCTGTTCGAACTCGCGCATACGGAAGATGAACTGACGGGCTACAATCTCGTTGCGGAAGGCCTTGCCAATTTGGGCGATGCCGAAGGGAATCTTCATGCGGCCCGTCTTCTGCACGTTCAGGTAGTTCACAAAGATGCCTTGTGCCGTCTCAGGACGCAGGTAGACCTTCATGGAACCGTCGGCCGAAGCGCCCATCTCGGTAGAGAACATCAGGTTGAACTGACGCACGTCAGTCCAGTTCTTGGTGCCGCTGATGGGATCGACAATCTCCTCGTCCAGGATGATCTGCTTCAGGGCCTCAAGGTCGGGACCCTGCATGGCAGCAGCATAGCGGGCGTGCAGGTTGTCACGCTTCTCCTTGGTTTCTTTTACACGCTCAGAAGTCTCCAGGTACTTAGCCTCGTCGAACGAGTCGCCAAAACGCTTGCGGGCCTTCTCGACCTCCTTCTGGATTTTCTCGTCGTATTTGGCTATCTGGTCCTCAATCAGCACGTCAGCGCGATAACGCTTCTTCGAGTCGCGGTTGTCAATCAGGGGATCGTTGAAAGCGTCCACGTGACCTGATGCCTTCCAGATGGTGGGGTGCATAAAGATGGCCGAATCGATACCTACAATATTCTCATGCAGCATCGTCATGGCCTTCCACCAATATTGCTTAATGTTATTCTTCAACTCCACGCCGTTCTGACCGTAGTCATAGACAGCGCCTAAACCGTCGTAAATCTCACTGGAGGGAAACACGAAGCCATACTCCTTGCAGTGGCTCACGATCTTCTTAAATACATCTTCTTGTGCCATTATCTTTAAACTATAAACTTTAAACTTATAAACTCTAAACTCTCAACAGAATTTTGGCTGCAAAGGTACGAATAAATGAGTGAACTGCAAAAAGAAAGGCCGTATTTACGTTTTACTTTTTCATTTTTTTAATTCTATCGCACGTATTTCCTGCCATTGACGATGTAGATACCTTTCGTTGTCGGTGTCTGGCCTTTAGTTATGCGACGGCCCTGCAAGTCGAAGGCTTCGCCGTCCTCCATGCCCTGCTGAACGTTCAGCGAGCTGATGCCCGTACCACCAATGCGCACCAGTCGGCCACTGGCCCAAATTTCGGCATAGCCGACAGAACCACTATAGGGTTGGTTTTTGCTGACAACCGCATAGATTTGCTGCGTAACCGGCAGAGTGAAGGTGGTGCCGTCAGCAGGCTGCCAGTCACTCCAGAGCGTCAGAGGCTCCAACTTCTGCGTCTCAATATTCTCTGAGAGCAGGTAGACATAGCGGGGAGTGCCATCGGGATTGCTGCCAGCCAGTGCATATTGGCTGGCGTTTTCCTGGAACTCCTGTTCGAAAGCAGGGACTTCGCTATTGAGTTTCCAGCCCAGACGTACCTGGCCATCTCTTTCTTCTATCGCCAGCAGCCAGTTGGCAGCATAGTTTTGGGTACGGGTCAAGAACAGGTCGGCATGGCACTGGAGGGCAGTACCGTCGGCAGAGGGCGTAGCCGTAAAGGCGATTTCCATGCCGCCACCCTCAAAGGGACTGGCAACGAAATTCCACTGACCGGCCAGCACTTCGGCCATGGAGGACTGGGCAGAGAGGCGGAGGTTGGCATGACATGCCAACAGACACAGCAAAAGGGTTACAAATGTAGAGTGTTTCATTTTATTATTCTAACCTTTAATTCTTAAACTTTAAAAGCTGCAGCCAAGGGCCAGCAACAGCTGGGTGCGGTCACAACCGGTGGAATACTGGTAGGTGGCATTGGCCTTACGATGGCTGCCGCTGAGGCGGGCGTAGGTCTTCACACGCGTGCCTGGCAACAGGAAAGCATACTGCACGCTGCCACCGATGCTGTATTGGGGGGCAGTCAGATATTGGTATTCGCGCCAGAGGAAGGCATCCATCGTAGCAGGTTGTTCCTGTTTGGCGCTGGGCGTGACAAAGGCGCCATCGTTGAAGGGGTCGCCCGTGCCTTTGAGGAAACTGCCGTTGACGGAGAACGTCCAGACGCCCTTACTGCACAGCAGGTTTCGCGTGGCACTGAGCACTACCTCATTGCTACTGAACAGCTGATGACGATAGAACGGGTAGAGGTAGGCAGCGGTGTTCTGTTCGCGCCAGCGGTAGGCGGCAGAGAACGACCACGTGGGCAGTTCGTTGTGAATGCCCAGATGGGCAGTGAAGGCCATATCGGCATCCTTCCATTGCTTGTCAGCCGTCTCCACGGCATCGTAGTACTCATAGTAGTTAGAACCACTAGCATTGGTCAGTTCACGCCAGGTCTCGGCATTGTTCTTCAGTTTCTCGTCAGCGTAGGAGGCATCTAAGTGGAATCTCGACGTGCCAGTCTGGTAGATGACGCGCACCTTGCCCTGCACAATGTCGCGCTTGTGGTTGGTGAGCGTGATGGTATAGGGCGAACGGCGACCATAATAGCCTGTACCATGGCTGAACCCGAAGTCACCATAGATGCCCAGCGACTGCAGGGGGCGCAGTTCTAACTGGAAGCTGCCGCCGTGACTATCCTCAAAGAGCGGCATCTCGCGTGACTTGTCCGTATAGCCTTCGTTGCCAAACTGCTCGACGCGTCCCATCATGACACCATAGCTGACGAGTGACTTGTATATCTTCTCGCTCTTGCCATATGTGCCAAAATCCAGGCTCTCCGTATTGCGGTGGTAGGCATAGTCAGCACCCATGGCGAGCCAATCGGCAAGGGGTGCATAAATACCAGCGGTGAGGACGAGATCCATCAGTTTGTTCTTATGTCGCAGGTCCTTGTACTTGGCATAGTTGGCAGAGGTATATTCCAGTCGGGCACCCAGAGAGATGCCATTGGCGATGTCGTAGCCAAAACCGCCTGACAGGCGGTAGGTGTCGCGATGTTTGTCACCAGCATTGGTCAATGAGTCCTCGACGATGTCGAAAGGTTTGCGGGTTGGTTGGATGAATGCCGACCCCGTCATATCCTCGCCCGACCAGTTGTCGTAGCTGATGGCGCCGTATGCCACAGCCCGTGGACTGAGGCGGTAGTAAGACTCGATGCTGACGTTGGTCTGCAGGGTGTTGGACGAGTCGTAGTAGTTGACGTGCCCTCCCCTACCCTTGGTCAGCGATGCCGTAGCCTCGACGATGTTGCGCGTGGCAAAGCGCGTCAGGGCAGCAGCATTGGGGGCTGTCAGCCAGGGGTCAGCCTGCTGGACGAAGTGGTAGTCGCGGAGCAGCAGGGAGTCCTGCGCAGCTACGCTGCTAAATAAAAAAGAAAAAATAAGAAATAATAAACTCCGTGGTCTATTGGGTATTGTTGTTAGTTTCTCTTTTTTCATTATTCTTTACTATTTAGGGGTGTAACCCGCAGTGAGCATCGCTGTCGTTCGTGGAAATCGTTGGTGGAATTGTTGGTGTCCTGGTAGATGATATGGGCACCATGAAGAATGCTGGCCTCAGCATCGATGCCGCTGGGGTCGGTCACGCCGTCGACACCCATGTCGTAGCCATAGACCAGCCGGCCGGCATTCTCGGGCAGTGCCTCGGTGGCTTCCTTGTTGACGTTGCGATAGAGGGTGTGACCCTGGTAGTTGGTAAGCCAGACGTAGCCTGCGTCAATGTCTGCCGTCAGGCGCTTGAGACTGCTGTCCTTATAGCCGGTGGAGTAGACCTCCAGGGCATCGACTATCCACTCGTTGGGCACCTTCAGACAGGCCCACACCTGCGAGACGTTGCCGCCGTCGTACCAGATGTTGGCCGTATTGGTGGCATAGTCGGCAGGTGATATGCCGTGCGTCTGGAACATCACGAAGGCCGGTGCGCTGACACTCAGTGCCCAGCCGTTCCCCAGTCCGTATTCGACGGCTTTCAGGTAGTGGCTGGTGGGAATGACATCCGACGGCGTGGGATAGTAGCCCGTATTGTTGTAACCGCTCTCAGGGTCGTACATACAGTAGTAGGCGGGATTGGCATAGTCGACCGACTGGCTGACAGTCTGCGTGTTGTCGATGGCTCCGTGGATGTTAACCACCACCTGCGAGTAAGGCGCCAGCTCCAGCGCCTGGGGGAAATACCAGATGCCGTTCCACACCGGGATAAAACCCTCCGACTCGTAGGTCAGCCGCCCGTCATCACCATAGTTCTTGTTGTTCTGGTGGGCATTGGCAGGCGTACACTCGCCGAAGCAGAGGTTGCTGAGCGAGGCCGGCTGAGAACTGTTGTTGTAGAGGACTACACACTTGTCATACTGGAACTTGGTGATGCCGTCGTCCATGAGGCAGCCGCCGTTGTAGAGTTCCTTGATGACCAGCTGGCTGATGCGAGCACTCTTCATCTGGATGGTCACTGGCGTCGTCTGATTGCGACGGACGGTAATCTGTCCTGACGTGCCGTTATAGGTGTAGGCGATGCCCTCGCTGGAATGGGCTGCCGTGACGCTGGCCTCGTAGATGCCAGGCGTGACGCGGAAGGTGGCAGTACCCTGGGCGTCAGTCTTCTCGATGAAGATGCTACCCGTCGATGTGTTACGCAACTGGACGTCGAAACCGGCCGCAGCATCGCTGAGGCCAGTCAGCGTGACGCTGGCACTGCCCATCGAGAGGTCGCCAGCCTTGGGTTGGCTGTCGTCAGAGGCGCAGGAGGTGAGGAGGGCTGCTGTAATACAGCAGCATACACAACAGGTGAGGATATGGAGAAAACGATGTTTCATATCATAGCTTCAGTTTAAGGGAGAGTCCGTAATAGTAGGTGGGGATGTAGCTGCTGGCGAAGAGCGATGTCTCCAGGTCGGTCTGTGACGAGTTTACAGTCCCCATGTTGTTGAAGAAATTGTTGGCGTAGAACGACACGGAGACGTGGTCACCAATCTCCTTGGTGACGCTCAGGTTGGCCGAGTAGTAGCTGCTGATGCGGTTGGGGTTCATCACGTAGGGATAGTTGGAGCGCACGACGAGCTTCGACAGGTCACTGAACAGCGTGGCATCGTGGTCCTTGGCCCAGAGGAACCGCTCGGCAAAGGGGATGCGCTCGTCAGGGTTGTCCCACGTGGAGTAGTACTCGGGATAGATGGCGACATACTGGTTCTCACTGGTGCCGTCGTAGGGCGTTCCGATATAGCTGCTCTTGTCAGCCAGCACCACGCCGCGCATGGCATCGTCGAACTCACTCAGCTGCCGGTGGTAGTTGTATAGCGAAGCCTCGATGCGCAGGGCGACAATGAGGCGTATCTTCGGGATATGTGTCGTAATGGTGGTGTTGAGATTCAGCTGCTTCGACAGCGAGCCGTTAGCCACCGAGGCATTGGCTGAGTAGCTGGTGGACGTGGCGGCACTGCCACGATAGTAGCCCACATACTGATAGGGCTGTCCGTCGGCCATGGTGGCGTTCGACAGGGGGATGTCGGCAAAGAGTACGTCGTCGATACCTTTATAATAATAGTAGTTGCCGTCGAAACGGATGCTGGTACGCAGGGCACGTATCTGCTGCAGGTCAACCGTCCACTCCAAACCATATCGGTTCAGGGGCGAGGCGTTGATGTATGTGGTGTTAGCCAGCCAGACGCGACGGGTGTTACCCGCCAGCACCTGCTGCTGGCTACCGTCGACAGTGGCCACCGTAACAGCACCAGTCTGTCGGTCGATGCCATATACACGCTCCGCCAGCGGAATGGTGATGCCGTCGAGGGCTGCCGGCGGCGTATACTGATAGGCAAACGGCGTATATAGCGATGTCGCCATGTAGGGGTTGCGCGTCTGATGGTAGAAGGCAGACAGGGCGATGTGCGTACCACCCTTGATGGTCAGTTCGAAGCCCAAGTCGGTCTGGTTGGTGTACTGCCAGCGCAGGTCGGGATTATAGACGGCCTTCGAGGGATGCGTATGATACGCGTAGAACGACGTGTTCGTCGCCGTGCTGGGCGAGCTGAATGCCAAGCGGTCACTATAGGCCGGCGCGGGGTATAACACCTGAAACGACGGTAGTTTGACACTCTTACCCCATCCTGCATGCATGCTCAGGTCGGTCAACCAATAGGCTCGGCGCTGACGCCAGAAGACGTAGCGGCTGTTTACTCGCGGCGACAGACTGCTGACCGTGCCGTAGTCGGAGCCGCCGATGAGCGTGATGTCGTCGCGCAGTCCAGCTGTCAGTTCGAAGGTGGAGCGCTTGCCAATAGGGATGCTCACCTTCTCCTCAGCGTAGAGGGCGAGGTTGTGCATGGTAGGCAGTTCGTCGTAGCGATAGGGACGCCACGTGGGAGCATAGCGCAAATCCTCGTAGTAGGTGCCCTGACCGTCGTTGCGACTGCCCGTATATTCAACACCCGCCAGCGCATGACCCTGAATGGTGCCGATGCGATGGTTGAGTTCGCCTTTCAGACGCAGGCTCCAGTTGAGGGGTTTGCTGTCATTGAACTGCTTGACGTGCCAGTAGCCCGTAGGTCCGAGGATGATGGGAGCCGAGGCGGACTCGTCGTAGGGTTGGGCGATGAAGTATCCCTCCTCCGTGGTGTGGATATAGGGTTGCGTGGAGGCACTGCTGGCATGGCTGTAGTTGGTCGCCTTGCGGTCGTTATACGCCAGCGAGCCGCGCAGGTTCAGGTTCGTGAGCCAGCGCTTGTTGAGCAGCCAGTTCAGTTCGGCATTGGCACGGAAGGCATTGTCGCGCACCTTGGCATAGTCGTCCAACTCATTGTCGGGGTCGGCCTCTGAGTTGTAGCCGCCGATGTTGCCCGTCAGTCCCGCGTTCAGTGTCAGCGGCGTCGTCGACTGGCAGAAGATGTTCATATAATGCAGCGACAGGATGTTGCGCTGATAGGCTGTGTGCGGAGAGGCAGCATCACTGAACGAGCGGGCATGTTCCAGGGAAGCATTGAGGACGCCCCGTCTGCCCCCCAGATTAAAGCCCTTGTTAAGGGCTATCTGACGCGTGTTCTGGTTGATTTTCCCCTCGATGATGAAGGGCGACTTACCCTTACGCGTGTTCACTTTAACGACACCATTTGAAAGGTCGCCGTATTCCACGGAGGGAATACCCGTGACCACCTCCACCGACTCGATGTTCGAGGCGCTGATGGTGCGCGTCGATACTCCTGCCGTCTCGCCGACAGCCGCATTGTTGTCCATGCGGATGCCGTCCACCTCGATGGCCGTACCAAACGAGGCATTGCCCTTTTCCTGGTCGCCACTGCGCAGTGCCAGACGGGCATCAGTCATCAGCGAGGGGTTGACAGTCCTGCCACCAGGCAGCAAGGCAGCAATATCACTGACGTTCAGCACCTGCTGGTTGTCGAGCGTCGTGCGGTCGATGGAATAGCTGGTGGTAGCCTCGTCACGCTTACGCTTGGCAGTGACGGTGACCTCGTCCAACTTCAGGCTCTCCTGCTTCAGCTGTATCTGCAGGCGGGGAATGTCCTTGGTGATGTTCAGGGTGATGGTACGGGTGGCATAGCCCAGACACTGGATGGTCAGCACGGCCTTTCCTGTAGGCACGCTCTTGATGGTGAAGCGTCCGTCGCTGCCTGTGACAGCCCACTGACCATTGTCCTTCAGCAGCAGCGAGGCAAACTCCACGGGCTGTTTGCCCTCTTCGTCGATGACGACACCCGAGATGCTGACATGCTGAGCCACCGCAACGGCCGTCCAGCATACCAGCATCAGCAGATTTGCAATGAGTCGCTTTTTCACTTCTTACTTCTTATTTTCTTCTTCCTCGCTGCACTCATGGGGCTTGGGCAGCGTCGCCTTGATACCCTGCTTCTGAATCTCCTCTAACAGCTTCTGTTCTGTCAGCGTGGTGTTCAGATAGGTGACGGCGAGCGACTTGCGGAGCGGGTTGACGTTGACATCATCCACACCGTCCAGTGCCAGCACGCTCTCTATCGTGTCATCGTTGGCGGCCTCGGAGGGAATCAGGAAGTAAGCCCATGCGATACGTTTGTCCGTATAGTAGTTGACAGGGGTATAGCCAGCCTTGACAAGGGCCTTGCGGATGACAGCCTGCGACGTGCGGTTGGCATCGTAGCGGACGAAGTAATAGTGCTTGTCCAAATGGGCAGAGATGGAATCCATACCCTCAATCTTGTTCAGAATGCCTGCAATGCGGTCGACGCACTTCTGGCAGTGCATGTCGTCGATGCGCAGTCCACAGGCTTTGCGAATCTTCTCTGTCGGATCGTAGGGCGATGCCTTGTAACGCTTGGTAGTAGCAATGGTGCGGTAGATGCTGTCCACATCGGTCTTCTGCGGGTCGTAGGCTATCTTCACCGTGCGACGCTCGTAGTTGAACTCGAGGGCACCCACGCCGGGATTTTGGCGCAGGGCATTCTTCACTTTGTGACCACACTCCTCACAGCGCATGGCTTTCACACGGACGGTGACGGTGTCGTTGGTTTCGGCGTTGGCCGACAGTCCACACAGGACGAAAAGGGCACTTAATAAAAACTTCTTCATATTCATTACTTATTATTATATTCGATTGTCTTTCTTCATTCTTCTGATTCTTCAGTAATATATGCCGATGGCAATGCCGGCATTCTTAGACTCCAGACTGTTGTCGGTCTTCAGGTAGCTGCCGTACACCTTGGCAAACCAGAGCGTGCGCTGCTTCTTGATGGTCAGCGGCAACTGGTAGGTCACCTCCAGACGTCCCCTCCACCAGTTGGCCTCGTAGTAGGCCATGTCGGGAGTCAGCACATTGACGGCATAGTCGTTCTCTTCCAAATGCAGGTTGAGGTCAGCCTTCGACTTCAGGTGGTAGTCGGCATTGGCTTTCAGCCACAATCTGCCACCAAATAGGCCATATCCACCCTCCAGGCCCAACAGCGACGAACCATATTCCAGTTGCGAGGTCGCCAGCAAGTGTTTGTTGCTGACGCTCTGCAGGTCGTAGCTGGCACCGACATAGCCCTTGACGGCATCGTCGGCCGTGAACGACAGGCGGTAGTGCAGCGAGAGGTCGGTCTTCTTCAGCTGGTAGCGCTTCTTGAACGTCATGGTACGCTCCCAGCGTTGTGTGGTATAGGCACCATCCTTCTCCGTGATGAGCTGCGAGTTGTACTCGTCGGCATACGCCTGCTCGTAGTTCAGGCGGGCGCTGATGCTGTGCAGCAGACTGCCCGCAGTGACCGTCCAGCGGCTGGTGGCACCATAATGATAGGTATAATAGGTGCCTGGCTCGTATTTATACTGCCCGTAGGCATACTCCGTGCCATGGCGCAGCGTAACTGCCGTGACCCCTGCCACGTTGCCGCTGCGGATGCCGTAGCTCAGTTCCCCGCCAAACTCATGGTTGACATACTCGCGCTGGTAGCCGGCATAGTCGCCCACGTTGCCCTTGGCAAACTCCACGCCCGACATGAGGTAGTACTTGATATGGGGGTCTTTCTGCTTCACCACGGGCGTCATCATCTTCTCCTTGTAGCGGTGGTACCAGCCCGCCAGACCGATGGTGTGGCTGCCGGTGGTATAGGTGACGGAGGGTGTCAGCTGGTAGTCGGCCAGACGGGCACGGGGACGGGGGTCGCGCAGACGGCTCAGGTCACCCACCTTATAACATAAGGAGGCTCCATAGTTCCAGTGACCCAGCCGGACGGAGGCCAGCTTGGCGTTCAGCGTGAAGTTCTGGAAGTCGTATTTGCCAAAGATGTCGCTGCCCGAGATGAACGGGTTCGAGTTGTAGGTACGCATGACGTCGCTCCAGGCACGCTCCTTGATACGCCCCATGTCGAAATCGAACGAGCCATAGCCCACCAGGTACTTGCCAATCTGCTGATAGCGTTCGGTGAAGAAGCGCAGCTGGTTCTGCTGGTTGCCTTCCTGCACGCGGTGGTAGTCGCCGCTCAGGTGTTGCAGGTCGAAGTAGGCCACACCGCGGTTGTCAGTCGAGTCCTGCATGTCGTGGGCCAGTCCGGCAGCATTGCGACTCTCGCTCCACAGCTGCCGCTCGTCTGCCAGCTGGTACTTCTGCAGGTTCATCTCCTGTGCCATGCCCTGAACGGAACACAAGACCGTCAAGGCAACAAGGTATATTGTTCTGTTCATACTGTTCATGGTAACAAATAATTTCGTGGACTGATGGTGTCCGTACAGACAAAGTCATTCAGGCTGTTATTGGTGTCCTGCAGCACCCTGCGTCCGTCGGCAGTGACGGAGAGCGTCTTGCGCACCAGTCGCTCGCCCGTAGTACCAGCGGCAGAGTTGACAAAGGTATAGCCCGCATCAATATCCTCAAACAAGCGCTTGGAATTGATGTCGGGACCAGTCTGCGCCTTGTTCTTGACCACGTCGACACCATCGATGACGGTATTCTTCGGCACACACAGGAAGCGGTTGCCCTTGGTCTTGCCGTATGCATAGACGGTAGGCCAGTTCGTTACGTCCTCCTCCGTGCGGAAGAGAATTACAGCACCCGGTCCGCCCTGCCCTAAGTTCATGCACGAGATGCTGGCGTAGGTGGAGTAGAGCAGTTCCAGAGCGGGCACGTCGTTGTTGTTGGGAATCTTCTTGTTCTCGTCCTTGGCCTCGAAGTCGGCCCCACGCAGGTCGCGCTCATACTCGTTCTGCGACGAGTGGTCGATGGCACTGTTCACCAACAGCAGTGTTGCGCCGGGTGCCACCATGACGGGCTTGTCGCCAGGGATGCGGAACACCTGTTTCGTATGCAGCGTGTCGGGGGTGATGGCACTGCTGTAGGGGTACACGGGATAGGCGATGGTGCTCTCGGTCTCCAACAGTCCGATGTAGAGTCCTGCGGCATCCACGCTGTCCTCCGAGTTGTTATACAGCTCTACGTACTTGCCGATGCTGTAGGTGCCTCCAGCTATCTTGCTGTTCGACGAATATACCTTGCCGATAATCAGCGTCTCCTTGGGGTACACCATCAGGGGCAGCGACAGCGTGTTGTCCTCGGCAAGTGCCTGCTGGTTGAGGGTGCCCGTCATGATGAAATCGATGGCGCCGCCCACGGTCTGCCCCGTATACTGCTCGTACTGGGAGTGGCTGATGGTGGATGACATACTGACGTTATAGGTTCCTGGTGCCAGGTCGCTGACGACGACGCGCCCTGAGGCATCGGTCGTTGCCGTCACAATGCCGTCTTCCGACTGTAGCGTCACGGTCAGTCCCGACATGTCGGTCATGTTGACAAAGGCGTCAGGGCGCACCAGTTGGACGGTAGCGGTGACGGGCGGTGTGGTGTCGTCGAAGTCAACGCAGGAGAATTGCGCTACGCTAAATAAAAAATAAGAAATAATAAATAATAAACTTTTCAGCTGCTTTCTATGTCTCATGCTAATCATAAAGTTCTTTTTATAAAAGTGTGGCGTTGCATTCAAAGTTCAATGTTCAAAGTTCAAAGTTTAAAGAACAGTTCCACGCCGAACGAGAAGGTGCTGGTGTTGCGCTGCGTCAGCGTGCCACTGGTATTGGTAGACATAAAAGGCTCATAGTAGAGAACGTTGTTGGCATAGAACGACAGACCGGCCATCGAGCCGAACTCCTTGGTCAGACGGGCGGAGAGGTTCCACGTGACGGGCTCTTTCACTACGTCGTTCTCGTTGGGACGTATCTTCTGCTTCTCCCAGTCGATGCCGTCTATGGGTTCGGCGGTACCTTTCCAGTAGTGGTAGCCGACGCTATAGCTGCCATCGGACAGCGGGGTGTAGCCAACATAACCGATGGCATCCTTGTCAGCGACAAAACTGTAGTTGCTGCTGTGCCAGATGACCTGTCCCGTGAACGATGCCACCATGCGCAGTTGGGGGACGTTGGTGACCAGCCGGAGCGTGTTGACGAAGCGGCGCTGACGGCTGTAGTCCAAGCCCGAGGGATAAATCACCTTGATAGGCGTCGTATTGCGCGACTTGTATTCGATGGGCAGGTCGACGGGATTCTGGGCATTCAAGCCCTCGTTCCAACTCTTACTCTCTTGCCAGGCGCCCGAGAAGTAGAGGTTGGTGTTCAGCGGACGGATACGCCCCAGGTCGAAGTCGAACTCTATACCACGGTTCTGCAACACGTTATCGTTGGCCACCTGTCCATTGGTGGTCCAGAAGGCGCTGGGCACGTCGTTGGCAATGCCTTCGCGCCAAGCCTCGGGACTGGCATACTGCAAGGCCTGATAGACGACAAACTGTGAGGCGCTACTGAATCCGTTGGGTGTCTTGTCCTGATAGGCCGTGATGCTGAGCTTACGCCCGCCGGGCAGCTTGATGTCGGCACCCACCTCTATCTTCGTCGTCGTGGCATTCTTCAGCCCCCGCGAGTATTCCACCTGCTGCACGTAGGTCCTTCTGACCACCATGCTGCCGGGCTGGGTGGGGTCGGTATTGCCGTTGGCATAATAGGCCAGGGCGATATGGTCTTTATAGGTATTGTCGGGATAGAGGTAGTTCAGGCCCGGCGCCTTGGAGTTCAAGCCGATACCTGCCCGCAGGTTCAGCCACTGGGCAGTCTCCAGGGTTATGTTCAGGCGGGGCGAGAAGGCGAAAGTGCTAACGTCGCTGAAGGGCTGCATGGCCTGGAAGCGTGCACCCAGCATAACGCGCAGGTGGCGCTTCTTGGCAAACTCCCAACTGAGGTTGTCCTCGACGTATGCCGACACCTGGTGCAGGCCGGGAATATCGTCAAAGGCGCGAGGACGTCCGCCATCATTGGGTTTCAGGGGCAGCAGCTCGTCGGCATTGTAGTAACCCTTGCCGTTGTTCCAGTCGTAGTGGTAGTCAATACCCATCTTGAAGCGCTGGTTCACCTTGCCGCTCTTGATGAAGAACTGGTTGCCCGCCTTGGCGAAGATGCTGCCGGGGCGGCTCTCCGTATAGCCGGTAGCCAAGTAGGAGTGGTTCAGCCAGGGCACCTCAAAATAGCCGGTCTCGCGGGCTGTCACGATATGCACTACGCCGTTCGACGTGGGCACGTAGCTGGTACTGGCGTCGTCGGTGGCGGTCAGCGACACGCCGATGGTATAGTTGATGCTGCGCGAAAAGAACTTGTCGACGCTAATCTTGCCATTGTGCGTCAGCGACAGCACCTTGTTCACATTCTTACTCTCTGTGCCGTCGTTCCTGACGTCGGGGTCGTTGCCGTTCCAGTCCTTGGAATACATATAGCGCAGCTTGGTGTCGGCATGCCACTTGCGGGTGATGTCCACGCCATAGCCCAGGCTGAAAGTATAGCGGTCGAAGGACTTCGTCTTCTCGCGAGGGTCACCCCAGGCCTGTGCATAGTCCACGTTGAAGTTCAGCACGCCGTATTTGTTCATCTTCAGTCCCTTGCCTAACGAGTAGTTCATCAGTCCGGGGTTCACCTTGCCCTTGACCTGCCACGGCGTTACACCAATCTTAGAGTGTACCACCATCAGACCGCTGGTCAGGTCGCCGTATTCAGCTGAGGGGATGCCCCGGATGACTTCCACCTCTTGCACATCGTCGGCAGAAAAGTTACGCAGGTCTGTACCGGTGAAGGATGTTGCAGAAAATCCGCCTGCCGACACGTCGGCATTGTTCGACTGGGGCACACCGTCGAGGATGACGCTGGAGCCGAAGGCCGCCGTGTTGTTGTTCGACAACGTACGTATCTGCAGGTTCGACTGCGCCGTCAGGTCCGTATTGGTCATCAGCTGTCCAGGCAAAAGCTGCAGCACGTCGGCCAGACTCGATGCCTGCAGGTGGTCGATGGCCTGCCGCCCGATGATGCTGCTCGTGGCAGCACCTGCCGCATTCTGCTTGGCAGTGACGGTTACCTCACTAAGTGCCAGTGTGGTAGGCACCAGCATGAAGTCGAGCTTAGTATTCTTGCTAACCTTGACCTGTGTGCTGATAGATTCATAACCTACATAAGAGATGTGAATTGTGTAGGTACCCATCTCCACGTTCTTCACCGTGGCCCTGCCCTCCATGTCGGTCACCGCCATGGCACCCGTCGGCTGCAATTGGATGGTGGCCATGATGACAGCCTCCCTTGTATCCTTGTCTTTGACGGAAAAATCGAGGGTGTAGCTACCTTTTTTCTGTGCCATGACTCCCAGAGGGATGGCGACCCACAGCAGCAAGTAGAAGATTCTTTCTCTCATCCGTTTTCGCTATTAATTTGGGTGCAAAGGTACAAAATAAATCGCAAATAGCAAATACTTCTACAAAATGATTACTTGTTCGGGAAAAAATTTGTACCTTTGTGCCCAAAATACTAAATAGCCGAACTATGAAAACAAAATTGATGACCTTTGTGCTGCTCTTTCTGACAGCCTTAACCGCTACGGCACAGCCGCTGAAGCAAGACGCAAACATCCGCACCGGCAAGCTGAAAAACGGCTTGACGTACTACATCCGCCACAATGCCAAGGAGGCAGGACTGGCCGACTTCTACATTGCCCAGAAGGTGGGCTCCATCCAGGAGGAACCACGCCAGCGCGGACTGGCTCACTTCCTAGAGCACATGGCGTTCAACGGAACCAAGAACTTCCCCGGCAAGGGCAAGCGCTTAGGCATCGTGCCCTGGTGCGAGACCATCGGTGTGAAGTTCGGTGCCAACCTCAATGCCTATACCAGCGTCGAGCAGACCGTCTATAACATCTCCGCCGTCCCCGTCAGCAAGCGCGAGGGCATCGCCGACTCCTGCCTGCTCATCCTGCACGACTGGAGCCACTACCTGCTGCTTGAGGACGAGGAGATAGACAAGGAGCGCGGCGTCATCCACGAGGAGTGGCGTACGCGCCGGGCCGGCAAGGCCGTCAGCCGGCTCATGGAACAGGCCATGCCGAAGGTGTACAAAGGGACGAAGTATGAGGACTGCATGCCCATCGGCTCGATGGACATCGTCGATAACTTCGCCTACGATGACCTGCGCGACTACTACCATAAGTGGTATCGCCCCGACCTGCAGGCTGTCATCGTGGTGGGTGACATCGACGTCGACAAGATGGAGAAGAAAATCAAGAAGCTCTTCTCTGGCATCCCCATGCCCAAGAATGCTGCCAAGCGCGAGTACTACCCTGTTAGCGACAACGACACGATGATTGTCGATATCGAGCGTGACAAGGAACAGCCCATCGTGCTGTGCCATCTCTACCAGAAGCGCGACGCCACACCCGACAGCGAGAAAAACAACGAAAAATACCTGCGCGGCGACTATATCGACGGCCTCATCGCTACCATGCTGAACGACCGTCTGGCCGAACTGCGCCAGCGTGCCAACCCACCCTACCAGAGTGCCACGGCACGTGCCTCAACGTTCTTCCTCAGTCGCATGAAGGAGTCGTTCTCCGTTGCCGTCAGCTGCAAGGAGGACAACATCCTTGGTGGTCTGATAGCTGCCATCGGCGTCGCTGAGCGTACCCGTCAGCACGGCTTTACGCTGTCAGAGTTGCAGCGTGCCAAGAGCCAAAAGTTGAACCACGACGAGCGTAAGTTCCGCGAGCGCAACGACCGCCGTAACTCAAAGTTTGTCAGCGCTTGCGTGCAGAACTTCCTGAACAGCGAGCCCCTTATCAGCATTGAGGACCAGGTAGCACTGGCACGCAAGTTCGACAAGGAGGTGACGCTGGAGGAGGTCAACCAGGCCGTCCGCGAACTCATCACCGACAAGAATCAGGTTGCCATCATTTATGCCCCCGACAAGGAGGGTCTCATCCTGCCTACTGAGCAGCAACTGGAGAACGTCATCCTGGCTGCCCAGTCGCTACAGTATGCCCCCTATGCCGAACAGCAGGTGGCCGACAAACTCATCGACCAGTTGCCCCAGCCAGGCACCATCACCGCCGAACGCCCCTTCAAGCATGGCTTCACGGAGTGGACGCTGTCCAACGGCATGAAGGTGTATGTCAAGAAGACCAACTTCTCGTCTGACGCCGTGTCGGTGACCATACGCGGCGAGGGCGGCACGTCGGTGTACGGCGACGACGACATTCCCAACTTCTCACTCATCGGCAGCGCCATCACCGAGGCAGGTGTGGCACAGTTCGATGCCACCACGCTGCGCCGTATGCTGGCCGGTAAGTCAGTACGCCTGCAGCCCGCCGTGGGTTCCCGTACCCAGAGCATCAACGGCGGCGTGTCGCTTCAGGACATGCCCACGCTCTTCCAACTGGCCTACCTCTACTTCACACAGCCGCGACGCGACGACGAGGCATTTGCAGGACTCATGAACCGCACACGCGCCTTCCTCACCAACCGTAACGCATCGCCAAAGGTGGACTACAACGACTCCATCCGCGCCATTCTCTACGGCAACCATCCGCGACTGAAGCCCGTCGTGCAGGAGACGCTCGACAAGGTGAGCTACGACCGCATCATCGAAATCTACAAGGACCGCTTCAGCGACGCCTCCAATTTCAAGACCGTCATCTTAGGCAACTACGACGAGCAGCAGCTGCGCCAGCTGGTATGCCAGTATCTGGCAACGCTGCCTTCGACCCACAAGCACGAGCAGGTGAACTGGAAGAACGTGCCCCAGCTGGTGGAGGGCTCGCAGGTGAAGGTGTTCCGCAAGAAGATGGCTACCCCGCTGGCCAACGTCGGCATTTTCTATGCCGCCGACGTGCCCTTCACACCCCAGAGCGACCTTGAACTCGACTTCCTGAAGCGCGTGCTACAGGTAGCCTATACCGACTCCGTGCGTGAGGAGAAAGGCGGCACATACGGTGTCAGCGTCAATTTCGACCTCGACAAGGACGACAAGCCCAACGCCTTGCTGAGCATCACCTACAATGCCGACCCGTCACGCTACGAGGAGCTGAACCCCATCATCTACCAGCAGCTGGAGAACATCGCCAAGCAGGGACCTGCCGCCAGCAGCATGGACAAGATCAAGCAGTATCTGGTCAAACAGTACCAGCAGGCTGCCATCACCAACGACTACTGGAGCTACGTCATCTGGCACGAACTGGACGACGACACCGACTTCGACACCGACTACTGCAAGATGGTCGAGGCCATGACCGCCGAACAGGTACAGCGCATGGCACAGACCATCCTTAACGCCCACCGATGCATCGAGGTCACCATGCTGTCGGAAGAGAATTGAAAAGTTGAAAAGTTGAGAAGTTGAAAAATTCAACTTTCTAATGTAGTTAAGAAGTTAAAGAAGTTAAGCCAAATGTCGAAGTGCAAAAATATAAGCAAACAGAGTAATGGCTTAACTACTGTCCGAAGGACGAGCGAAGCGATAACTTCTTAACTTCTTAACTACAAAGAAGTTGAGCGAATGCGAAACTTGAATTGAAAAATTGAAAACTAATCATAAAGTTCAAAGTTCAAAGATGAAAAAAATGCTTTATTCCCTGATGTGTCTCGCTTGCTGCGGCATCATAGCAGCCACCCTCACCGCCTGCGATGAGGAAAAGAAGGCACCCTTTAACTACCGTGGGCTCGTCTTTACGATGCCCACCAGTCAGTTTGTGGACTCCATGCTTGCACGAGGCTTCGCCATCGACTCCACCGCCTCGGACAGCGGACGCACAGCCGTCTTCGCCAACCCCGCAGAGCACTACCGCGTACTTGTAGCCTTCAGCGACGAAAAACTGCAGGCCGTACAGGAGACCTACCTGCTCTCCTCCAACGACAGCACCCGCGCCATGTGGCAGGAGTTGCGTGACGGACTGGAGAAGGAACTGGGAGCTTGGCCCGACTGTCCCATCTTGAAGGACGACCACAAGATTGCCAACTTCGACGCTGCCACCGGCATCATCTCCGTCATTCTGGAGAACACCTACACGCCCACGCTTACTGTCCGCTATACCCCCAAGCAAGAGGAGAAGAAGTAAATACCCAAAAAGAAAAAGTGACTGGATTCAGTCACTTTTTCTTTTGTGTCGACACTTGCGACACAATTTTCTTAATCGAGCCAAAAAAAAAATAATATAATACTAACTACACTAACTACATTTTTGATATAACGCATTG
>CAMHJQ010000007.1 GCA_946185485.1 uncultured Prevotellaceae bacterium | reverse complement strand
ATCTCTCAGCATCAGAAGCTGCCATAGAACTGTCACGAGCACAGGTGGAGATAGCCCGACTGAACCTCTCGTATTGTTACATCATTGCCACTTGCGATGGTGTGGTGGGCAGCAAGGATATTCATGTGGGGCAGCTGGTTAATCCCGGTCAGACAATGGTTAGCATTGTCGATAAGAACGAGAAATGGGTGGAGGCCAACTTTCAGGAGTCGCAGATGCCGAATATTAAGGTTGGCAATAAGGTGCGCTTTACTGCCGATGCTGTTCCCAATGTTGAATATACAGGTGTGGTAGAGTGCATCAGCGATGCTACAGGTAGTGCGTTCTCATTGATTCCTATCGACAATGCCACAGGCAATTTCGTCAAGGTGGAGCAGCGCGTGACGGTGCGTGTACGGATTGATGCGTGCGATGAACTGCAGAAGCTGCACGGTGGTTATAATGTCGTTTGCAAGGTAGAAGAATAATGGGAAAACTGACTGAATTTTTGATGAAGGCACCGCCGCCTCCTGCTGGCATGGGTTTCTGTATGCCGATGATGAAAGGATGGGTGCCACGTAGGTTGCAGCCTTGGATTTACGTCCTTACGGCTCTGTGCTTCCAATTCTCGGGAGGTATGTATCTCGGTGCTCTCGACGAGATTCGCGGCACCACCAACTTCATGATTGAGGATGTGATGTTCCTGCTCTATGCTACGCTTGCAGGCATGGCTATGTGGTTTCCTATGCTGTTCAGAATGAAGTTCCGCTTCACCAATCAGCAGTTGCTTTGCACCTCGGCCATCGTCATGGGCATCTGCAACGTCATCACGATGCATAGTCAGTCGATGCCTGTACTCGTTGTGGCATGTTTCATTGCAGGCATTGCCAAGATTCAAGGAACATTCGAGTGCATGAGCAACATCCAGTTGTGGATTACGCCAAAGCGCGACTTCGCCGTATTCTTCCCTGTGCTCCACATCATACTTCTCACGGCCATTGAAGGCGGTGGATGGCTTGCTGCTTGGATGGGGCATCATTTTACCTGGCAGATGATGCACGCCTTTACCGTAGGCACCATGTCGTTCGTGCTGCTGACACAGATTGTTCTGTGTCGTCCGTTCTGTCCTATGCCCAACAGGTTCTCGCTGAAGGGGACCGACTGGCAGGGAGCACTGCTCATCTGCGTCACGATGCTTCTGTTCTCGTACATCTTTGTCTATGGTGATCACTACAGATGGTTTGCCAGTCAGCACATCAGAGTGCTGGGAGCTTTTACACTCATCTTTGCAGGACTCACCCTCTACCGACTGATTCACAATCGCTATCCATACGTCGAGCTTCGCCTGCTGAAATGCCGCAACGTGGTACCCATTCTCATTGTTACCATATTGGCAGAGCTGGCTTTCGGTGCCGAGCATACACTTGAAGAGATACTCTATACAGAGGTCGTCGGATTGGAAGAACTCACCAAGGAGAGTCAATATATGTGGGCATTGCCAGGCATGTTCCTGGGTATAGCGCTCGATCTCTACTGGTTGAAGGTTCAGAAGTGGAAGGTATGGAAACTGATAGGTATAGCCTTCCTCTCCATCAGCGCTTACGCCTTGCTGATGTATTCCACGTTGGGTATGGCGGTGAACATCGAGCAATACCAAATGGCAATCATGCTCCGCGGCTTTGGTTATGGCGTTCTTGCACCAACCCTGATGTGGGCTTTGAACGAATCGGTACCCAGTCTTGAGATGTTCTTTATGGGACTGTTCGTGTTCAACATCCCGCACATGTATCTTGGTGGTGCTATGGGCTATGGTTTCTATACCACCATCTTCTCGCATTTCCTGAATGAGGACATGATGAACTATGGTCGTCAGCTGACACTCACAAACCTCGACCTCTCACAATTTGATTTCGGGGCGTTCATGGGCGACAGCTATCTCCACTCCATGATGCTTGTGGCTATTAAACAGGTGTATGGTTACGTCATCTGGTTCGCCCTACTGCTAGCATCCATCTTCTTGTTGTGTGATATCCCCGCCGTCAGAACCAACATTCGCAAAGTGCCCCTCTGGCCAGTATTGGCAATAGAATATCTGGCGAGGAAACATAAGAATGTTTAAAGATCAATGGGTAGTGACTTTTGCGCCAATTTTGCGCCAATATTCTTTGTTTTAACAAAAAAACGGGATGATTTAAGTTAAAATTAAGTTAATTACCAAACTTGAAGAATAAAAGGAAAAGCCTTGTAAGTTATTGACTTACAAGGCTTTCGAAGGGTGCCCTGACGGACTCGAACCGTCATTATGAATTTCTATGATTTTCAGAAAGTTCATACACGTCACTGTATTTCAATTAGTTACAAAGGTTTGTAAATTTTTGTGAATTCAAGAAAATTCATAAAAACCTAAAAATGTTCCATCAATGTTCCATCAATTTAAAAACTTTTTTGTACCTTTGCACTCGATATTTATAACAAGATTAAGATGGCAAAAAAGTACTTTCTGAGGACAAAGGAAACAAAGGGTCGTGCTAACTTATATATAGAGGTACGCAAGCGGACCCCGATGATACGTGCATTGGTGTGTACAAACATCCCCGTGGATATTCAGACTTGGATTCGAGTGAACAAGTCCGCTAAGATATGGGAAACTTTCCGCCAGACCAAAGACGGTAAGGAGTTGTCAGATAAACTGGATCTGATAGAGGCCTCCATTAATGATGTTATTGCCAACGGCATTGACATCGATGACGTGCATTATGAAGTAGAGGACGGAAATTCAGCCCTCAATTCGATGCTGCTAAATGCTGCTGTGGAGAAGATTGTCATGAAGGAAGTCTATGACAGAAAGGAGCAAGAGGTAAAAGAAAGGAGGGAACGGAAGAATCGGGAAATGAAATCGATTGTCGGTTTTTACGAGTATTTCCTTGACGGTATCAAGAACAAAGACATTCTTCATCACAACGGTGAGCACTATGAACGCTCGTCTGTTGTGGTATGGGAATGTTTTGGCAAGTACATAAAAGCTTATACCCCGGCAGATATGACCTTTGATGAAATCACCAAACCTTTTGCTGACAAGTTCTATACTTTCCTTGAAAAGAAAGGAATGATGCCCAAGACCATATCTAAATACGTTACTTGCTTTCGGAAACTTTGCAATCTGGCAGCAGAAGAAGGTATAAATGCTAATGCTGTTTCCCTTAAAGTCTGGAAAGAGAGGACTGTTAAAGCTAACGAAAAGAAAGCTGAACTCTATTTGACGGACGAAGAACTTGATGCTCTGTATGAGATGCAGCTGACTGGCAAAGATGACGAAGTTAGAGACTTGTTCCTGCTTGGCAACTTTTCATGCCAGCGTTTTTCTGACTACGGGTCATATACTCGTGACAATTTCAAAACGACAGAACATGGTACCCCTATTATTAGCCTGTTCCAACAGAAAACAGGCACCTATGTTGAGGTTCCCATTCTTGATAACCGTATGTTTGAGATTTGTGACAAATACAATTATCACTTCCCAACAGTTGATAAACGCACTATGAACCATCATCTGAAGCAGATTTTGAAAAAACTCTCCGAAAGCGTTCCTTCACTGGCAGAGAAATATGTAACCCAGATTGACATGCGTCAGAAGCAGAGTGAAGACAATTTCGTGAAATGGGGCAAGAAGGTGGAAAAAGGTATGAAATTGAATGATAGCGAACGCAGCCAGTATGGTAAGTTGAAGAAGTATGCCCAGGAACACAACGGCTCTCCTTTGTTCGAGCGTAACAGTCATGGTGAAGTCATCATGCCGAAGTACGACTTGATATCAACCCACACAGCCCGTCGTAGTGGTATCACCAATCTATACAAGCAAGGAATCTTCAATACCCGTGAAATGATGGCCATGAGCGGACACCAAAGCGAAAAGGTGTTTGAGAACTATATCAAGGTTGGCGTTAGCGAGCAGGCAGACCGCATAGCAGAGAAAGTTCGTATGGCGAGAGAGAAAAAGTTGAAAAAGAGTAAAGAGGCATGATACAAAAGGATTGACAAGATGAATACCAAGATAAAGCTCTCTATACGAGAGAAGGTAAGTGCCTGGCATGTCCAGAATACTAACGCCTACAAGAAGTTTATCAGGAACTTTGAGAGAACATCAAACTCCAATATGGATTTTTTTAGGAAACTCATGCAGGTGGTATCAGAGAATATTCCTGAAGAGATTGAGGAGCTATGGCAATGTCTTACAAATAGAGACGAAGATGCTTCTTGCAGCATTTTTGAAACTTATGGCGACATGCTTGACAGATGTGCCAATGAGAATCATTGTTTTAGTGTGGACATTGCTTCGGGAGAGGTGAGAGAATATGAGGACGTAAATAATCCCCAGTTGCAAAAAGGGGAAGTTCTTTTCTCCAAGCAGATTTCAGATTCAGTTTTTCGGAAGATGCCTCGGAAAATCAAGGCTTTATTTGGCTTAGATGGTATTAACACCGAATCAGAAGACTTGACGCTGTTTGCATTTGTCATACTGGCTGCTGCACTAATAGCTGTTCCGAAGTTCATACAGAATTTGATTTCTAAACAAAAGAAGCACTATCAGCTTGCATACGCACTTAGCTATTTTATGATTTTCGACCATGGACTGATGAAGGTGCAGAAGAAACTCTCGACGTTGATGATTACTCAGAATTGGGATCTCCAAAGTCAGATGATGGGCGACTTGCTTTCAAGGGACTTGGTGAACACCAGTGTTTCACATGGCTATGACACAAAAGCTGACTGGGTAGCACAAAGTAAGGAGGAGGATGAAGAAACAGCAGAAACCATCAATGCGACTTTAGCCAAGGTGAAAGGTTCAGGAGGTAGACGGGCTGATTTCGGTTCAATCGAAGACATGTGTATTGGGGACAAGAGCCAGTTGATGCGACTCATTCGCAAGTTCTTCGATGAAGAGAAGGAAACCGTTTCCCTTGCCTATCTGTTCTATGCTTTGAAAGAAACTGGCCATATATCTGTTCGTGACTACAAAGCTTTTCACCGTGCAATTACACTGGCTTTTCCAGATAAAAATATTAAGGGTGTGACAAAACCTCAGGCAAGATACTCTGAAGTGCAGGAAATAGCTGACACTCTTCTTGCAGATGACTATCTAAAATATAGAGATTACAATTGTACCAAATGGAAGAATGCTCATAAGGTGATTAATAGGTGGTTGTCAATATTTCGTTCAGTAAACTGACGTAATAGCTATAGCCTATTGTGAAAGGGATAAGAGGCTCATCAGGAGTCATCTTGTCCCTTTTTTGTTAACAAATCCAAAGAAAGGGTTTGTTTAATTGCATATTGTTTATACACCCTACCGTAGAAATTCAAAAGACTAATTTTGCAGCGCATTTAAGTTCGAACGGATGCATTGCGATTAATTAATGTCACTGGTTGAAACCATATGACTATGTTGAATATAAATTTTGAATCGATATGTATAAGAAAGGTGTATTACCACAACAATCAGTTTCCCCTTCTGTCTATGAGGCAGTAGGGAAGTTACTTCTTGGCAATGCTGTTGCCGGAAGCCCTTTGAAACCCTTTGTCGGGTTGAATGATAAAGTAACTTGTTCAGATGATGACCCAGAATATGTTGCTCTCTTGGATAAGCCATTATGGCAGTTCACGGGTAAGGATCATGCTTATATGATGAAGCATGTCCTGATGGAAAGTCTCTCGGTTGAGAGTACGGAGCCATCCTCTAAGAAGAGATATGTTCAGGGCTATCAAGGTATTGCTACGCTCTTCGGGTGTAGCAAATCTACGGCTCAACGTATCAAAAAGAGTGGTATCATTGACGAAGCCATCACGCAGGTGAACCGTAAGATTCTCGTTGATGCAGATTTGGCTTTGCAACTGGTGAAGGAAAGTGAATATAAAGTGAATGAGCCATGAGTATCTACGATTACCTGATCTATTTCTGGCAGAAAAACGAGTACGACCAGTGTTCGTTGAGTGAGATTGCTCTATACTTCTGCCTATTGCATGAGTCCAACCGCCAGCACTGGGCATCACCCTTCAAGGCAAGTACCCAGATGCTGATGGCGCGGCTTGGCACCAGTAAACCGAACATTATGAAGGCTCGCGAAAGCCTGATGCGACGAGGACTTATCTCCTATGTTAAAGGTGACGGCAAGGGTAAGCCTGCCTTATACACATTCCTCCTCAGTTCGGAAGAGGATGACGGGCAACCACAAGAGTTGACTCAGCCGTTGACTCAGATGATTACTCCCGTGATGACCCAACAAGTGACTCAGGTATTGCCCCCAGCGTTGCCCCTTCCTAATATTAAAGAAGAAGATTCAAGAAATGCTGTGAGGAAAGAAAAATCTTCTACTCCTTCTCCCTCTCAGGCTAATAAGGAATTGACTCTTGATGAATTGCAGGGAAAGTTACTTGCTGATACGGAATGGATGAACGGTCTTTCAAAGCGTCTGACTGCTGTTGGATTCAATCTTAGTGGTGACAACCTTAAGGGAAAGATAAACGAGTTCTTCGATGACCTCCGTTCAAGGAAGATTACTCATAAGGAAGAGAATGACTGCCGTAACTATGTGTTTAACTGGATTAAGTATCACAATAAGAATAACAATTATGGACAAGAAAGAAAGTGCGAAAGCAAAGCTGGCCCAACTCAAATCTCAGATAATAGGCCAGAGGACTACAAGGGAGCCTGTTAGACTGCCCATGTCAACTAATGAAGCAATCGAGTGGATTGAAGCAGCAGTCCAGGCGGAGATAGAACTCCGACGGAGAACATACGAAGATGTACCAGAGCTTCATGAACATATCAAGAAGATTGCAGAGTTATTCACCAGTCCGACTTATAAGTTCGGTATCATGTTGTGCGGTGGGGTAGGAAACGGCAAGAGCACTATGATGAAGGCTCTCCAGAGTCTGCTTATTCATCTTGATATCAGAATCATGCACAACACTTCTTTCGAGACGCTCGGCATGAAGATTATTGGTGCTAAAGAACTTGGTCGGTTGATACGTGTTGACCCCAATAAACTTTTACAATATCAAGATGTGAACATGCTGGGTATTGATGATCTTGGCGAAGAGGAAGCTACGATGATGGACTATGGCAATCGTGTCACTCCTGTGATAGACTTGCTATCCCATCGCTATGACCGTATGCTATTCACAATGGTGACCACCAATCTCACACCTAAGCAGATACGAAGCACATACGGCGACAGGATTGCCGACCGTTTCAATGAGATGATGCTCATCATCCCTTACGAGACTCCGTCATTCCGTACTCCGCAACAGTCAACGGATAATGCAGAAAAACAATAATACTGTAAATATGCATTACATCAATGCTGCAATATGGTACTGGTCGTTATGGGGGCTATGCTGCCCCCTATACCCCCTTCCGACGCAACAGAGTTGCGATAGCCTATCGCTATGCGAACTTTCTACCAGCATCCCATCGGAACAGCCGTTCTGCGCCTTACACGTCGCGCAGCCCGACAGATTCCAACGGAATACTGGTAGCACACTAAGGGTTATGTCAACCCTTATGTGTGCCAGAGTGACCTCTCTGGACTCCGCACAGGCTCTGCCTATGTACCGCGAGGGGAGTGACCTCTCCCCTCCGAACCCTACCGCTGGAGTGACCCTCCCCAGACCCCCGCTTAGGACTTTCTGCCCTAAGAACCCGACCAGGGAGAAATCCTCTCCCCTGGACTCTCTCACCAGAAGAAATGCGTCAACGCATCTTCTGAATTTCATAAATTCTATCTTTTATAATTTCAATTTTTTACATTATGAGTAAAAAGACCTCAATTCATGTATGCGCTGCCAAGTATGGTGCCGAGAAGCACAACAGGCGCGAGAAGGAGATGAAGCATGTTCATTCCGAGTATTCACACCTCAACAAGATGTGGGAGTCTTCCGACTTCAAGTCTGTGGCTGACGAGATCCGTAAGGCTAAGGAACGCTATTCGGCAAAGCATTTCTGCCGTAAAGCGAAACTGGGCGAAGACGGAAAACAATTGACAATACCTGCCATAGACAGCATGACTGGCAACCCGATTGTTGACCCAGCAACTGGACTTCAGAAGATGGTACCAGCATGGGAGCCAGACCTGTCTAAACCTAAAAAGCTGCCCAAGAATGCCGAACCTATTCGTGAGGGTGTTGCCGTCATCACAGAGTCTACAACTATGGAGCAGATGCATGAACTCGCAAGCGTAATCAGACAGCGATTCGGCATCGAGACGAAGGCTATTTATGCGCATCTCGATGAGGGACATGAGCACGTGGTAACCGACAAGGATCATGAGAAGGGTAAGTATCTTGACGTTCCAGAAGGCGAAACCATTATGATATGGAACTACCATGCTCATTACATATTCGACTGGACTGACCACAATACAGGACAGTGCATCAACCTCAACCGCCATGATATGTCGGAACTTCAAGACATGCTTGCCAACACCTTTAAGATGGAACGCGGAAAGAAGAGTGACAAGAAGTGGCGTGACGCTCATACCTACAAGGCAGAGCAGGAGGCAATTCGTGCCAAGGAAGTTGCAGAGTTCACCGAGCGTAAGAAGGCTGAGTCTAAGCAGATTATTGAAGCTATCAAGGAAAACAGCAATAAGCTGACCAAACTCCAGAAGGCTATTGACGACTTGCTATCTGCCACCAGTGTACCCGAAGAGTCTCTTGATGCTGTGCCATTTGCAGAGATGACCTTTACGATGAAAGGTTCTGATGAGGTCAAGACAGTACAGAATCTTGTTGATGATGCCCTTCGTCGCATCAATAAGGATATCAGCACACCTATTCCTCTCTTGAAACGGGAAGAGTGGCAGAAGGAGCGTAATGCTAAGGCCAAGGAGATTGTCACCATTCTCCAACAGCAACTTCTCAGCGTTTCCAAACTACACAAGAAGCAGATTAACAACGTGGGTAAGCAGATGTACCTCGATGCCAAGCAAAAAGTCGCTCTTGCAGCCAAGACAGAGGAAGAGAATGTACGGCTGAAGCATCACATCTCTCAGTTGGATGAGAATGCCATTGCCCGTGAGAAGGGAAGAACTGCTACAGCAGAGCGTAAGGCTCAGGAACAGGCTACCCGTGCTAATCGTGAAGAACAACGTGCCAACAAAGCCGAAAACCGACTGTCTATGATGGAGCGTTTTGTCAGACAGGCTGGTGCTTCAGAGGCTTTTGACCATTGGGCAAATCTTACCGCGGTTATAGACAAGGCTATTGCAGCCTTCAATGCCTGGGCCCACAGCAGAGCCTCCATCTTTAGCCGCGACGACGAGCGTATCATCGGTCAGGGCATCATTGCGAAGTGTCAGCTTGAAGGTCTCAATCCTGTTAGTGAGACCGATCGTAAGACTGCTGCCAGTGGCATCGCTGAAATGGCAGAAGAGACCATCGGTTCAATCTCTCAGTTCATGTGGGACACAGCTGTACTTCGCATCGGCCAACTGGCTTCTGAAATGCGCGTGTCAATGGGAGGACAATCTGTTGGAGGTAGCAACGGCAATGCCGACGAGTTGACCAACTGGGATGGCACTAAGAAGAAAGGTTTAGGCAGGTAGATTTCCTCTCTATATATAAGAGGTGGAGTAGGCTAAGGTTCCTTCTCCACTTCTTTTTCGTCTTAGATTTCATCTAATCCCGTCTAAATTCTCGTCTAAGCTCGTCTAAATCTCACGTAAATATCGCTTAACGCCACGTAATTTTTCTAATCGAGAAATGCCCTAAAAAAAGGAAATTCAGAAAATTATCACTTACAATCTCGCGTAAAAGTCATGTAAATCTCGCTTAAAATTCCTGTCTAAACTTGTCTAAATTTTCGTTTCAGTTCGTTTTACCAATGGGACTTAGCTATAATACGCATTGGGTTGCTGATATCAGAAATGAGACTCTCAACAGCTGGTCAATCTGTTGGTGGCAGTAATGGCAATGCAGATGAATTGACGAACTGGGATGGTACCAACAAACGTGGATTAGGCATCTGAAAAAACAATAAAATGACAAAATCGCCATTATTTTTAATGTAATGGCGATTTTTTTGTGATAATGGTGCTGAATTAACAAAAAATCACTATCTTTGCCAAATACTATATATAATTAAGTGTAACTTATGGAGAATAAACCACTGAATCGAATCAAGGTGATGCTTGCAGAGCGGATGATGAGCAACAAGGATCTTGCAGAGAGATTAGGCAAAGATCCTGCCACAATTTCCAAGTGGGTTACAAATACCACCCAGCCTAGCCTTGAAAACCTGATTGAGATTTCACGTTGCCTGAAATGTGAAATTAACGATCTTGTACGAACAACTCCAATTCCAGAGATTTAAAGAGTTGGCGTGACGATGGTGTGGACGAGCATATAATGGACAATGAAAATGAATAAGAATTATAAGTCTTATGGTAACATTTGATTTGGATAAACTTGTAGAAGATACCAATCTTTATGAGAAGATGGTGGAGTTGCACGTCGGGCAAATCGTAAAAGGTGTGGTTGCTTGCAATTTCAAAGAATTCTCGTTTGTTAAGGTTGCAAACCTGTCATGTATCCTGCCATTGTCTGAAATATCGTTCGACACAAAACAGAAATGCCTTAAGATTGGCACGGAAATAGAAGCCGCAGTGATAAAGATGTCTGAAGAACATGGCATCATGCTCAGCATTAAAAGAATAAAAGGAGACCCCTGGCAAACCATAGAAGAAGACTACAAAATTGGACAGCGTGTCAATGTGAAGGTAAAAAACATAGCAAGCTATGGTGTCTTTGTGGAGTTTGGTGCTGGCCTATCTGGATTGGTTCACAGAAATGATTTGACCATACAAAAACATGTTGAGCCGAAAGATATTGTATCAGTAGGCCAAATGATAGAAGTCCAAATACTTTCTATAGACAAAGAGCGTAAGCGTATAGCATTATCCTTGAAGGACTGCATGGAGGATCCATGGGAACATGTTGAAGAGCGGTATCATATTGGCCAAAAGCTGAGTCGTAAAATCATTAATCTGCTTGACTATGGGGCGTTCTTTGAACTGGAACCAGGTGTTGAAGCACTTCTGCATAGATCAGAATTGGGCCTGACCAAAGCAGACAAATTAAAAAAATACCTATCAGTTGGTGATGTACTGGAGGTTGAGATTGCCACGCTGGATGTTGAAAACAGAAAAATCTCACTGAAGGGCAACTTACCAACTAAAAGTGATGACAATACAATAGAATCAGATGAATGAGAAATACTTAGTACCATCAAGCTATATTGTTGGCAATCTGAATGAAGACCAATTGGACTTGTCAAACTTGCCAGATTTCCCTGTGATTCCAAAAAAGACGGGGAATCCTAATTACATTGGTTTTATTACTGCATTTAAAGAAGATGAAGGCTATGGTTTTGTTGTGACAAATGGCCAAGGTATTGATGGTGCAGGAACTACATCCCGCCTACGTGAAATATTCTTTCATATTAACGACTGGCAAGGTGAAAAAGATATTGAAGTTGGTACTGCTGTAAAATTTGCTCTTTCTTCGAAAAAGGGTGATAGACTTAAAGCACTCGGAATAGGAAAGTTAGATATAAGC
The DNA here is from genome assembly GCA_946185485.1 of uncultured Prevotellaceae bacterium. GTDB lineage: Bacteria > Bacteroidota > Bacteroidia > Bacteroidales > Bacteroidaceae > Prevotella. Next base: position 102,569 of record CAMHJQ010000007.1, on the reverse strand, counting down.
CAAGAAACATATAATATAGGGAAAAAGTATGTTGGTTCATACTCCCATGTTATAGGAACGATAAAACGTGACTATATTTCAAAAGACTTTCAGAAAGTCATTCATGATTTGTTTCTTTCATCTGATGAAGGTAAATCATGTGTACTAAAATGCCTAATTGATGACATTAATACCAATGAAGATAATAGTGCCGCTATTGTCGCTTCCTACATTGCTAAAGATTTGAGAATTAAAGACCTAATAAAGGAGGCTTCTACTATTCTTACATCGGATAAAGATATAGAGACATTACGTTCTATATACAAAGCACAATTTGCTAATGCCCTTCAAAAGTATGATACAGAGGGCGTCAATGAGGTCATTGCTTTACTCGGGCCAGATGTCTGCAAAAAGGAGGTATGGCAGTTTGTTAATGATAGGATGTTACACGAAAAGGAAAAATGCGAGAAATTTCTCGACTCTCTTCCTGAAGAACTTTTGAAAAACATTTTGTCTGATACTGACTTCAAACCCAATGCTGAAACTCGCCAATATATGGCCAAGGCTTTTCGTACAATATCTTGGTTGAAACATCCATGTGTAGTTTCACAATTTAATATTTCACAGGCTGACGAGTCTCAAAATTTCACCAGCCTGATTCGTTTGTTGAAAGATTTAGGAAAAAACGCAGAGTCTGATTTCTTACAATATATTTTAGATTGCCCGATTACAAGCGATAATTTGAAATGGCAATTCTATATCGAATATCACGACATAGAATGCTATCAGAAAATCAAGGATAAAAAAACAATAGTTCAAGGTCTTATAAACAACCCATCTTCAGTTATCAAGGTCTTCCTTATGCAAGTTGTGGAAGATATGGATAATGAAAGCGAAGAATTCCTGGGACTTATTGATGGGTGGATAGGCCAGGAAACGATAGCTAAGGGTATGGAGGAGATGGCTGATGATGAGAAATATCAGTTCCTACAATACCTTCCTGATGATTTGGGTATTGAATTAGTATATACCAAATTTAAGTCAGAGCCTGTATATAAAAAATATATTGGTGAAAAATGGGATATATGTAAAGCAGAAGTACCTTATGTTGTATTCGACATAGAAACTGACGGCACTAATATTACAGAGTTTGCATATCTCAAAGAAGACAATCTCCGTAAGTTTGAGGGAGAAGAACAGCTAAACTCATTGGCTAGAACAATTAAGAATACACCTATTGTTGTTGGACACAACATAAAGCAATGGGATTTGCCTAATCTTGCTCAAAAGGGCGTTTCTACAGACTCCTTCATTTGGGACACACTGGAAATCGAAATACTTCTCAACCCATGCCGTTATGCTTATTCACTTCGGACGAAACATAAATCAGAAGATGACACGCTACTGGAAAATAAACTTTTTTGGAACCAGTTGTATCGTCTGTCCCTGCGCCCAGATGTTTGTGATAAGCTAAAGGACTTTTTGCCTACGCAAATTATGAGTATTCTGTCTGAAATACAGAAACCATATTTTGCAGAATACTTTAAGGAGACGGCTAATGAGAATATTAAATTTTTCCAGGAGCTTCGTCCTCTGTATGTCTCTCTCCAAAAGAAGCTTACAGATATTGGGGAAATCCCTATTGATGAACCTACATTGATAGTTGCCCCTCAGGCTTTATGGCCACGCATAGCTCAGTATGTGCCGATGAAGTTTCCATGTAACTCACAAAATAGTAGATTCAAAGTAATTAACAAGCAGAAACTTATAGAAACGCCGTTGGCTAATCCACTATGGAATGCTGTGTTAAAAAGATTTTGTGAGGTATCTACAACCCCAATAGTGGCCAATATCGCACAATATCTACGAGTCAATTCTGAAAACAAAGACAAAATAACATTCACAGATGAACTGCTTGAAAAGTATTTGTCAGATGCAGCGAGTCATATAGACTGCATAGACATCGACGCTTTTGAGGACAGTAGCTTATGGCAAAACAATTACAAGCACATCTACATCATAGGTTCAGAGCGTCAAGACAGAGTGCATAGATGCAAATATGATAAAGAATGGACTATTTCTGAACTTCTTGGACGAGGAAGCAGGCTACCATTGGCGATGGCTTCAACCAACATTGCACTACTTACAAAAGAAGAGATTTCTGGATTAGGTCTGCAAAAATCAGACTTGACGGCCAATATATGGGCTGAACGTCAATGGTCAGGAACCATTGCTATATATCAAAACTATCAATATCAAAAGTTTAGGAAGAAGTTTTTATCTCACTTCTCTGCTAAGCCAGAGGTGATAGAATGGATATTGAAAGGAGAAAAGGAGAATGAGCATGAATTAATTCAGGTCAGAACAAGCCAAAGTGAGGAGTACAACCCGACACAAGTTCGAGTGAATTCATCTACAACATCGAGACACAAGTATTGGGTCTATCAAATGTCGTTATTGCAAAAAGTTCACTTGGAGAACCCTAATCTTCCTATCGTCTATATTATCAACGATACGGAAGAGTATAATGAACTATGCGCTTACGCACGACAGTGCGGGTATTTTATTCCAGACGAAGGTACAGGCTTCCGCAAATTGGAATATATAGGCGAGCACCCCAATGGCATGATAATTATCAGTAAAGAGAGGTTTATCAATGACATTGGCTCATATCGTACCGACAGGCCATTCTGTTATGTGTGGGACAATATGGACATCGACCGTTATAAAATCATGTGGGACACTTTACCGTTCGAAGGTGATTATGATGATAGTAAGGAAGATGAATCTGACGAGAAACACAAATTGACTTCGGCTCGCCAATGTATCATAGCTGCATGGCCAATATTTGAACATTATCACTCAATGGTAATGGCAAATAGTGAGAAGACGAAGTTCTACATCTTTGACCCATACTTCGATGATTATACTGGACTAGAGAATATTTGCCAGTCACAAGTAAGGAATTATGTTCTGTGGGCTAATGAAGAGGAATATAAGGCTGCTCTATCTAAAGCAGAAGAATATTTCCAAAGTTTCAGAACTGTGAATGATATTCCTGACGCACATACTGCAATGGAATTTGTGCGTCCTCATTTTATTGGCAACAATAACTGGTACGATTATCAAATTCCCTTACTGGAGCATATGATGGAACGGAAAAGTGATTGTGTTATTTCTTTGCCGACTGGCGGAGGAAAATCTGTCGTATTCCAAGCTCCAGCTATATACAGGGCAATGTTCACCCATCGTTTGACTATTGTCATATCGCCTCTGCGTGCACTGATGCAGGATCAAGTGGAAGATTTGCATGCTAAAGGGTTTGTGACAAATGTTGATTATCTGAGTGGGGACAGACTACCTGTTGAGACTCAATCCATATATCGTAGGATTAAGAGCGGTGATATTGCTCTTCTCTACATTACTCCGGAAAGATTCCGTGTTCGTTCGTTTATAGACGTACTCTATCAACGACTTCACATGGATGGAGGTTTGGAGTATGTGGTATTTGATGAAGCTCACTGTATATCACAGTGGGGACAAGATTTCAGACCAGATTATCGCAATGCCATCATTACCTGTGTTGAACTTAAAAAGAAATTCGACATACGTATTGCTCTTTTATCAGCTACTGTTACTGCACAAGTTGAAAGAGACTTACGGCAATTCATACCTGATTTGGTCAAGCTTGGAGATACTCCCAATCCAGTAAGAGAACATATATCAATATCCTTTGCGATTAACGGAAGTAGTAAGAAAAAACAGGGGCATGATGCTACTGCCAGAGTTAAGGCTATTGCAGAGTATATTCTTACCAACAAGATTAGTTTTGAAAAAAGTTGCATGTTAGTTTTCTGTCGGACTCACAATGACTGTGTAGATACGGCAGATGCGTTAAACGAATTATGTTCTGCAGAAGAACATCAAAACGATGTGTTAGGAGAATGTGCTGATCACATAGATTTCTATCATGCGGGACTAGATGCCACTCAACGTAATGACAAGTATAAGCAATTTAAGAATGACCCAGATGATCATATACCTGAAGACGAACGAATAAAAGTGCTTTGTACTACAAAAGCATTTGGAATGGGTATGGACATTCCTAATGTTCATTATGTGGTTCACTATAACCCACCATCTGTTCTGGAAGATTATTTGCAGGAGGTTGGTCGTGCAGGGCGTGACCATAAGAAATATGAAGAAGCATTCCCAAATGGCGGAAAGATACCCGCTCTTTGTATAACTTCTCCTGATGATTTCAGACATTTGAAAGACCTTCTTGTTAGAAGCCAGATGAGTTGGGCAGATTTGACCGACTGTAAGGATGCTATTGTTGACTTTATCCATCGCTTCAAAACCATTGATGAGGTGATGGTTAACCCAATTGTTATCCCATATAGTGTGTGGGTCAAAAATCAAGATAGAGATAATTTTACCGACATTACTGCTTCAAGACTTGCTTTCCATTGGTTAGAGCATATTGGCTATCTAAAACTCAAATATCTTAGCCAAGCATATTTCTCAATTACTGTACCAGAAGGGGCTGAACCCAAAAGAGCTGATGGAGAACAAAATAAGATGGTTTTGGACTATTTGAAGCGTAACGCAGAAAGAAATGATGAGCCATCACTCTTCTCTATAGTAGACATGAGAAAGTCTTTGCGATTGTCAATCGCAAAAATAATCAATGCAATGCTGTATTATCAGAAACAGCATACATTATCCCTTAATGAAACTATGCGCTGTGAAATTCTCACACGGCGCTATTGGGAAACAAAATATATGGTAGACCGAAATAAAAACGAATTTACCCTTCATATAATTTTTGATGGTTTACACAATTTGTTAGGTTCATGCAAAAAAGGTGAAGAGCGTATCATTGATATGAAAGAACGAACCGAAATCTGCAACAGCCTACTGAACGATTTCTCATGTGACACTATAACAGAAGAGAAGAAACGGAGAAATGGACATATTGATAAAACTGTCTATATGCCTTGGAAGCCTATTTCTGATAAAGAGCCCAAAGGTGCTGTTTTAATAGCAGAAACTTTCAAAAAGGACATTAAGGGTAGGACTGGTAACAATATGTTTAGGATCTTACGATATGTGCCTGGTGTCGATTTTAAGATAAAACAAACCAATGAGGAGGTTACCTACAGAATAAAGGTAAAAGACAATTCCTGGAAGTCTTTCTTGACTAAACTTGAAAAAGACTGTTTTGAATGGATTAAATATGTTTGGAAAAATAACGACTATTTCAAATGGTCTGAGCAGATTATTGAATTTGATTTTAGATACGAAAACAATCCTATAGGGTATTTTGAAAAAATCCTTGCTGTTCTGAGGCTACTATCCTATATTGACCATACTCCGTTAATTAATTCTGGTATAGAGGTCAAGGCCAATGAGAATACCCCTACACCTATTGACGAGGGAAAAGATCCCGATTCCCCGATGTCTAAATATAGACAAGAATTTGATGACCAAGAGAAGATTAAGGCAGTACGATTGACTTGTATGAACATCTTCTCTCTTATTACAGAGTCAGACCGACAAAGTCAATTTATTCGTCGCTATTTTGAATGTGAAAAATATAAAGACTTTATAAAACTGGCTGAAGACTATGCTCCAGCAGGGTCGTCTATCATGGATGAATTAACAGACAAAGCGTTGGAGGAAGAGGAGAAGAAAATGGAGGGAAATGCAGAACAATTTGCCATCTATAATCAACCTCGTTCTAATCACGTCAATGTTCTTGCAGGACCAGGTTCTGGCAAAACTCATGTTCTTACGCTTAGATGTGCAAAATTGATTTATAGGGAGCACATTCTTCCTGAACATATTCTTGTCCTTGCTTACAACCGTGCTGTTGTAATAGAACTTCAGAATCGTATAGATAAGCTATTTACAAAGCTTGGCATGAGCCGTGTTGCCCATCATCTGCATGTTTATACATTCCATGAGTTTGCCAGAAGAAGTATGGGTAAGTGTCTGGATGATATTCCTACCAAGTGTTGGGAATATGCTTTCTGGCAATATTTGAGTAATCCAAATAGTATCATAGAGTTTAGGGGCAAATATCCACAAATTGAGTTTATTCTTATTGATGAATTCCAAGATATTACACAAAATAGATTGGCAATTATCGATAGACTCCAAAACATATATCCTGCTGCAACGTATTTTACTATTGGCGATATTAATCAGAGCATATATGGTTTCGACCGCCGTCCTAAGGATTGTAATAGGTGTGGATGTTGGAGAACAAATATTAGACTAACAAAAGAACCACAATGTCTTTATACTCCTGTTACGGCAGAACAATATGCCGACTCATTAAATCCGCAACCATATTATGACAGATTAAATGCCATGCTCCACCCGGAGCAGTTGGGGATGTTTACAAACTACCGCTCATATCAGAAAATACTAGATTGCTCTGCTAAATATGTACCAAAGGGTTATCAATTACCTGTATCTGCTGATTCGTTAATGAAGCATGAACCGCAAGTTGATTATACTTTTATTTCGGATTGTAACGATGAGAACCTTGAAAAGTGGAAGGACGATCTCAATCTATACATATCAAAAGTGCAAGAGTCGAATAGCCGTATTCTTTCTGAAGAGGATAGCTACCAGCGCATCAGGGACATTGCGGTGTTTTTTAGAACAAACAATGAGGTTTATCGCGGCTACTCCCTTATTAAACCTTTTGTTCCCAAAGACGTGAGAATACGAATCCAAGGAGCAAGTAATTGCGAACTTTGGCGTGAACGAGAAATCTTTTTCCTTATTCATACACTTTTGTCTCATCCTGACACAGAAATAGAATTACGCAACGTAGAAAAGAATACCGTACAGGGGATTAAAAAATTCATTCAACAAAAAATGGATGATTCGCCTAATTGGGATCGATTCTATCTTGACCTTGCCTATACTCTGGTTTTAAATTATATCGACTCAATAAGAAGCGATGATGTACAACATACGTGGTCGGAGCTAGCTGAATATATCAAAGATATTGCAGGAAACGATGACGGTGGACAAGTATATAAAATTTACGAGCACTATAAAAACGAGAGAATTATTCAAAAAGACCCGCTTACAATCATCCTGACTACGATGCACAAAGTTAAGGGCTTGGAATTTGATGCTGTATTCATTACGCCTTCCTCTGCAAATTTGCCTTTAAAGCCTCATAGAGTTTACAATCCTGGTGATCCTTTGGCTGAAGACGATTTAGCAGATATTGCAGAGGAGCGTCGTCTGCTATTTGTTGCTTATACTCGCGCAAAAAAATATCTCCATGTATACAAGGGAGATAGAGAAAGAGCTGTAGACGAGTGGAAGATATACATTCAACCAAATCAGGCGGCTATATATACAGAGAAAGACCCTTCTATGGATAAGTATTTTCTTTCATATAATGCTATGGAAAGATGCTTCCAGTTCAATGATTATATAACTAAGAACGTCCGTAAAGATGATGAGATACAACTAATTGAATATCGAAATTATTATTATATCTTGCACGGCACGCAGTATATCGGACGATTGTCAAATAATAGTGATATAGTTAGAAATGCAAGAAATAATCATATCCAAAGACTTCGTCGTTTTCATGTTAGTGACATCTGTGCGTGGACGTATGAAGAAACGATACGAGCCGACCAATCAAATAACACAACTTTTGGAACATTATGGTGTGAAAATGCCATAAGGAAAGGTTTTGTTTATCTAGTTCAAATTGCTGGCTTTGGAGAACCATATTAAAATATACAATTATGGAATCTATTAAAGAATCATTAAAACATGACTACAATCTTGCAGTAGACTGTTTCAACAACAAAGCCTATATCTCATTCTTTCGCAATGTTCGCCCAGCGATAGAATGGATATGTAAGCTGTTTATTAGAGATGTTGTTGGAAAAAAGATAGACTATGATGATATTATGGAGGGGCGTAAAACTATATACAAAACGTATGATAGTTTTAAAATTGTTTCATCAGACACAAAGAAAGCTCCAACGGGAAGTGCATTGGCTATTCTTGTGCCAAAAGCATATTATATGAAACATCCAGATGTTTTTACATCAAAGATGGATAATACGATGAAGAGAATCCGAACAGGGGTTGATAGCAATAGTAAATCGTTCGAGTATTGGTATAGCGTGGCTAGTGAAATTGGTAATCACTCGGGGGCGTCCTCAATGGATATTGAAATTCAGGCGAGAAATTGTGCAACAACATTTCCTGGTTTTATTGATTTCCTTGACGCAAACCATATTCTTTCAGATGAAACGATTTCATTCTTAAAGCAGCTGCAGAATTTTTCTTTTAACTCTGTTCGTGAGAAAGAACTGTCTCAAGCAAAAAAACAGATCCAGGAACAAGATGAGAAACTGAAGGCTAATAGCCAAATAATACAAGATCAAAGTAATACGATTAAAGAACAAGACTCAACTTTGCTTGTAATGCAAAAGCAACTGGCTGAAATTGAAAAGTCGCATCTTGAATCTTTAGAAAGAAATAACGACATTGAAAAACAACTTGAAGAAAAAATATCTGAAATTGAGCGTTTAAAAGTTCAATTGGAAGAACGAGGAATTAATGATGAACAGGAAGAAACAGAACAAGAATCTTCTGCTTCTTCAAATAGGACTAGTAACACGAATAGACTAACAGAAAGGCTTACTATCTCTGAATGGGACGTGGATGAGAGTTCTATGGATGATGACCAATTGGATTTGATAGAACGTACTTTAGACAAGTCAATGTTGGTTGCAGGATGCGCAGGTAGCGGAAAATCTGTAATTGCCATGCATAAGGCAGAGCAGATAGCGCAAGCTGGATATAGTGTTATTCTAATTGCATACACAAAATCCCTCAACGGATTTATGCAATTAGGAAGTAACATTGCTACTCATTATCAGTTCTTCTACCATTATCAGTGGAAAAACATTCATAAAATGCCTTCTGCTGATTACATCATAGTTGATGAAATACAAGATTTTGAACGGGATGAAATTCACGAATTTATCAATGCAGCAAAGAAGCACTATCTTTTCTTTGGTGATACGGCACAGTCTATCTATAGGCATTTCGGAAAGAAGACTCTAAGCATTGAGCAAATATCCGAGATGACTGGCCTCACAACTCTTCACCTCTATAATAACTATAGGCTTCCAAGACCAGTTGCAAAAATTACGCAAGGATATGTTGGCGTTGATGTAATGCCTTATGCAGATAAAGTATATCGTAATAAGGAAAAGACATTACCTCATTTCGTTCATTTCCCTGATTTTAATGCACAGATGAATGCAATTGCTGAAATAATTAGGAAAAACCCGGATTCAACAATAGGGATTTTACTTCATAGCAATTCTCTTGTCGAGCAAACATGCAGACAATTATATACTGCAAAAATCAATTTTGAGTACAAATTCCAAATAGAAAGTTCAGCGGAAAGAAAAGTCTATGGAAACCTGGACTTCCGTACGGACTTACCAAAAGTGATGACCTATCATAGTGCAAAAGGATTACAGTTTGATATTGTAATATTGCCTGTATATGAAGGAGCCAGTTCTGATGATTCTAGGAAATCGTTATATGTCGCAATGACTCGTACCATGCATACACTTTATGTATTGTACTCAACTCCGTTGCTATTGCCCCCATTAAACAACGTTCCCTCTCATCTCTATTTAAAAGAGTGATACTGGTTCTACATTTGAAGATGAAAAAGATGGCATAACTAATAACGATACTAGGCGGAACTGGTCAAGGAAAACTTTCCAGTGATAAAATCAACCCCAAGTTACAAATTCAGAACCAACTGGATTGCGTTCTACAAGTAATATAAAGGCGGAAAATGCTATTACAACGTGACAATATCGAATTAAATCATTAATTTTGCAAGCGAGATAGATTATGGCACTGGCAATAAACATAGAAGATCTGCTGAATAAGCAGAAAATAGAGTCCAACAGGATTGAGTTCAAGAAAGGTTGGAATCCAGCAAGCATATACCATAGCATATGTGCTTTCGCTAATGATTTCGACGATCTTGGAGGTGGATATATATTGGTTGGCGTGGATAGCGATGATGATACAGGAATGGCTATCCGTCCTGTGGAAGGTGTGCCCGTTGAGAAGATTGACGGTATCCTTCAGGAGATGGTTGGCTATAACAATAAGATGTCACCGTATTATTTGCCCAGAACGAGCGTTGAAGAGGTGGATGGAAAACAGGTACTTGTTATTTGGTGTCCTGCTGGCATCAATAGGCCATATTCTGTACCTGAGAATGTGACAGCGAAGAATGGTAGTAAGGAGTACTTCTATATTCGTAGCGGTACGAGTAGTATCATTGCCAAGGGTGAGGTGCTGGACGAACTGCGTGAACTGGCCAGTCGTGTGCCCTTTGACGAAAGGGGGAATCCTGACATTAAAGTAGAGGATATATCTACGTTGTTGCTTCGTGAATACTTGGTGAAGGTTGGCAGTAAACTGGCTAATGAGTTATACGAAAGACCATTGGAAGAGATTTTGGAACAGATGGACTTGTATGTTGGGCCATCAGAGAACCGTTCGCTGAGGAATGTTGCCGCTATGATGTTCTGCGAGAACCCGGGTAAGTTCTTCAAACGGACACAGGTGGAAGTCGTGTTCTTCCCTGAAGGACGGTTGGCAAATCCTAACAATCTCTATGAGGCTCCTATCATTACTGGTTCCGTGACACAGATTATTGAACGGACACTGGAATACCTGAATCGCATGGTGGTGATGCAGTCCATCATTAAGCCCAAGAATGATAACCACAGTATTAAGTTCTACACCTATCCCTATCAGGCATTGGAGGAAAGTATTACGAACTCGCTTTATCATCGCGATTATCGGGAGTGGGAGCCTGTAGTAATCACTGTTGAACCGAAGAGTATTACCATTCAGAACGTTGGTGGACCAGACCGCAGCATCCCTGCTGCTGATATCAGTCGCGGTGAACTGCTTATCTCTAAACGTTATCGTAACCGTCGTTTGGGCGAATATCTGAAGGAATTGGAGTTGACCGAAGGACGAAGCACTGGTATTCCTACCATCCAGAATGTGCTGAAGGCCAATGGATCGCCTCGCGCCATCGTCATGACAGATGAAGAGCGCACCTTTTTCCGCATCACCATCCCCTGCCATGAGGCTGCTGGCAATATCATTGCTGACATAGCCAGTAAAGATAATCATGACCCAAAAGATGGCCCCAAAGATGACCTAAAAGAACTAACTGACAGACAGAAAGTGATAGTTGAAATGATAATTGCTAATCCTTTCTTATCTGCAAAGACAATTTCGGAAAAGATTTCGGAAAAGATGTCGGAAAAGATGTCGGAAAAGATGTCGGAAAAGGAAGGTGTCAATGAGAGAACCATCGAAAGGGATATTGCCAAACTGAAGAAATTGGGTGTTCTCATTCGTGAAGGTGGACGTAAGGAAGGCAAATGGGTCATTAATAATAAATACCAATGATAACAACTGATTTTTACTAATCACAAAGGGATGAATGTAATTGGATTATTATGGTTCTTTGTGAACACAAGCCCTATGGCATTGATGGAACAACTTAAAAATGTTCCATCAATGTTCCATCAAAACTGGAAGGTTTGGGAATTAAAAATCCCTGCAAGTACTTGACTTACAGGGATTTAATTTGGAGGGTGCCCGGACGGACTCGAACCGTCGACATTCAGAACCACAATCTGACGCTCTAACCAACTGAACTACGGGCACCATGTATGAGAACTATTGCAGTACCTTTTGGGTTTTGCGGGTGCAAAGGTACATCAAAAATCTGAAACCGCCAAATATTTATGGCATTATTTTTTGCGGAGAGAACAGGATTCGCCTTTTGGCGTTTTGAACCTGTTTGTCCTGCGGAGAGAACAGGATTCGCCTTTTGGCGTTTTGAACCTGTTTGTCCTGCGGAGAGAACAGGATTCGAACCTGCGAGCCAGTTTTGCCGGCTACACGCTTTCCAGGCGTGCCTCTTCAACCACTCGAGCACCTCTCCTTTTGCAAAGCGGATGCAAAGGTACTATCTTTTCTTTGAACTTGTCACTTTGTGCTCTGAACTTTATGATTTGTTAACTATATGCCAAAGACGCGGGCGACGTTGGCATTAGTCTGTCGGCAGATCTCCTCCTCGCTGACTTGATAGGCTTCTGCCATCCGGGCAATGACGTGTCGGATGTAGGCCGACTCGTTGCGCTGGCCGCGCTGTGGCACTGGAGCCATGTAGGGGGCGTCGGTCTCGAGGACGATGCGGCTGAGTGGAACGGCAGCGGCCAGTGTCTCGGGTAGGTGGCTCTTCTTGAATGTCAGTACGCCGCCGATGCCCAGCACAAACTGTGGGAACTCCAGCAGTTGGTGTGCCTCCTGCTCGTTGCCCGTAAAGCAGTGGAAGACGCCGCCAGGTAGTTCGCTCGCGTACCTCTTTATTATAGCCACCATTTCGTTCTGGGCCTTGCGGCAGTGAATCATCAGCGGTAGCTGCAGCTCCACGGCCCAGCGCACCTGCTCTTCGAAGGCCTGCAGCTGCTCTTGTTCGAATTCGCGGCTCCAGTAGTAGTCAAGGCCTACCTCGCCGATGGCGAGGGGAGTCTCACTCCCCGCCTTTCCCAAAGGGAGAGGGAACTTCAGCAACGCACGTATGGCCGTCAGCTGGTCACGCCAGTCGGCACGGACCTCTTCGGGATGCAGGCCGAGCATGGGATAGCAGTAGCCAGGATGCTGGGCGCAGACGTCGATGACGCTGTGGCACGATTTCAGGTCGATGGCGGGCAGGAATATGGCTTGGCAGCCAGCTTCTTGTGCACGCTGGATGACTGTGTCGCGGTCGTCATTGAATTCCTCACCGTCCAGATGACAGTGTGTGTCGATGAACTTTTGCATTTGTGCTGTTTGACATTACTTGTTGCGGTGCAGCATGTCGTCCATATAGGCACGCAGGGCCCGCTTATGCTCCTCAGGTACGTGAACGGCATCGAGCGTCTGCCGCGCCTGGTCAAAATAGTAGTTGATTTTCTGCTCGCAGAGTTTACGGATGCCTATTTCGTCGTAGAGGTGGGTGACGGCGGCAACCTTCTCTGCACGATTGAACTCCTTGGCCATGATCCACTGTTCCAACTCCTGACGTTGTTCGTCATTGGCGCGGTTGTATGCGTTGATGAGCATGTAGGTTTTCTTGTTCGACGTGATGTCGCCGCCGATGGCCTTGCCGAATACCTTCGGGTCGCCATAGACGTCGAGCAGGTCGTCCTGCAGTTGGAAGGCCAGTCCCAGCAGTTCGCCCACCAGGTAGAGGCGGTCGGTGTCCTGTTGGGGTGCGTCGGCCAGAATAGCTCCCATCTTCAGTGCACAGGCCAGCAGTACGCTGGTTTTCAGGCGTATCATCTCGATATATTCGTCCTCGGTGACGTCGTTGCGCGTCTCGAAAGACATGTCGTACTCCTGCCCTTCGCCAATTTCGAGCGCCGTGACGGTGAAGAGGTCGAGTACCTGCTGCAGTTTGTCGGCTGGTACCTGTGCCACCCGCTGGTAGGCCAGCACGAGCATGGAGTCGCCCGATAGGATGGCCTTGTTGGCATCCCAGCGCTTGTGTACGGTTTGGTGTCCGCGCCGCATGTCGGCTTGGTCCATCAGGTCGTCATGCAGCAGCGTATAGTTGTGGTAGGTCTCGAGTCCGATGGCGGGCATGAGGATATCCTCCGGGTGCTCGCGCCACAGGTTGTAGCTGAGCAGCATGAGTACAGGCCTGATGCGTTTGCCGCCCAGTGAGAGTACGTACTGAACGGGTTCGTAGAGCGAGGCGGGCTTGCGGTCGTAGGGCAGGTGGGCCAAGCAGTTGTTGACCTGCTGCAGGATGATGTCGGATGATAGTTGATCCATGATTATTTTGTTGTTTATGTCGTTGTCACGTTACTGTTTTTCAAAGTTTGAAGACGACGGGGATGCACACCTTGGTGCGGCAGGGCTTGTCGTTCTGGATGCCGGGTGTCCAATCGGGCATGATGCCCAGCACGCGTACCACCTCGCGGTCGCATTCCGGCGAGAGCGACTTGGTGACCTTGATGCCTGTCACCTTGCCCGTTTTCTCTACGTAGAAGACGGCCAGCACCTTGCCTTGTATCTTACGCTGACGGGCTAAATGCGGATAGCGCAGGTTTTTGGTAAGCCACTTCAGGAATTCTACGGCGCCGCCGGGGAATTGCGGCAGCTCCTCGACCACACGGAAGTTCAATGGATTGTTAGGGTCCACTCCCATGGCCTCCAGCGCCACTTCGTCCTCTTCCTCCAGTTGCCGCAGCAGCTCCTCGTCCTCTTGCTCCTGCTCCTCTTCGTCCATGTCGTCCAGCTCGATGTCGTCGTCTACCACTCGCAGCTGCTCCGACTTGGGATTCTCCTGTTTTTCCTTGATTTCCTGTACGGTCTCCATGTTCTGCATGGGCACCAGTTCGCTCTCATGGGTCAGTTGGCTGAGGTCAAGAGGTATGTATCCGTCGCCCGGTGTCGATGTCGAGTTCCACTCCAGCGCCACGTAGAATAGTGACAGCACAAAAGCCAACCCCAGCAGGAATGCTGTGGTTCGACGCTGCTCCATGTCTGCCTGTGGCGACTTTTTCTGTTCCATTTTGCGTGCAAAGGTACTAAAAAGAATATAAGAATAAGAGAATAAAAGAATAAAAAAACAAAAAATGGGCGGGGAAAAGAAATAATCTTAGTACCTTTGCCGTTTGAATAGAAGATGAAGAACGTATTTTTAGTGATGTTGCTGACCATGCTGGCCGTTGCAGACGCGGCGGCCCAGGAGAGCCAGGAGGTGTATAGTTTCCTGCGCTTGCCTGTCAGTGCCCATGTGGCAGCGCTGGGTGGCGACAACATCACCCTGTCCGATAACGATGCCACCGTGATATTCCACAATCCCGCACTCATCAGCAATGTGGCCGACAAGACCATCAACCTGAACCTGATGACCTACATGGAGGGTGCCACCACCGCCTCGGCATCGTTTGTCAAAGCCTATCAGGAGCGTGCCACCTGGGGTGTCAGCGCCCAGTACATGGACTATGGGACGATGAAGGAAACGACGGTGGAGAACATCCAGACGGGTGACTTCTCGGCCAAGGACATTGCCCTGGCGGGTACGTTGGCCTACCTGCTGAGCGACCGTATCAGCGGCGGCATCACAGCCCGCTTCATCTCGTCGCACATCGCGGGCTACAGCTCGGCAGCCGTAGCCGTCGACCTCGGCATCAACTACTACGACCCCACACACGAGTGGTCGCTGTCGGCCGTGGCCAAGAACCTGGGCGGACAGATCAAGGCCTACGACGACGACTTTGAGCGCATTCCGCTGGACTTGCAGCTCGGCGTGTCCAAACGGCTTGTCGGCTCGCCGCTGCGTCTGTCGGCTACGCTGTCAAGGCTGAACAACTGGGACCAGGGGTTCATCAAGCACCTGGCCGTGGGTGCCGACCTGCTGTTAGGAGAGCAGTTCTATGTGTCGGCAGGCTACAATTTCCGTCGTGCCAGCGAGATGAAGGTCAGCGACAGCGATGGTGCCAGCAATCATGGTGCGGGCTTTTCTATCGGCGGCGGCCTGCAACTGGAGCGCTTCAAGCTGCATGTAGCCTACGCCAAATACCACGTGTCGGCCTCGTCGCTGTTGATTAACGTCAGCTACTCCTTATAACATGATAACGTCATAACGCAACTATATATGAAAAAAATTACGATAGCTATTGACGGCCATTCGTCGTGCGGCAAGAGCACCATGGCCAAGGATTTGGCCCGCGAGGTAGGATATGTGTATGTCGACACAGGCGCCATGTACCGTTGTGTCACCCTGTATGCTCTTCGTCACGGCATTTTCAAGACGGTAGGCGATGCAGGTCAGGAGGTGCGCGAAATCATCGACCAGGATGAGCTGCGCCGGCAGATGTCAGATATCCAGATAACGTTTAAGTTCAATCCAGAGGCTGGTCGCCCCGACACCTACCTGAACGGTGAGCTGGTGGAAGACCAGATACGCAGCATGGAGGTGTCTAACCATGTCAGCCCTATTGCCACGCTGGGTTTTGTGCGCGAAGCCATGGTAGCCCAGCAGCAGCTGATGGGACAGGGTGGGGGAGTCGTCATGGACGGTCGCGACATCGGTACCGTTGTCTTCCCCAATGCCGAACTGAAAGTCTTCGTCACCGCCTCTGCCGAGGTGCGTGCCCAGCGCCGCTACGACGAACTGAAGGGCAAGGGCATGGAGGCCGACTATGCCGACATCCTGAAGAATGTGCAGGAGCGTGACTATATTGACTCCCATCGCGAGGTGTCGCCCCTGAAGCAGGCCGACGACGCCCTCCTGCTCGACAACAGCCACATGACCATTGCCGAACAGAAAGAATGGCTCCTGCAGCGCTTCCGTGAGCGGGTAGCGTAGTCAGACAGGGAAGGGCACAATGTCTTTGCAAATTGCTCATGACAGTTATGACAGATGACAGATGACAGTTTTTTGAATTTGAGAGGAAAGAGATATTAGTATATATATATTATATATAATATATATATACTAATCTTAAACGTCCACCAATTTTTCAATAACTGTCATCTGTCATTTGTCATTTGTCATCCATGGATAGCCAAAAATCGCCCACCCTGCCCGCTATCGACGAAACGTAATCTTCGAGGCTCGAAAATTACGGATTCGAGGCCACGAAATTACGTTTCGTTCTAATGTCTGGGTTTCCCGTTGCCTTACTTCTGCAAGGCGTCACGGCACTGCTCCATGAGCCATTTGGGGGTGCTGGTGGCACCGCAGATGCCGACGGTATGGATGCCGACGAGCCATGAGGGGTCGATTTCCTCAGGGCCTTCTATGAGGTGACTGTTGGGATTGACGCGCAGGCACTCGTTGAAGAGCACCTTGCCGTTGGAACTCTTGCGGCCGCAGACGAAGAGCACCAGATCGTGGCGGCGGGCAAACTGCGAGATGTTGGGCATGCGGTTGGCAACGGAACGGCAGATGGTGTCGAAACTGCGGAAGGTGGCTTCGGGCGAGATGTGCTGCTGGATATACTCAATGATGCGGTGGAACTCGTCGAGCGACTTCGTGGTTTGTGAATAGAGGAAGATGTCGCGGGAGAAATCGAGCTTCTTCACCTCGTCGAAGTTCTCGATGACGAGTGCCGTCGACTGCGTCTGTCCTACCAGCCCCAGCACCTCGGCGTGGCCTTTCTTGCCGAAGATGACTATCTGGGGCAGGCGAGGGGAGACCGTAGGGTGTTGCAGCGACTCGTCGTACTGTCGCTTGATGCGCTTCTGCAACTGGAGAACTACGGGGCAGGTGGCATCAATGATTTCGATGTCGTTGCGGCGGGCCAGTTCGTAGGTTTCGGGTGGCTCACCGTGAGCACGCAACAGGACGGTGACGTTGTGTAGTCGGCTCATCTGCTCGTGGTCGATGGTGATGAGGCCCATCTGGCGCAGACGCTCACACTCCATGCCGTTGTGCACGATGTCGCCCAGACAATAGAGCCCGTTGCCCTTTGCCAGCTCCTCCTCGGCCTTGCGGATGGCCGTGGTCACACCGAAGCAGAAACCGCTATCTTCGTCAATCTCAATGTTCAGCATGGAATATTTTTTTTGAAATTTGAAGTTTGAAATTTATGATTACCTGTTTGACTTCAATATATATAATTACTTGAGTAACTGGAAGTAGGTGTCGAGCAACTGCTGGGCGGCGGTGAACGAGGTCTGCTGTCCGGCCAGCACACTGCGCTCGGCGGCCTGTAGCTGCTGGTGAACGACGGGATTGTTGTAGAACGAGAGGCGCAGCTGCTCGTTGATGCTCTCGTACATCCAGTATTTCGACTGCTCGTTGCGGCGGTAGTTGAAGTAGCCGTTCTCCTTGACAAAGTCTATGTACTGGTAGATCATGTCCCACACCTCCTTGATGCCGTAGCCGTAGAAGCCGCTGTAGCACAGCACCTTGGGCGTCCAGCCACTCTCGGGCATGGGGAAGAAGTGGAGAGCATTCTGGAAGTTGGTGGCAGCCATGTGACACTTGTCGACGTTGTCGCCGTCGCACTTGTTGATGACGATGCCGTCGCATATCTCCATGATGCCGCGCTTGATGCCCTGCAGGTCGTCGCCGGTACCCGCCAGCTGGATGAGCAGGAAGAAGTCTACCATCGAGTGGCACGCTGTCTCGCTCTGTCCCACGCCGACGGTCTCGACGAATATCTTGTCGAAACCCGCAGCCTCGCAGAGGATGATGGTCTCACGCGTCTTACGGGCCACGCCGCCCAGAGAGCCTGCCGTTGGGCTGGGGCGGATGAACGAGTCAGGATGGGTGCTCAGCTTCTCCATGCGTGTCTTGTCGCCCAGAATCGAGCCCTTGGAGCGTTCTGACGATGGGTCGATGGCCAGCACGGCCAGTTTGCCGCCTTTCTCCTTGAGCACGTGGATGCCGAACTCGTCGATGCTGGTCGACTTGCCGGCGCCGGGCACGCCGCTGATGCCTACGCGGATGCTGTTTCCGCTGTAGGGCAGACACTTGTTGATGACCTCCTGAGCCTTGGCCTGATGGTCGGGGTTGACGCTCTCCACCAAGGTGACAGCCTGCGAGAGGATGGTGACGTCGCCCTTGACGATGCCCTCCACCATTTCGGCGGCTGTGAGTTCACGACGGCGTATGCGTGTACGCTTCAGATAGGGGTTGATGATGCTGGGTTGTGCCACGCCGCTGTTCACTTGCAGGCCGGCATATTCTGAACTGTTCTCTGGGTGCTCCATGGAGTGGTATTTTTTTTTGAAGTTTGACGTTTGAAGTTTGAAATTTATGATTACCTCTTTGAAGTTGATGATTAGAGGCGATGAACTATTTACTATTGTACGATGTTCACCTTGATCGTGACTTTGGGCTTTTGCGGGTCGTTGGTAATCATCAGGATACGGGGACGCGTGCGCACCTTTTGCAGGTCGCCACGGATGGCCGTAATCTTCAGCTTGCCGTATTCCCCTGGCTGCAGACGGCTCTTGTCCAGCGAGATGCGCAGACCGCTGGTGAACATCTGCAGCGACGAGATGTCAAGTTCTGCATTGCCCATATTGGCGATGTTGATGATTTCCGTTTGCTTGCTCTTGCCCTCAAACTGGATGTCGACAGTCTCGGCAGACAGCTCTATCTTGGGAGCCTGCGCGCTGTTGACGCCTGAGAATGAAGGCAGCAGGATGGCCGAGACGTCTATCTGGTGGTCGGGGCTGACTTTGTCGCCGGGGTTGCTTGCCAGGTAGACGGAGGTCTGTGTGAGTCCGTAGTTGTGCAGCTTGGTGGAGTTGAGGGTCACGGTGATGACGCCTTCATCGCCTGGCTGCATCCTTTCGGGTACGATGCTGGCTGAGAGGTAGGGCGGCAGGTGCATCAGGTTGGGCTGGTAGGTCTGCGTGCTGTTGTTGTAGATGTGCAGTTGCTGCACCAGTCGTTCGCCGCGGCTGACGTCGTCAAACTCTAGCTCGTTCTTGTCGAGCCGCAGGTCGCCCATGACGACAGGATAGTTGCCTGAGAGGTCGACATAGTGTTCGAGCACGACACCCTTCATCATGATGTAGACGGGCTTCTTGGAGCCGTCGGAATAGATGGCAGCCTGCTTGTTGAAGTGTCCCAGCTGGCGGGCATCGTAGGTCATGCGTATCTGGAACTTGTCCGCGATTTCTCCCTTGGGGTAGTCAACGACGGTGCAGTTGCAGTCGGGCACCACCTTGTCGATGTGCAGCTTGCGGTGGCTCTTGTTGCGCAGTTCGAAGACGGCGGTGACAGGTTTCTGCCAACCGGTGCGGCCAACGTCGACAGTACTCTTTTCTATCGTCAGTTTCTGTGCTGCTGCGGGGAAAGGTAAAAAGGTAATAAGGTAAAAAGGTAAAATACCTATTACCTGCCTCCATACCTTATTTGTATATTTCGTATTCATTTTCTTTCTTAGTTTTCTTTCTTTTTACTTTTTACCTTTAACCTTTAACACCATTGACGGCGCCGTAGCACGGTACTCAGGAGCGTAGGCACACTGAACGCTGCAGGTGCCCGTCTCGTACTGTCCGGCACGGTCGATGTAGTATTCGGTCTCTATCACATGCTTGCCCTTGGCCAGCCCGTAATAGTAATAGTTGGTTGCAAAGTCCTTGGGCGATACATAGGCACCATGCTGGTAGCCGGAGAGCTGCTTGACGGGCTCCATGCAGGCGGCACGGCGGTCGGTGACCTGTACGAAGTCGAGGTCGCGGCTGGTCTCGATGGTGAGGCGTATCTTGATGCGGTCGCCGACAGCGCATTGACCATTGACCGTTGACCATTGGCCATTATGGTTCAATAACAGTTCGCGCTTGACGGTGATGCCGCTCTGTGAGGCTTCGATGTCGGAGGTCTTCTGCAGGAACTGTGCATAGACGGCACCCCACGACGTTCCCTCGCTGGTCTTGGTGGCGGTAAAGGTCTTGCCCTGCGGCTCAGTGATGGCCGTCTTCACGTAGCCGATGCCTGCCGTGGCCTTGGAGGTCTCGATGGCCGTACCGTCGATGGCAAGGACGGTGGGCGTATAGTCTGTCGTCAGCTGGCTGCTGCCATTCAGGAAGGCGTAGATGGCATTGGTGCTGTTGATGGCGGTGTTCCAAGCTTGTGTGCGCTTCTCCTGCAGGAGCCAGCGGCGCATCTCGTCGACCGTCTGCTGGTCGTTGGGTGTCACCATCTGGATGGCCTCGATGGCAGCCACCTCCGTCGGTATCTTGTAGTCGTACCACGAATAGCTGGCGCGGCGGGTGTCGTAGTAGCGTCCCATCTCCTCAGTATAGACGGTGTACTCCTTCAGGCTCTGCACGTATTCGGCGGCTTTCTTCGTCTCTCCGTGCTTGGCCAGCACGACGGCTGTGAGTGCCTTCTCGTAGATGGTCTGTTGCTTGATGTCCTTCTTCAGCAGTTTAATCAAGTAGTCGTTGGCCGACTGTACATTGGGCGCCAGCTGACGGCCGTCCAAGGCACAGAGGTAGAGCCAGCGCAGGGCGGTAAACGAGGGGAATGACGGCTTGTGGCCCTTCTTCTCCTGCTTCTTCAGTTCCTTCACGAGGTCTGCCATCTCTTCGCCGATATAGTTGAAGGCCTTGTCCTGCATCTGGCGCGTGTCATTCTGCTGTCCCGTCATGACGTTCAGGCGCACCAGCATCTCCTCGATGGCCACGGTGATGTACGTGCAGCCACTCATGCCGGGATACCACGAGAAGGAGCCGTCGCTGTTCTGCAATTTCCTCAGCTTCTCGACAGCCGTGGCGAGACGGTTGTTGATGCCGTTCTCGTCGAAGAAGTCTGCCAGGCGCTGCTTCTGTTCGGTCTCGCGGTCGGCATCTTGTACCCACGGTGTCTCAGCCAGCACGAGGTCTTTCAGTTCCTGGTTCTTTTCCAGTTGTGCGTGCAGGGATGTCTCGCTGCCCTGTTCGCGCTTCCACTGTTCGAAGACGCCCTTCACCTGCGGGCTCTGTGCCAGCAGCGTCTTGGCCAGCATATTGCTGTAGTAGCTGGCAGCCTGGTCGATGGCACTGTGCTCCCACGGTTCGCCGATGACGGGCAATGCCTGTACCATCAGCCAAGCCGGGTTGTTGGTGTATTCCACGGTCATCTTCTGCTGTGTGGTGCCCTGCGGGAAGAGTGCTGTCAGGTCGATGGTCTTCACGCCCGGCTCATGCTGGGTGTAGGGCACGGTCTTGGTGACATGCTCGCGGTCGGGCAGGATGGGCAGGTAGTGCTGCTCACCATCCGAGAAGCCATCACCGGCGGCGGTCACCTTGCAGATGAGCAGGGACACTTGGAACTTGGAACAAGAAACCTGGAACGTCACCGTCCCCGTCTTGTCCGCTTCGACGGCAAAGGACTGCTCCTGACTCATCACCACATTGTTGGTTTCTGGGTCGATGAGCTGCAGTTTGGACGTGCCACTGACTGCTTTCTCACTCGTATTGAAGATGCGTGCAGAAATCTGCGCCTCGTCACCCATGCGGACAAAGCGCGGCACGTTGGGCTGTATCATCACGTCTTTCTTGGCCACGGCCTCGCCGCCGATGCTGCCATAGAGCATCCGGGCGGTGTTGGCAATGCCCATGAAACGCCATGTGGTCAGGCTCTCGGGCAGCGTGAACTTCACCACCACCTGGCCTTTCTCGTCAGTGGTCAGGGTGGGGTAGCAGAAAGCTGTCTCCTGCAAGTTCTCGCGCAGTTGTACCTCCTGTTCTCCTTGCTTCTCTTCCGTTGCTTCGTCAGCAACCATGGCGGCCTTGGCATCGGTTCTTGCCACTACTACTTCTTTGGCTTTCAGCACTTCACCTGCTGCCATATCGTTGCCTACGACATCGAATGCGCCGATGGCAGTCTCCTCCATGACTGCTGCACTCTTGGCCAGCGTACGCATGCCGCGAACGTGAACGTTATACAGTCTCCGAGGTACAAAATAGGGTAATACACTATCGTCGAAATGGCTGTATGCCATCGTGGAAATCGTCAGGTAGGTCTGATTGCTCTGATAGCCTCTCCACGCCAAGGAGCCAGCATGGTGGAAGTACCACGATGTCGATGGCAGCGGCATGTAGGCCGTGGGCGAGAACGTCCACTGGTGGGGCTTCAGCTGGTCGAGACTCTTGTCGTAGAGCACCGCCATCAGCGAGGCGTTGGCTGGTGTGCCATCGGGGTTCAGCACCTTCAGCCTCCATTCCTCCTGCTGACCTGGTGTCAGCCGGTCGCGGAAGGTCTCCCACGACAGGCGCAGTTGTTTGTCAGGCGTGGGTCGCTTGATGGTCTGCTGGTGTGTATAGCATACGCCGTCCTTCACCCATGCGTAGGTGACCAGCAGGCCGTTGCCGTACTCCTCCTTGTAGGTGAACTTACGGTTCAGCAGTTCGCCGCTCTTCTTGACTACACCACTCTCGATGACCTTGTCGCTGGCATAGATGCCATAGACGATGTGGAGGTTGGGGTCAGAGGAACCCACCTGCAGCGTGACGGGTGTGCCATCATTGGGGAACTGGGTGTGCGACACGTAGAACCAGTCGTGGGTCGTCGTGGCGGGCCGTTTGTCGTCAAGGCCGAATACGACGAACGTCATATTGATGGTGTCGGCCTCGCAGACAGCCTCCAAACGGTGTTCGCCGCTTTTTAATTGATAATTGATAATTGATAATTGATAATTGGCTGCGCACTCCAGCCACTTGCCGTTGTCGATGCGGTATCTGACGGTTCCCGCTATCTCCTTGCCAGCAGCATTGCAGCGGGTAAACGTCACCTGGGGCATCTGGTCGCTGCGTACCTGCTGGGGCATGTTGCAGGTCAGGGCGGTGGGTTTGGTGCCCAACGGTAGCGACAGTGTGCCACTGTGTGTCTCGCCAGCCATGTCCGTCACGTCTGCATCGACCACGAAATGGTAGTACATGCGGGCAGAGCCGATGTCGTCAGGCAGACGCATGGGCATGGCGACATCGAAGGTGCCGTCGTCGCCCGTCGTGGCCTCGCCCTCGCTCAGCACTTCTTCCTGCAGGCCGCGTCCGAAGTAGCCACCCTCCCAATACCAGGAGTAGCTGAGCCACCAGTAGGCAACACGGCGCTTGACGGTGTATTTCACCTGGGCACCCTGGACGGGTACGCCAGCGTAGGTCATGGCCTTGGCCTGCACACGAACGGTGTCACCGGCCTTGTAGCTCTCTTTGTATTCAGGAAACTCCACCTGGAACGTGGGACGCTTGTACTCCTCGACGCTGAAGCTGCAACTGCTGTTTGCTGCCCGGATGGTGAAACGGCCGTTCAGCAGATTGGTGGGTAGCGTAAACTGGGTGGCACACTTGCCGTAGCTGTCGGTGGTTGCCTGCTGTTCGGCTACCAGTTTGTCGTTGGCATCGCGCAGTGCAAAGGTCACCTTCTTTCCGCTGACGGCCTCGTTGTCGATGGCAGACAGGTCCTTCCAGACGATAGCAGTCACGCTGACGGCCTGCCCCGGACGATAGATGCTCCTGTCCGTAAAGAGGTTCAGGTGTTCCCTATTGTAACTCTGTTCGTAGTAGCCAAAGCGTCCGTAGGCATTAGCCGAAGGACTGTAGCAGTCGGTCTTCGTGACGGCATAGATCTCTGAGGGCGTACGGTCACCCATGTCTTTTAGCAGTTCACCCTGGCTGTTGCAGGTGTGCTCCTCGATTTTCTTGGGTTTCTTCCAGCCGGTATTGTAAGCCATGCGCAGCGTGGCATTGGCAACAGGCTGTCCACTGCGGGCGTCGACAACCACATAGCGCACTTTGTTCTGGGGCATGGGTTGCGAGAGTACGCGCAGGCCTGATACGAAATACAGCTGGCGTGAAGGATTTGTCTGCGGTGAGGTAAACTCAATGAGATACACACCCGGTTCAAGGCCTGCCAGCTGGATGGAGTCTTTGAAGTACTCATAGTCGGCATGTCCATGGAACTGGAGTGTGCGTGTGAGGTCTGCCCTGACCCGCAACTGCGACTTCAACTGCTTGTAGTCGTTGTTGGCATTCAGTTCGGTGTCACCTTTCAGTGGGGTGCGGTAGACCTGCATGGTTAGGCTCTGGACGTTGTGCAGCTCCAGCTGGATGGTCAGTGGCTCTTGGGGCATGGCCAACTGCTTGGAGAGCTGTGCAGAAAACGTGGGGGTTGTCAGTTCACGTTCCTCGTTCTTGAACCAGTTGGCGCGTTTCCAACTGCCCCATTTGGCCAGTGACTGTCTGACGTAGGCTATCTTCGTGGCATCGTCATCCTGATGCATGAGGCCATAACGCTTGATGGCTATCTCGCAAGCCTCGGGTAGGTCACCATAGACCTCTGCCAAAGAATCGAGCTGCGCGGTGGTGTCGAACGCATTTGCACCCGTCAGACAGGCCGCAGAGCGATTGCCGGCGGCAGTGTAGTAGTCGTGCAGGCAGCGCCAAGCGTCCAGTTCGTTGCCAATGACGCTCAGCAGGTCGTCATTAAAATAGGTCTTGCTGTCCTTGCCGCTGATGACAAAAGGCTCGTAGTCGGCGGCGTGCTTGCCGGCCAGGATGGTGGGATGGGCCAACGCCTTTTCTTGATAGCTTTGGCTTTTGGTGTCGGCATCGTCGAAGAAGCCGCTGTTGTTTTGATACACCTTCGACAAGACGGTATAATAGACGGCTTTCAGCGCCTCGTCGTTGAGGCCCTCCGCTTTCTGCTCCAAACGGGAAACGGAAGAGCGCAGCGAGTCAGCTGACACTTCCGCCTGCAGGCGTGCGTGCAGCAACGTCGACTTCAACAGCTGGCCGTAGGCACTCTCCTTCTGGGCCTTCTTCTCAATACGTTCCAGTTGCTGGATGGCTGTCTGGGGAAGGTCTTTCTCCTGGGCTTCCTGCACCTGTTTCCATAACTGCTGATATGTTTGTCCTAATACTCCCATAGGCATAAGTAGCATTGCTGCCAGTGTGAAATAAACTTTTCGTATCATCATACGCGCACTTTATTTATTATATACAAGGTACAAAGTTACGCATAAAAAGGGAATAGGACGAATAAAGAATAATGTATTAAGATTTTTTTGAGAATATTAGTGGACGCTGTTGCCTGCCGTTCATCGTAGTTTCATCAGCAACATGCCGATGGCTATCCAGATGATTTCACGCACGCGGCAGATGATGCTGACGAAGATGCCCAGTGCTGCAGACAGTCCCAAGGCGGCTATAGACAGCACAAATCCGCCCTCCTGAACGCCAATCTGCATGGGCAGAAAACCGATGAGGTTGGCAAAGAGCGTGGTGAAGGCTACTATCAGCACACTATGCAGGTAGGTCAGCAAAAGTCCGTCAAAGCCGCCTCCGCAATCGATGCCGAACAACAGGAGCATGAACATCACCTCAAGGCTCTGCACCATGCGTGAAGCGTATTCCAGTACCAGGCTGGTGTAGAAGGCCCGAGTGTCCTGATGATACAAAGCGGCTATCTGGGCGTCGATGTTCTGTAGGGCCTCGGCGTGACGTTGCTGGAAACGTGTGCTCCAGCCTTTCAGTCCGGGGATTTTGGCTATCAGTCCTAATACGTAAATGACCAATCCGTGGCGATAGCCTCTTGAGAAGATGTAGAAGGCTATGAGGCAGAAGACGACGATGATGCCGAGGATGGTGCCGATGGCTACCGTGATGGGCATGTCGCCTACCAATACCAAGGCGAGGTAGATGAAGATGCTGATGAACCAGAACCAGAAGTGGGCAAAGAAATGCATCATGGCGTAGAGGATAACGCTGGACGTTGCATGCTGGTTGTCGATGTCCTTCGACAGTTCCATGATGCGGTAGGGCTCGCCGCCCAGTCCTCCTACTGGTGTAGCATAGTTCAGGGCGTAACCCGTGATGGTCAGTTTGTAGATACGCCAGAAGAATTTCCGGCTGTCCAACTGGCGCTTTTCGATTTCCTCCTGGCCGACATTGCCAAAGATGATGGCACGCCACGCCAGAGCGTTCAAACCGTATACCACCAGCCAGATGCCGATAATGGGAATGAGCCAGTAGCCTGCATGGGTGATATGTTCCCACAACTCGACGAAACTGACGTCAAACGTGAACAGCATGACTACGCAGGCAGCGCAGCCAAGGAAGAAAAAAAGGTTGTTCAAGCGTTGCTTTGTCCACTTCATGGCGTCAAACAGTAAATCGTCAAATCAGCAGAGGGTTTAGAGGCTGTCGGCAATCTTCTTGCAGAACGACTCGTGACGGTATCTGACATAGGTGTAGAGCAGGCCCATGCCTACGATTTCCCATACGAAATAGAAGGCAGGCACGTCGAGCAGGCAGAACAGGAACAGCCAGAAGGAACGGAAGTTGAAGGTCAGCAGACCGTTCCAGAAGATGACGGGCAGAGAGGCATCGTGGAACTGCTTGCGCACCGACTCAGGCATGTTGTCCGTCGAGCCGAATCTCTCGCGAATCTTCTGCATCAGCCGCTGGAACTGGGGCGTTGTCTTCTCCTGCTTCTTGGTATAGTCGATATAGGTCTTCTGGAAGTAGCGCTCCACCTTGGGCGTGTCAGGACCCATCTGGTCGTAGATTTCCTGCTGACGACGGGAATTGTCAAGCTCGCTGCCCTTCTCGCCTTTCAGGAAGAAGAGGTGTATCTGGATGTAATAGTCGGCCAGTCGCTGCTGTCCTCCTGTTCCGGCAATGCCGGCAACGAGGCCCAGTGCATAGACCACGGCTGTAGCGATGAGGGCGTTCTGCTCGGTGTTGGCAATGCCTAACAGGGAGAACTCGATGTCGTGGTGCAGGTAGAAGCGATAAACCATCAGGTGATAGATGGGTATGAACCACGCGAAGCCTGCCACACCGTCGAGGATGCGCCCCAGCCGACTCTTCTTGCCCGTCATGCGTGCCAGCTGGCCGTCCGTGCAGTCGAAGATGTCGGCCACCATCAGCAGCACGATGCCGATGATGTTCATCGTGAGTCCCCACATGCCACTGTAGTAGAAGCTGCCGCAGGCAAAGAAGAAAGCGCTGGCGGCACCAATAATCATCGACCAGATGGTGACGGTGTTGGGATGTACGTCGAACTTGGCAAAGAATACTGCCAGATAATAACAGAAGGGACGGATAACATGGAGGTCAAGCCAGTCTTCCGTCTCTGATGACTTTAGTGTTGCTTTAAATTTCTCGTCCACTTTTTTACCTTTTTACCTTTTCATATACGGCCTTAATGGTGTCGCAAACCACCTGCGTCTGTTCCTTGCGGCCCAGCGTGATGCGCAGGCACGACTCCAGACCCTTGTCGCCCATGAACTTGATTTTGTAGTCCTGTATCTTCAGGGCTTCCATCAGTGCCTCCTTCATTTCCAGGGGATATTTGATGAGGATGAAATTAGCCACCGACTTATATACCTTGAAGCCGGGCAGACCGCCTAACTCCTTCTTGTAGAGCTCGCGTCCCCACTGCATGTCGTCGGCTACGTGGCGGTAGTGCTCGTCGCTATCCAGGGCAGCCAGTGCGACGGCCTCTGAGAAGCGGTTGTAGCCTAAGTACTTGTTGACGTAGCTCAAGAATTGGTCGTGACCCTTGCCGATGAAGCCGAAGCCGCAGCGAAGACCAGGCAGCCCATAGAACTTAGACAGCGTGCGTGAGATAATCAGGTTGCTGTACTTGTTGACCAGCGGGGCAATATAGTCGGTGTCCGTGGATATGAAGCTGGCGTATGCCTCATCGATGAGTACCATCGTGTCTGAGGGGATATTCTCCATGATACGTCCCGTCTCCTCCGGTGTCAGACCGTTACCTGTGGGGTTGTTGGGCGATGCCAGCAGCAACATGCGGGGATGTACGCGGTTGGTGTATTCGATGACCTCGTCGACATCGTAGGCAAAGGTGTCCTCCTGCTCGTGCAGGGGGTACATCTCGAAGGTGCCGCCGCACTCGCTGGCCACACGGTTGTAGTACCACCACGAAAATTCGGGAATCAGAATCTTGGTATTGGGAGTCTGGGCGTCTCCTTGGCTGTTGATAGACAGGAAGTAGTGGATGGCATTCTTCAGCATATCTTCGCCGCCGTAGGTCAGCAGCACTTGCTCCTCGGGAACTTTATAGATTTCGCTCAGACGGACGCTGATGACGCTCTTCTTGCCTTCGTCATAGATGCGGGTGTAGAAACACAAGGTCTTGGGGTCAAAATTCTTAATGGCATCAACCACTTTCTGACTGGGTTCGAAATTAAATTCGTTTCTATCAAGATAGTTCATTGTCTTCTTTTTTTGTTATTTTCAGCCTGCAAAGGTACGAAGAAAAAGGGATATGGCAAAAAAAAACGTCTTTTAATTTGGCTTTTCCCCCGAATTACGCTACCTTTGCAGAGTATTTGTCAATGAGAATATGAAGAATAGGACTTTTATAGTGGCTCTTGCCGCAGTTTCCGTGCTGGTCTTTTCGGCTTGTGGTAGCAAGAAAAAAGGTGACGACATCATCACCCAGCGTATTGTGAAAAAGGCCTCCAAGGAACCGATTCGTATGCAGGTTTATCATGACGACCGTGATGTGGCATGGATAGGGAAAACCTATCATGTCAGCGTCTCGCGCGAACCTGCCGACTCCCTGCCTATTGTGAAGGACGAAGTAGGGCAGAAGTTTGTCGACAACGTGTTCAAACTGAAGGTGTCGCGTCAGGATGGCTCGGTATTCTACAGCAAGCAGTTTACGAAGGCTTTTTTCCTTCAGTATATTCCTGAGAATTATCGTAAGTCAGGCATTCTGGAGGGTATCGTGTTTGACAAGGCCAATGGTGACTGGCTGGAGTTTGCCGCCAGCGTCGGTATTCCTCAGACCGACGAGTATATTCCCTTGATAGTCAAGTTGTCCCGCATGGGTGAGTTGGCTGTCAGCCAGGACACTCAGATGGATACCAATGGTGCCGAGGGAAGGTCTGGCCAGTCAGTTGAAGACGATGATGAGGATGGCGTTTAGCCCATCGCTGCCATTAGCTCCTTCCAGCGGTCGCTGAGCGCGGTCATTGTCGGCAGCACCATGTCGGCACCGGCATCTGTCAGCATTTGGTCGGGTAGGGGACCCGTATTAACCCCAAAGGTGAAGCAGCGGGCTGCTACGGCAGCTTGAATGCCCAATGGTGCATTCTCGACGACCATCGTTTCCCAAGGCTCGACGTCACATTTCTTCATACCTATTAAATAAGGTTCGGGATTGGGTTTTCCGTGCTTGACGTCGAAGGCCGTCACAATCAGTTCTTCCCTCAGTAACCCTTCGAAATCAATCAGCAACTTGTCTAGCAAAGCATGCTGGGCACTGCCCGTCACCACACAGATCTTCAGTCCGTCGGCTTTGATTTGCTGCATCAGCGTCTTGATGCCAGGCATGATTTGTGCAGGCGTCAGCAGACATTGTCGGGCAAACACCTCTGCCTTGTGGGCATACATCTCCTTCGCTTCGTCGTCGGTTAGCTCGCGCTGCCACTGTGCACGTGCCAACACCTTGATGGTCTCCACACCCCGCATACCTTCATACTGGTAGGCTCCCTCGTAGGGCATGTCCAGGCCGAAGTCTTTCATCGACTGGTGCCACGATACGCTATGGTTCGGCATGGAGTCGTAGATGACCCCATCCATATCGAAAAGCACGGCTTTCGGACAAAACCGCTCAAAACCGTGCCTCTCTAAATACTTCTTAATTACTCCGTTCATCAATTAGTTTTTTGCAACGGACTACAGGACTTTAGGACTTTTTTCTGCATAGCCAAGTCCTTTTGTCCTGTAGTCCGCTGCTAATAATTATTGCTCCTTAGCCAGACGCTCCTTGATGGCCTTACTGTCGGCCTCGTAGCCAGGCTTGTCGAGCAGGGCAAACATGTTCTTCTTGTAGGCTTCTACACCAGGCTGGTTGAATGGGTTCACACCGAGCACGTTGCCGCTGATGCCACAGGCAATCTCGAAGAAGAAGATGAGTTGTCCAATGTAGTACTCGTTCAGCTTGGGCACGCTGATGCGGATGTTGGGCACGCCACCATCGACGTGAGCCAGACGGGTACCCAGCTCAGCCATCTTGTTCACCTCGTCCACACGCTTGCCAGCCAGGAAGTTCAGACCGTCCAGGTTCTCTTCGTCCTCAGGGAAGAGCAGCTTCTTCTCAGGCTCCTCGATGCTGATGACGGTCTCGAAGATGGTGCGCTCGCCGTCCTGAATCCACTGACCCATAGAGTGCAAGTCGGTGGTGAAGTCGACGCTGGCAGGGAAGATACCCTTCTTGTCCTTACCCTCGCTTTCGCCGTAGAGCTGCTTCCACCACTCGCTGAAGTAGTGGAGCTTGGGCTGGTAGTTCACCATGATCTCAATCTTTTTGCCCTTGCCATAGAGTGCGTTGCGGACGGCAGCATATTGGGCTGCTGGGTTCTCCTCAAAGGCAACGTCCTTGCCGCAAGCCTTCTCCATGTCCTGGGCACCCTTGACGAGTTGCTTGATGTCGAAGCCGGCACAGGCGATAGGCAGCAGACCCACGGGCGTCAATACTGAGAAGCGTCCACCCACGTTGTCGGGGATGATGAAACTCTTGTAACCCTCCTTGTCAGCGCAGGTACGGGCAGCACCGCGCTTAGCGTCCGTTACGGCTACGATGACTTTCTTGGCCTCCTCCTTGCCACGCTGGGCCTCGCACTGCTTCTTCAGCAGGCGGAAGGTCAGGGCAGTCTCTGTGGTCGTTCCCGACTTCGAGATATTGATGACGCCAAATTTCTTGTCTTTCAGATATTCGGTCAGCTCAAAGAGATAGTCCTCGCCGATGTTGTTGCCGGCAAAGAGGATGATAGGATTCTTCTTGTCCTGAATCAGCCAGCCGAACGAGTTGCTCAGAGCCTCGATGACGGCACGGGCACCTAAGTACGAACCGCCGATACCGGCAACGACCACTGCCTCGCAGTTGTCGCGCAGCACCTTGGCTGTGGCCTCAATCTCGTCGAGGAATGCGGGGGTTATTTCTGTGGGGAGGTGCAGCCAGCCGAGGAAGTCGTTACCAGGGCATGTACCCTCTTCCAAGGCCTGCTGAGCGTTCTTTACGCATGGCTCGAAAGCCTTCACGGCGCCAGCTTCCAAGAAGCAGGCAGCCTTTGTGATGTCAAGTTTGATGTTACTCATAGTTTTAAAGTTTTTACCTTTTTATTTTTATACCTTTTTACTTTTATCGGAATGAGTCTGTTAGCAGTTTGATTTCAATCTGTGGTGAGATGCGCTCGTACAATATATTATATACGGCATCGAGGATGGGCATGTTGACGTGGCAGTGACGGTTGATTTCCTTCATGCACTTCGTGCCGAAATAGCCCTCGGCAATCATCTCCATCTCTATCTGGGCACTCTTGACCGAGTAGCCCTTGCCTATCATGGTTCCGAAGGTGCGGTTACGAGAAAAATTGCTGTAGCCTGTCACCAGCAGGTCGCCTAAGTAGCAGCTGTCCGCGATGTTGCGCTCAATGGGGTGTACGACCTTGAGGAAGCGTGCCATCTCCTGTACGGCATTAGCCATCAGCACGGCCTGGAAGTTGTCGCCAAACTTCAGTCCGTTGCAGATGCCGGCGGCAATGGCGTAGACATTCTTCAGCACGCTGGAATACTCGATGCCGATGACGTCCGTCGATGTCTTGGTCTTGATATAGTCGCTCGTCAGGATGTCGGCAAAGGCCTGCGCCTTCTCGTGATCTGAACAGCCCACGGTGAGGTAGGAGAGTCGTTCCAGCGCTACCTCCTCGGCATGTGAGGGACCGCCGATGCACGCCAGGTTCTCATAGGGCACGTCGTAGACCTGATGGAAGTATTCCGAGCATGACAGGTTCTCGTCGGGCACGATGCCCTTGATGGCCGTGACGATGAACTTGTCGCGCAGTCGTGTCTTGAGTTTCTTGAGGTGGCTCTTCAGGTAGGGCGACGGCGTGACGAACACCAGCGTGTCGTACACCTCGGCAATCTTGTTGAGGTCGCTGGAGAACGTAATCTCGTCGATGTTGAAGCGCACACTCTGCAGATAGGCAGGGTTGTGTCCCAGTCTGCGGAAGTCTTCTATCCGGTCGTCGCGTCGCATATACCAGCCGATGTGGTGCGTATGCTGCACCACAATCTTGGCTATGGCTGTTGCCCAGCTGCCGCCACCGATAATCGCTATTCTACCGCAATCGTACACCTTGATAATTTATAATTTGACAATTCTTTCTTTTTGCATCGGACTACAGGACATAAAGACTTTTTTGTTGCGCGGACAAGTCCTTAAGTCCTGTAGTCCGCTGCTAAATATTAATCATTCGCTTTAGTAATCCACTCAGCCACTACGTCGACAGAGGGCTTCTGCATGTCGAGCTTGTACTTCTTGACGATGTCGCCAATCTTCTGCTGCAGGCCCTGGGCCTTCTCAGAGGCAATGTTTGCAACGAGGTTGAAGCCGGCCTTGCGGAGTACAGGAACCCACTCCTCGGCGACGCCAATCTCTGCCCATTCAGCAGGGGTGCTCTGAGGAATCTTCTTCTCAGGCTTCATCTGTGGGAACAGCATTACCTCGCCGATGGCAAACTTACCGGTGAGCACCATCACCAGACGGTCGATACCGATGCCAATACCGAAGGTGGGAGGCATACCGTATTGCAACGCACGGAGGAAGTCATGGTCGATGATCATCGCCTCGTCGTCGCCCTTGTCGGCCAGCTTCATCTGCTCTACGAAACGCTCCTCCTGGTCGATGGGGTCGTTGAGCTCAGAGTAGGCGTTAGCCAGCTCCTTACCGTTCACCATCAGCTCGAAACGCTCGGTCAGTCCGGGCTTCGAGCGATGCATCTTGGTCAGCGGCGACATCTCCACAGGATAGTCGGTGATGAAGGTCGGCTGGATGAAGCTGCCCTCGCAGAATTCGCCAAAGAGCTCGTCGATGAGCTTGCCCTTACCCATGGTCTCGTCGACGTCCATACCCTTTGAGAGGCAGAACGTGCGAATCTCCTCCTCGCTCTTTCCGTTGCAGTCGAAACCAGTCTTCTCCTGGATGGCATCGAGGATGGGCAGACGGCGGAAGGGTGCCTTGAACGAGATGACCTTACCGTCAATCTCCACTTCGGGCTTGCCATTCACGGCAGTACATATCTGCTCCAGCATGTTCTCGGTGAAGGTCATACCCCACAGCAGGTCCTTGTAGCTGACATAGAGCTCCATGCAGGTGAACTCCGGATTGTGGGTCTTGTCCATGCCCTCGTTGCGGAAGTTCTTGCCCATCTCGTAGACACCTTCGAAGCCGCCCACGATGAGGCGCTTCAGGTAGAGCTCGGTAGCAATGCGCATGTACATATCCTGGTTCAGCGCATTGAAGTGGGTGATGAACGGGCGAGCCGAGGCACCACCAGCAATGTTCTGAAGGATTGGTGTGTCCACCTCCGTATAGCCAGCATTGTCGAGAATGCTACGCAGCGTGCGGATGATGGTGGCACGCTTGAGGAACGTCTCCTTGACGCCAGCGTTTACGATGAGGTCCACATAGCGCTGACGATAGCGCAGCTCAGGGTCGTCGAAGGCGTCGTACACCTTGCCGTCGGCATCCGTCTTGACGACGGGCAGCGGCTTCAAACTCTTGCTCAGCACCGTCATCTCCATCACGTGAACGCTGATTTCGCCCGTCTTGGTGCGGAAAACATAACCCTTCACGCCAATGAAGTCGCCCAGGTCGAGGAGCTTCTTAAATACAATATTATATAGGTCCTTGTTGTCGTCAGGACAGATGGAGTCGCGCTGTACGTACAACTGGATACGTCCCTTGGAGTCCTGTAACTTAGCGAAGGCTGCCTTACCCATGATGCTCTTGCTCATGATGCGGCCGGCGATGCTCACCATACGGCTGTTCTCGGGTGTGGCGGTCTCGCGCACGTCGTTGCCGTCTTCATCTTTGCCGATGACGGGCAGATCCTCGAAATCGTTGACGATATCGGTACTCCATGCTGTTACGGGAAATTCTGCGGCGGGATAGGGATTGATGCCCATGTCGCGAAGCTGTTGCAGGCTTTCGCGCCTGCCAATCTCTTGTTCACTGAGTTCTAAAACGTTCATCTCTTGTTCTTATATGTTCATATTAGGTTGCAAAGTTACGAAAAAAATTGAATTAATGGTTATAATTATAAAATATTTTGTCACTTTGCAAAAAATATCGGACAAAAATTTGGTTGATAACGAAAAAAACACTACATTTGTGCCACTAAAGCTATAAAATTATGATTCAAGACAACATTAAGACGCGAGTTGTAGGTGTTGATATTAATCTCGATAAGACGACATGTGCTATCGTGGACATCCGGGGTAACATCATTACTTCAACTTCATTTGCTTCCACCGACTATCCTTTCATCGGCGACTATCTTGCCGTGCTCAGTGAGCATATTCTGACGATGGTAGAGGCAAACGGAGGCTATGAAAGTGTCCGTTCGGTGGGTCTCAGCATCCCCAGCGGCAATTTCCTGGAAGGCAGTCTCGTCAATTCCCCCAATCTGCCCTGGAAGGGTGTCATCCCCCTGGCAGCCATGTTGCGTGACCGTCTGGGCATAGCCGTGGCATTGGGAAACAATGCCCACGTGATAGCTTTGGGAGAATATACGTTTGGTGCTGCCCACGGTATGAAGGATTTTGTCGTGGTATCTATTGATAGTGGACTGGGCAGTTGTTTCTTCAGCCGAGGCTCGGCTCATCTGGGTGCCAGTGGCTTTGCCGGTGAGATAGGCCATACCTGTCTGATTCCCAACGGTCGTGAGTGCGGCTGTGGCAATCGGGGATGTCTGGAGGCCTATACCGCCACCAAGGGCATCATCCGTACAGCCCAGGAGGTGATGGCCGAGAGTGACAAACCGACGCGTATGCGTCAGGTGGAGAAGCTGACACCGCGCATCATTGCTGCCTTCTGTGACGATGGTGACGAGTTGGCCATCGAGACCTTCCGTCGTACGGGCTATTGGTTGGGATTAGGCCTGGCCAATTATGCTTCTGTGGTCAATCCCGAGGCTTTCATCTTCACTGGTGCCGTGTCGCGGGCTGGCAAGTGGCTGCTGGAGCCTGCCAGCGAGTCGTTCGAGCAGCACGTCTTCCACAATGTGGAGGGCAAGGTGAAGTTTGTACTGTCCAGTATCGAAGACAACGTTCGCAACGTGCTGGGTGCCAGTGCACTGGCATGGGAGGTTCAGGAGTACTCATTGTTTAAGTAATCATCAGTAGGAGTGAGTTTTTATGAATACATCTATCAAATCTAAGGTGATTGGTATTGACATCGGTGTCAAGGTAACGACGATTGCTGTTGTCGATTTACGTGGTACTATCCTGGCCAAGGACTATCTGCCTACGGCGGACTATCCTTTCGTCAATGACTATGCCGAAGCCCTGAGCGAGCGCATCGTCATGCTGGCCGAGGCCAACGGAGGCTATGAGACCATCCGCTCGGTAGGTGTCAGTGTTGCTAGTGCCAACTACGTGACGGGGTGTATTGAGAATGCTTCCAACATGCCGTGGAAAGGCATTGTCCCGCTGGCTGCCTTGCTGCGCGACCGTGTTGGCCTGGCAGTGGCTGTGGGCAACGATGCCCATGTGACGGCGATGGGCGAGTATGTCTTTGGTGCTGCCCACGGTATGAATAATTTCGTTGTCGTCTCGCTGGGTCATGGTGGCCTGGGCAGCTGCTTCTTCTCCGACGGACAACCCCATCTGGGACATCTTGGCTTTGCCGGCGAGATAGGACATTGCTGCATCGAGGACCATGGACGGCAGTGTACGTGTGGTCGTCAGGGCTGCCTGGAAGAGTATGCTTCGGCACGCGGTCTGGTACGCACGGCCCAGGAACTGTTGGCAGCGAGCGATGCACCCAGTCAGCTGCGTGCCATGGACGAGCTGACGCCCGAGGTGATTGCCCAGTGCTGCGAAGCAGACGACGAGATTGCCAAGGAGGCCTTCCGTCTCATGGGCTCCCAGCTGGGACTGGGTATGGCCAACTATGCCACGTTGGTCAATCCCGAGGCCATCATCCTGGCGGGTGAGATGAACATCTACAGCAAGTGGTTCCTGCCTGCCCTCGAGCAGTCGTTCGACGAGCACGTCTTTGGCAACATCCGTAACCAGGTGAAGCTGTTGGTGTCCGAGATGGACAACAGCGAGCGCGACGCACTGGGTGCCAGTGCCCTGGCCTGGACGGTCAAGGAGTACTCCCTCTTCAAGTAATATCGCTTCATTATATTACTACTCTAACTTTTCATCTACTTAGCTTTTATTATCATACTATGGAATTGACAAATGTAAAACATCTGGTTGTTGGTATCGACATCAGCATCGCCCTGACGACGTATGCTGTGGTGGACTTGCGTGGCAACATCATTGCCCAGGATACTTTCAACACGTTGGACTATCCGGACATCGAAGACTATCTGACGGCACTCTGTGAGCGCATTATCACGTTAGTCGAGGCCAACGGTGGCTACGAGAATGTGCGTTCAGTGGGTGTGTGCTGTCCCAGCAGTAACTTCCTGACAGGATGCATCGAGAATGCCCCGAACCTGCAATGGAAGGGGGTCATCCCCTTGGCTGCCCTCATGCGCGACCGACTGGGACTGGCGGTGGCGCTGATCAACAATGCTCAGTGTACGGCATTGGGTGAGCAGGCTTTTGGTGCTGCCCACGGCTTGAAGGACTTTATCGTCATCACGCTGGGACACGGCATGGGCAGCTGTATCTTCTCCAACGGCAAGATGCACATGGGGGCCAGGGGGTTTGCCGGCGAGGTGGGCCATACCTGCGTAGTGCCTAACGGTCGTGAGTGCGGCTGCGGACACCGGGGCTGTCTGGAAACCTACTGCGCTGCCAACGGCATCGTAGCCACTGCCCGCGAACTGATGGCAGAGAGCAGTGAACCGAGTTTGATGCGCGATGTCGCCGAGTTGTCGCCGAGTGTGATTTCTGCCTTGTGTGACAAGGGCGATGCCCTGGCCATCGAGACATACCGCCGTACCGGTGAGATGCTGGGACGCGCCCTGGCCAACTATGCCTCCATTCTGAATCCCGAGGCTATCATCCTCACCGGTGGCATCCCGCTGGCTGGCAAATGGCTGTTGGAGCCCACCAAGCGCTCGTTCGAAGAGAATGTCTTCGGCAACATCAAGGGCCAGACGCGCCTGTTGGTATCGCACATGAAGAATGGCGAGCGCGACGTGCTGGGAGCCAGCGTACTGGCTTGGCAGGTCAAGGAGTACTCGCTGTTTCTGTAAAAAACAAAAGGCAGATTTCCCTCTGCCTTTTTCCTTAGTATTTAAACGAACTGCCGCCCACAAACTCGCGCATGATGGAGGTGGGTGGTATTTCTTTGTCCGACACCGGCAGGAAGCAGTGTATGAACTTCATCAGCCGGTGGGCCTCTGCATATTCCGGGCAGTTTCTGGGCACCTGTGCCAGTATCAGCTCGGCGTGGATGCGCAGCACGGCAAACTCGATGTTCAGCGCCGAGTTGAACAGCACGTCGGCCGTCTCCTGGAACGGAAGTATCCACTTCTCCTCAGCCTCGCAGACGTTGCGCCACTGGGCTATCGACTCCTCTGCCTTGTAGGCCCCCTTGTTGTAGTCGCGGATGATGCGGCGCAACAGTCGGTTGTCGCGCGTCGGTATCCAGTTGTGGTCATCCAGCGAGATGCTGGTCAGCGCCGAGATGTATATTTTGTATTTCAGCAGGTCGTCGATGTCCTTGGTGAGCAGCGGGTTCAGGGCGTGGATGCCCTCGATGATGAGCACCGTGTCGTTGCCTAACTTGAGTTTCTTGCCGTTCCACTCGCGCTGTCCCGTGACGAAGTTGTATTCGGGTATCTCCACGCGTTCGCCCTGCATGAGTCGTTTCAGATGCTCCTGCAGCAGCCTGTACTCCACGGTCTCGATGTTGTCAAAGTCGTAGTCGCCGTTGGGCAGCTTGGGGGTGTCGACGCGGTTAACAAAGTAGTCGTCGGTCGAGAACGATACCGGTCTGAGTCCGCAGGCCAGCAGTTGTACGGACAGTCGCTTGCAGAACGTCGTCTTACCCGAGCTGGAAGGTCCCGTGATGAGTACGATGCGCGTGGGATTCTGCTCGCGGTGGAAGCGGCGTTCTATCTCTTCGGCTATCTGCACGATCTTCTTCTCCTGCAGGGCCTCGCTGACCTGGATGAGTTCCGAGGCATAGCCGCGCTGGATGGCACGGTTGACGTCGCCGGCGTTCGACAAGCGCATGATGATGTCCCAGCGCGTCTTCTCGGCAAACATCTCGAACGTCTTCGGCTGGTCCACGTATTCTGCCAGCTGGGAGGGCTTGTTCCAGTCGGGCACGCGCAGCAGCAGTCCCTCCTCGTAGCGGTCCAGTCCCCACACCTTCAGGTAGCCGGCACTGGGCACCAGCGGACCGTAGTAATGGTCCACGGTGTTGCCCAGCGTGTAGTAGTCGGAGTATATCTGTCCGCACGTCTCCAGCAGTTTCACCTTGTCGGTGAATCCGCACTCCTGGAAGACACGTATGGCCTCTTCGTTGGTGGCTTCCGTACGTCGGAACGGCATGTCCAGGTCAATGATTTCCTGCATGCGCTGCTTGATCTGCCGGAACTCCTCGTCGTTGATGGTCGTTCCGTTCTTCTTCTTGAGGTTGCAGTAGAAGCCGCGGCACAGCGAGTGCTCGATGAAGAGTTTCGAGCCCGGCAGCACGTCCTGTGTGGCTTTGTAGAGCACGAAGCTGAGGCTACGGACGTAGACGCGGTGCCCGGAGCCTTCGCGGGCGTCGAGAAACTCCACGTCTCGGTTTTGGTACAGGCGGAACTTCAGCCCCTGTGACACGTTGTTGACTTTTGCCGACACGACGGGATAGGGCAGGGCTATCTCCTTGGCAAACTCGTGATAGACGTCCAGTAGCGAAGTCCCCTCGGGGAAGCTCTTCGTCACGTTGTTGTTCTTGCAGCGTATCTGTAGCATACCTTGATGTATAATGATTAGTCTTTAATGTACCGTCTTCAACTATCTTTTTGCAAAGGTACGAATAAGTGAGTGAAAAACCAAATATATTTGGACTTTTCCGAACGAGAAACTATTTCTTCGAACCGTTTGTCTCCGTTTCGTCTCAAGACGGTTGTAAAACCAAACAGGGTGTAAAGTTTGTTAAATAACCGTAAATATACCCTCTTCCGCCCTCCGCCTGCCACCCTCCGCATGGCTCCCTCCACCATCCACCTTCACCCCTCCGCGCCCCACCTCGGACACTCCGTAGCGGAGCCCTTTGGAGCGCCGTGCAGGAAATTTTCCTGCGCCGTGCAAAGATATTTCCTGCACGGCATTTCCCGGGCATCTGCTGCCTGCTTCCACCCTCCCTCCAGCATCTCTCCGCCACCCTCTCTCCCATCGCCCAAAACATGGGGGGAGTGAACGCCTCTCTTACATCTCAAGCGTCCCCCCCACTATAGGGGGGACTGAGATAGTAAGAGGGGAGGCGTTCCTGGGGGGTGCGATGATGCAACGGATTCGAAAAATTTTTGTACCTTTGCAACCAGACAACAAACGTGTAGACGGGACAGCAGTCAAGCAAGACTCTTGCGATAGAGGTAGAGGTGGTGGTCGATGACGCGGTCGACGGAGAATTCCAGTTCGGCCTTCTGGCGGCTGGCACGGCCCATGCGCTGGCGGAGGTCAGGGTCGTTGATGAGCTGGCGCAGACGGTCGGCAAGGGCCTGGGGGTCCTTGACGGGTACGAGGAATCCGTTGACGCCGTGGACGACGGTGTCCTTGCAGCCGTAGGAGTCGGTGGTGACGATGGGCCGCCCGATGGCTGCGGCCTCGATGAGCGACTTGGGCAGTCCCTCGCGGTAGTAGCTGGGCAGGGTGACGATATGGCTCTGCTTGAGCAGCTGGCAGACATCGTTGCGGTGGCCGAGCCACTGGACGTACCGGCCGTCGCACATGGCCTGCAGCTCGTAGTCCTTGTAGCCCTTGGGGTTCTTGTGCAGTCCGCCGCAGAGCTGGAAGATGACGCGTCCCTCCATCTCGGGGCGCAGCAGTTCGGCGGCCTTGATGAGTATTTCGATGCCTTTTTCACGCACCATGCGTGCGGTGAGGATGACCTTGATGGGCGGGTAGGGTGGCTCAGGGGTGTAGGCGAACTCGGTGAGGTTGACGCCCGAGCCCTTGATGTACTCGCACTGGTCGGTGGTGGCTATGCGCCTGCTGATGAACAGCTGGCGGTCTTCGAGGTTCTGGAAGATGAGCGACACGTGCTGGCGGCGGTTGGCATAGCGCATGGCGGCCAGAATGAGGCGTGTCTTGAAGCTGAAGCTCTCGCCGGAGAAGAGTACGCCGAGTCCGCTGACGGCATTGACGACGCCCTTGATCTTGGCCAGCTTGGCGGCGATGCCTCCCCAGAGGATGTTCTTGACGCCGACATGGTGGACGACGTCGGGACGGTCGTGGCGGTAAAGGCGGTAGAGGAACCACAGCGTGCGTAGTTCTTCGAGCAGGTTGGTGCCCGTGGGGTTGATGGGCAGGTCTATCATCTGCAGGCCCAGGGCCTGGACGTCGCTGCGCTGGCCGGTGTCTTTGCAGACGATGCGCACCTGCCAGCCGTCCTGTTGGGCGGCAAGTGCTATCTCCTTGCGGTGTGACAGGAAGAACCTGTCCTCGTTGACAACCATGTAGAGCTTTGGCATAAGTACTGTTGCTGATTTAACGTTTGGCGGGGAGGGTGATGAGTTTTCCGAGGTCGAGGTCCTGCTGACGGTCGTCGAAGGGTTGCAGGCCGGCCCAGTCGAAGAAGGTGAACTCACCGAAATAGATCTTGCCGCCGACGTAGAAAAAGTCGACGCGCACGAAGGGGATGCCCTCTGAGAGTCGGGCGGCCAGCCGTCGCATCTCGTCGAAGGCTTCGGGACGCTCGAACTCGGGTATGTGTCGCGGGAAACCGTGGCGGATGTCGGCGACACGGAAGTCCATGTCGTAGAAGTTCTCATAGACGTCGTTGCTCTTCACCGTGCAGTACATGTAGCGTGGTACGCCGTTGAAGCACCAGAACTTGTAGTCGTTGAGGGGTGCTGCTTCGGTGCCTGGTGAGGCTGCGGCGCCGGGCTCTTCCAGCAGTTCGTCGGCGATGATGCGATGGGGGATATTCTTGTAGGGCCACTCGCGGCAGGCGTAGAAGTAGTTCATCTGCATGGTGAGGCTGATGCGCTTGCGGGCGGCGGCGCGGTCGAAGGTGCGCTTGTCGCGGCAGATGACGGCACCGCTGCTGTCGTGGGTGCACTTCAGCACGAAGCGGTCGGGCAGGGTGTCGAAGTCGATGTCGTCGAACGACTGCCAGCAGCCGAGGTTCCTGACGACATACTGGCTGCCGATGCGCTCGGCGACAATCTGCTTGGCCTCGTACTTGTCGGCCATGCGTGTGTACAGCGGGTTGCGGTTGTAGAGCTTCAGCCAGTTCAGTTTCTCGTTGAACGTCAACGGATTGTCCAGGTTGATGCTATATCCCAGCTTGCCCTTGGCGGTCATTTGAATATATATCTTGTCGGGCACCAGGCTTGCGAAGAACAGGATGGTGCGCTTGAACACCGGCTGGTGCCATATATGCAGAAGGATGTTGAACAGTTTCATAATTTGTGCTGTTTTACATTATATATAATGTTAGAATGGGCGTTTTATTGTCTTCTCATTCTTATTTTTTTCTTGAGGTCAGGATCTATCAGGTCGAGCGCTTTTTTACCCCAGTTGACGACTTTCATCGAATAGTAAAAGCAATAGGCACGTAGCATGCTTGCCCCGTTTTTCCTTGCCAGATAGATGTATTCCTGTTTCTTCTTTTCAAGTGGGGTGTTGGTGACACCTCCGGTGTTGAATATTTCTATGTCGTGATTGATGTATTTCATCCTGGCTCCCTGCTTGTAACTGCGTATGAGAAAGTCCAAATCCATGGCATACCGCATCTTAACGTCGTAAGTCCCGTATTTCAGATAGGCATCCTTGGTAACAAAAGTGGCACCATGGGAAACAGATACAAAAACGGGGGTTATGGAGAACTGCATGGATGGAATCTCTCTGTATTTTGAATTAGTCTTATGGTTCTCTATAATCAAATTACCCCGATAGATGTCAATGCCTTCTTCATATTCAGAAACCACATTGGATATGGCGCCAGGGATGACCAGATCGTCGGAGTTGACTATACCGATGAGATGGCCAGTAGCCAAGGCTATTCCTTTGTTGAATGCGTCGCTGATGCCACGGTCAGGCTCAGAAATAATCTTGGCGATACGGTCTTTATAGTGGTTGACAATGTCCATGGTGCCATCTGTGGATCCGCCATCGACAATGATGTATTCAATATGCGGATAGTCCTGAGCAAGGACGCTCTTGATGGTTGCCTCTATGCTCTTCCTGCTGTTGTATGAGATTGTAATCAATGAAACTTTAATATCTTCCATCTCCCTAATATGTGTTTAGTAATAAAGATAAGATAAATCTATGATATGTGCCAGCGTCCGAACACCTAAGACGCTTGTCGAATATGAGAGCTATTCGCCTGACGATGCTGCGTTTTGCGAGGATATAACTGTTTAGCAATTCAGCATTCTCATGGCTCATCAATGCCTTGAAACCTTGCTGCAGTTCGACAGCGATGTGATAGCGCTCCTGTCTTCCTTCCTGCACTACTCTACGGAAGCGTCTTTTCCACTCTTTCAACCGGCCATATCCTTGTCCTACCACATTCCTGTCATGCTGTCTGTATAACATGTAAGGCGTGGGGTCGTAATGGACGTTTGCATGGATAGCTTTTGCAATACAATAAATCCATACATCGTGCATTTGCAGGAACTTGGGCTCGTAGGTGATGACAATGTCTCTTAGGGCTTTGTTCATCACCATTGTGCATCCTCCGATAAACTGGTAAACCAATGATTCACCAAAAGTACCCATAGGATTGAGCCTTGGGGTCGGAAGATGGTTCAGGTCCTTGTCTGCCAACTGCGTCTGACAGAAATACAATGCCGGACTTTCCGAGTTGCCAATGTGCTGGACGGCCGTCCACAGCTTGTCCTGTAGCCAATAGTCGTCCTGGTCGGAGAAAGCATAGTACTCAGCCGCTGGAGCATCTTTCAGCAATTGCATGAAACTACGTGCCGACCCCATATTTCCCCCCTGGTAATAGTCAAGTGCTCCTTTTGCCTTGTATTGCTCGAGCATGGAGAGTGTCTGGTCGG
Organism: uncultured Prevotellaceae bacterium; assembly: GCA_946185485.1. Taxonomy (GTDB): domain Bacteria; phylum Bacteroidota; class Bacteroidia; order Bacteroidales; family Bacteroidaceae; genus Prevotella. The sequence continues at coordinate 58,788 of CAMHJQ010000007.1, read as the reverse complement.
TGGAGCCGTCATCTCTTACAAGCAAGTGGACGTTTACCCCTTCTTGTCTGATGATGGAATCGACTTGCTGCTGGAGAAATCTTTCGCCATTATAGGTCGACATAAGTACAATGATATTATGATTCATGTCTGGACTTCCTAATATATATATTCCAATATGCGTGAAGGTATCTGATTTTTTTTTCTTTGAGTGTGCGTGAAAGCGTTATACGAAGTGTCGTCAATGTCATGGCGATAGTGTCTAAGACGGTTTCTTTGGGATAGTTGGCAGCACATTCCAAATAGATAAGATAGCGTCTGAAGATGCATTCGAGGTCAGTTTCCTCTGATGAAAAATTCTGAACACATACCAGGTCTTTTATTACATAAAAAGAATGGTAATGACGCTTGTATTTCTCAATAAAACGAATGTCAGAGAAATCTAACCAGACAGGTTCGTCATATCCACCAACTTTTAAGAATGAAGCTATTGAAACAAGTATGCCACTATTGATGGGGGCTGCTTGTTTGAATTTAACTATTCCATAGAGCGTGTCGCTTTGCAGGTGGGATGTCTTCATGCGGTAATGAGTGGGCGACATGAATTCTCCGGTTTTTATCTGGTGCCGAGGTGCTATCATTTGTATGTTGGGATTGTCGGCAATGGCTTTATAATACTGAGCGATGGCATTTGGGGGAAATGCCGTGTCTTGGTCTAACAGCATCAGCCAGTGGTATTGATGTGTTTGCGCATATTGGCAGGCAGTATTGTAAGCTTTCCCGATTCCGCCATTTGCTGTGTCGTGGACATACTCGGCGACTGGAATATTTGTTTCTTGGTGATAAGGAGAGTTGTCGTAAATGAAAAGATGGGCTTGATGATGAGGAAAGTCCGCAAGCAACGTTTGAAACGTCCTTGATTTTTCTACCGTACATTTATATAAGACAAGTACGAAAAGAATTCTATGACTATCATTTATCTGTTCCATATTCCTGTTGCTTTGCCATTGATGAGTTTGTGGAACTGTATGCGGTTGGCGATGAGTCCCGGGATATTGACCAAGCTCATGACCGCCAAGAACCAGATGATGTCGCCAGTCCAGTGCACCGCGACGTATGCCAACGGTATGAAGAGGATGGCTGCCGCCGTGGTGAAGATGAGTTGCAGGCGCAGCTTGCCGATGCCGTTGATGAAGTAGCTGTAGCGCATGCTGTAGATGAGGATGAAGATGTAGGTCGCGACGGCTATGCTCATGCGGATGTCGATGTCGGCGGCGCTGCCGTTGATCCAGACGGCATAGACGATGTTGGAGACGGCCACCATGACCACCATGGCACACAGGATGCCGACGGTCATTAGGCGCAATTTGCGTGTGGCGTTGCGTATCCACTCGATGTCGTTCCGTTCGTAGGCGTCGGTGGTGGCATTCCAGAAAGGCATGCAGACGACGGTGAAGAACACCAGCATGATGCTGAAATAGCGGTAGGCTATCTGGTAGGGCGTGACGAGTGCCGGCGTGAAGAAGCGCGAGATGAGGATGTTAGCCGTCATGAACAGCACGACACCCGACACCTGGATGACGAAGAACTGCAGCCCCATGCCGACGACGCCACGGGCCTCACGCAGGTTGACGAGCCGCAGACTGGGGCGCAGCTGCGGGTAGCGGTGCCAGAAGGTGTAGGGGAATGCCAGCAGGTAGACCATGAGTGGCGCGGCGGTGTTCACCAGTGCAATGTGCATGAGCGAGTGGCTGCCGCTGCGATAGACAATATAGGTACCTATGAGTGCCAGCGTCTGTCCCAGCACGATGAGCAGGTTGCTGACGGCGGGCAGTTGCAGGCCCATGTAGAAGTTGCCGATAAGCTTGAAGACGAACGTGGTGCAGACCAGCGTGACGGTCAGCATGAGCACCTGGTCCAGGTTGCCGGTCCTTGCAGGGTCGACGTTCAACAAGCCGTAGGTGTCGCAGCCCATGACCAGCGCCAGCAGTAGCAGCATGGCAGGGATGATGATGACGGTGAGCATGGCGAAGGTGGAGGAGACCAGCGAACGAGCGCGCTGCTCCTCGCCGTGTGCCAGATAGGCCGCCAGCTTGTTGCGCAGGCCGTTGCCCAGGCCGATGTCGAGGTTGTCTATCCATAGCATGACGCTGCTGATGGTCAGCCATACGCCGTTGTTGTATTCGCCTAAGCAGTTGATGGTGACAGGCACCATCAGGAGCACGATGACTGCCGACCACCCCTTCAGAAGAAAGGAGGCGGCGATGTTCTTGCGCAGGAGGCTGGAACGTTGACGGCTATTCGTGTTCTGGGGCATGCTTGATCGGTTGTTGATGGAATGATATAGTTATTCTTTCCTGGGTAAGTATAAATACAAAGAAAGTAAATTGCAGAACAAATACGAGGCTTAGGAAAATATTCTCTTGGTAGAACTGTAATATCAATACATTGACAATGTATGTATATATGCACTTGCCAAAGCCATTCGCATTCCTAAATAGCCGGTAAAAATATCCAGACATCGTACCATAGATGGCTGCAAAGAAGGCGATACCCTTGTAGCCGAAATCAATGAAGAACGGCTGGAACATGGTATAGACGTTGGTGGGGATAGGGACAAAGACAAACTCCTGCAGTTTTTCCTTGACAACAACATCTGCGCCATAGCGTCTTAGGAAAAGGTAAATTGACTCAAAGGTGTTTGTGCCGAATTGTTGTGTCACCTCAGGAAGCAATTGGCAAAAAGCCACGGGTGGAGAAAGAGCGTACATGGCAAAGAAGTCAAGCAATGTTTCGTTCTTCTGGTAGTCGCTGTCTTCTCCGGAACGTGCTAAGTTGAAAAAATAAAAGAATGCAAGAAGCAGTATGCCGGCCATCGCTATTGATTCTAATTTAATTTTCTTCTTTTCGAAAAGTACAAACATAATACAGATGAATACAAAGAAAATGGTACCTTTCTCCATGATGGCCAATGAGTTGAGTATGCATGCCAGCGCTAAAGTGATCACTTTCCACATCGGGACTTTAGGATGTGACCATATTGCTACAACAAACAACGACTGGTTGATGACATTGGAGTAACTCAGAAAACCGACACCCTCTCCGTGGACGGCTAAGGTTCGTATATTGTTCATGAGATCTTCAGAACTAAATGTTAAGACAATCTGCAAGATTTTGTACACATAGAGAGGAGTGATGATGAGTGAAACAATAAAGAAGAAATTGAATATATATTGGTTGGAATATATATACTTCTGCTGGATGGATGCACTATTCTCTTGTGGCTGAAGACAATAGGTCAAATAGGAACAAATACAGAATATTGGAAGCCAAATGATTAGACAATAATAGAATTGCCTTGTAATAGGATACAAATCAGTATTTAAGAGGTAATAGAATCCTAAAACACCTAACCAAATTAGAATACTCACAGACCATGGTGAGAAGATATCTCCCCAGTCTGTAAATGAAATATTCTCTTTTCTGCCTCTTTTATAAAGTATGAAACCATGTGTGACAAGGAGTGAAATGATGATAAAACTAAGAAGATAACCAATCAGGTAGTCGTTGCTCTCTTGAGGGAGCGTATTGGATTTTACTACAGCAAATGAACAATAAGATCGTTGGGTGAGTGCTTTTTGACGCGCATATTGTTGTGAGACCTCTTGAAGGTGGTTGTACGCCAAGAATACTTCATTTTCCAAGGCTTTTCTTTCTTGTTCGACTTCGTATGAATGCTGCTTTCCGTGTGTGTCTACAAAGACATCAAAAGCATGTTGGGTATGGCTATATTGTTGCTTGGCTTGGTAAATCTCCTTTTGAATTTCCAGTAATGAAGCTTGTGCAACAGAACGCCTATATGCTGTGATAGTATTTTGCAGTTGAGATGTGATGCTATCAAGCATTTGAGATGCTATTACAGCATCGCGGTCTGTAAAACTGATGGTTAGGGTTTGCTGTTTGCTGCTACAATTATAGTTAATACGTTCCTTGATGGCGGCAATGGTATCTTCTTGATGAAGGTATTCACCATAGGTCAATGTGGATTGTGGTACTCTTTTGTGAGCGATAGCCTGTGCAAAGTTATCAGTTTTTAATAATTTGCAATATATCTCAATGTCATTTAGTCCGCTATTATACCCACCTGTTGCTATCTTGAGCTGTGTCTTAATCTTGTCAAGACCGACAGACAAATCAGTTTCACTATATTCGTCGCTGAGTTTGGTGACGGCGGTGTACTCCTTAGGCACAAAAAGCCACACTACGATGGCGAGTAGTGTAGCTGCAAGTGTTGCGAGGATATACGGATGCCGTCTCAAGACTTAGATGTTTATGAACTTCTGACGATTCTTCCAGCCTATCATGCAGAAGCGCACCAGGAAGCCGAGCATCATCCAGAGGATAAGGGTGACAATCTTCGGGCGGCTGCTGTGCTTGATGGGCACAGTGGCGTTCTGTACGATGGTGAAGGCCGGCGTGCGCTCCTGGACCTTGGCCTTGGCCAGCTGGAGCTGTTCCACGACCTGCGTGTAGATGTTATACTTCAGCTGCATCTCGTTCTCGAGGTCGTCCAGCTGCGACTGCACGGACTGCAGCACCACCTTGCTGTTGGCATCGCCGAAAGAGGCGTATTTCTGACGAGCCTTGCGGTACTGCTGACTGGCCTCGTCGAACAGTTGGTTCATGTACTCCAGATCCACGCGGGCCTTCTTGGTGCGGTAGTCGGTGATGGCCAGCTGCAGGTGCTGCTGCACGGAGTCGGCCATGGTGGCGGCTATCAGCGGGTCCTGGTCTTCGACGACGATGGTGATGACGTTGGTCTTCTTGTCCACCGAGCAGTCTATCTTGCTCTTGATGCTTTTGGCCACATCGTCCTCCTTCTTGGTCAGGCGGAAAGGATCCACCACGTGGCCGGGGCCAGGCTGGGTGTCACCTTTCAGCTTCTCGACGATGTTGCCGATCCACGACTTGGGATACTCCAGGATGGCCAGCTTCTGGTGCTTCTGGATGTAGTCCTGGTAGGTGTAGCTCTCGTTGGTCTTCTGTGTTGTCACCTTGACGGGGAAGAGTCCCACGATGAACTGCGTCGACTGCATCAGGTCGGGGTATATTTCCGGATAAAGGGCATCGCCCGTCTGACCTATCTTCATGTTCATGCCCACCATGGCTGCCAGCGACGAGATGCTGCCTGAGAAACCGCCGCCCGACTCCTCGGGAGCCAGCATGACGGTAGACTTGTAGACCTTGGGCGTGCCGAAGGCCAGCAGTACGCCGATGACACCGGCCACAGACGAGTAGATGGCCACCTTGCGCTTGTCAGCCAGCAGGAGGCGGACGACCTCCACGGCATTGATATTGATGATTTTTTGCTTCTGCTCTTCCATCTTTACCTTTTAACCTTTATTTAAGTATGTTGGCAATGGTTGCGAACATGGTACCAAGCGAAGCGGCACTGGTTCCGATGCTCATCCATTCAGCCAGTCCGAGACCACGTCTCTGGCGCTTCGTGGGCACCACAATCTGGCAGCCCGGGCGCGGCTTGTGCTTGCGGTCGGCCTTGGCTACCATGCCGTTCATGTAGATGATGATGGTCTGGCTCTTCTTGGCTGTCGACGTCGTCCCACCAGCCAGGTCGATATAGTAGTCGGCACTCTTGCCCTCCTTGAAGTAGACGGTGTTGGGGTAGAGCACCTCACCATTGATTTTCACCGTGCCGTCGTAGCGCGGCACCACGATGCGGTCGCCCTCACGCAGCTGCGGGTCGTCGTCGCTGCCAGGGTTGGCCAGTGCCTTGTCGAGCTCGATACCCACGGGGTAGGTGAGGCTGGTCATCAGTTTCTTCACGTCGATGGAGTCGTTGCCGCTGTTGCGCTGGGCCGTGCGCAGCATGGTCTCCATCTGTTCGCGCTCGTCCTGTGTCATCAGGCGCAGCAACTTGGCCCCCTCGGGATAGGCGCGCTTGGTCAGTCCGCCAGCCAACTTGATGACCTCGCTCAGACGCTGGCCTTTGTTGCTGAGGGCGTAGATGCCCTCAAACTGTACCTCACCCTCGATGGTGACGTTCTGCTGCTCGGTATAGCCGGGACTGCGGCGCACGTACACCTCGTCAAAGGGCTGCAGCGTGAAGTCTGCCGGGCCGTTGATCTTGAAGTCGGGCGTCAGCGCAAAGCTGTACGTCTGGGCTATCTGGTCGTCGGCCTCCTTGGTATTGGGGTTAGTGATGCGTCGTGCCACGTCGACCTTCACTAACGACGCGGCCTCGGTGGGACCGCCTGCCTGCAGGATGAGGTCCTCGATGCTTTCGTTGGCGGCATAGCGGTAGACGCCCGGATAGTGTACCTCACCATTGATGGTGACGGTCTTCAGGGCTTCGTTCTCCTCGCGGCTGGCGATGTAGATGACGTCCTCGTTGCGCAGCGGCACGTCGGGCACGGTTCCCTCCAGGATGCCTATGATGTCGACACTCAGCACCTCCAGCGAGCGGTCGGCACGCATGCGGTGCATGACGGCATGCTGGGCAATGGCACCCTCGGTGAGTCCGGCGGCAGCCTCAATCAGACTCTTGACGCTGCTGATGCTGCCTCCAAGCTGGTACATGCCCGGACGGAAGACGGCACCCTTGACCTCCACCATGTTCTGGTAGCGCACCAGCGTGGAGTCGACGCTCACGGAGTCCTCATCCATGACCTTGAACGAGCTCATGTCAAACTCTCCGACACTGAACACCGAGTAGCCGTTGCCGGACTTGCGGTTGATGCGGATGGCTCTGGTGTAGGCGTCGCCCGTGAATCCGCCGGCATAGCGCAGCAGCGTAGCAGCCGTTTCTGACTTCTTCATCTCGTAGAACATCGGGCGCTTCACCTTACCCGTGATGTTGACCAGTGCCTCGTAGGGGCTGACCGTGATGACATCGTTGTCCTGCAGGCGAACTTCGCCCGTTAGCTTGCCGTTCAGCAGGAAGTCGTACACGTCGACATTGCTCAGCAGTCGGCCGCCGCGGTATACCTTGATGTTACGAAGCGTACCAATCTCGTTGGGACCGCCTGCCATGTAGAGGGCGTTGTAGACGCTGGCAAAGGCCGACATGGTGTAGGTGCCGGGCACCATGACCTCGCCGATGACGCTGATGGTGATGGTGCGTGTCTGCCCCAACGTCAGGTCTATCTTAGAACCCTGATAGCGGGGACCTAACACCTGCTTGAGGCGGGCCTTGGCCTGGCTGACGCTCAGACCGGCCAAATGGATGACGCCCACGCCCTCGATGTTGATGGTACCGTCGGGCGAGATGGTCTCTGTGACACTCTCCTCTGAGGCGCCCCAGATGTCGACGTTCACGTCGTCGCCAGGGCCAAGCCGGTAGTTCTGTGGCGTGGCTATCTGCATGGAGCTCTCGAACGTCAGGTTCTTGTTGTTGAAGATGTCGTGACCGAATATCTTGCGCTTCGGCTCCTTCTTGTCTTCGTAGAAATATTTCAGCGAGTCGGGCATCATGAAGTCCATGGCTTCGTCCATCTCCATGAAATCCTCGTCCTCCTCGTCGTAGGTGTGGCGCTGTATCTGGTTTTTCTGCTTCGTGTCCTTCACGCGGAACTGCGAGGCATTCTTCTTGTCCTGCTTCTTCTGCTCCTGTCGCTTTTCGCCGTTGGCTTCACGCAGGCGGTTCTTGGCTTCCTTTGAACCAGCCGTGATGTCGTCGGCACCCAGGGCTCCGTTCTTCATCTGCTTCTGGTATTTCTTCTGCAGACGGCGGATTTGCTCGATGGTTACACCACGCTGCATCAGCTGTGTGACAATCTGCTGACGTGACACGCCGCGAGCATTCTGCTCTATCACGAAGTCCATCACCTGATTGTCTGTCATGCCCGACTGACCCCATGCCATAGAACAGCACAGCAGCAGGCTGACGAATAGAAAAGATAGTCGTTTCATAAAAGGTATACGCGTATATGTTTTTACTATATTAAACACCCTTAAAGGTTAAATATTGTGCAAAAGTACAAATTTATTTTCATAAAACGGCGGCCAATTCGAAAAAAATGTCTATTTTTGCAGCCGAAATACGCTACGGCATTTTGGGGTTGACTGGATTTGACAGCAGGATGAGATGGTACGTAAGCATGCGGAGTGACGGCTGTATACTCCATAATCCATTCGGTCGAACAATTAATTGGCGAAACAAAGTACGCTCTCGCTGCCTAATCGAAGTACAGTAGATTACTGGCTTTATCCTCTTACAAGGTAGGAGGACGAGACATCGCTCCAAGGATCTGGTTCCGAATCTGAGGATTCAGCGGTGCAGGTAAATCGGAAATAGTCGCACGGAAGCCCCGGCAGTGTGATGAAGTTTTAGGGGATAAGGCTGCGGTTGGTGGTCCAGGTCTTGCCACAGCACGAAAATGAAGGCTGGAATAAGCATGTAGAAAGCGTATGGTTTCCCTGTTTGGACGAGGGTTCGACTCCCTCCAGCTCCACTAACGTATAAAAGTATATCGCTGACTTACGAAAGTCAGCGATATACTTTTTTAAAACCTTTTATGCTTCTTGTTTCTTTCTGAATTTATCCCGTAGCCGTTTATAACCTTCAACACCCAGAATCGTCAAACCTCCATACTGGCAGGTCTTGGCCAGTCCGAAGAGCACAGCCCAAAGCACGCCTTTTGCTGTTGTGCTGATGGGCAGCAACATCTGGGCGAAGGACAGGATATAGAACGGAATACAGCACAGCAGAACGATGACACCAGTCCTGAATGACAGGGATTGCAGCCACTCTTTGATCTTCTTGCCCATTCGAAGTTATTATTTCATGTTTTGTGTTGGTTGTTTATTTCTTTAATGTGTCGATGATCGAGTCTAGTTCACTGGCCAGATGTACATAGTCATCCAACTGGAGCGGACAGACTTTCATCGTTTCACCCATGCCGGCAGGGATGAGCTTGTAGGCTTGTTCCTCCAAAGCACGCCCTTTCTCAGTGAGGCTTACTATCTGCTGGCGCTTGTCTTGTTCACCTTTCTTACGTGTGACAATGCCCAACTTCTCCATGCGCTGGAGTAGGGGAGTCACGGTGTTCGTCTCCAGCAGCAGCCTGTGGGCGATGTCGTTCACGGGCTGGGAGTCTTCTTCCCAAAGCACCATCAGTACGAGGTACTGCGGATAGGTAATACCCAGTTCCGTCAGCATCGGTGTATAGGCCTGCGTAATGAGCCTTGCTGCCGTATAGAGTCGGAAGCAGATCTGGTTGTCAAGTTGTAATTCTGCGTGCATAATTTATTTCATTGACCATTATTTGCCAAGCATCTCCTCAATGTCCTTCTCGAAATCCTTGGGGTCTGTGGTAGGTGCATAACGCTTGATGGTCTCACCGTCCTTTGAGATTAAGAACTTGGTGAAGTTCCACAGGATATCGCTGTCCTTCTCAATACTCTTGCTCAGGGTCTTCAGCAGGGTGCGGGTAGCCTTTGCCTTCAGTCCCTTGTATTCCTCTGTGGGAGCCTGAGCTTTCAGATACTCGAAGATGGGCTGGGCATCTTGACCGTTGACATCACCCTTTCTCATGATCTGGAAGGTCACACCATAGTTAAACTGGCAGAACTCCTCAATGTGAGCATCATCCTCAGGATCCTGCTCCTTAAACTGGTTGCAGGGGAAGCCGATGATGACGAGTCCCTTGTCCTTGTATTTCTGGTTCAGTTCCTCCAATCCTGCAAACTGTGGGGTGAATCCACACTTACTGGCTGTGTTCACAATCAGCAATGCCTTACCTTGAAACTGTGAGAAATCAATCTCCTTACCTTTGCTTGAAAAAGCCTTGAAATCATAAATCTTTTGCATACCTTTTATATTTAAAATTGCTACTTATGTCGTTTGCGATGCAAAGGTAAGAATAATATTTCATATCGCAAGCGATTTATCCAATGCTTTAAGATAGATTAACAAAATATCGCTAACGACATTTCTCTTCGTGTCATATCGTATTGATTGTCTTTTGCAGTTCTTCTAAGAACCGGGCAGCGTGCGAGCCGTCCATCTGCGGAAGTAGCGGGCAAAGCGCTGCTGATCGGAGCGTTGCGTGTCCTTGAAATTGTGCACAGGACTGTAGTTGAAGAACAGCGTGAACATCGAGCCGCAATGGTTCAGCTGGATGCCCTTGCCGGCGATTATCTCCTCGAGGCAGGCAATGAATGCGTCGCTCTTGCACTCTAACAAGATAGCCTAAGAATTCGTCATTTAACATCAAAGTGCCCTGTTCTCTAAACCGGCCAGTGCCAACCTCAAGGACATCGTGCCCGTCGTCCCTGAAAGCAAGCTCCAGGAACTCATGGACGACGATCAATAGGTGACAGAGAAGAGGATGTGCCTTGTTATATCTTCGCAAATTTATTTGTAAAAGTGGCAATAAATACAGAATTATTGCTAACTTTGCACCAAAAAGAGCACATGCGACTTATGAAAATACTTGTTGTTGACGACGAGCAGGATATCTGTGAGATACTGCAATACAATCTGGAGACTGAAGGATTTGAGGTTGTGACGGCTAATTCGGCAGAAGAGGCACTTCAGCTTCCTCTGCATGAGTTTTCGCTAATCTTGCTGGATGTGATGATGGGCGAGATCTCGGGATTCCAGATGGCGCGGCGGCTCAAGGATAGTCCCGCTACGGCGCACATCCCCATCATCTTCATCACAGCACTTGACGGCGAGGACAATCTGGTGAGGGGGCTAAACATCGGTGCAGATGACTATATTGCAAAACCGCTGAGCATGAAGGAGGTAAAGGCGAGGGTGAGAGCGGTGCTCAGACGGACGGCCTATATGTCCCAACAAGGAGATACACCCAGCACATCTTCAGATAACAGGATTTGCTATGAAGGCATTACTCTCGACCTGAACGCGAAAACCGTCACCATTGATGGCGAAGAACTGATATGCACGAAACAGGAGTTCGAGTTGTTGTCGTTCTTTCTGCAGCACCCCGGCACGGTGTTTTCGCGGGAGGACCTGCTGAAGTATTGCTGGCCACAGGATGTGCTGGTGCTCGGCCGTACGGTGGACGTGAACATCACCCGTCTACGAAAGAAAATAGGCCGTTATGGCAAACTAATCAAAACACGTGTGGGCTATGGCTACTACTTTGCGGAGTAAATCCTTTCAGCGCAATCTGCTGCTCAGCATCGGCGGCGTGTTTCTGCTCTTTGCCGTCTGCTTCAGCGTGTATCAATACCAACGCGAGAAGGAATACAAAATTGACATCCTGCACTCGCGACTGCAGATGTACAACTACGAGATGGTACAGACGCTGGGCGAGGACAGTCTGAACAATGGTCGCCTTTTTCGCGATTATGTGAAACGGCACAGCATGGAGGGCCTCCGCGTGTCGATTATTGACAGGGACGGACGGGTCATTCTCGACAGCTACGATGCCAATCCCGATTCGCTGGGCAACCATCTTCAGCGAACGGAAATACAACAGGCACTGCGTGATGGTAACGGCTACGACATCAAACGCCTGTCGCAATCAACACACGAGACCTACTTCTATTCTGCCACCCGCTTCGGCGACGTCATCGTCCGTGCTGCCGTACCTTATTCTGCCGAGTTGACGCGCTCATTACAAGCCGACAATACCTACATCTACTTTGCTATCGCACTGACACTGCTACTGGGCGTCGTCCTCTACCTGAGCACCCGTCGTATCAGCCGCCATATCGGCTATCTGCGCGAGTTTGCCGTCAAGGCAGAAGAGGGTGAGGAGATAGACCATGAACTGGAGCGACGCCTGCCCGACGACGAGTTGGGCGATATCAGCCACACCATCATCATGCTCTATTGGAAGCTGCGCCACTCTGAAGAGGACAAGGTGCGCATCAAAAGACAACTGACGCAGAATGCCGCCCACGAGCTGAAGACCCCTGCCGCCAGCATCCACGGCTACCTTGAGAGCATTCTTGATCATCCAGACATGCCCGAGGACAAGAAAAAACATTTCCTGGAACGCTGCTATGCCCAGAGCGAGCGCATGAGCAAACTGCTGCAGGACATGAGTGCGCTCACCAAACTAGACGAGATGGACGACAGACACTCACGCGACAATTACCACCCGGTGAACGTCCTGCAGGTCATCCAGAGTGCCCTCGACGATACGGCCCTGCAACTTCACGACAAAGGCATCACCCCGTCGATTCAATTGCCTCGGCGAATGGTCAACGGGCAATGGTCAACAGTCAATGTAGAAGTCGTCGGGGATGCCAGCCTGCTCTACAGCATCTTCCGCAACATCATCGACAATGCCATTGCCTACGCCACAGGAGCCTCGCGACTGGCCATGGTCTGCAAAGAAACTGAATCCGAAGGCCGTCACTTCTACGAGTTCCAGATCAGCGACAACGGACCAGGCATGGAGCCGAAGCACCTGGACCACATCTTCGAGCGCTTCTACCGCATCGACAAAGGCCGCTCGCGAAAGCTTGGCGGCACGGGGCTCGGACTGGCCATCGTGAAAAATGCTGTGGCTGCCTACGGGGGTACAGCAACAGCACAGCTTACGCCTGGCGGCGGACTTACCATCCGCTTCACCCTCGCACGGTTCTAATGAGTTGACTGCAATGTAATGTTAGTTGAAGTAGACGTAGAGGCTTATCATGACGGCGGCCAGTGCCAGCCAGAGTCCGACGGCCAGCTTGCTCCAGCCCTCGCGGACGGGAGCGGGAATGTCATACTGGGTCTTGTCGCCATCGGTCAGTGAGATGATGACCATTGCCACGGCGAGGATGACGAAAAGCTCGAACGAGAGCAGCATGAAGTGCGGCCATGCTACGTTGAGCCATTCGGGCGGCCAGAGGTAGAGTACACCGACGGTGAGGCAGAACGCCGTACCGATGGTGAGGGCGAAGTTGGCAGCGTGGGTCGTGGTGCGGCGCCAGAAAATGCCCAGCAGGAAGACGGCGGACATAGGCGGCGCGATGAATCCCAGCACGCTCTGGAAGACATTGAAGAGATTGAGGCCCTTGATGGCATCGATGGCCACGGTGAGCGCAATGGCGGTGACGGCACCGATGACGGTCACCAGGCGCCCGACGTAGTTGATGTGCCGCTGCGAGGCGTTGGGGCGGAAGCGCTTGACATAGATGTCCATGGTGAAGACGGTGGACAGCGCGTTGAGTGCCGAGCCGATGGTGCTGACGAGGCAGGCGGTGAGTACGGCGAACACAAGGCCGACCATGCCGACGGGGAAGAGGTTCTCGACCATGGTGAGGTAGGCTTCGTCGGGATTCTTGAGGGTGTCGCCGAAGAGTGCGAAGCAGATGATGCCCGGAAGGATGTAAAGTGCCACGTCGAGAATCTTCAGCCAGCCAGTGAAGTTGGTGCCCAGCTGTCCCTCGCGCAGGTTGCGGGCGGCAAGTACGGGCTGTACCATGCTCTGGTCGGTGCACCAGAACCATACACCCATGACGGGGTAACCGAGGATGATGGGCAGCCAGGGGAAGGCCTCGTCGGAGTTGGGCTTGAACATCACCCAGTAGTCGGCAGGGACCTTGTCAACCAGTGACTGGATGCCGCCCACGCGGTCGAGTCCGACGATGACGAGTACCAGCGAGACGACGATGAGCAGTATCATCTGATAGACGTTGGTATAGGCGACAGCCTTCAGTCCGCCGAGCATGGTGAAGAAGGCGCTGATGACGAGCAGTACCATGGCCGACATCCACATCGGTATGTCGAAAACCTGACGGATGAGTATGCCGCCGGCAAAGAGTGTCAGCGCCAGCCACGAGATGATGATGGTAATGATGGTGTACCATGCCAGAATGTTGCGCGTGGACTGTCCGAAGCGCAGTCCCATGAACTCAGGCAGCGTGTGGACGTTGGCACCGAGGTAGCGCGGTGCAAAGACAAAGGCCAGCAGGGCGATGAAGAGGAAGGCATACCAGGCGTAGTTGCCTGAGACGATGCCCGTGGTGAAGCCTGCCGAGGCGCTGGCTATGAGCATCGACGGTCCGACATTGGTGCCCCACATGGAGAAACCGATGTGGTGCCAGCGGAGCGAGTGTTCGGCTAAAAACAAGGAGCCGCCTTTCTTACGTTTGCTGCTGGCCCACAGCCCGATGGCGATGAGGACCGCAAAATAGATGGCTAAAATCAGCCAGTCGAGGCTTTGCATGTAGTGACTGTCCACGTTGTTAAATGAAAGATGAAAGATTAAAGATGAAAGATTAACATTGAAAGATGAAAAGATTAGATTTCGGTGCCTTGGTAATCGTCGGTGATGACGATGGTGACGGCGCGGGTCATGTCCATGTCGTCAGTGCTGTCGACATCGTCGGGATACAGCCTGATGCGTGCTCCGGGACGCACGAAGACAGGCATCTGGTCGAGTGGCACCTCGACGTCGTAATACCAGCGTCCGCCGGCAAGCTTCTCGCCTGTGAAGAAGTTGACCCACGGGTCCTCCGGCAGGTAGATGTCCCGCCGGCAGTCACTATTCATGACGGGAGCGACGAGGAACTCCGATCCGAAGTAGTACTCGTCGTCGATGTGCCACACCTGGCGGTCGCCTGGATGGTGCATCAGCAGGGCGCGGAGCATCGGCCAGCCCGTTTTGGTACACGTCTCTGCCTGTTCCATGATGTAAGGCAGCAGCTTGTAGCGCAGCCGCCACCACTTCCTGATGATGGACGCGATGGCAGGATAGTGCCATGGTTCGCGTTTGCAGGTACCGTGGTAGCGCATGTGTGAGGAGAAGACGCCGAACTGTGTCCAACGGACATAGACCTGTTCGTCGAGGGGCGAGTTCATGAAGTCGGGGGTGGAATGGAAGCCCGGCACGTCGTGGCTCCAGAAAGCAAAGCCTGACAGTCCTAAGTGCAGGCCACCCTTCAGACTGCCTGCCATGCCTGCCCACGACGACTCGCTGTCGCCGCCCCAGTGCAGTGGATAGCGCTGACAGCCTGTCCAGGCGGCACGTGCCCAGACGATGCCATCGCCCGTCACCTCCTTCGTGATTTCGTATGCCGCCTTCTGGTACAGCAGGGCATAGATGTTGTTCAGTCGCTCGGGCGTCGAGGCATGGTATGTGTGGTCCATGTGGATGTTCTCGCCGAAATCGGTCTTGATACACTTCACACCCATGTCCAGCAGCGGTTTCAGCAGCGCGCGCTTATACCAGTCGGTGGCACGGTCGTAGGTGAAGTCTATCGTCCCCGCATAGTCGAGGGCGGAGAAGTTGGAGCTGCCGGAGGTTTCGCCCGACGGAGAACCGTCGGGAACAGTGGGCGGCTTGCTGATGTACTTGTTGCGCTTGGCCTCGTCCAACTGTTCGGCACCATTCGCCACATACGGCAGTTGCCACAAGGAAACCTTGAAGCCCTTGTCGGCGAGCCCTTGGATGAAGGCCCGCGGGTCAGGAAACCGCTCGGGGTTGAACTTCCATTCGCACAGCCAGTCGGTGCGGAACCACCCCGTATCCAGGTGGATGACGTCGCAAGGATAATGCCCGGCTCTCAGTCGGTTGCAGATGCCGTTGACCTCATCGGCAGAGAAGTATGTCATGCGGCTCATCCAGATGCCGAACGACCACAGGGGCAGCATGGGCGGGAAGCCCGTCAGCATGCGGTAGCCGCGCAGAATCTCCTCGGGTGTCTTGCCGCCGATGAGAAAGACGTCGAGCGTTGCCCGGTCGTTGAGGAACTGCACGCTGCGCGACGAGTGGTCGGCCAGGGAGAGCTTGCAGTAGTCAGAGGTGTGGTAGAAACAGCCGTACATGCGGCTTGACAGATAGAACGGGATGTTCTTGTAGCAGCGGCGGTTGTTGACACCCTGTCCGTCCTGGTTCTTCAGCTGGAAGGTCTGTCCGCTGAGGTCCATCTTGCGGAAGCGCTCGCCAGTGCCTGCGAAGCACTCGTCGGGGGCACAGCGGAAGGAGATGGTGGCGCGAACGGGATGTTTTGTTGCGACAAAGTCGCAACCTGCAGAGAAAAGAGCTGAGGGGAGAGCGTCGTGTGGCGAGGCATCGCCTTGGCATATGAAGCCCAGGGGCAGGGCGTCGTAGCGGGGAGGCGAGAAGTGGTCGTCGCTCAAGGCAATACCCTTCGTCTCGTCACCATCGGGATAGAAGGTGATGAAGGGTGCGGGCTGCGGGGGCGGCAGCAGGTCGCTCCAGTGGTCTAACACTGGTGCGTTAAGGTCGATGGTGGCTACCTTCTTGCCGTTTACAGCGATGATATCGTAGCCTACCGAACCATCCGAAAACGAGTGGACGGTTAGGGGCAGGCGCTTTACCTCCTTCGCCATCATCAGCATGTCGTCAGACTCCGTCATCTCGTCACCGCTCATGGTGGTAAACAGACGGACGATGTCTGGTTCGTAAGCCCGGATGATGAGGTCGAAAGACTGCTGGGGCATCGTGGTGTCAGGCGCCATGTCTTCCTGATGCAGTTGCTGCTGATAGGGAATGGTGACGATGATGTCGCCCTTGCGTTCCTCTATGTTTTTAGGTTCGTATGCCTTCCATAGGGCTTCTTCCCGCTGCAATGACGGGTCAAAGTCCATGAAGTCAAAGAGGTGGTAGTTGGTTTGCTTCATTGCTTAAAGATGATATTTGGACCGGGGTGGTTGTCGCCAATCTCGTCACGACGTATGGGCCGTTGGTTAGTGAGAGGACGACCGGCAATCCCGGGGGCGATGTCGCCGGTGTAATTGTTCTCGATAGTAAAACCGTCGGTACGGGCATCCAGGTAGATGCAGAAACCGCGGTCGTTGGTAGCATAGGGGGCAGGGTAGGGACGTGAGACCTTGTTGCCGCTAATCACGGAACCTGGCTGGTTGCTGAGCGTATAGATGCCGCCGGCGTCATAGAGCTGACGGGCATAGTTGCTGACATTGTTACCCTCGATGCGGTTGTTCTCCATACCCGTGTTGAGGGGTGTCCAACCCCAACCGACGCAGATGCCCGAGTAGCTGAGGAAAAACACGTGGTTCTTGCTGATGGTGCAGTGGCGTACATAGCCCAATGCAATGCCCACGGCGCCCCAGTCTTCGTTGGCTGCATCTACAACGAAGTTTTCCTTGATGGTCAGTCGTTGACAGCGCTTGGCCAGGTCGGTGTAGGGACGGTGTACTTCGCGGGGGCTTTCTGCAAAAGAACCTCCCATGATAGCCGTGCCGCCAATGTTGCCGAAGGTACATTTCTGTACTACACAATCGCTGACGTTATCGACAAAGTCCAAGGCCGTGGCAGCCAGATTCTCGAACAGCACCGAGTGGAAGTCAACGTGATGGGCATTGCGCACGGTGACAGCACTGACAGGGCGCTCTATCCAGGCTTGGTTCTCGAGATTCTTGTCCCAAGGCAGTCCGGGGTTTTCTTTCAGTTTATAGGCATCAACGAGAGGAAAACCGCCCTGTAGGGTGACGTGCCCTTTGTGCAAGGGACGGTTCCAGCAAGTGTGTTTGAAGGTTATGCCTTCAAAACGTACATAGTTGGCGCCGTCGACGATGACCAACTGCTCAATGCCGTCACGCTGTTCTGTGGTGCGAAGCAGGAAAGAGCTGTTCCCCTTCTCGCCTCCGATGACGGGTTGTGGCCAGGGGTGTTCGAACTCCAATCGGCTTTCAGGTTCCATGAACGATACCACCGTCTTGTCGCCCTCAACTTTCATATCCTTTACACGCAAAATGGCAATGGCCCATCGCTGGTGAACCACCATTTCCAAGTTCTTCGTCTGTAGAACATTCTGAGGAGGAGTAGGGATAGTGATCGTTCTGTCGGTGGTGTTGAAATCGAGTATGCGCTCCATGCCTTTCATAGGAAGACCGTCATCGTGTTTTTTTATAGGATAGCTGTAACCTTGTTCTTTTAAAGGCCACATCTGGGTGTGACGTTGTCGGGCATCGCCACAGATGACGCTTTGGTGGTTTTTGCCAAGTCCGCGGATAACGAGTGGTGACTCCTTGGTTCCGCTGTCCTCGGGACGCAGGAACAGCGGCTCGCTCATATAGTAACGGCCTTCCTCGATGGTGATGGTAATGCCGCCCACGCAGCGAGGGTCGTTGGTGCGCCGCCACTCTCGGGCCTGGCGCAGGGCGTCGTGTATGCTTTCGCCCTCACGGACCATGATGTCACCCGCAAAGGCATGACATGTGTAAAGGGCAAGGAGGCAGGTTAGTAAATGTTTCATAAGTGCTGTCACAATATATTATTTTTAAGACGGATGTCTATTTATTTTGTCATCTGAAAATAATATCTTACCTTTGTAGCCGCTAAAAACTTAAAACGCAATGAAAGACATTAAGCGTATCGTACTGACAGGCGGTCCCTGTGCCGGAAAGACCACGGCACTGGTACGCATCATCGAACATTTCTCGAATCTCGGTTTCAAAGTATTCACCGTGCCCGAGGTGCCCACCCTCTACAGTCAGGGCGGCTGGAGCTACCTGACGCCCAATCCCAAGCTATATTACGAAGGCGAACTGGCCATCCTCGAAACCCAGTTGGCCTTGGAGAACAGTTTTTTGCGATTGGCGGAGACGTGCACCAAGCCGACATTCATCGTCTGTGACCGCGGAACCATGGACATCTCGGCATACATCGCCCCGGAGATGTGGGACGAACTCTGCCAGAAGTGCCATACCGATACCAACCAACTGCGCCACCGCTATGATGCCGTGCTACATCTGGTGAGTGCTGCTGATGGTGCCGAGCAGTACTATACCGTTGCCACCAATGCCACGCGCTACGAGCAGGCCAACGAGGAGGGCCTGCGATTGGCACGCGACCTGGACAAAAAGGTGAACCGTGCCTGGACGGGACATCCACACCTGCGCGTCATCAACAACCACGACAACTTCGACACTAAAATCAATCGCGTGCTGAAGGAGATATCCAACGTGTTGGGCATTCCACAGCCCATCGAGGACGAGCGTACCTATATCGTGGAACTGACAGGGCCGTTGCCCGAGAGCGTCGAGAGTGAGATATGCCAGACATACCTGGTGGCTGACCCTGACTGCGAGGTGCGTCTGCGACGGCGCAGCTGGCATGGCGAAGTGGTCAACGTGCACAAGACAAAGAAGCGCATTTCGACTACCGAAGTGCTTGAGACGGAGCGTCAGGTCAGCAATGCCCTGTACGAGTCGCTGCTGCAGCAGGCCGACCCCTACCGCGCCACTATCCGCAAGACGCGCAGCAGCTTCATCTGGCGTGGACAGTACTTCGAGATAGACACATTCCATGCACCTGTCAGCGACCTCGTCATCCTCGAAACCAAGGGCGTTGCCCGGCAGGAGAGCATCAATTTCCCGCCCTTCATCCGTGTCATCAAGGACGTGACGGGCAACCCGCAGTACTACAACTACAACATCGCCTTGCGGAAGTAAGGCTGTTTACAGAACCAAAGAGTCTGTTCGCAGGAAAAGACTGACCGTTCGCTGAAACTTTCCGGCGGGCGGTTAAACTTCTTGTGCCTTTGCATCGTCATAAGAACGTAAATAAACAACAGACATCCATTTAATTCATTAACAAACAAAAAATTAAAGATTATGAAACAGATTGTTTTAACGATGGTAGCTCTCGTGTCGATGACCGCAGCAATGGCACAAAGTAACAAACAGCAGAATGCCGACCAGAAAGGTCCGCGCCGTCCGAACCCAGAGATGATGGTAGAGTTCATGGCCAAGGAACTGAAGTTGACTGACGAGCAGAAGACGAAGATGATTGATCTGAACAAAGAGTACGAGGAACGCATGCAGAAGATACTGAGCGAGGAACAGTACAAACAGTACAAGCAGATGCGCATGCGTCCGCGTCGTCCTTTCGGACAGAGAGGTGGTCATCGCGGTGGTCCCCGCCCCAATGGACAACTCCCGGAACATAACACGAACGAGTAAAGGATAACCCTCGCCATCTATGGTGAATAACGGATATGCTACACAAACGGCATATCCGTTATTGCTATTTTTTACCCGAAGGTGACATTTCCCGCCTCCGCCCGTCTTTAAAATAAAAAAGATAATGAAACGAATCCTCCTCTCCTGTTTAGTGTGTTGCTGCACCGCAGTAGCCGCTCTCGCTCAAGGACTCACCGACATGAGCCGCAGTCAGCAAGCCAAGATGCAGAACCTCCCCATGGGCACCGTCCGCTGGACGGGCGGTTTCTGGGGCGACGTCTTCGACACCATGCACAGCTCTGGCGTGTGGGAGATGTGGAACACGTGGAACACGCCGTGGGAGACCCTCGACAAGGACGGCAAGCACGGCTCGCACGGCTTCCGCAATTTCGAGGTGGCTGCCGGCACCGTCAAGGGCAAGCACCACGGCCCTCCCTTCCACGACGGCGACATGTATAAGTGGTTAGAGGCCTGCGCTGCCGTCTATGCCGTCACCAAGGATGCCCGGCTGGATGCCCTCATGGACCGCTTTATTGAGCAGGTCGCCCTCGCCCAGCGTGCCGACGGCTACATCCATACGCCCGTCGTCATCAGTGAGCGTAACGCCGGCATCGACAGCCATGCCGTCACTCCAACCGGTTCATCGGCGGCCTCCGAAAATGCTGCCGGCATCACCATTGGCAAGGACCAGGCACACGCCTTCGCCTCGCGCCTGAATTTCGAGACCTACAACCTGGGGCACCTCATGACCGCCGGCATCGTACACAAGCGTGCCACGGGCAAGACCACGCTCTTTGAATGCGGGCGGAAAGCTGCCGACTTCCTGTATAACTTCCTAACCAACGACGCTGCCGAACTCTCGCGCAACGCCATCTGCCCCAGCCACTACATGGGGGCTGCCGAGATGTACCGAGAGACTGGCGACCCCAAGTACCTGGAACTGGCCAAGGGCCTGATTGCCATCCGCGACAGCGTCACCAACGGCGAGGACCACAATCAGGACCGCCATCCGTTCCGCGACCAGTACGAGGCCATGGGCCATGCCGTGCGTGCCAACTACCTCTATGCCGGCGTCGCCGACCTCTATGCCGAGACCGGCGAGGCACAGCTGCTAAAAAATCTCACTGCCATCTGGGACGACATCGTCAATCACAAGATTTACATCATGGGTGGCTGCGGAGCCCTCTACGACGGCGTCTCACCCGACGGCACCACCTACGACCAGCCCAGCATCCAGCAGATTCACCAGGCCTACGGACGCCAGTTCCAGCTGCCGCAGGAGGCCGCCCACAACGAGATTTGTGCCCAGATTGGCATGCTGCTCTTTTCGTGGCGCATGTTCCAGACCACCGCTGACCCCAAGTACCTCGACAATATTGAGAACGAACTCTATAACGGCATTCTCAGCGGCATCTCGCTCGACGGCAAGGACTTCTTCTATACCGAGGCCCTGCGCCGCACCAAGGAGTTCCCCTATGTTATGCGTTGGCCTAAGCACCGTCAGCGCTATATCTCCTGCTTCTGCTGTCCGCCGAATACCCTCCGCACGCTCTGCCAGGCCCAGGAGTACGCTTATAGCATCAACAAGGATACGCTATGGGTCAACCTCTACGGACAGAATACCCTCAAGACCAAGGACCTTGAGATAGAGCAGCAGACCAATTACCCCTGGGACGGCCACATCCGCCTCACCGTCAAGAAGGCTAAGAACCTCAAGAGCATCCGTATGCACATTCCCGGCTGGAGCACTGCCCCGTCGCTGAAGTTGAATGGCGAACCCATCCTCGTGGAAGACCTGCACCAGCCCCGCCAATGGAAGAAGGGCGACGTCATCGAACTTGACCTGCCCATGCCCGTCCGCCTTGTCGAGGCCAACCCGCTGGTCGAGGAAGCCAAGAACCAGGTTGCCGTCATGCGCGGCCCCATTGTCTATTGCCTTGAGGGGCAGGACATCAGTGTGCTCGGCGGTTCTGCCGCCGGGAAGCCCCGTATCAATGATTGTGCCATCCCCGCCGATGCCACGTTCCGCGAGGTTCCCGTCACCATCAGCGGCACCACCATGACAGCCCTCGAAACCGACGCCCTCGTCACCAACGACTGCCCCTGGGACAACAGCACCCTCTACCGCGAGCTGCGCCCCGCCGCCAAGCAAAAGGTAAAAGTCCGACTCATCCCATATTACGCCTGGGACAACCGCGGCATCGACGACATGAGCCTCTGGCTACCGCTGGCGCGATAATATATCAAAAGTTGCCGCTGTCGCGATAATACATCAAACAATGCCCATGTTTAAACAAACACGGGCATTGTTTTACCTTTTTACCTTTTTACTTTTTTACCTTTTTACCTTTTTACTTTTCCCCTATTCATCCATCGGATAGCGGACGTCCCACTTTTGGCGGAGGCTGTCCATCAGCTGCATGATATAGAGCGTCTCGGTATGAGGCATCTCACGGGGTTCCAACAGACCTTCGATGAGTGCCTGGCGGCAGGCCAGGAACTGGTACTCGTAGCCAGTAATCTGCTGGGGTACATGGATGTCCTCGACGAAGACACGGTTGGGACCATTGATGGTGATGCGCTGCGGGTTGTTGATGTTGTCGATGATGAGGTTTCCCTCCGTGCCAGCAATGACGCCGATATTGTCGCCCACACACTGCGCCGACGACTGAACGTTAGCCACGATGCCGTCGTTGAGGATGATGGTCATGGTGTTCGTCAGGTCCATGCCGGTGTCGCTCTTGACGCAGTAGCCGTCAAGCATACTGATGTCGCTGTCGGTAAACATGCGCACGAAGTTGAGGGCATAGACACCGAGATCGAGCAGTGCTCCGCCGCAGAGGTCGGGACGGAAGATGCGCTCCTTCTTGCCCATCGAGTAGCCCAGCGTAGCGGTGATAAGCCGTGGGTTGCCAATGCGCCCGTCGGCAATGAGTCTGCGCACGATGCCCACGGCAGGCTGATAGCGCGTCCAGATGGCCTCGGCCAGGAAGACGCCCCGTTCGTGAGCCAGGCCGACAATGTCCTTGGCCTGCCGCAGGTTAGCCATAAAGGCTTTCTCCACCAAGCAGGGCTTGCCGGCCAGCAGAGCCTCACGTGTCACGTCGTAGTGGTGGGAATGGGGCGTAGCCACATATACCAGGTCTACGTCAGGGTCGTTCAGCAGTTCTGTGTACGAGCCGTAAGCTTTTGGGATGTTCCACTTTGAGGCAAACGCCTCAGCTTTCTCCATCGACCGCGAGGCGATGGCGTATGCCTTGCAGTCTGTGAGTCCGTTCAGGGTGATGGCAGCCTTTTCGGCTATCCATCCGGCGCCGATGATGCCGACGCGCAAAATTCCGTCTTGTTCCATAGTTTAGTTCAGTTATTCGCTACAAAAATAGGCAAAAATTGCGAGACAGCCAAACAATTTATAGGAATATATCTGTGGTATGCACTTTTTTTCGTAAATTTGCGCCAAAATACAATCAGTAACTAAAATGACAAGAACGATGAAACGAACAATTCAATTAGTAGTGCTGTTGCTGTTGGCATTGACGGCTAACGCTCAGACAGCAAGGGAATTTACGCTGAACCTCACTGACGACGGCGCAGCACAGATGGTGTGCTTCCTGCCTGAAACACCCATGGGAAGAGCCGTTGTCGGTGTTCCTGGAGGCGGATACTCCGTCCTGTCGAACGGACATGAAGGAGTCTTGGCTTCCAAATGGATGAACCAACGCGGCATCGCCTATTTCGTCGTCAATTACCGCTTGCCCGAGGGTGATCGCAGCAAGCCCATCAGCGACGTGGAGAAGGGCATCCGCATCGTCCGCGATTCCGCAACAATCTGGGGCATCAATCCCCACGACGTCGGCATCATGGGATTCTCGGCAGGCGGTCACCTCTCGTCGGTCATCTCGACACACTCCGCTTTCGAGGTACGTCCTGACTTCACCATCCTCTTCTATCCCGTCATCTCGATGGATGAGCGCGTGTCGCACAAGTGGTCGTGCCGCAACTTCCTGGGCGAGGAGGGACAGAAGGATGCCAAGCTGGTGCGCGAGTTCTCCACCGACAAGGCTGTACGCCGCCACCTGACTCCCCCCGCCTGCATCATCATGGCCAGCGACGACCGTCTGGTGCCGCCCGTCACCAACGGCGTGCGGTATTATGAGGCCATGCGCAATGCCGGCAACGAGTGCGCCATGTATATCTATCCCACGGGCGATCACGGCTTTGGATTCGGTCCTTGGTTCAAGTATCACGACAGAATGCTCGATGACCTCGGTGCATGGCTCGATGCGCGCCAGACACCCAAACCCGACGCCATCCGCGTAGCCTGCATCGGCAACAGCATCACCGATGGCTTCGGCATCGACATGGCCGGTGCATACGGCTATCCTGCGAAACTGCAGAAGCTGCTGGGCGACAAATACTGGGTGAAGAATTTCGGTGTCAGTAGCCGGACAATGCTCAACAAGGGTGACTGGCCCTACATGAACGAGCAGGCATGGCGCGACGCCTTGGCTTTCAAGCCCGACATTGCCATCATCAAGTTAGGCACCAACGACTCAAAACCTGAGAACTGGCAGTATGGCAGTGAGTTCCGACAGGATTTGGAGCAGATGCTTAAGGCGCTGCCCGATACCAAGATTTACCTCTGCACGCCCATCCCCGCCTTCAAACCGACGTGGAACATCAGCGACTCCGTCATCGTGAACGAGATTATCCCCATTCAGCGAGCAGTGGCCAAAAAGCAGGGTGCGCAGATCATCGACCTGCACACCCTCTATGCCAACGACGGCGACAAGATGCTTGACGACGGCATCCATCCTGACAGCAAGGGAGCCCACCGCATGGCGGAAATCATCGCTGCCGCATTAACTCCCAAGAAATGACAAAAATCATGAGCAGAAGCCCGATTTTGCTGCCTCTTGCGCGTCGATAACGCGGTCGCACCAGGCATCAAAGTCGGGTTCTTCTATTTGCAGTTCAGGGTGAGCCAGAAGGTAGGCGACACAGCGGCGCACGCCCTCGTCGAAGCGGGTAGTTGCACAGAAACCAGGGACGGCACACTTCAGCTTCGAACAGTCAAACTGAACGGTCAAGCTCTTGTCGCCCAGTAGGTTACCCTCGAAGTCCCATTCCTTTGGAGCCACAGCTGCCAGAAAGTCGGAAGCTACATGGTACAGCTTGGGTGTCATGTGGAGTGCGTTTCCGACACACTCGTATATCTGGTTCCATGTCAGTTGCTCGTCGCTCATAATCTGGAACGCCTCGCCGATGGCTTTGGGATTGCCCAACAAACCGATAAAGCCGCGGGCAAAGTCCTCGTTCCATGTCAGCGTCCACAGTGATGTCCCGTCGCCTTGCACGATGACGGGCTTGCCGTCGAGTATGCGTTTCATCACGGGCCAGCTGCCCTTAGGTCCGTGGACACTCACTGGGACGCCACGTTCGCAGTAGGTGTGCGAGGGCCGCACAATGGTAATGGGGAATCCCTCTTCACGATAGGCCTTCATCAGCAACTCCTCGCAGGCTATCTTGTTGCGTGAATATTGCCAATGAGGGTTGGCCAGTGTCGTACCCTCGGTAATGACGTGGTTGGCAGCAGGCTTGTTGTAGGCTGATGCCGACGAGATATAGACGTACTGCCGTGTGCGCCCCTTGAACAGACGAATGTCACGCTCCACTTGTGCAGGGATGAAGCCGATGAACTCGCACACGACGTCGAAGGTCTCGCCATCCAGACTGGCAAGCACGGTGCGTTCGTCGTTGATGTCGACGGTTATTTGCTTGACGTTTGTGGGCACTTCGTTCTTGCGCGTGCCGCGATTGAGCAGCCACAACTCATGACCGCTTTCTGCCAATTGTCTGGTGATAGCACTCGAAATCGTGCCAGTTCCACCAATGATAAGCACTTTCATAGTTTTATTGATTAGTTCCAACAATATTCTTAAACGATGAGCCAAAGATGATGTACTGCGTGTTGCCGGCGATGGTACCCTCGTTCTGTCCCCAGAGGAAGGGCCAGTCGTCGTAATTCTCGAAGTGGTCGGGCTTGCGGAACAGCAGGCCGGGGGCTACGTTGCCAGGGATAGCAGAGAAGTCGGCGCGGTTGTTTCCATAGAACACCTGCTTGGGGCGGGCAGCACCGACGACGGCTACAAACGAGTAGTTATGGTACGGGTGGCAGCCGTAGAGCCAGTTGGCTACGCGATAGACCTCGTCCTTGCCAACGATGTCGGGGAAGTAGATGTGGGCATAGTTCACCGCGATGCCGAAGTTGAGGACGGCATTGACGCCGGCCCAGTTGCCGAGGCCGATGGGCACGCCGTAGGGGTTCTGCCGGTCGAAACCCTTGATGTATTCGGCATATTTCTCCACGTATGGGCGCAGCTTCTGGCGATAGGCGTCATCCATATGGGGAACGGCATCGAGCGCGGTCTGCATGTTTTGCGTGGTGTTCAACTCCAAGGCGTCCCATATCTGCAGGCTGAAGTTGTCGAGATATTGCTTTTCGCCGGTGGCGGCATAGAGTTGCAGGTTAGTGGCCATGTCGCCCAGTCGGTTGCGGTTTTTGCGGCTGCGCTCCATCAGTTGTTGGCGTTTCTTGTCAGGTTTGTTGATGGCGTTGCGACGCTCGAAGCCGTCAAGCCAGTTGAAGTCTTCCTCCATCTGCTGGTTTCTGATTGCTGTCCGTTTGCGAATAATCTCCGTAGCCTCCTGCATCAGCCGTTTCGACTGGGTGAGGGCACGGGCAGCCAGGTCGTCGTTATAACCTTTCAGGGCATGGCAGGCAGCAGCAAACATCGTGGCGGCACGGATGTCGAGCTGCGCACTGCGGCTGGTGAAGGCCCACATGTCGTCGGGTGTGCCGCTGCGCTTTCCGTCGGCACTCACCTCGTAAGGCTTCAGCGACGGGTCGTAGTGCAGGCCGTCGGTGATGCTGGCGGCATCGCCGAGGTGGTGGTAGTTGTCGAGCACCGAGTTGGAGAGCGTCGAGGCCATGTGCCCTATCTGCTCGGCCTGGGCTACGAGGTTCAGCGTGCCGTGCTCAATGAACTGCATGATGTCGGGTACGCTGTCGGGGCGGTGTAGCTCCACGTAGCGCTGTTGCTGAGAGACGAAGGTCTCGTCGCGCTGTGGGTGGAAGAGTTCCCATGTGCGGATGAAGTTCTGCACTACGTTGATGTTCGAGCCTGTCTCAATGTCGAAGTCGCCCGCATCGAAGAAGCCGCCGACGTTCAGGCCGGGGATGAGTTCCAGCGGCTTGTACTTCGTGTCGGTCGTCGCTCCCTGGTGGTGCAGGTCGAAATGGTCGCTCTCAGGCGCCTGCAGATATCCCTCCTTGAACGGCTCGCCGTGCCATGTGCGATAGCCCTCCGTCACATACATGTGGTCCATGTGGATGGGAACCCAGACGTCCGTCGTGGCATCAGTAATCTTGTCGTAGACGTATTGGTCGATAAGGAAATCGTTCGTCCGCGTCTTGCCGTACTGGATGGAATAGACGCCCGGCTCGCGCACCGACGAGAAATCGAATTTTACATAATTATATTTGAAGTAAGGTCCCCAGGGCTCAACGGCAGCACTATAGGCCACGGTCGTCGTACCGTCGGCGTTGAGGCGTAGCAGACTGGCAGAACCAGTCTGGACAGGGTCGTTCTTGTCCAACTCGATGACAGCCACCTTCGGCTGATCGGGCGTATAGCCCACCTGCGAGAAACCGATGTTCGGCTCACGAATCCAGCCTGGAATGGCGTGCGGTTCTAGCGTCCACGTCACCACCTTGCCCGTCTTGTCCTTAGGCAGTATACTGCGAACAACGAACCAGCCGTTCTGAGCCAGCATGCGACCATCGTAGAGTTTCAATTCGGCATCGTCACTGCTTATCGTCACAAGACGCGAGGGCTCGTCAGTAGCCATGCTCAGGCGGTGGCCAGTCTCCAACGGTAATGGGTCAACGAAGCGCCCTGTTCCGCGGTCGTCGTAAGTCCTGAAGCCCTTGAACTGACGGGGCTTCTCGCTGTTGGGTCGCGTCACCGTAGCACTGGTGGCATAGCGCGGCAATCGTCCTAACCGTCCGTCCATAGTAAAAGTCTTCAGCCAGTACTGGGATGGCAGAAATTCGATGTTCAGTCCTGCCTCACCAGCGAGCTGTTCAGGTACAGGCTTGTCGAGCCAGACGGCAATCTCCACGGCCTTGCCCTTCTTGGTCACCACGATACGGCTGTCGAAGTCGTAGTCATTGTAGCGCAGTGCCACTTCGATGCTGCCGTCCTCTCGGTTCACTTTACGGTCGGTCATCGTCGGCACCAGGTCCCACTGCTCCGGGGTGTTGTTCAGTCGCACTGCTCCTCCCTGCACCGTCCTCACCCCGTGATGGATGACTTCGATGCCGGAATTCTTCTCGTCGTTGAACCCGCCGTTAAAACTGTTGCTAAACACGAGTACGTTCACGCCTTGCCGCTCAAAATACTCGAGGTCGTTGAGGCGGAGTTCATCCTGCGCCCGGCAGACTGTCGCCGAAAAGAGCAGAATAAGTAATGATAGTTTGTAATTCATGTGATTCGGATTTTTATGTTACATATTGGTTTTCGTTATCGGTTGCTGCGCTGGTCGCGGTTGCCCCACTTCTTGTCGTAGCGACCCTCGGTGTCTATCTTGCCGCCGAACATGTTCAGGCGGTAGCGGACGTGGAGCATCGCGTAGCTATTGACGCTGTTGTAGCGAGTGTCACTGCGTCCGGTGGCATTCACCCAGCGCTCGTAGTTGGATTGCTGGCCTAAGAGGTCGTAGAAGTTCAGCGCCACAATGAGCGACTTGCTCTTGAGGAACGGCTTGGAAATCTGCCCATTCCACAGCAGTTCGTTGGTATTCATCGATGAGTCGTTATAGCCGCGTCGGCTACGCTCATGGAGGTTCATGCTGACCTCGAAGTCAAGAGGCAGCCGTACCAGGAACTGTCCGCCATACTCAAACTGCCACGTATCGAGGTCGGCTGAAGGCTGCAATTCGTTGCGTGAGTGTTGGTAGTTGACCCGGCCGTCAAGTGACACCTCCAGCCAATCGTTACGGTAGCTGGCTGTCAGTCGCTCGTTGAGATTGGTGGTCTTTGTGGTGTTCTTTGCTGCATCAGCCTTTTGCTGGGCAACATAACTGACGAAATGATTGTAGCGCAGACGGGTGTCGGAGCCGATGTTCCAATGGGCTGTTGAGTCGATGGCGGTATTGAATGTGAATCCACCGTTTACGTTCCAGTTGCCGTTGATATTCTCTGGACGTGAAATACTACCACCGGTTTCAGGATTATAACTCACCATGTTGGAAATGCTGTTGCGGATATGGCGGTAGTTGGCATAGAGGACGATGCTCCGCTTGTATTTCTGGATATAATTGTTGTAATAGACGTTCAGCGAATTGGTGAATTGTGGTTTCAGACCAGGATTACCCTTTGTGATGTATAATGGATTAGAGTCGTCTGTGATGTCAAGCAACTGGGTCATTTCAGGCTGACGGGTATCGCCGCGATAGTGAATCCAGAGGTTCTGCTGGTCGCTGAACTTATAGTGGAAGTCGATAGTCGGTGTAAGGTTCGTCACCATGCGCATGGTATCGACATATACCCCACGGTAGTCCTGGATGAAATTCGAGTGCTGTGGCTGAACGAGAAAACCGATGTTATAGTCGTACTCCTCCTGCCAATGACGCAAGGTGAGACGCATATTGTGCGTGTAGTTCTTGTACTCGGAATAGCGGCTGAGGTTGCGGTCTAAGTAGTCGTCTAACGTTGAATAGACACTTCCTAACCATCTGTCCCAGTCGCGATATTCTGGTTCGATACCACTGAAGATGTCAACGGGATTGTGGCTGAAGTCGTATGTTTGCCTGTCGCTCTTGTTCTGGTTGTACCGCAATTCATAGTTCACCTGCAGGTGTGCCCCTTTCCATAGCGGCTCGCTGTAGAGTGCACTCAGCACATATCCCTTGTTGTCGGAAGGAGTGGTGTTGTAGCGGGCAGTATAGTAGGTAGAATCCTGTCCATAGTAGTTCTTCACACGATACAGATGTACTTCGTTGTTTGAAACGTTGAGGTTCTTGCTGTCACCCAGGCTACCTTCTATTCGCAGGGTGATATTGCGTCCCCGGGGATTCAGTCGACGATAGAACTGCAACATAGCCCAGGCATTCTTGTTCTCACCGTATGAGACGTTAGCGCCGATACTGTTGTTGACGGTATATGGAGCCAATGGACTATCAGGGCCTATCGAAGCCAGCGGGTCCTCAACATACTGATATGGGTCGGCATCGAAAGTGGCACTGGCCGAGTTGTTTGTGCCGTCGTTGGTGCCAGTATTGCCGTTGGCACGTAACAGCAGATTGGTGAGCGTGTCGGGCTTCCATTTTACACGTACATTGCCCCACCAGTTGTTGCTTCGCGTAAGGTCTTTTGTAGCACTGTTGGAGAAGGTGCGGGACACCTCACTGTAGAAGTTCTCGCTGGCATTCTCGTTCTTGTTGTCGCCATCGCGGTGGTTCCAACGCACGCTGGCGTCTATCTTCAGTTTCTCGCCGTCATCGTAGTTCAGATTGGTACCCAGCATCTTGCGGGCGTTCAGTCCACGGCGGTTCCACCAGCCTGCGTTCTCTTCCTTGTTGTTGAAGTTCCCTAAGAGCACGAAGCGCGTTTTGTCGGTGAAGCTCGAACCCATGCCTCGTGAAGCATAGCGGTGGTGGGTACCTCCCGCCAGGTCGAGGTTGGTCATGTAGCCGCGATTCATGCCCTTCTTGATGGTAAAGTCGAGCACTGTTTCTTTCTCTCCATCCTCAATGCCAGTGATGCGAGCCTGGTCACTCTGCTGGTCGTAGAACTTCATATTCTGGATGATGCTCACTGGGATGTTCTTCAGAGCCGTCTCCACGTCGCCCAACATAAACTCTTTGCCGTCAAGCAGAATCTTCTTGACGGGCTTTCCGTTAATGGTGATGTTGCCGTCCTCGTCAACTTCTGCACCAGGGATGCGCTTGATGAGTTCCTCGATGGGCGAGCCTTCAGGCGTCCGGTAGGCATCAGGATTATAGACCAGCGTGTCCTTTCTGACGACAATCTGTGCCGCCCGACCCGTGACGACGGCTTCCTGGAGCATCACTGTCTCTGCCGACATCAGCAGCCGTCCCACATCCTGGCTCTGGTTACGCCGTAAGGTCACCTCACGCTCAATGCTCTGGTAGCCTATCGACGAAATCTTCAGTCGGTAGATGCCATTGACCGGGGCCTGCACAGAGAAGTTTCCTCTGATGTCGGTCAGCGTACCGCCCACGAACGTCGAGTCCCGTTGGCGGAACAACTGCACCGTGGCCTGCACCATTGGTTCTTTCAACTCGGCATCTTCCACGTTTCCGCTGATGGTCAGTCCTTGGTCTTCGGGCTGGGCGGAGACGATAAGTGCCATCGTCATGAATAGCGTAATGAATAAGTATCGCATAGTTAATAGTTAGTTGCCTGTTATTTTGTGCTGTCGCGTAGTTCTATTCGTGCATTCACCACCACATGTTGCACACTGTCGTCGCCGTTGATCTGCTGAAGTAGCAGGTGGAAGGCTCTGGTACCGATTTCATGCAGGTTCTGTTTGACGAACGAAATACGGGGATGCGACATCTCCGACACCCAGTCGCTGATGTATGCGATGACCGCTACATCATCTGGTATGCGCAGTCCGTGACTGGTGATGGCTTGCACGGCTGAAACGCCTAACAGCCCGTGTGAAGCAAGTATGGCGTCAGGCGGTTCCGGCAGATTCATCAGGTCGAGCGTATCACTCAGTCCGGAGTTGAAACTGATATGGTGGCATTTTACCAGTTCCTTACGGATGGGTATGTGGTGTTCGCGTAGTGCCTCCAGATAGCCGTGTTTCCGATCAACGGTCTGTTTCAGTTGGTTAGAACCTCCAAGGAAAGCAACGCGCCTCGCCCCGCTTTCAATAAGCGTTGTGGTTGCCTGACGGGCCGAAACCATATCGTTGATGATAACCGACGAGATAGGCACATCCGGTACATGGTCAAAGATGACAACGGGTATGCGGATCTGCTGCAGTTCAAGCAGATGCTGAAAGTCTATCGTGTGCTGCGACGGACAGATGATGATACCCTCCACATGCATGTTCACCAGCATCTCTATGCTGTTGACTTCGTTCTCGTAGTTATCGTCCGTATCGGTAATGATGCACATGTAACCGGCCAAACGTGCTTCAGCCTCAATGTGCTTCACAATGTGGGCGTATGAGTTGAACGCTACGTCGGGCACGACGATGCCGATAATACGTGTTGTGTCGTAGCGCAAGCTTACGGCAAAGGGGTTGGGCCGGTAGCCTCCTTCCTCTGCCAGCTGCTTGATTTGTTCCTTCAGTTCAGGGCTTACGCCTTCGAGACCTCTCAAGGCTCTTGATACCGTTGAGACGTTGACACCTAACTGCCGGGCAATGTCGCGCTGTGAAATACGTTTCATAATGTGCTTATTTAGTGATACAAAGATAACTTTTTCTGCCGGTAATACATCGCAACAGGTTTGGAAAGTGTTGCGCAACGCATTGCGTGAGATTAAAAAACTGAACCACCTTCCTGTTTGGAAAGGTGGTCCTATACAGGTATAATGGAGTTTTTGTGTGGCTACCTGTGTTGCTGTAGTGTTTTGATACTGCAAAGGTAAACATTTCCACATCTATATGATTCATTTTTGTATTGAATCTTTCCGCAACGCGTTGCGTAAATTCTATCAAGATGTGTTGCGCACCAACAGCAACTATTATCCTTTCGCCATTTGGTAGATAGCCTCCATGTCTGCTGCGTTGAGCACTTTCAGGCAACCGATGGTACGCTTGCCGTCATGACTGCACTTGCGGGCCATCTCCTTGATTTCCTCATCCTTGATGTCGCGGCCAATGAGTTCCTTGATGTTGATGGGCATGCCGATGGCATGATAGAAGCGCTCCATGGCCTCGATACCCTTCTCTGCCGTTCCCTCGGGGTCAGTGAAGTCGTTGGGAACATCCATCACGTTAACAGCAAAACGCACAAAGCGGCTGAGGTTCTCGTGCTTGACATAGCGTGCCCAGCTCGGCCACACGGCAGCCAGACCGGCACCATGCGTGACGTCGAACATGCCGCTGAGCTCGTGCTCCAACTGGTGGGTAGCCCAGTCGTCGCTGACACCACAACCCGTCAGACCGTTGTGCATCACACTTCCACCCCACATAATCTGGGCACGGTAGCGGTAGTCCTCAGGATTGCGCAACACGGCAAATATAGCCGTCTTCATGGAGCGCAGCGTGGCCTCGGCGATGTCAGTCGTCAGGTCCATGTCGTCATCCTTCGTAAAGTAACGCTCCATGGTGTGCATCATCATGTCGGTCACGCCGGCAGCTGTCTGATACGGGGGGAGCGAATAGGTGCGCTCGGGGTTCATGATGGCAAACTTGGGGCGGGCCAAACTGTTCGAGTAGCCGATTTTGATGTCGCCG
The DNA here is from genome assembly GCA_946185485.1 of uncultured Prevotellaceae bacterium. Classification (GTDB taxonomy): domain Bacteria; phylum Bacteroidota; class Bacteroidia; order Bacteroidales; family Bacteroidaceae; genus Prevotella. The sequence continues at coordinate 25,428 of CAMHJQ010000007.1, read as the reverse complement.
TCCTCATTGGTGATGACGCTCGCCTCACTCATCTCGCTGCCTGCAGCCGGGATGGTCAGCACGGAGGCCACCGGCAGCATCTTTACTGGTTGAGCCTTGCCCGTATAGATGTCCCATACCTCACCGTCGTAGCACATACCGTAGGCAATACCCTTGGCTGAATCAATAACGCTGCCGCCACCTACTGCTAGGAGAAAGTCTACACCCTCCTTGCGGCATAGTTCAATGCCCTCGTGAACCAGCGATAGGCGTGGATTGGGAACAACACCACCCAGTTTCACGTATGCTATACCGCCCTCTGTGAGCAGTCGGCAGATTTTGTCCAACAATCCTGAGCGAACGGCACTTTGACCACCATAGTGTACCAGCACCTTCGTGCCACCGTATTTCCTTACCATTTGAGCCACTTTCTCTTCTGACTCCTTGCCAAACACGACCTCTGTTGGGGCATAATAAATAAAATCTTTCATATAAATACAATTTAAATATAATTCTGACGTTTTAAAAGTAAATAAGTAAAAATAAAAGCATGGTGAATTAATAATTATTAACAATAAGGCTATGAGGAGGCTTCTGTTTTTCCTGATTACACTCATTAGCTGCCTGCACATGCAGGGGGCTGAGATTTTTATCACCCCAGACTCATCGTTGGCTGATGCTGTGCGACAGGCACGCGAGATGAGACGACTCGGACAAGCCCATGAGGTGACCATCCATCTGGCCGCTGGCATCTATTATTTATATGAACCGCTCTACCTGCGTCCTGAGGATAGCGGACTGACCATCAGTGGCAGTCAGGCTGTCATCAGTGGCGGTATGCAGATGAAGGGCTGGCGCAAATATGGAAAGTTGCTGGTGGCAGACGTCTCCGACTTTAATGGCCGTCCCGTCGACTTCCGACAGTTATGGGTAAATGGACGGAAGGCCGTTCGGGCACGTGATGTCAGCGACTTTGAACAGATGCATCGCATTCGCACCTACGACAAGAAGAACCAGGTATTGTGGGTGCCGCGCAAGGCCGTGGAGAAAATCCTCAAGGCACCCTATGCCGAGATGGTACTGCATGAGATGTGGTGTACGTCGAACCTCCGTATCAAGAGCATCGAGGTGCAAGGCGACTCTGCTGTCGTACGCTTCCACAATCCCGAGGCCAAACTCCAGTTTGAGCATCCTTGGCCGTCGCCGATGACGCCGAATACAGGGCATCCGTCGCCGTTCTATCTGACCAATGCCAAAGAGTTGCTCGACGAGCCTGGCGAGTGGTACCACGACATCCGCGAGCATCGGGTGTACTATATGCCCCGCGCAGGTGAAACCTTAGAAATGGTAAATGCATCCGCCGTAGTGCCCATGCTGGAGACGCTGGTCGAGGTGACTGGCTCTGCCGAACGCCCTGTACGCAACATCACCTTCAAGGGGGTTGTTTTCAGTCATACTACGTGGATGCGCCCCAGCGAAAAGGGTCATGTGCCTCTGCAGGCTGGCATGTATCTTGTTGAGGCCTACAAACTGCGCCCGCAGATAGACCGTCCCAACAACCATAAACTCGATAACCAGGGTTGGTTGGGGCGTGCCGATGCTGCCGTTGAACTGCGCTATACAGAGAACATCAACTTCGACGGCTGCCGTTTCGAGCACCTCGGCGGCTCCGGCCTCGACTATGTCCTTGCATGCCGTCGTGGCACGACGACCAGCTGCACCTTCACCGACATCGCCATGAACGGCTATGTCTGCGGCTCCTTCTCGCCCAAAGGGTTAGAGACCCACCTGCCTTACCAGCCCACGGACTTCCGCGAGGTCTGCACCGGACAGCAGGTTGCCAACTGCCACTTCTACGATGTCACTAACGAGGACTGGGGTTGTGTGGCCATCGCTGCAGGCTACGTCAGCGGCATCGACATCGAGCACAACACCATCCACGACGTCTCTTATACGGGCATCTCATTAGGGTGGGGCTGGAACCGAGACCTCGTCTGCATGAAGGACAACAAGGTTCATGCCAATCTGATCTACGACTATGCCCGGCACATGTACGACTGTGCCGGCATCTATACCCTCGGCAACCAGCCGGGTACCGTCATCTCAGAAAATGTGGTACGCGACATTGCCAAGCCCTCCTACGTCCACGACCCCAACCACTGGTTCTACCTCTATACCGACGAGGGCAGCAGCAACATCACCATCAAGGACAACTGGACGCCTGAGGAAAAATACCTTCAGAATGCCAACGGACCTGGCAACATCTGGGAGAACAATGGTCCGCAAGTAAACGAAGACATCAAACGTCATGCAGGACAACAATAAATCCACGTGGATATGGTACCCCGGCGACTTCGAAGTCTGGCTGGGCAACATCTTCAACAACCGACGCACCGAGCGCGGTTCCATGTTTCCACCGTTCTGGAAGCAGGACTCTCACTATCCAACCGTCGAGTTCACCACAACTGTTGACTTAGCGGAGCCGGAGGACATCACCATCGTTGCCGAAGGTCAATATAACCTGGCTGTCGACGGCAAGTTGCAGACTGTCTGCACCATTCCGGCCGGACATCACCGGCTGGGCATCAAGGTATGGAATCAGGCAACACCGCCTGCTGTCTTTGTCAGTGGTAAGACCATCCATAGCACTGCCTCCTGGCAGACGACATACGAAGACAAGATATGGATTGACGAGAACGGTGTGGCTCACGGCTCTGGCATCTACGTACCCGTCGGCTCCTGGAACTTCAACAGCCCCGACACGCCCCCCTCGCACTTCCGGCTTCTATGTCGTGAGCAACGCCCGGTGGCCGTTACCACTCCTCATGGTTTTCCGTCGGGCACTCTTTACGACTTCGGTCGCGAGACCTTTGGCTACCTGAAGGTGAAGAACCTCCAGGGCACCCTCCGCATCTACTACGGCGAAAGCCGCGAGGAAGCCCTCGACAAAGACCATTGCGAGACCCTCGACGTAGTCAATGGACAATGGACAATGGACAATGGACAATTAGCTACGCAGGATAAAGCAAAGGGTAATAATTATCAATTATCCATTGTCAATTGTCAATTATCCAAGGCCTTCCGCTTTGTCTATGCCGAACCCGATGCCGGCACCACCTACGACGACCTCCTCATGGATGAGGAATACGCTCCTCACGACCTTGCCCGTTCCGGCTCCTTCCGCTGTTCTGACGACTTGCTGAACCGCATCTGGGATGTTGCCGCCTACACCATGGACCTCACCACCCGCGAGTTCTTCATGGACGGCATCAAGCGCGACCGCTGGACTTGGAGCGGCGATGCCATCCAGTCGTACCTCATGAACTACTACCTGCGTTTCGATACCGAATGTGTCAAGCGCACTATCCGCCAACTGCGTGGAAAAGACCCCGTTACGGCTCACGTCAATACCATCATGGACTATACCTTCTACTGGTTCAAGTCTATCCTCGACTACTATTACTATACAGCCGACGTAGCCTTTGTTCGTGAGATGTGGCCGCGCATGGTGACGCTGATGGACTATGTCGAGGGACGGCTTAACAGCCAAGGCATGGCCGAGGGACAGCCCGATGACTGGATTTTTGTCGACTGGGTTGACTTCCCCATGCATAAGCGCGGCACATTGTGTTTCGAGCAGATTCTCTTCATGAAGGCGATGGAGACGATGGCTACCTGCGCCAAACTGCTGGGCATCAATAAAAGCAACTACCGCGTAAAATCCGAGGAGTTGCGCAACAAAATCAAGCAAGTCTTCTGGAGCTACGAGCACAAGGCATATTTCCACGCCATCGAGGACGGCGTGATGAACCGCCAAATCACCAAGTTCCCCAATATGTTTGCCATTCTCTACGGCATGTCCTACGAAGAAGAGCGCCGCGAAATCATGCAGAGCGTGATGCTCAATCCCGCCATCCCTGCCATCACCACGCCCTATATGCGCTTCTACGAACTGGAGGCGCTCCTCATTGACGGACGCCACGAGCAGGTGTTGGACGAGATGCGCGACTACTGGGGCGGCATGTTGCGCGAGGGCGCTACCACCTTCTGGGAAAAATATGTTCCTACGGAGTCCGGCACCCAGCACCTTGCCATGTACGGTCGTCCTTACGGCAAGTCGCTGTGCCATGCCTGGGGAGCTTCACCCGTCTACCTGTTGGGCAAGTACTACCTCGGTGTGCGGCCTACCAAGCCCGGCTATCAAGAGTATGAGGTGCGTCCTTCGTTGGGTGGCCTCGACTGGCTGGAGGGTGACGTACCGACGCCACATGGTATGATACACGTCTCGATGGACCGTCATCAGGTGACGGTTCATGCTACTGAGGGAACGGGTTGGCTCATCGTTGGCGATAGGAAGTTGCAGATTACTGCTGGCGAGCCTGCCATCATGACATTATGATAATATGAAGCAAAGAGCTGGAAGATGTCTAAGAATTTCCGAAATCATATCCTGACCGTTGGGATGTTGCCCCTGCTGCTGCTATGCATGGTGACAGCAGGAGCCAGGACGGGCGGCTCCAGACGTTCGCTCAACGCCAACCGGTTGGATACGCTGACGCTGGGCGAACGATTCTCTATCCGTACCAATACGTTGGACTGGATAGCACTGACGCCCAATCTCGGTATGGAATTCACCTTGGGCAATAAGAACTGGCATCGTTGGACACTGGGTGTCTATGGACGTTGGAATCCCTCGACAAACACCCATGAGCCGACGTATAACGTCTATGACCTGGCGGATGTACGAGGCGAGGTTCGCCGCTACTGGCATGCCCGGAACCGAGTGCGCCGTTCGTTCTTTTACGGTTTCTATGCCACCTATGGCTCTCACGATATCAAACTCAGCGAGACCGGCTATCGTGGCACGCACATCGCTCTTGGACTGAAGGCAGGCACCATTGCTCCTTTGTACGGCTACAAAAACGGCAGTCATCTGGATTTAGAGTTTGCCTTGAACGTGGGTGCCGTCCTCGCCCGTCAGGAAGAATACCAGAAAGCCGAGGGAGGCTATGTGACGACATCTGAAAAGAATGGCTTCCGGCTGAATTGGACGCCGCTGACCTGTGTCGTTGCCAACGATATGCTTCAGATCAGCTTTGTCTATCACTTCGGCCCCTCGGTAGCCAATCGTTACAGTCGGCGCATTGCCATCGATGAGCGCTACCGGCAGCACTTGAACGATGTCCAGACACGTCGTGACTCTACCCATCGTGCCAACCTCCAGCATCAGCAGGAACGCCGTGACTCGCTGGAGAAGGTCGACTACGAGCGTCGCTTCGAGAAGCAACGCTTGGAACTGGACAAGAAGTATATCAACGACTCGCTCCAGCAAGTCAGAAAAATGGAGAAACTAAAGGATTGAAAAGATTGGATTGTATGCGGAATATTATCGTGGCGGTCATCCTGTCGGGGCTGTCGGCAACTGTGAAAGCGCAGGTGCTGGCAGTTTCTACTGATGTGGCCTGGCTCGCCACGCAGACCTATAATGCCGCTGCCGAACTGACCATTTCCAGTCGTAGCACCCTGGGCCTAAACATCATGGGCAACTACCATCCGTGGGCCTTGCACGACATGCGAATGATAGTCCTCCAACCCGAATGGCGCTATTACTTCAGCGGCCGTGCTATGGCCTATCACTATGTGGGCATTCATGGACTTGTTGCCAACTACGATTTTGTTTGGAAGGACGAGCGCCATCATGGCGATGCTATTGCAGGCGGTTTTACGCTGGGCTATGCGCTGCCGTTGTCCGAGCGTTGGAATGTCGATTTTCATGCTGGTCTCGGACTGGCTTTCTACCACGAAGAGGCTAAGTCGGTGGGTACCATGATACTGCCTACCCGCATAGGAGTTTCCTTGTCGTATATACTCAGATGACCGAAGAACGAACATGACAGAAGCATATAGCAAACATATTTGGCACCTGTGGCTGTTGGCCGTCTTGATGACGTTTTCCGTCATCCCGTCGGCTCACGCACAGGTCATGCATATTTCGGGTCAGGTCTATCGGGTCATGAAAACCATCGACGGCGGCACGCAGAATGTCCCCGTCAGCATCCCCGTTCACGTCTTTGACAACAGTGCCGAGGCTCAGCGTCAGGCTCGCGAATACCGTGAGCAGTCATCGCGTCAGGGCGGCTATGCTACCATCAAGAGCAACGACGTGGTGACTCCCGACTATGAAGGCCACTACGAGGCCGACGTGGCCATGGGTGGTGCGCTGATGGTGATTGACGAGGGAACCCCCATCATTGTCAAGCTTGGCAAGAATCTGACCTACGACATTGTCCTGAAGAGTGAGGCGTCGGACGGTATCCTGCTGAAGAATACCGATGTCTTCGGTGAGCGCAAGGGACTGAAGGTGCGTGAGTTGCCACCTGTCGACGACGGCCCCAGCCTGCATTGGAACGTTTCCATCGCCATTCCCGAGGGTTTTGGCAGCAAACATGCCCGTCTCATCTTCCAGCCCGCCGTCATCGATTGTCAGACAACCGATACCATCCAGTACCTGGAACCTCTTGTCTTCGAGGGTAAGGCCTATCATTTGGCCCAGGTACGCCGCAAGAGCTTTGACTATCAGCGTAACGACTCGCTGGCTCCCTATAAGGCTCCCGACCTGCTGACTGACAAGGCGTTCTCGTTCCAATGGGAGTCCGTCTTTCCCAAACCCAATCCTGACAAGACCTACAAATGGGTGTCGACCATCCGGTTGGAAGACTACACCGACGTCTACTATGACGACGACAGCAAGCAGGGCACATGCAACAGCCGAAAACCGTGGAAGATGCTCGATGTGGGCTTTGCCCGTAAGGACATTGTCCTCGACGAAGAATACTATGAACAGGCGCGTGCACAGATTCGTGAGACGGCGCGCGACCTACAGCTGACTTTCGACATCGGTACGGCCCGTCTGACAGAGGATTCCCTGAACATGCTGACCATCAGCCACCTGATACGCGAATTGCGCTCCTACGGTCGTCAGCTGATGAATGTCAGGGTGCAGGGTACGGCATCGCCCGACGGTCATGCCGATCGGAATGCCGAGTTGGCCAATAAGCGTGCGCAGAAGGCACTCAGCATGATTGGTCCCTATGTGGGCTCTGCCAGCACGCAGATAGCTGCGCCCAAGGTATATACCTGGAACGATGTTGCCGACTCGTTGCAGCGTCGGGGCTATGGCATGGAGGCGTCGGAACTCAGAACGCTGGCCGCGCAGAATGCCGTTGCAGGCATCCGTCGCATGATGGAGAGCAATCCCGCCATTGCCGAAATCCTGCAGAACCAGCGTCTCATGAAGTGTGCCTACACCATACGCCAGAACAAGGTGATGGACCCTGAGGAGGCATTGTGGGCCTACTACCACGACAAGTCGTATGCCGAAGATGGCGATAACCGTTTCTCCAATGGCGACTACTATCACTTGTTCCGGCAGATTACCGACACCGCCGAGTTGCACAAGCTGACCGTCCGTGCCTACCGTGAGATGAAAGACCGTCCGGGATTCAAGTACAGTCCCTTCGGTGCCTATGTCGCCAACCGCATGGCGTGCTATGCCATTGAGCGCGGTCAGGTGGACACGCAGCTGCTGGCTCCCTTTGTCGATTTGAAGTCGGGGTTGGAGGCGCGCCGTCAGATTGCTTTCGACAATGAGTACCGCTATACCGTCAACCGCCGTGAGTTGGTCGCCAACCAGGCCGTCATGCTCTTCCGCTCCTTGAATTTGGGAGCTGCCGCCCACTTGGCTGCCAAGTTGCCGGATAGCGACGAGTTCCGCGACATCAAGATGTTTACCGACTTGGAGACGCTCTTCTTCAAACAGCATAAGACTGCCGACGAGCAGCAGCGGGCCATGCGGGCACTGGAATACGCCATGCAGAGCAGTGAGGTAAACCGGGCCGTGCTGCTGTTTGAGCTGTCGCCGGAACTGGGTAAGACGTTTGAGGAAGTGGAGCCCGTGGTCGATGCCTTGCCTGACGACAATCCTAAGAAATGGTATCTGAAGGGCGTCATTGCTGCCAATGGTTCCGAGACCTCCGATGACAACTTCATGGAGCTGGCGGCCAAATACGGTGCCGCCAAGGCCCTCAGCATGGAGGAAAACATGCTGCCGTCGTTCCTCGGCTACATGCAGCATTGCTTCGACCTGGACGGCAGTTTCTACTCACGCTTCTACGTGTCGGACGCCAACATCAGCGACGAAGTCAAGAACAAGTATCCTTACGACCCGAAGCGTGCCGACGAGTATCGTGAGAAATTCAATATGCTGACACAGAAGGGAGGTAGTGATGGAGAATAACAGACTGACTGGTTTTCTGCGCCTGTGGGCAGTCCTGTTGCTGCTGACGGCCCCCGCTGTGCGACTTGCCGCCCAGGACGACATGGAGGAGCATCCTCGCGACTTCAATGCCCTGCGCTTCTCGCTGGACAACCGGCACCGTTATCTCGGTGACACGCTCCGGCACGCCAAGACCTTTGTCAGTCTGGGTGGCGGCTTCCGACAACTGGGCATGTCGACTGCCGATGAAAGCAGCACCTCGCTCAGCGTCCTCAATCTCCATATCGGCCAGCAACTCTCGCCGCTGCATACCCTTCGGTTGGGTGTCGGTGGTGGTGTGGGCTACTATAGGCAGCCGACAGCACAAAACGACGGTCCGCGCCGTCAGTTGACAATGTTGCATGCCGATGCCGACTACTTGTTCAGTCTCTCGTCCTACGTGCTGGGTTATCGGCCAGAGCGTGCCCTTGATGTCTCCACCCTGTTGGGGGTTGGAGTCAGTAGTGCTTCGGGCGGCAGCAAGGCTGTCGACTTCCATGGTGGCTTGCAGCTGAAGTTCTTTGCCGGTCCCCATGCCGCCATCACCGTCGAACCTTATGTGATGCTGGCCAACAAGACCCTCTCGCCGACGGCCAAAGTGCGCAGTTGGCATAAATACGCCGTCGACTACGGCCTCAATCTGTCCTATGTCTACTATTTTGACAATATGCTGACGGCTCCTGCACTGACGGGTACTTTCAAGAAACTGTTCAAGCCCGGTCGGCGCTGGCTTCGTGGCGATTCGGCCGATGTGGCGCAACGGCGTCCCTTGTTCCTGCAATATGCGGTGGGCTGGGATGGTATCTCCTCGTTCAACGAACGTTCGTGGTCGCAGACGTCGGGTGCGTCCTATTCGCTGGCCTTTGGCGGTTGGCTGTCCTCGGCCATTGGTCTCAGGACGGGCATCGGCATGTCCAATATGCGGTGGAATGAGGATGCGCAGCGTGTCCACTATTCCGGCTATGCTACGGTGTCGCTCGATGCCATGCTCAACCCCTTTGGCTTTGGTCGCCGCTACAACTGGGATGCTCCTGTCGGCATGCATCTGCTGGGTGGTGTGGAGACAGGACGTCTGAGTGTCGATGCTGCCGATGTCCGTTCCACCAGCTGGACCACGGGCTATCGGATGGGTGTGCAGACGTGGGCACGCATGGGTCGTGACACGCGCTTCTTTGTTGAACAAATCTATCGCATCATCAACTATCGCGAAGGTGGCGACCAATACAGCCGCGATGATGCCCTCTCGCTGAAGCTGGGTGTCGAGATGCTGCTGGGCGGGCACCGTGCTGTCGAGACCGTCGACAGCGTGCGCTGGCAGCCGCGTGGCTTCTTCATTGGCGGTGGCGTGGGGTGGAACACGACGTTCCGCCGTTGGCGTGCTGCCGATGGGCACGATCCATTCTTCATGAACGGCCTGCTAACGGGTGGCTACCATTTCAATGCCTACCACGGTGTGGCGCTCAGCGGTGAGTATCTCACCAACCACTTCACGGTGGGCAAGGGTGAAGAGGAATTTGACCATTGGATGCTCTCTGCCGACTGGATGCTGAATGTCTCCAACTTGCTGCACGGCTATCAGCCTAACCGTCGTTGGACGGTGAGTGTGCTGATGGGTCCTACGGTGGCGCTGGGCTCCGACAAGGCGAGGGTAGGGGGTAACGGTGCCCTGCAGCTCGACTACCGCATCAACAAGCATCTGGCGCTCTTCTATCAGCACCGCCTCTACCTGATGGGGAAGTCGTTCTATCCGTCAGCCCAGCTGTATAGCCAGGCGGGAACTGTCGTCAGCAGCATGAATGCCGGCGTGCTCTATTTGTTCGACGACCTGGTGGGACCTGTCTGCTATGTGGCCAACGGCTTTGCCAACGGTGTGGCTACGGCAGCTACGGGTGTGGCCAATGGTGTGGCTACGGCAGCTACGGGTGTGGCCAACGGTGTGGCTACGGCGGCTACGGGTGTGGCCCACGGTGCCAGCTATGTGGCCAACGGGGTGGCCCGTGGTGCTTCGTTCGTCGGCAAGCATGTGGCCCGTGGTGTCAGCAACCTGTTTACGCAATACCGCCATCCGGTCTTTGTGGAATACGGCAATGGTGTGACCAGCCAGAAACTGCTGGATGGAACGGACGGAAGACGCTGGGGATCGTCCATGCAGGTGTCGCTCGGATGGTGGATGCTGCCTGCCTTCGGACTGCGTGGTTCGCTGACGTCTCAGCATGCCGGTGCCGTTGCCTTCACGCAGCATGACGAGGCGCTGACCGGTCAACAGAGTCAGGTGGCACTGGCTGCCGACGTGCTGGTCAATCCGCTGGGTATGGTGCGCAACTACAACTGGGACTCGCCGTTCGGATTCCACCTTATTGGTGGCATCCAGACAGGAGGCTATGTCATCGATGCCGGGCGCAGCCGGATGGCCGACAAAAAGCTGAAGACCATTGGTTTGCGGCTGGGCGGTCAGCTGTGGATGCGACTGCAGAACGACATGCGGCTGTTTGTGGAACCGCTATATACGCAGACGCGCTATGATGATCTGACGTCCGTCGACCGCAGTTCGGACATGAGTGTGCGCATGGGACTCTCCTTGCTGATGGGAGGGCACGGTCAGCAGGGTGACTCTTTGTGGGTGGATGGTGCCGACAGGCGTGGATTCTTCGTGACAGCGGGTGGTGGCACGCACTTTGCGTACGATACATACCGGGCCGACGATGGCGGTGTCAACGGCAACGCGATGGTGGCTGCCGGTTACCGTTTCAATGGTTTGCATGCCGTCAGGGGACAGTTCGAACTTGTCTCGCATGCCGATGGCAGCCGTGCCGATGGCAGCCATCACCGGCTGAAGGTGCTCTCTGCCAGCTACCAGCTGAGCCTGTCGAAGTTGTTGACAGGTCGTGACAGCCGCTGGCACGCGGGTCTCTTTGCAGGGCCTTCGGTGACTACCGACAAGCACATCGGTGCACATGCGGGCGTGACGGTGGACTACGACATAGATCGCCAGTGGGGGTTGTTCTATCAGCATACGTTGTATGTGCTGAGCAAGTCAAGGGATTCGCATGCTGCCGCCTTGCCGCCCACGCAGCTGCCTTCGCAGTTGACGGGCATCAACAGCTTCAGCGTCGGTGTCACACGCCGTTTCTAATTCCCCTTCCACCTTTTTTACCTTTTTTTCTATCCGGCTGACAGCACGTTGGCTATGCGAAGTGCATAGTCGTCGGTAGGACTGATGTCCAGAATCTTGTCCACATATTTCATGGCCTCGCGCTTGTCCTTCTTCAGGTAGTAATAGTAGGCCAGGTACTTGTAGCTCTCGGTCAGCTGTGCCGATTGCTCGCCGTTGCCGGTCATGATTTCTATCACCTTCATGTAGTAGGGCTTGGCCAGTCCTTTCTCCGTCTGGGGGTCGAGGGCCATCTGTGTACGTGCGCGCCAATAGGGACCCAGATAGCTGTCAGGACGCATGCGCTCTACCTTGGCAAACTGCGCATCGGCTTGTCGCAGTGCCTCGGTCTTGGCCGATGTCAGCTCCTTGGTCTGACGCTCGTCGGTGCCTTTCTGGTAGTATAGCTGGCCGATGTGGTACTCTTCGTAAGGTGTGCGCTCGTCACCCTCCAGCTTGTCGGCATACTGACGGTAATAGCTGATGGCGCGGTCGTAGTCGCCTATGGTCTCGTAGGCGTCGGCAATGGCCTTCACCACGTCCTTGCGGTCCTTGTTCAGTTCCAGCACGCGATTGAACTGTGCGATGGCCTCGTCGTAGCGGCCCAGGCCGTTCAAGGCATAGCCGTCGTAGATGTAGTCCAGATACTGCAACTCGGCGTTGTCGCTGTGCTGGAACAGGTCGGTGGCGCCGGCGATGGCCTCGTCGTAGTGCTTCAGCTCGGTGTTGCAGTAGAGTATCATGCGGTTGAAGGCGGGGTGGCGCGGAAAGCGCTTGTGACCTTCTTCGCCCACAGCCAGCGCACTGTCGAACTGCTGCATAAAATAGTAGGACAGGGCATAGTTAGTAAGTTCCGTCTTGCCCAGGCTGTCTATCGGCAGGCTGGCGTAGGTGCGTGCAGCGTCGGCAAAGCGATTGCTCTCGTAGTAGATTTCGGCAATGCGCATGTCTATCTGGGGACCAGGGTGATAGATGCGCAGCGTCTGCAGCTTCTCCACGGCCTTCTCGGCGTCCTTCTTGGCATACATGCGGGCATACTTGTAATAGGCGTCGGGGTGGCGGCGGTCAAAGTACATGGCGCGGCCGTAATAGTATTCGGCCTTCTGCTGGTCGTTCTTGGAGAGTGCAATGTCGCCTGCCAGGTTGATGATGGTAGGCGAGATGCGTTTCATGTGATAGCCTTTGTCGTAGAAGAATTCTGCATCCTCGATGCGGCCCCGCCGTAGGAACTCACTACCGATAGCTGCTGCCAGGTCGGGATTCTTCCTGTCCTTCTTCAGCAGTTCCTCAGCCTTTTGGCGGGCGTGTAGCGAGTCGGTGGTCAGCGCCAGCCTGAGCGGGGCAATATCGGTTGCGCTAACCTGTGCCTTCGACTCCAGACACAGCCACAGCGCCATTAATCCTAAAAGCAGTCTCTTCATCCAAGGTGCAAAATTACGCCTTTTTGAAGAAACTGCAAAATTTTTAGGATATTTTCTATCGTATGGTCAGCCAGACGGCCTCACCGTTGTCCTTGGCCTCGACGATTTTCTGTTTCAGGCGGTGAACCCAGATGCGGCTGTCGACGACCTGACCTACTAGTTTGTTCTTGCCTACGAGGATGCAGCCTTCGGTGTCTTCCGAGCAGTTGCCGGCATGGATGCGGATGCCCTGCCATTGCTTGGTGAACTCCGGGCCACCCAACAAAATCGGTAGCCACTGCTTGAACTTCGGCGAGTACGAGATAACCACCGCGTAACGACCTTCGGGAATAGCCGAGCGACCTTTCACCTTGTAGGCACCGTTCTTGTAGTCGCGCCAAGTGGGTTCCAGTGTGTCGCAGAAATACTGGTTCTCCGTTCCTGCCAGATACTCGTCATTTACGCGTCTCTGAATGTAGAGACGACCAATCGTGTAGGTCTTGCGTTTTGCTATACGTTCTAATATCAGTTCCATAATTTTTTATTCAATTAATTAATCCCTGCATTATAGCCGCCCCTTATCAAGGGGCTCTAAATGTTACATTGTTACAAAGTTACTTTGTTACAAAGCGGAAGAAATTTTTCACTTTTCACTATTCACTTTAACCTTACTCCAGTGGTGGCGGTCGGTCTTGCTAATCCATCCGTCGCGCATCCAACGAGAGATGATCATGCGCATGGCTGTTTCTGAGCAATAGCCGCGCTTCAAGGCTCGGAGGTCATCAATGGTGAAGGTTGGTGCAAGCTGGTCAAACACAGAGTGATTGGCACCATATCGCTGGCACTCTTCATGAGCATCAACATATTGATTCTGTAATGCCTCGCCGAATGCTTTTATCTGCTGAGAAAGGCAGTACTCGGCCATCATCAGAGCGAAGTCAAGACAGGACTTCGTTTCCTTATCCTTGCCAGACAGCAGATGGAAAATAACCCCACAACGGAAACCAATCACGGCAGCACGCTTACGATAAGTATCCTTTACGTGGTCGATATCCTTGGCTGCTTCAACTCGTTTCTGCTCCACCCATTCCTCGATGGCACGACGTAAACGAGGGGTGTCAACGAGACCAGAGAATGAACGCAGGCGGGTCACGGCTTCTTGTATCTTGGCTTCATCCTCTGCCGAACGACGGCCAAACTTGGGCATCTTCGAGAAGCTGCTGTCAGGCATCTCAGCCACAAGGATTCGACTAGAAAGACCGTTCTCGATATTGTCCGACTTGAAGCACTTCCTCATGGCCCCGTTCGTGCCCAGCATCGTCCAGTTATAGGCGACTTTCACGACTCCAGATTCTGCGGCATCAGAGTTGTAATCCTGGCCCCATTCACCTTTGTCAAAGCTTAGGCGATAGATGTCATATTTCGAGCTCCATGAGCCTGCGCCATTGGTTTTACGGAGTGTATCAAGTTCCTCACCGAACGAGTAGATGGTATGCCCTTGGGCATTCTTGAAACGCTTCAAAAGGGTTGAACATGAAACCGTTACCGGAACCATTCGAATCAATACCTTCGGGTCTTCAGGAGCCTTTTCATTGGCCTTGCGGCCTTTCTTACGCTCCTTCCACTCCTCTTCACGTTTGCGTGCAAGGGCATCCTCTTCGTCGAACTGACGTTTCCAGACATCAACGGCATTCTTCACCACCGATTTGTTAGAAGCCTGCTCACCTCGGATAATCGACATGAGGCCAAGATGCTGCAAATTGCCGTCACAATACTCCACCTGAACTTGGTCTGCGTAAGCCGCAGCTATAGGCAGCACACCACAGAGCACGGGCATGTGCATCGAGACAGGCACACCAATGAGACTCTCTTTCAAACCGATTGGCAAGGCCTTTTTTAATGAAGAATGAAGAGTGAAGAATGAAGAATTTGCTTCCGCCTCTGAAGAGTCCGAATCGGCATCCCATGCGCCAGCCGATTCTTCATTCTTCATTCTTAATTCTTCATTTTCCACGATCTGGTCAATCAGTCGTGAACCCTTGGTTGGCTCCTTGCAGGCCGAATGGATAATGCTCTTCATTTCTGCTTCCGACAGCCCGAATCGGGGCATCACCTCCAGCAACCACTCCTCTGAATTATCACAAATGGCTCGGAGATTTGCAGCCAACTGGTGCAGTCGTTTGTTGCGCTCACCCTCTGAAGGCTCACCACCCGTTCTGCGCCAGTACTCACATATAATAGAGGTATAAGGCACGCCCTTGAATGATGTCGGGAACAGACCCTCCCCCTTACCCCTCCCTGTATGGAGGGGAGTAGTATGTTCATTCGCTGAAGAAGCCGTTTCATCGTCTTGAGAGTAATTACTCCCCTCCCTCACAGGGAGGGGCTGGGGGAGAGTCTCTCCATCGTAGTACGAGCCATCCTCAGTACGACCATCTATCGAGAGTCCTCTATCTGTATAGGCTTTTCTCCTCGCAGCCACCTCTTCATCTGAAAGCTGAGCGTACCAGCCATCGGCACGATAGATTTCAAAATCGGCGGGCGAGATATAGATAAACCTCTCAGGGGTAAAGCATGATGTGTCGCAAGCAACGCCAAGAGCCTTACAATACTCACGCTGAGCCTCGGGAACAGTCATACCCAACGGCAGACGAATATCAATGTGAAGTTTGCGACGGATGGAGTAATCCTTATGAAGCATCAACCCCTGCCAACGTCCACCTATCTCAATATCGAGCCGTTCAGACATCTCGTTGGCTTTCTCCACCAACTCAGGGTCATCGATATCGATACACGTCTGCCAAGTGAAACTCTCAGCCACGATGTGCTCACGATCCCGATAATCATCACGGAACTGGGTATAGTGCGGACAGCGGAACGGCAACCATGACTTCAATTTACGCTGCTGTTCGTCATCATCTGTGCTGTTGATACGTTCTGCCATCTGTTTCAGTCGAGGTGACTGAGTCAGCTTATCGTAGTCTTGGAGCGGGCATTCTTTGATGAATGCCCTTGTTTGCTCCTTGGTCTGTCGTGTGTTGAGTGCTATCAACCGTTCCATGATCATTTCCATATTGTTTCCTCCTTTCTTGTTTTAAGGTAAGACATAATCTCTTCGGCTTCCTCCTGATAGAGGGCCTTGGTCAGTGCCAGCCCGTACTTCTTCGGGAACGTAAACTCCACCTTCAGGCAACCGCGATTGGGGTTCTTCTTCGAGTGTTCACGGGTGATCTTTACTGCACCGTGAGCCGTCTCATAAAGAGTCTCATACTTCGGGCCATTCTTACCGTCGCTGTAGCGTTTCACTCTGGTACGACCGTCGGCATCTACCTCCACGCCAGCACGATAGCGTACACGTTCACCGTTAGTCACCTCCTTGTCATCTTCCCACGGGCACGGCACTATCAGCATGTTGCCGTTCAACTGGAAGTTAACACTTGCGTCCATCTGGACTGCGTTGTTCAAAATCTGTTCGTTAAATTTCTGTGGATTCATTGTTGTTCTGAATTTTGGTTGAGCGAAGCTTCAGAAGGGTGGCCACCTTTCGATTTTGTGATTGAAATCTCGCGAGACTCCGTTCACCTCAACTCAGAGTTAAACTTTGATTTTAGCGATTAAGAAACTGTACATAGAAGGGTTGGCTCGCCGTTCCTCTACCTCCCGTTTTGCGCATCCGACATTTGTTCATCAGAGCCAGCTGCTGGCGGGCTTGATTCTTCATTCTGTTGTAGATGCGCTTACCTTGCATTAAATCTCGTGACATATATTTCTTTGCTCCCGCTTCTCTAAGGATAGCCCGCTCACTTATCGGCTGCATATCTCGGAAGACGTTGCAAAGGTACGGCGAATATTGTTACGCTCCTAATATTTGTAAACGCAACTGCCTGATATACAAACAAATACAAGTTAATACAAGTACCACACAAGTATTTGTACAAGTACTGGTACGAAAAAGGGGAACCGGCAGTGCCGATTCCCCATTTTTGAGTGGTTTAATGTGGTTATTACTTCACCTGCATGTTCCAGTTTGACTCTGACCTTTCATAGACGCCACAGTCGTGGAGCACCTTCCAAAGATCTCGATGCTTTGACATATCAGAGATTTTCTTTTCGCTTACAAGCTGATTCACCTTCTCTGTAATCTGAGTTGCCTTCATTCCCTGAATACTCACTAGGAAAGCCTTTGCTTCCTCTTCAGAGCCGAAGAACATCGGCTTCAGTTTGTTTATGACTTCTTCATCCTTTTCACTCAGGCTTTCGGGTTGCCGCCCCGTTTGCTGAGTCACGTTAGCACCCGGCATTGCAAACACGCAGCCGCTAATCGGGCCATTGAATACTTGGGGATTTGAACTGGGTTCAAAATGGTTGACTATCCCTCCATTGAGTTTCTCTTCTTTCATACCTTACTAATTTTTCTTATTAAATTGTCCTGATACGGGGCCATTAAACACTTGGCAGCCACTGTTTGCTCCAAAATGGTTATGTATCTCACTCGGTTTTATGCCCAGTTTGTCGCATAATAGGGCTATATGTTCATCGAAGGCGTGATCGTATTCCAGATTCAGCGAACTCAGAACTATGAGGGTACTCCTGATTTCATCTGGGGTAAGTGCCAAAGTAGCCTGAGTGTATTTGTTCATAAATGCCTTTACCTCTTCAGACCCACCACCATCCAGAACAATCTCCTGCAACTCGTAGTTCAGCAGGTTTGTTTTCTTGCCTTCCAACCAACGGGCATCTTCTTTGTTGGTCATTTGCTCAATGAGAGGCCACAAAAGATCGTGACCATCCAAACGCTCGTAGATGTGAAAGATTATCTTTCGGATATCTATGCCGACACATTTCTTGCTTCGTGCTTGCAACTGAGCTGTAGCTAGTGCCATAATGAGCATGGCATCATTTTCACCCTCGGCTTCATCTTCCAAATCGTCTATCTCGTCATCCAAGCCCTCCATAACATCTGGCAAAGCAAGCAACGTCTCACATAACTCCTGAGCAGAGAGGAATAATTCTACCGGCGACAACTGTGTATGCCCGTCTTGTTTCATCTTTCTGAGTGCGTCGTGGCTGATGATATACACCGGATCGGCGAGCAACTTCCTACGGGCTGATTTTTGCTGCTCCTTTTCTAATCGTACTATCATGCAGCCTGTTCCTCCTCGTCATCAGTCACTTCATGCTTCATGCTGTTCATCAGCCCCACGACCTCCTCTTCTGCTTTCAGGCGGTCTTCGTGCTCTATCTTGCTGCCATCTTTCTTCTTCGTCTTGAAAAGCATCTCCAAGAAGTTCTCGTTGAACTCATGACTGACAATCTTATCTGTATTGTCTTCATCGTTGTCAATAAAACAACGGAAAGTGCCGCCATCGTTGGTTATCAGTTCCACAGGCTCGTCAAGTGCATCGGCTAATGTCAGCAGATTACGCATATACACGCTGCTCTTGTCAACATAGAGGGCCGTCTTTTTGTCTTCCGGCATCACCGTATAATGCCCTTTATACTTAGCCTGCTTCTGTGCATAGAGCACCTCCAGAAGTGGCCCCATGATGGAATCGTCGAAATAGTCGCGGTTCTTGGCCTTCAATGCCTCCACCTTCCTCAGAATCTCGTCTTTCTCCATCTCAGGCGTTCCAAAACGCATCTGCTGGGCATGTGCCTGCTGTTGCTCCCATACTTTGAAAAGGTCAACGGGATAGTAGTCTGGCAGAATCTCGAATCCATAACAATGATCCTTGAACAACTGCTGGTCTATGACAAAAGACATGATCTTCGCCACTTTGTGCGTATTACTGAAGGCCTTCTTTCGCTTCTGGATAGCAACGGTGCGGAGATGGTCGCGATTGTCGATGATGACAAAACATGAAGGTTCATCCTTGGCCATCGCAGGTTCAAAGTCGCGCTCTACGGGTATGTCAATATCATTGGCAAATCGCATCACCGTGATACCTGGTGCTGACTTCAAATGATACACCCTATGCTTGTAAACCTTGCGGTCGGTACCTTCTCCCAAATAAAACTCGATGCTCTCATCCTTATCGAAGAGAGCACCAAGATGCTGTTGTCGCTGTTCCCAGTCATAACAGCCCGCGTCGTGCTTGTATTTTCCGTAATACTGTGCGAATCTTGACATTCTAAATTATTTACTGAAAAACTTGCTTGGGAGCGTCAATGGCGGGAATCCCATTCGTGAGATCATATTTTGGACAAACTCGCGGAAGTAAGGCCATGATACCAGTTCTATGCTATTGTCTTTAAACACATTTACGAACTCTTTAGTGATCTCAATTTCCTTTGTCTTCATATACGACAACTGGTAACTGGCTGTTATAGCAAACACTTTCTCCTCTGTACCTTCTGAACGTTTAACGCCATCAAGTTTGTAAGTAGTAATGAAACTAACCTCACTTGCATTTTGCTCATATCCAAGTTTCATCGATATATCCAAATCAATTGCACCACCCTTAGACTTTACTTCGTGCTTTTTTGAACTACAATCATTTAGAAGGATTTGCGATAAAGACATGGATGAAAGTATGTTCGCATATTCTTCTGGAGATATAACCGGCTTCTTCATGCTGATAGTTTGAAAATTGTTGTTTCTTCTTTTTTCATTTCAGGCTTATTGTACTGGATATCGTCAATACCGCCCATAATCATGTTGTATTGCTCCGATAATCTAATAGTCAGCCTTTGGGAATATTCGTCAAACTTCTGACACATCGTGTCTTGACCGACACAATATGCCAGAATCTGATTTACATAAGAATTGATAGATACGTCGTTCTTCTTTGCTTGGCTTGCAATCAGAGCGTGAAGCCAAGGTGAAGTGCGTACAGAGAATGTGCCACTGAAGTTATTGTCCGCAGGAGAAGGTTCTGGTATGGCCTCACCGCGTGAGTAAAGCAATTCCAGAAATGCGTCCTTTTCCTCCAAGTAGCTGTTGACGGCTTCTTCACGGGTGTCGCCAATCCCGTGGCATGCGCTAATACCGAATTCATTGCAGTAAGCCACATACCATTTTTCGCCGTCAAGTTCTTCTCTCTTTATGATAATATCATATTCGAGAGATTTGTAAAACTCTAAGCTCTTCATAATTAAATAATATATAATGTTATAATAATGTTGTTTTCAGTCTTAAATACCTTTTGCTTTACGAATAGCAATTATTCTTCTTAAATGGGGCATCATATACTGCTTGAAATTAACCTTCATCACCAAGTCTTCTCCTTTACCTTTATGCACCTTGTGTACGCCGAAATAGTGGCCAAAGGTGTCAACGTCAGGGTGTTGAAATCTAACCATAGAACCTGTATTCTGCCCTACAACTTGCTCGACACCAATCACACTTACCACCTTAATGATATGGTTAAGCGGTATTTCTTTGGCATCCATCGTGCAGAGCTCTTCCAGTTCTACTTCGACATCCTCCGTCGTAGTTCCTTTAAACTTGAATTTTGCCATATTTCAGAAATTTGGTTGCAAATATAATACCATTTTCCGAAATCTGCAAGTTTTTTAAGTTTTATTTTGGAAAAATCTGCATTTATACGAATGAATCAATTACAATACAGCAGAAAGGAGCCTATTAGCCTCATCATTGTCTCTGATAGATGATTCTAACGCCTCAATGGAAGCTATTACTTTTCCACCGATTTCCTTAATGATGTTCTGATCCTTTGGAATGGGTATTAGTATGTTAGCAATCACATCGGGTTCCAAATGCTCTTGATTTGTGCCATATGCATTCTTTAAAATGAGGCTTTGACCGGTAGGCGATTTTAGGAATTGATAAACGTAACCTCTTAGATTTTCATCTTCAATAACAACCCTGATTAAATTGTTTGTTGCCACATGACCATCATGCTGTTCCAATGCATAAGTAATCCTTCCAAGTGTCCCGGAATCAGATATAAGAATATACCCTTTGTGAATCGTGAGCACCTTAAGTTGTTTTAATAGTTGTTTGTTGCATTTATTTTCGTCTAGGTACTTTACATTTTCTCCATGCAGCTGGGTTATTGCAGTCCCTGTGAAGAACTTTCTAATACCTTCGCCACTTGTAACACCATCATCTGCATAAGGCCTTTTAAATCTCGGACCATTAAATACAGATTGAGCTATAGAGTTAAGAGTCTTAACCTCATAATCTGGGTTTTCATTTAACAATAATACTTTTTGTAATGCCTCGTTATGCTTGGGCAGGTAATGGACGGGGTTAAAAGAAAGCGAAGAGGGATCAATATCATTGATAGAAATAGAAAAACGAAATTCACTTTCTATAAGTTCTCCTTTCTTGAACTGGTTATAACTTGCAGCTATTTCAGACAAGTCTTCGTCAAGTTTATGAACACCATCAACTACAATGGGGTCGCCGTTAGCATCCTTTTTCAACAAAGTTTCGCCGCGACTATTCTGTCCTACCTTATTTGAAATTGCCATAAAAACCCGATAATCAGTAAGAGGCTTGCACTTTTTCATCAGCAACACAGATGCCTTTGAGCCACAGAAAGGTTCGAAAGTGTTCTCGTGAAGATTGACAACGGCAAGGAGCATCGTTTCACTCAATATTTTTCTTCTTATTGCATAAGCCTCTCTATTATCCAATTGGCCCTTTGCCATTACTATACAAATGAGTCCGTCTTCTTTTATCCACTTCAAATATTGTTCAGCAAACAACAACTCCGGAGCTATACCTATGCTTTCATTTAGTTTTTCTTCGAAGAAAATATCACCATTGTCGCCAACGTTCCATAATTTGCCAATTTCAAATTTGCTCAATGTGGTAGAATCTTTAATCCTTATATCCACACCTGAACCAAATGGTGGATTAGACAGTATTATGTCGGGCATTCCAAATCCACATATTTCCTTGAACTTAGCAGAAAGCAGATTCGTCTCTTTCAGACTATCTACGCGTTCTATACCACCATGTCCATCTTTCCCCAACAACATGTTTGCTTTGGCAATCTTTACTAATTTTGGTGATATGTCTATACCAAACAAGTGGTGCACCACTTCTCTTTTCAAGACTTCTTTTGCATTCGCTCCTCTATTTGAATCGTCTATTCTTTTGAATATGTAGTTCATTGAGGAAATCAAAAAGCCACCGCTGCCACATGAAGGATCAAGAATAATAGACTTCTCGTTAGGGGATACCATTTCAATCATCATGGATACCACAAGGCGATTTGTAAAATATTGTCCTCTTTCTCCTTTCAAGTGCGATGCTACATAGATCTCGTATGCAGTGCCAATAACATCATATGGGGAATCAAGGAAAGAGTATTTCTGCAACTGCGAAATTACTATAGCAAGCTTGTCGTCAGATACTGTGATTTCTTCATTCTTTCCAAACACATCAGGATAGCGTTGACGAACTGCATCAAACAGATCTCTCACTCTTTTACAGGCTTGATGCCGCAGATTCGGATTTAAGTATTCTTCTTGGGTCATTCGGAAGAGACAATCTTCGTTGGCGCTCTCCTCGTCTTCATGCTTGGCTAGTAGTATACGAGTCATATCCAAAGCAACGTCTTCCGAGTCTATTCCTGCACGATACATGGCATTATGGCACCTCTTGAAAGCCAGCTTTAAATCTACCGGTATTACCAAATCGCTTTTCTTGTACGTGCCGATTGCATCCCAAGGCTCTCCTTTTCTCGGAATTCCTATATATTCTTCAATGTCATTGTTCTCATACCTTCTGTAGAAGATTATTTTGTCGCCGTTTGTCCAAAAACCACCTTTTGCAGAAGTTGAGCAGATATAAGATATTAGTTGCCCATCAGGCTCCTTAATATTTGGAGCTTTGATTTCTGCTATCAGAAAAATTTTCTCTTGCAGTTTGCTATTGTTCGACAAAGCATCTTCATAAATGACAATATCAGCACGTTTAGTCTCACGGCCAATTTGGATACCACGTTCAATAGCAATCGTTGATTTGTCGTATCGGAATTCCTCTACTAATATGCGAGAGGTCTTTTGCCTAATCCTTTCTTCAGGAGTATTAGGTCTATGAGTATCAGGATTAATGTAGTCTATGATTTTCCCTTCTGAATCCAATCTAATTTGGAATTCTTGCGATTCTACCCATTCGTCGACTGTTATCATAATTATTTATATTCGTACCGGCGTTTATACCCCCAGCAATTATCCGACCGATACCCCAATGCCAGAATGATTAGAAATCACTTGCAAGAACCACATACAAAAAGCGGGGTACCCTCATCTGCCGTTCCCCGTTTTGGCCGTAGGAAGCCACTTGTAAAGAACAACAGAGTCTGAATACCCACGCCGGTCAGTATACAAGACACCCAAAAGTGTGCCGAGGCAATTAAGCCTCGCAGCACACTCCGGGTTGTATATACTACACCCGTAGCATTCACCTCCGCATTGTCTTTGATTACAAGCTTGAGTTTCCTACGTTCAAACGGTCAAAAACAAAGCATCAATGACGCCTCTTAATATGTCGTTGTCCTTACCATCCAGCCCGCAGGCTTAGGTTTGGACGATGCAAAAATACAAATAAAATCCGATATAAACCTCGATTTTCTGCTTTTTCTACAAAAAATCTCAAAATAATTGGATTGTTCGAAAATAAGGCCTATCCTTGCAGCAGATAATTAAAGCTCCGCCATTCTTTCTTGAATGGACATGGCCGTCCGAGAACAGCTTTTTTCATTACCTGAACAGCTCACTGTGGCTGCCCAGTCGTACCAATTCGATAACGTCTCTATTCTTGTCATACCATATCAGCAGAAAATCACCATTGATGTGACATTCCAAACAACCTTTATATTTCCCGCTTAACGGATGCGGGAGATAATCTGCCGGAATGGGCTGCTCGTTCTGAAGCATTTTAAGCACTTCTTTCAGATCGGCCAACTTCTGAGGATTATTCCTATACCGTTTCAGGTCTTTCTTATATTGGCTAGTAGGCTGTAGTTTCTTCATTCTTCGTTCAGAATGTCGTCAAACATATCGTCTACATTGTCGTAGACCTTGTTCGGGTTACGGCCCGACATGGCTTCCCGAATGGCAGCCTTTGTCGTTTCGTTCGGTTCATTAAAGATGTAGTCGAGCAGCACACTCTCCACGTAGTTGTTGAGGGTTCTGTTTTCTCTGACTGCGTTGCTCTTCAGTTTCTCCAACAAATCGGCTCTAAATCGGAATGAGGCAGATTTTCTGATAATTGTTGTTGCCATATTTGTAATATAATTAATTGCTTTCGACTGCAAAGATAATACTTTTTATTTATAAAGCAATACATTTTCTTATTATTTTTGTCACATTGTAACTTTGTAACAATGTAACAATAAGGATTTTCAATTTTGTGCAATTTAGCTTTAGAATAATAATAATTATAATTATTAATATTCTAACTATTGTTGTCTGCACTTCGGTAAGGTCTTAATGTTACAAAGTTACATTGTTACAATGTGACATGACCGAAAATGCCAAAGTAGATCGTCAGCAATGAAACGTAATCTCAAAGGCTCGAAAATTACGGATTCGAGGGCACGAAATTACGGTTCGTTCAAATTCGATGAATTCTTCATCAAAATCGGCCCAAATCGAAGGGCGAAATTTGGAACCACAGGTTATTCTTCGTACCTTTGCAATGTCAAAAGAAAGGAATGAAAGCCGCTGCAGAGGTAATCATAAACTTCAAACTTCAAACATCAAACTTCAAACTTCAAACATCAAACTTCAAACTAAAAAACACACAACTATGGCAAAGATTATTTATCAAGTAACCCAGAACAAGAACGAGAAGTCTTCGGCTTACGGCAAGTGGTACGGTCGCGTGAAGACGCTGGAGACGATGAACACACGCAAGCTGTCGCGCCACATCTCGGAACACGGTAGCATCTATACCCAGGACGTAGTGTTCGGCGTGCTGGAGAAGTTCCGCTCGTGTCTGATTGAGATGCTGCTGGAGTCGAAGAAGGTGAAGATTGACGGCCTGGGCACGTTCTACACCACCATCGAGAGCCAGGGCGCCGAGACCAAGGAGAAGTACAACGTGCTGACGGACATCAAGGCCCTGCACATCCGATTCCTGCCGGAGCAGGAGCAAGAGATGAACATCTCGAGCCGCGAGTTCCTGAAGAAGGCTGAGTTCATCAGCGTGGACCAGCTGAAACCCGACCCCGAAGAGGAGCCCGAACCTTAACCGCCGAAACTCCCGAAAGCGAATGCAGGCGCAAAGCCTGCTCGCTTTTGAAACAAAAACACAAGAGATTAATTGACGACAACGAATGTTACGAATAACACGAATTGCACAGTCTAAACTCTAAACTCTAAACTCTAAACTCTAAACTCTAATCTCTAAACTCTAATCTCTAATCTCTAAACTCTAATCTCTAAACTATAAAACTATGAAAAAAGAAACTTGGAAGACCATCATTCAGGTCATCGTCAGCATTCTCACGGCGGCTCTGACCGCACTGGGAACCACATCGTGCATGGGCTTCGGACCAATAGCATTCTGACAAAGTCACGGACCGATAGCATTCTGACAAAGTCACGGACCAATAGCATTCTGACAAAGTCACGGACCGATAGCATTCTGACAAAGTCAC
>CAMHJQ010000006.1 GCA_946185485.1 uncultured Prevotellaceae bacterium | reverse complement strand
CATGGTATTTTTCATCAGACCTGACAGAATATTCACAATACTCAGTAAAGTTCAAAGTACCGAACATCCGGCCAGACGAGTATTCGATGTACAGTTCATCAAATAACTCCGGCCAGCTACCGTCTGTTGTAGCCCTCATCGACTGGGGCAAGGAGCATTTCGATGAGGTGGTAACAGATTAAAACGTTTTCTTCGGCCATCGGAGATACCTTGTAACGGGGCGAGGCTCTGACAGGAGACTCGTCCCGCGAGGCTGCGACCAGCGACGGGAGCAGCCGACGGACTTCAAGGGAAAGAAATGCCCGACACCGCTACCGCTTTCGATAGCCATGTTGGGCTGATGTTTCATAGTGCAGATTTTATATCTTGTAGCCTATAGTCTCTTTGAAATGGCCTCCTTTTCGCCTAATAATATATAATGTATGGTTTTATCTACTTCCGATTTCCCTGCTTGCTATTGCACGGACGGCAAAGCAATTGCGCATTGGAAAGCTCAGTGCGTCCACCTTTGCTCCAAGGCTCGATGTGGTCAACGGTCAGTTCGTCCTCGAAGAAGAAATGCTTGCAGTCCTCACAGCGGATTTTGTTATCTTTGTGACGCTCTGGGTCTGCAAGATACTGACGGACGAGTTCCTCTTTCTGCTCTGGAGTGAACAGGCGGCGCGGGTCAACGCTGATGCCTTGTACGACGGTCTGAATGATGTCCTCGATTTCCTGCTCCTTGTTGTCTATGAGTTTGTAGTCCTGACTCTTCTTGAACTTCTTGATGCGACGGTTTATCTCGTCCTTATGCTCTTTCCAGATGGTAACGTCCTTGGCGTATTTTACGGCGAAGCGCAGAAGCATGGGCAGCGATGTGAAATCATCAAAAATAGAGGCGACGAACTTGACATGTTTCGTAACAAGCGTCTGGTCGCTGACAAACGGCTCTTCCTGATGCTGTTTCACATATTCTTTCTTGTCCTTTACACCACGCAATGAACATATAAAGTCGAGTAGCTTGATTTTGCTCCTTCCGCGTTTCGGCTCGCCGAGGATTTTCTTCGCTGCCGAGTCCTGCTCCACGTACTTTGACAGCCCACGCAGGTACTGGCCGGCATAGAGGCCGTTCAGCACCTCAAATTCAGACAGAGGAACGCCGAGCGTGTTGATGCGGTTGAATATCTCGCGCTTCTTTTCTTCCGTGCCTTCGCTGATGATGATACTCAGTCTCGTGTTGTTTATTCTTTCCTGTAGTTCTGGGGCTTTCGTGTTCCATTCCTTCCAGAGCAAGCCTTCATATTCGAGGTCGTTCTCATAGAATCGTGTGATGGCATGGATTCGCTGCTTGCCGTCGAGTACTTCCAGTTTTCCGTCGTCGTTCTTCCAAAGATAGAAAGCAGGCAATGGGTAGTCCTTCACAATACTGTCTATGACAAGTCTCTGCTTCTCATCGCTGTAAATGATTTCGCGCTGTAGTTCGATGTCGCTGATGATGTGGCCGTCGCGCACTTCATTGTATAGTTCCTTTACTGTCATGGCTTATTCCTCTTCTTTTCGTGGATGGAGATTTCTGATTACAAGCATGGCAAAGATGCGCTTCACGCTGCCTTTGCCATCGGGGAGATAGAACGCGGGGCCGCCGCGTTTGTTCTTAGGAATGTCAAACTCAGGCCTTTCCGCAAGTCCGATGCTTGAACCGACTATTTTGAACTGGTCGGGATTGAATTTAGTCATAATCGTTGACGGTACGCCCATCATTCCCTCGTAGTCGTAGGGTATATCCTTCACCGAACTAACGTGTATGGCATCAAAGTTGAGATACGTCGGATAGGCTTCAGGATTCTCATAGTACGACTTGGTGAGGGTCACCCAGTCGTGGCGATACTTCACGTCAAGGTTCGTGTACCATTTGCAGGCGCGGGGCACGGAGCCGTCTTTATCCTTCGACAACAGCAGCGAGCCGTCTGGTCTGCGGAATCCCTTCATCTGTTTGGCATAGCCCAGCCACACGCGGTTGTCGTGCATATAGCCCGCAATATTTTTATAGGTGAGTGCCGTAGTCGGACCGATGACCAGGAACTCCTTCTCCGACTTCATCATCACGTCCATAAACTCACGGAAGAGCGCAAAGGGCGGATTTGTTATCACCAGGTCGTAATTGCTGTAGTTTATGTCTTGGAACTTCACACCCTCTCCCGTCTCCGGATTATAGCCGCTGACCGAGATAGAACGAATGCCGTAGGCCTCGGCATGGGCTACGAGAAACTTCACGAACTGGCACTTGATAGCATCGAAGTCCTTCTCGAACTTATTCTTCGATGCAGCCAAGTCAAGATGCTTTATGCTGCCATTCGAGAAGAGGTCGCTGGCCGTCACACCCTCTTCCTTATATACCAGTTCTTCGTTGTAACTCTCGTCCCAGTCACAAGGGCAGATAATCCGCTTGCCACGCAATTGCTCCCTGTACTGCGGCAACTCTGCGGCAATGTCCTCATACAATGTGTAATACTCAGCATCCTTCTCGCGGTATGCCTTCTGCATCGATTCCTTATGCTTCATGAGTGATAGTTTTCTGTGCATCCAACTATCAATCACGCCATGGCGCAGAATAAAAGAAGCGTGATGCACCTTTTCTGCGCATAGCAAGAGGTGAAGCCTCGGAAATGGTACCTCTGTGTCCCGCTTTTAGAATGCACCACGCCTTTTGCGTGTGCATTGCTATCCTAAGCGGGACACAGAAGCCCTCCCAACGGGCTACTCTGTCACAATTATTTCGGTGCTTGTTATACCAATCTAAGTTTCCGAGGCTTTCTTGGCTATGCGCGAAATAATAGCGAATGCTGATTTATACCAACGATGTCTATTCGGAGTCCGCCGAAGCGGAAACCAACGGCAAAATTACACAAAAATCTTCAATTTAGTAACACAAAACAACAAAAATCACACAAAAAGTGATGAATAAGTTTATTATTCTTCTTTCATACGCTCAGAATTAGAGGAAAATTCGTGATTTTGCCCAGCATAGCCTTGCTGCACTCAGCGAACAGTCGGCAATTAGTAAGCAATTAGTCGGCATTGATGTGCGGTAGTACTGCGATACTTCTGCGGTATATGTCCGGTTCAGAACCGGACAAGTAGCGGACAAATAGCGGCCATGTAGCGGACAAGTACCGAAGAACGACCGAAGGTGTATCGAGGCTATATCGATGCAGTAACGAAGGAGCACCGAAGCAGTAACAAAGAAACGACGAAACAAATAGGATACGAAGGGATATTACTCTTCGTTCACCCTCTGGTACTCCGACGGCGAGACGCCCACGAGGCGCTTGAAGACGGTGTGGAAATGGTTACGGCTGAAGCCGCAGCTGTCGGCAACATACTCGATGGTGTAGGCGGGATGGTCGGCCAGCATCCGCTTGGCCTCGTCGATGCGCAGCGTGGTCATCCATTGCGAAAACGACTCGTAGCCCTCGGCTTTCACCCATGCCACTAAGTGCGAACAGGGTATCTGCATCTCGCGGGCCACGTCGGCACTCTTCAGGTTGTGCTGCAGGTGTCCGCCGGCGGCCGTCCAGCGGGCCACCGCCTGGCTGATGCGCTGGTCGCCCGGGGTTGCCAGCTTGTCCTTCGCGCCCTGTTCCTTGCTCTCGCTTTCCACGGCCTCCTTGACGCGGACGGCCGCACTGCCGATGACGTGGCGGATGAAGCTGAACCATAGGTTGGCGATGGCGCCAAAGAAGAACAGGCCATAGGCGGCCAGCGGCCACCCGGAGAGGAAGATGAAGAACGGTACGGTGATGGCCATCACCAGCAGTAGGATGATGCTCGTCTGCATCCAGTCAATCAGGCTGTCGGGTTCGCGGTCGTAGTAATCGGCCAGCACCGACCGCATCCGGCGCAGTTCACGACTGATGAGCACGGTGAACCACAGTTGCATGGCGCCATAGACCACGCTGGCCGCCACCTCGGCCAACCACAGCCCATCAAAGCCCGACACCAGACACCCCACGGCGAGGATGGCCATCGCCACCGCATAGAACACTCCTGACCATGCCCACTCCGCAGGACGAATCCGACCCTGTCGCTGCAGGTTGAGTATGCTCATCGTCAGCAGTATCGATGTTGGCATGAACATCGTTAGGTTGAGGGCTACGGCCTGCGTCACACCCATCGCGCGCAAACCATAGATATATTGTATGGCGAACTGCACGCCGAGCAGCGACAGGGCGGCGGTCATCAGCCAGCGCGACCGGTTGGTCACGCGGTCATCGCTCACCTTCTCCGGCATCCGCCATGTCAGCAGGGCGGCCATCATCACCATCAGCACGACGGCTGTAAACTGCATCTCTTTCATCTCGGGTGCAAAGATACGAATAAGCGAGCGAAAATGCAAATTTATTTGCAATTATCCGAGCGAGAGTACCTTCGAGCGAAACTCAAAGTTACGAAATTTCCCACAAACAGGCAAGAAAAGTGTTTGATTTCGCGAAATCGAACAACATATTTTGAGATTTCGAACACCTCTTGGCGATTCCGAACAGCGTTTCTCGCACAATTTTCCTATCTTTGCCCGCAAATCATCAACCCTAACAGCAAACGTATAGACTTTACAACATTCATCCGCGAGACCTCCCTCTGGTTCCTCATCCCCGTCGGCATCGTCTATGCCGTCCTTTGTGCCAGTGCCCTATGGGTCTGCCTCCGCATGTTCCGCCGCCGTTAGTCAACTATTACGTATATCCATCATGATCAAGACCACAGACATACTTCGAGCGAAGCTCAAAGTTACTAAAATAATCCGGAATAAACATCATCTTAACAAAATAATGTAATGAAGCAAGAAAGAATTATTCCCCGCGCAGCCCTCGCGCTGCTCCTGGCGGCATTCTCTGCCCTATTATCGCATGCTGCTGATAACAAGACGCTATGCGTGGTCGTTCACGAGGAGCTCAGCTCCACTGCCTTCGCCCTCGAGACGCGGCCTATTGTATCCTTCCTGGATGCCGATGTCAAATTGGAGTGTGGCGATGTCTCCGTGCTCTACTCCCTCGACAACTACCTGAAGATAACCATCGAGGAGGCTTCATTGCCTGTAGGCATCCATGACACCCCGCACGACACGTCGTTCTCCGTGTCCGACCATGCCGTCACGGCCTACGGCGTGAGCCGGCTCGCCATCTACACTGTCGACGGCAAGTGCGTGGCTAAGGCTGAGGCTGATGCCGACGGCGTGGTCAGTCTCTCCACAGACCGACTCCGCAAGGGCGTTTACGTAGTGAGCTGCGACAACAAGTCATTTAAGATATCCTACAATAAATAGTACATCGTTATGAAAAAGTATTTCTCATCCTGCATCATTGCAATCCTTGCCTGCGCCTTTGCGCAGCAAGCCGACGCTCAGGGCTACTATCTCTACAAGAATGGCGCCAAGCAAACCATCCATTCCAGCCAGATGGACAGCCTTGTATTCTTCAAGACCGAGCAAGCCGAAGAGCCCACGCCCGACGACCCCGGCCCCGACGACCCCGACAATCCCAAGGCAGCCAAGGCTGCATCGCCCACTACGGCCAAGAGAAACCAGGAGTGGTACACCCGCCTCGACTTCGAGGACGACACCGAACTAGAGAACGCCAAGCGAGGTCTCATCGAGGCCACCCCGGACCTCCACATCACCAACTCGGCCGGCGAGGTGTGGAGCATGGCTGATTTCAAGTTCGTGAACGACGGTGGCGAGGCACCCTCGACCGTCAACCCCAGCCTCTGGCGTAACACGCAGTGCAACGTGCAGACGGGACTCTTCAGCGTATGCGAAGGCATCTATCAGGTGCGCGGCTACGACATGGCCAACATGACCTTCATCAAGACCAAGAACGGCGGATGGCTCCTCTTCGACGTCCTCATGTGCAAGGAGGTTGCCGAAGCCGCCCTCGCCCTCTTCAAGAAGCACGTCGATGCCAACCCGCGCATTGTGGCCGTCCTCATCAGCCACAGCCATGCCGACCACTACGGCGGCGTGGGTGCCATCGTCAACGCCGGTAATATCGCCGACGCATCCAAGACCCTCGACGAGCAAGTCGCATCTGGCAAGATTGCCGTCATCACCCCCTCGGGTTTTATGAAGCACGTCATAGCCGAGAACGCATACTGCAACGCCGCCATGAGCCGTCGCGCCGGTTACCAGTATGGCGCCCAACTCCCCAAAGGAGTCACCGGGCGCATGGCCATGGGCATCGGCATGGGGCAGAGCACCAACTCGCCGCTCACCCTGATGCCTCCCACATACGAAGTGTCCGAGGACGAGACGCTCACCATCGACGGCCTCACAGTCACCTTCCAACTGACGCCCGGCACGGAGGCCCCGGCCGAGATGAATGCCTACTTCCCCGATTACAGGGCACTCTGGATGGCAGAGAACTGTACTGGGACGCTCCACAACCTCTATACGCTCCGGGGAGCGGCTGTCCGCGACGCCGAGGCATGGTGTAACTACATCCTGCAGGCTGAACAGAAGTTTGCCGACCAGACCGATGTGGTCTTCCAAAGTCACAACTGGCCTCACTGGGGTACGCAGGTCATCAAGGAGTACATGGAGAACACCGCGTCGGTCTATAAGTTCATCCACGACCAGACGCTTCACTACACAAACCTGGGCCTCACCAGCACAGAGATTGCCGACACCCTGCGGCTCCCGGAGCGTCTCGACCGCGTCTGGTACACCCGCCAGTACTACGGCACGCTCAGCCACAACATCAAGGCTGTTTACCAGCGATACATGGGCTGGTACGACGCCAACCCGGTAAACCTGAACCTCCTGACACCCGTCAAGACGGCCAGGAAAATTGTAGAGTACATGGGCGACCCCCAGCGCATCCTCGCCCTTGCCCGCGCTGACTATGCCAAGGGTGAATACCAGTGGGTAGCACAAGTCACCAAGGAACTCGTCTATGCCGACCCTGCCAACGTGGAGGCCCGCCGACTCTGCGCCGACGCACTTGAGCAATTGGGCTACCAATGCGAGAGCGGCACGTGGCGCAACGCCTACCTCACCGGTGCCATGGAACTGCGCGCAGGCACTCCCTCCACCACCATCTATGGCAGCGGCGTGGGCATCGCCAACATGCTTGCAGCCGGAAGCATCGACATGATGTTCGAGTACGTCGCCATCGCTACCGATGCCCGACAGTTCGAGGACAACGACGTCACCGTCAACTTCATCATCGGCAATGAGAAATGCTGCGTCGTACGACGCGCAGGTGTCATCCTCAACTATATGGACGAGACGCGCAGCAATGCCGATGCCACCGCCCGAGGCACGAAGGCCAACCTTGTGTCCTGCCTCAACGGCGACCTCAGCGGACTCAGCATCACCGGGCGGGATGAGGCCGTCACCTCGCTCTTCGAAGGCATCAAGAAACCTGTGCTCAACTTCAACATCATCGAACCCTAAGCCGCCCCGAGGCGCAGGCAGCGACTGCATACATACACCGCTCGGCGACATCAGGAGACGCTTGCCCCGGCTTGTATTCCTGCAGGTCGGGGATTTCACTTTTATGTTTACGAGACCTCAATGGCCTTGGTGACATGTAAACTTATACATAATCTCGTTTCAATAGATTTCAGTCAGAGAATGCTTTTCCTTTAAACGTATAGCCTATACCCTCAACAGCTATGCGGATGGCTTCTTCCGTAGCGGGGCCTTTGATGGTGAGGGTGTTGGCAGATGCGCTGGCCTTGGCTTTCTCTACACCTGGTATTTCTTCGACGGCACGGACAACGGCTGCCTCGCAATGACTGCAATGCATGTCCTCAACGTGGTAGATGGTCACGTCGGGGTCTAAAGGCTTTTTGCCTGTAAATTTGTTGAAAAGTTTCATCATAAGAGCAAATATAATTAATAATGTTAATACTGTAGCACAAACAATTTTAAACGGACTTGGCAGCGTGGATGTGCTCATGCAGCAAGCCTCCTGAGTAGCGACGTTGAAGTCTGTTCCCGTAGCATTGAGCAGCAGTCCGAAGAGAACGGCAAAACCTACGATGGTCATCAGGTAGATAGAGGTGAAACGGCGCCCCATGGACTTATGAACCACAAGGATGGAGGCGAGGTTAACGGCAGGTCCGGCCATCAGCATTACTAATGCCGCTCCTGGCGAGAGTCCCTTCATCATCAATGCCGCTGCAACGGGGATGCTACCTGTCGAGCAGATATACATAGGCACGGCAACGACGAGAATGACCAGCATCTGCAGTAACGGCTGACTGCCGAAACTGAGGAAAAACTCGTCGGGTACAGCCACCTGAATCAATGCCGCCACAACGAGTCCGATAAGCAGTCGAAGTCCGATGTCACGCAGCATGTCATAATAGGCATACTTCAGCACGCGCCATATCCTGTTTCCGTTTTCTACTTGGCATGAAGTGGACGCATCTTCTTTCACGTCATCCTCGCGAACTAGACGGTTTACCAGCAGTCCTCCGCAGACACCCGAGACAAGTGCTGCTGTGGGACGGATAATGGCGAAGCCCAGTCCCATCAGCGAAAACGTAGCCAAGATGGAGTCGATGCCAGTCTGTGGTGTGGCAATAAGAAACGAGGCTATGGCTCCCTTCGAGGCCTTCTCGTTCCTCAGACCAATGGCCGTAGGGATGACGCCGCATGAACACAGTGGCAGGGGTATGCCTAACAGCGCTGCCCAAACGACAGACAGTTTGTTGTTACGTGAAAGATAATGGGCATAGAAATTCTGTGGCACGAACACGTGCAGCACTCCAGCGATGAAGAATCCCAGTAACAGATAGGGAGCCATTTCGCAGACAACATTCAGAAGTGATGTGAAGAAAACCAGTATATCCATCGGATGCAAAGGTACAAAAAAATATTATTATTTCTTTTATGACTGTGATTACATATTATGAGAGATGGCAGCCTTGACTTGTGCCATGTTACTGCGTGATACGGGGAGTGATTCGCGGCAGTGCTTGATGATCAACTGGGTGGAGCCGGAATGTGAAACAATCTGCTCTACCTGGGCAAGGTTGACCAGAAAGGCGCGATGGCAACGGACAATCATCGGATAGTCATGCAGCGTTTCGTCCATCTGTTTCATCGTGGCGCGAAGCATGTCGGTACGCACTTCACCGTTGCGCAGATGACAAACTTTGACATAATTACCTACTGCCTCTATATATAATAGGTGAGCAGTCTGGAGCGTTACCGATTCGTTGGTCGTGCCAGTGAGCGTGAGAGCCTTCTCAAGCCCATCCAAGGAAGGGGATGTTTGATTGCCAGAAGAATCAGGAATCACATCGGTTATCTCGACATTCCTTCCACGGGAGGGGCTTGAGGAGACTTTTAGCTGCATCTCCTTCAACTCTTCGTTCATCTGTTTCGTCTCTTCCAATTCCATCGCCAGAAACCTGCTGCGGAACTTGAAGCGCCAGTAGAGTCCGATGGCGAAGGAGAGGAAGGCAATGATGACCAGTGTCTCCAGATAGTTGCTCAGCGACAGCCGGTTACTCTCCACCAGACTGCTCATCACAAAGTGGCGATACAGACAGATAAGCAGGGCGACCAGAGGCGTATTGATGAGTTGGAAGCGCAGATTGCGGCTGATGATATAGTTGATGCCACGTTCGTAGGAGCGGGGCATGTGTACGATGTATCGCAGGATGACCTCTGTGATGAAACAGCTGGACAGGCCCAACGCGAAAAGGCCCAGCAGATGCAGATAGGTCTGCCATTGCCCAGCTTCGAGTCCGAAGGGCTTGAAGATTGCTATCGCCAGTATCATGAAAGCGGTACTGATGAATCGGATGCTGATGGTTTCCTTATAATTTTTGTCCATACGGCGGCAAAAGTACGAAATAAAAATGACATTCGTCACAAATTCGTGCAGAATATCCCAGATATTTGGTGCATTCCGCAACTATTCTTACCTTTACAACGTCAAATAGACATAAATTTTGAGTGATATGAAAAAAGTGAGATTTTGGGCTGTATTGGCCATCGGTTTTATGAGTGTTATGAGCTTGAAGGCTCAGAGTCAGCGAATGAGTGAGTTCCAGAATGAGTTCGGCAAGTACCAGAATCAATATCGCGACCTGATGCACAATGGAAAGCATAAGGATGCAATGGCTCCTTTGACGAGTTGCATCGCTTTGCTCGACACCACCACGATTTTCAAGGTGGCCCCCATCCCCGAGGCAGCCATCAAGGAGCAGAAGGGACTGCTGTACTACGACCAGGCGTGCTGCTATGCGCTGACGGGGCAAAAGAAACAGGCGCTTGCGGCATTGGAGCAGTCGGTCCTGCTGGGCTACAAGGATTATAATAATATGGTGAACGACAACGACCTCATCTCGCTGCGTAAGAATAAGAAATATCAGGCGCTGCTGGCTCAGGTGAAAGACCGTCAGCCGCTAAGTGTGCTAAGAAAGTCGGCCCCATACGCTAAGGACGATGCGAAGATAGATTTCCGCTATCAGCCTAAGGAATCGAAGAACCTACGCATGGTTCGCGACTATTTCAAGCTTGACTCCGTAGTCGGGCAGGGCGACGAACTCTCGAAGATTATCAATCTGCTGCACTTTGCCCACGACAACATCCGCCACGACGGAGGTAACCAGGCGTTTGCAGAGTTGGATGCCATCGACCTTTATAACTATTACAAGACTACCGGTAAGGGCGTGAACTGTCGCCAGCTGGCCATATCGCTCTGCGAGATGTACCTGTCGATGGGCATCCCGGCCCGCTATGTGACCTGCATGCCAGCCGATTCGCTCGACTATGAGTGCCATGTGATTAACACCGTGTGGTCGGAGCAGTTGCAGAAATGGCTTTACATCGACCCCACGATGGATGCCTGGGTGACAGACGAGAACGGCACGATGCTCAGCATCGCCGAGGTGCGAGAGCGACTCATCAACGACCAACCCTTGGTGCTCTGCGAGACTGCTAACTGGAACCATGAGTCGCAGCAGACAAAGGAATACTACTTGGAGACCTACATGGCAAAGAACCTGTACTACTTTGTTTGCAAGAAGCTGAACCGCTTTAATCCCGAGAGCCTCTATCGCAACAACGATCCTGCAGATGATGTGCGGCTCATACCCGTTGGCTTCGTCAACAACAACTGGAAGTGTGACACCACTACCGACCCAGAGGTGTTCTGGGCAAAACCAAAGAAAGAACAATGAATATCCGTTTAGAACAACCCAAAGACTATCGTGAGGTAGAGAACCTTACGAGAGAGGCATTCTGGAATGTTTATCGCCCAGGATGCACAGAGCATTACGTGCTCAATCAATATAGAACTAATCCCGATTTCATCCCTGGGCTTGACTTGGTGATGATAGAGGATGATAAAATCATAGGTCATGTAATGTTCTCGAAGGCTGAGATCATTCTTGATGATGGAACCAACTTCCCTTCATGGACATTCGGTCCCATTAGCATCCTACCCGACTACAAGCGCAAAGGCTATGGTCTGAAGTTATTGCTGTATGCGTTGGAGAAGGCTCGCACGATGGGCATCGGTCTTCTGCAGATGGAGGGAAATATCGAGTTCTACCGTCACGCAGGCTTCGACCTCGCCAGCAAGCTTAAGATTCACTATCATGCCGAGCCGAGAGAGTCTGAAGTACCTTATTTCCTTGCCCAGGAGCTGATTCCCGGCTATTGGGGCCATCGTGAGGGAACTTATTGTCCACCCAAGGGCTATTTCGTAGCCGATGAAAACCCAGAGGTTTTCGAGGCTTACGAAGCCAGCTTCTCTCAGAAGGAGAAAGCATTCCAAGAGGGCCAACTGCCACAGTTCTGCCAGAGTTGCGGCATGCCATTGACGCGTATCGAGGATTGCGGTACAAACGAAGACGGCAGTACCAATTTTGATTATTGCCAGTATTGCTACAAGGATGGCAAGTTTGTGCAGGACTGCAACATGGACGAGATGATTGAGCATTGCACCCAGTTTATTGATGAGGTAAACAAGAACATGCCCAAGCCCATGACCAAAGAAGAGTATAAGCAGATGATGCAAGGTTTCTTCCCGATGCTAAAACGATGGAGAAAATGATGAGTTATGGCTTAGGTTATGCTAACCCCCATTCGTCACAAATCGATGCTGTTTATCCCATAAATATGTTGCTATCTGCAACAATGTGTACTTTTGCAGCGTCAAACTTAATACGTCAAATCAAGAAGTTTCGTCATTGAGTAATCGTATTTTTATAATTGAAAACAAAAAAGAATAATGAGATATGAATAAATTGATAGCATGTTGTGGCATTAACTGTGAGACCTGTGAGGCTCGCCTTGCTACTATTAAGAACGACGACAAAATGCGCGTTGAGGTAGCAAAGAAGTGGTGCGAGATGAATCATACGGATCAGATCACACCTGAGAGTATTAATTGTGTAGGATGTCGCGTGGAAGGCCCGATGTTCTACTTCTGTAGCCACATGTGCGAGGTGAAAAAATGTGTAGCCACCAAGGGTTACGAAACCTGTGGCGACTGTCCTGACAAGAACTCGTGCAAAAAGGTTGGTGCCATCTGGGAGAACAGTGCCGAGGCAAAGGAGAATTTGTGCGGGAAGTAATGAACAACAAAGCACTTGTCGTTATCGACATTCAGAACGACATCACCAAACACTATAGGGACATCATCGGCAACATCAATGCCGCCATCGAATGGGCTATGGAAGAGGGTATGCAGGTTGTGTATATTAAGCACAACAACATCACCGCTGCTACGAGAACGTTCAAGCCAGGTAGCAAGGGCGAAGAACTGGTTCCTGAGATGAAGGTCGTGTCAGACAATATCTTCGTGAAGACGAAAAGCAACGCCCTTACAAGCGAGGCGTTTTCTGCTTTCATCGCTGCGAACGGCATCAATGAGTTCTACGTAGCTGGCGCGGATGCTACAGGCTGCGTGAAATCGACGTGTTTCAACATGGCCAAGGTTGGCTTCACGGTGCATACCCTCTCCGACTGTATCACCAGCTATGACCTGAAGAAGTTGCCAGAAATGTTCGCATATTACGAAAGTAAAGGCTGTGAGGTGAAAACGCTTGCCGATTATAAATAATGAAAGAACATTATGAAACAGGAAATCTCCCCAAAAGAAACAAGTCGGGCTCAGGCTTTTGAACTGTGGATGTCATCGCCCATGCCTATGGTAACTCTAGTCAAGATGCTTGATGTGACTCGATTGAGGAAGTATGCAAAACGTCATTCGATGCCGTTCAATATGGCGCTTTGCTGGTGCATCGGCAAGGTAGCCAACCAAATTGAGGAGTTCTTTACGATTCCAGAGCAAGGGAAACTATATCGATATGATCGGCTTGCCATCAACGTGATAGTGTCAAATACAAAAGGAGGAATTAACTCATGCGATATACCCTTCTCTAAAGACTTGTGCCAGTTTCAAGCAGATTATCAGCGTTTGACTAGTAACTCAGCAAAGAATTGCCAAAGCAGTTTTCTCGAAGATTACATGATTATCGGTACATCAGCCATGATAGCCACCGAACTTGACTGCATCATAAATCAATACACAGACAAATTCAGCAATCCGATGGTGATGTGGGGCCGCTACCGCAAAGGTTGGCTGAGGACAACCTTGCCCATCTCCTTCCAGTTCCACCACGTGCAGATGGATGGCGGACACGCCGCCCGATTCTTAGAAGAACTGCAAAAGACAATCAACACGATATAAATATACAAGATTTCATGACACTTCGACCATTCAATATCAACGATGCTCCGACAATCCTGAGTTGGTGTAAGGATAAGCATGCCTTCCGGCTTTGGAGTGCAGACAGGTATAAAGAATTCCCTGCTCAGCCTGATGAGATGATGGAGCAGTACAAGGGAGAAAATATGTATCCGCTCACAGCGGTTGTGGAAGAGGAGATCATTGGGCATATCCTATTGAGATTTCCCTCAGAGGATAAAAGCGTTATTCGTTTTGGCTTTGTCATCGTGGACGATTCGAAACGAGGTAAAGGCTATGGCAAACAGATGTTGCAATTGGCCATTAAGAAGGCACAACAGGAGTTTGGCGCCAAGAAAATCACTCTTGGGGTGTTTGACAATAACCCGTCGGCCCTTCATTGTTACGAGTCGGTAGGATTCGTTGTGACTGGTACCGACACCTATGCGATAGATGGCGAAGAATGGACTGGAAAAGAAATGGAACTAGTTATATAAATCATAGTATAAAGATGAAAGAAATATTGTACATACTGCTGGATAATTATGCCGAGCACGAGATAGGTTTTATGCCAGGTGCGGTGAGCACCGATGCCACAGGCTTTCGCAAGGAGCCTAAGTATATTAACAAGATGGTAGCCCCAACGATGGAGCCTGTAAAATCGATAGGCGGTATGCGAACCCTGCCCGACTATTCGTTCGAAACCATGCCTGCAGATTATGCTGCCTTGGTATTGATAGGTGGTTTCGGTTGGATGAATCCCGAAGCTGAGCGTGTACTGCCCGTTCAAGGTTTTTTAGAAACCTACCCTTCTCTCAGGTGCTGAGAACGAGCAGAAACGGGCTGTGGCATTGGTGATGTAGAGCACGGCCATGTTGTCATCGTCAGCCTTATACATCGACTTCAAGCCCTCGTTGCGGTTCAGGAATTCCTCTTTGACGGCCAGTGTCTCGTCGTTAACCAGTGTTCCGCTCAGGCGCATCCATTCGCTGCCTGATTTCTTCAAGGCACAGATCTCGAACTTGCCATTCGCAGTCATCTGCTTGTAAACGTCCTTCACTTTGCCCGTCATGATGTAGAGACGGCCATTAATAATCTCTGATACGCCGAAGGCACGCACATGGGGCTGGTCACCGTCGGCTGTGGCAATGAAGAATGCTCCGCACTCCTTCAAATAAGCCTGTACTTCTTGCATGTTTGCTTCTTTCATTTCTTGACTGATTGTGTCGTTAGTTACTACTTCGTTCGTTACCTCGCTACTCTCTGTTTCAGGAGCGGCTGCTTGTTTGTTACCAAATGCTGTTATTGATATTAAAGCAGCAAAAGTGAATAATACCTTTTTCATTTTAATCCTATTATGTTAATACTCAATATGTCTGTTTCTAATTGTGTTGCTCTTATCGGTTCAGATATTTCCAGAGTTGAATGGAATCGTCATGGTGACGCAGTTTCTCGACAATTGTGACCAACTTCTTCTGAATAGCTTGCTGCGTGGTTTCCATTTGTTGGGCAAGCTCCTTGACAGACCGTTGCTTGCATCCCATGCCGAGTGTCTGACGAAGTAGCAAGTTCTCATCGGCTGTGAGCGCATGATTCAGCAGACTGTTAATCTTCTCAGACAGCTCGAACCTTGGCACACCTGCCAGGTCAAACGGGTCGTCAGTATCGGCAATCCCATCAGGACTGCCGTAATTCTCCCATCTGTCCTGCATCTGCACCAGCAGATTCTCTTCGTCGTGCAACTCGGTTACGTCCATTTATCTTTAATCTATGATATTCTTTATTTCACCTGCTTCTTAAATAGCTGGAAATCGTAGCACCTGACATCTGTAACAATGGTGTCTTCGATGCAAATGTCCTGTAGTACCAGCATCAGTGAGTCGTTGCAATAGGTGAGCAGCTGGTCTGGATGATGCAGAAGCATGGTGTCCTGCCTGATGATGGAATTGATTGGGTATACAAGAACCACCACGTCATTGCTCTTGACTATGACTTTCTTATTTCCAAAATTACAACTATACTGATTGTCCGGAAGCATGATACAGTATTCACCCAGATAAACGGGTTTCCGTCTTTCATACCAGTTACCATTATCATACAGGTTCTTAGTCTTGTTGTAATTGAAACCATATTCAGGGTGAGACCATTCACCAAATTGCTTCTTGAACTCGTCGTTTCCGATTTCTTTGCGGACATAGTTGACTACGCTTGTGAAATCCTTGTACTGTTCGCACAACAGACTGTCTTGTTTGATGCGCCTTATGTCAATATCATCGCTTAACTTTCCAGTTTTTGCATCTGATAGTTTCAGATCACTGATGAGTCGGGTGAGTCGCTGCTTCTGGCAACTCAGTCCGATGCTCTTGGCAGAAATGCCAGGGATGTATGTAAAGAGGATGATGGCTGCGCCAAAAATGAGTGCCATAAGTTGGTACTTACGTGTACGTTTCTTCCATAACATCAGCACGAAGACCGTCATCAGCACACCAGCCACCATCAAATAGAAACGGCTCTCGGTGAAGCTATAAAGACGGATGCGATAAATGGAGCCTATCCAATACAAGATAAGCGGAGGAATGGCTATCAGCGTGAAGCGATTGTAGAACCAATCATAGTATCGCTGGCTGAGAATAGACTGTGCCACACGTCCTATCAATGCTACCGTGACGAATCCCGTCACCATCCATGCTACACCGCCCTTGGGCAAGTCCCACTCGAAGACTATTTTTATAAAATAGGTATAGAGGATAACATTGTAGATGATAACGGCTGGTGAGAGGATGAAGTTGAGGATAAGTCTAAGCACCTTGAAGGGTTCGGCTACCTCGTCCTCGTTCTGGCGTATCAGTGTGCAGCAGACCTGCGGAGCCAGTACAAACCATATGAATTGGATAATATGCTCATAGAGATGTTTGGGTTCCTCGATGCCGAAGATGTAGAAGAACGAGGCCACAATGGCCATCACTGCCATATTGAGGATACCCGTAATAAGCAGACCGAAGAACATCTGAGTGACAACATGGAGGGCATGAGCTGCAAATGGGCGGTTCTCCATCTTCCTGTTACCTACTACCAGCAGAATACCCGCAAGAACGTAGGTGAACGCAAAGCCGTATGTCCATAGGAACGGTTTCAGATCAATTGCTATCAGTGGCAGGAAGAGGAAGAACGAGGCGAAGTAAGCCCAGCGATTAACACGATGGAGCCAGAACGTCAGTACCATCAACGGAACGAACAACCAAAGTATATCACTGTTGACTGCGCTCTCCATCCGTGCCGATGTCTCATTCCATGCCGATGACTCACTGTCCCACACTGCTATGACAAAGAACACTATTCCTAGGGCAAACTCAACAGGAAAGCGCCGTGGGCTTTGCAATAACTGCTGTAGCAATGATTTTAGTTTCGTTTTCATCTCAATTTCTTAGTTTTTTCGACACCTAACATTACTGCATAAATTCTCTTCATATTTTCTATGGAGTGTTTCGAGTCGCGGCTCTGGTCTCTGCCAAGACCATTCAAATAAATGACTTTACTTCTTGTTTGCGAAAATCCGATTTATCTATTAGCATTTTATAAATGCCTGTTCAGCACTTCGCTGACTTCTGGTATTTCTGGCTGTTGCTGCCATCTGCTCATAAGTTCACAGACCACTATGCCCTCCGCATTCGTAAGCGTATGGAGGTAACTACCATCATCTATGTGAGACATGTGGCAAGTTAGAGTTTCATCAAGATAGGTCTCATGCAGCCAGTGGACGATGACGGATGCCAACGTCTGCGAAGCCAGCACTTCGTCGGGCATGGTCAGCAGGGCAATAGTGACATAGCTGCGGTTGCTGACATGGAAATTAAAATCAAGGTCAAGACGTGTTGCCCGATGCTCCATCAGCATGTCGAACGACTGCGGTTTGGGGAACCGTACTTTCTTATGACTGGCAGTCATCAGTTCAGGCACCACTGTCAACTTATCGGCAAGAAAATCGGTTGTTTCCAATCGCTTGGTGTCGAGATTGAGGATGTTCCACTGACTTGTGCCGGAGGCTATTAACTGCTCGTTATCCTTACGGACAATGCGGAAATCGCAGTAGATGCGGAGTGAAGTAAGTTCGCTCACCCATATCTCCACCGTGAAATCCTCCGACCAGTATGTAACCGTCGGTCGTATGTCCATCTGCACCTCCGTGATGACCCACATACGATGCTGCTTCACGATGTCGAAGGCAGCCACATGGTGGATGGTCATCAGCCGGGCGAAACTGTCCTGGAAGTACATCAGCATGGCATTCGGCGTTAGCCTGTACAAAGGCGTGATGTCCGATGCCGTGGCTGTGTAGGTATGTCTGTATTTTCCGTTTGTAATCATTCTTTATCTGATAAAGTTCATGCCCTGCCATGGTTCACGCTCAGGATAGTCAGGCTGACCATCGGCGTGGATCTTCTTCAGCAGTCATGCCATGTTGTCGGCTAATGTCGTCGCCAGCCGTTATCAGCATCCATTCACCACCAATGAGCTTGAACGGATTGAACTTCATGTCTTTGTAGTTGACAAAAACAGCC
The DNA here is from genome assembly GCA_946185485.1 of uncultured Prevotellaceae bacterium. Lineage (GTDB taxonomy): Bacteria > Bacteroidota > Bacteroidia > Bacteroidales > Bacteroidaceae > Prevotella. Next base: position 111,138 of record CAMHJQ010000006.1, on the reverse strand, counting down.
TGCCTCTCAATAGGGGACTGGCAGCTTTATTTTTATTTATCAATGCTTATCAGTGTGTACTGTCGGCTGCCGAGACCGAGTTTGGCAGCATGCTCAATAGTGTGAATGCCGTGCTGCTTGTCGATGCGGTTGAGGAGGTCTGTGGGATCGTTCTTGGCCGTCACCTTCTGCTGATTGATAATGTCGATGCAGGCCTGATCGAGAGCCACAGGGTCAGTAGAGGCGAGGATGCCGTAGTCTTCGAGTTTCACAGGTGCAGGATGATCCACGCAGTCGCAGTCTATCGACATGTTGTTCATCACCGAGATATAGATGATGCCCTGCTGCCTTTGGAAGTAGTTCACGACAGCCTGTGCAGCAGCAGCCATACTTTCGAGGAATCCGTCCTGATTGCCAACGAACTCTGGTGTCCAGAGTTTTCCCATGTCGAGCTTCTCCATCTTGCCTGCTGAGTGGATGTATGCCTTGCCGTTCTGACTGGCACAGCCGATGGAGAGATTCTTCAAAGCACCTCCATAGCCGCCCATGGGATGCCCTTTGAAGTGATTGAGGGCAATCATGAAGTCGTAGTTGGCCATGTGGCCTCCCACGATGTCGTACTTGATGTGTGTCTGATCTTTTACTGGGATGCGGATTTCGTCGTACTCGTCCATGATATCCACGGGAAAATACTTCGTGAAGCCGTGCCGCTCAATCACCTTCCAATGGTTCTCCGATGTGTTGCGCTCGTCTTTCTTGTCGGCAGGCCCGTTGCCGTATGCGGTATTACACTCCACGATGGTGCCGTCAACCTCGAACACTAGGTCCTTCACGAGTTCAGGCTTCAGGTAGTTAGGATTGCTGCCCTCTCCAGTACTCATCTTCACAGCTACACGGCCCTTGGCGGGAACACCCAGGGCTTTATAGATTCTCACCAACGACTCAGGGCTGATTTCCCTTGTCAGATACACCTTCGACTGTGCGATAGCAGTTGCCGATGCCACCAGCATCAATGCAACAATGACCAATGTCTTCTTCATAAAGCTATAAGTATCAGTTTTCTTCTTTTAATTCACCCGTTTTTAGCATATTTTTTTGCAAAGATAGTAATAAATGCGCAAATATTTGTAATTTTGTGCGTAGAATTTAATAAACTTTGTCATTGATGCGATTTTTAGTGGACAGCATTTATAATTATAGATTTGTATTGTTTGTTATTCAGCACCCTCTGCCGTCGATACTGCAAGCAGCCCCTTCCTCCTGTGGTCTTGGCTCCAGGCCTACATCCTTCGAGTAGAGAGTGACCGTTCCATCTTCGAGCACATAACATGGTATTCCCAAGTCATCCACAGCCTTCGCTTCATCGAAAGCGGGGTTCGTGTCGCGCAGCTTGATAAACTGCTTCAGATTCCTGACATGCTTACCGATGTCAATCACCTCAAAATTCGGATTTCCCACTACCTGCTTCTCCACATATTCGCAATCTGGGCAGGTCTGCATCACATACATCTTAATCATTGTCGTGCTGTTTTTGTTATTACTATTTGTGCTGCTACAAAATTACGGAAAAAACTCCAAATTCCATTATCCTATATTCAAATGAAGGTCTCTTTTATGCTAAATTAGTGAAATCAGGCTCAGTTTTACTATATTATAACAAAAATTGCATAATACTCTTTATACTCCAATGCAAGTCCACCTTCGCTAATTTCCCCAACCAGGTGGTAACACGATATTCTCCACGTTGTGAGCCTTTTCGAACAGTGGAGAGATTCATATCTCTTCCTCCGCAGCCATTGGCATCTGACATTCCTCCTCCATTTGTGCTATTTGTGTAATTTGTGGTCGTGAAGAAATCCCGTGGTCTTGCAGAAATATGCGGTTCAGCGTAAACGCTATTGACTCCAGCGTTTCTTCACGTTTCGACGGTTTCAACTCACACTCCCACACCGTAATGCAATGCCAACCCATCGCAGCCAACTTCCGCTGCTCTTCTTTATCCCTCTCCTTGTTCCTTCGTATCTTCGCCACCCAGAATTCACGATTCGTCTTCGGAATCTTACAGCATACACTATTGTCAACATCATCCATCTGACATCTTCCATCAGACATCTGTGGCAACGCCACACCGTGTCCATGCCAAAAGCACCCATTCACAAAGATGCACGTCCTGTATTTCCTCAGCACCAAGTCCGGATGCCCAGGTAGCCGCTTGTGGTTCAGCCTGTATCGGAATCCCCTACTCCACAACCCACGACGCACAATCATCTCCGGCTTCGTGTCCTTCGACCGAATTGCCGCCATATTGGCTGATCGCCGTTCTGTGGTGAGTCTGTCCATATCACTTCAATGCTTCAATCAGTTCCTCTATCGAGCAGCATACGCCACTGAACAATTTATACATCAGCTCTGGCTCCTGCCTCTCTGGGATGTAGGCAATCGTCAATAAGCCGCGCCCTGCGAACCAACCTGCTTCTGTATGAGCACTTCTGCCGCAAGGCAGCACCAGCACACACGTGTCGCATGCCTCCATTGCCTCGATGTCGTTGTGGAACTGCCGCTCAGCCTTCGGGTGCTTCAGCATGTCGCGGTATTGCTGCGGAGTCCACTCCATATAGTCCTCGCTCACGCTGCTCCACTTGAATCCAGGGTCACCCGACGGCGGATTACGGAAGTCGTACACCTCGTGTCCTGCCTCCCTCAGTTTCTCCACCACCTCAGGGTAATGCTCATTTCGCCAACTGCTGGCAACATATATCTTTCGTTTCATATCCATATTTAATATTTCAAGTCCCGTCTCTTCTCTGCGGATTCCATCCGTAAAAGCCATCGTTGTCCCGTCTCTTCTCTGCGGATTCCATCCGCAGAAACATCCTCCCCGTTATCCCTCAACCAACAGCAGCCCTATCTCGTTCAAAGCCACGAATCGATATCGTTGCGATTCCACGGAAACAGGAGTGTAACAATAGTGCTTCACCTCTGCCTTCCGCCTTAACGTCTCATGGGTAGCCGTCATAATGGCCTCGTTGACAAAAGCACTCCCATCAGGCTCCATTAGCAACAACCGTCCTTTAGAACAAGCCTCGAAATAAGTCCCGTCTGGTTTGTAGAAGCGCTCTTGCGAAGAGCCCTCAGCAGGAAAACCATCGTTCAACAACACCACCAATGGATATCCCTGTTCACGTAACGTTCTGGCAATCTTCTGCTCACCTTTACTAATCGCCGCTGTATAAGTCACCGCCCCGTTATGAGCAGCAGCCACCACCGATTTCAGTCTAACCTCTATCTGTTCGTCACTAGCACTTCGACTCACCTCCACCAGTTGTCTGTCTGGCCAGTCCAACAAGAAATGGTTACCCATTGACGTGAACTGCAGCCCACATTTTTCCGTCCTGCGATGCATGCGGAAAAGGTCGGGATTCTGTCTGCGCTGCCAGGCACGTTCAGCATTAGCCTTCACATATTCTATCATAGCATGTAGCTGCCCTTTGTGCGTCAACACACGAAAGAATGGCGGTGCGTCATATAGATTCTCCGTGACACCTAGTTTACGCGCTTCCCCTTTACAGCCTTGCATATATCCTCGCACTACCTCCCTGATGCTGCGAGGCATTGTCCGCTGAACCTGAAGCACCATGTGGTGATGGTCTGGCATCACCTTGTCAGCAAGAATCTTTATTTCAGGACACAACTCCAACAGTCTGCGCTGCTGATTGACGAGCACCCAGCCAATTGGTGTCTTTTCCACTACCGCCTCAGAACCGTTATGCGAGAGTTTGCCGAACAACGCCTGCCGTGAATTTGCAACCATTGTCACATGCACAATGCACGGCTTGCGCCATGCTCCTGGTTCCAGCCACGTAAACGTCTCGTTCTTAAGTATGTTTGAGTTCTCGTCAGTCATCAGCAAATGAAATTTACAGCAAGTAACGGGACAGGTGCTCCCATCAACTATTTCTGACTGCAAAGATACGAATTAAAAAAAATACCGCAAAACAATTGGAGGACATTTTGCATCAGGTGGCAGTCCCTGCGCCATACCTTGACATGCATGCCACGACACGTTTCATTACATTTTATAATTAATCACCACCTTTATGCGCGACAATTTTAAAAAAAAATATCTTCAGATTCCAATTTACAGGTTCTGCCTCTACTAAATCCGTCTATATTTCCTGCTAAGATACTGGTTTTAAGCGTAATAAATAAATATTTAATTAGACTTTTCCTTCTACTTTCCTTCTACTTTGCCTCTACTTTGCCTCTACCTTGCCTCTACTATTCTTCTGCACAGTAGGAACAATGTGCGGTATATATTGCCATTAAGGAATGTCAACATTAGCATGAAGGAGAAGGGGCATTCCCACGGTGGGAACGTTGTTCCTGCACGGAGCAGAGAAGGTGTTCCCACGGTGGGAATGGATGCGGAGCTTGAGGCTGACAAGGCAGCATATTTCTTACGAACTTACTTCCGCATAGCGGGATGGCGGCAGAAGATTAGTAGAGGCAAGGTAGAGGCAAAGTAGAGGCAAAGTAGAGGGAAAGTAGAAGGAAAGTAGAGGGAAAGTAGAGGGAAAATTTTACGCAATCAACTAATAAACAGTAGATTACGCGGAATTCTGTAGAATTAAACCTTGAAATTGACTCCTCACGCAGAAAATTTTCATCGGCATTGGCTTCGGGAGAGCATTGAATCACAGAAGTAACACAGAGACCATAATTTGGATATAGCAGAGGAAGTTATGAGAATCAAAGTGGAAAATGATTCTTGGTTATAAATTTATATTTGTTTTCTGTTTGGTTTTCGTTACATTTTCGTACCTTTGCAGCAAATAACAAGAAAATCATGAACATAAAGAGACTTACACTATGCCTATTCGCTGCCTGTGCCATGCAGTTGAACGCTCAGTATCTGGAGCACATCTATGATTACATAGAGAACACCTCTGTCTTTGAGGAGAATCAGGAGGAGGGCCATGCCTACTACCTGGCCGATGATCATCTGTCACTGAATGGACCATGGCGTTTCTTCTTTGCCAACACACCAGAAGAAGTGCCGCAGCAGTTCTATACTCCGAACTTCAAAGACAGCAAGTGGCGAACCATCAGCGTGCCGAGCAACTGGGAGATGGAGGGCTATGGCGATGCGCTGTTCCGCAATGTAGCCGCACCGTTCAAGGCCAATCCTCCTTTTGTTCCCAGAGAGTATAACCCTACGGGAGCCTACCGCAAGACATTCACCTTGCCCGCCAAGTGGCAGGGACAGCAGGTTTTCCTAAGACTGGAGAAGGTCCAGAGTGCCTCGTTTGTATGGATGAACGGACAACAGGTGGGATACAATGAGGGCGGACAGGAACCAGCAGAATACGATGTCACCCCATACGTACGACCAGGCAAGAACACGCTGGCTGTATGTGTGGTGAAATACAGCGACGGCTACTATCTGGAAGGGCAGGACTACTGGCGACTGGCTGGTATCTTCGACGACGTGACGCTCTACGCCACACCCAAGACGCGACTGCTGGATTGGTACGTCACCACCGATCTTGACGACCAATACCGCGATGCCACGATGAAGGTGAATGTTGACGTGAAGAAATACGAAGACACCAGTGCTTCCTATGCTGTGCGTGCCACATTGACAGACGCGAAGGGCAATCAAGTAAAAGAAATGCTGTCCGACCGTTTTGCTTTGAATGGTAAGGGAAAGAAGTCGGTAGAACTCTCGTCGCTGATCACCAACCCCGACAAGTGGACTAGCGAAACCCCTGTTCTCTATCATCTGAAACTGGAACTGCTGAATGAAGCAGGCTCTGTGATGCAGGAGATAACAAGCAAGATGGGATTCAAAGAGACGGAGATTCGCCATCAGACGTTCTATCTGAACGGCCAGCCTATCAAGGTGAATGCCATCAATAGCCACATGCAGCACCCTGAACTGGGGCATGCCATGAACGAGGAAACCATCCGCAAGGACATGGAGATACTGAAACAGCATAACTTCAACGCTGTACGAACGTCACACTATCCGCCTGTCAACAAGTACCTGGAACTGGCCGACGAATATGGTCTCTACATCATCGACGAGGCTGGCACCGAAGCCCATGCAACGGAATTTGTCTCGAACGACCAGCGATTCCGCGAAATGTATCTGGAGCGTGTACAGAAGATGGTACTACGTGACCGCAATCATGCCTGCGTGCTCTTTTGGAGTGCTGGCAACGAGAGCGGTGAAGGGCCGCTGATTACTGAAGTCGTAAAAGAGGGCAAACGGCTCGACCCCACCCGTTATTTCATGTATGGCGGCAATGCCTATGCCCATCCTGGCGAGGAAATCATCGGGCCGCGCTATCCCACCCCTTACGAGTTGGAAATGAACACAGCGTTGGTGCCTGAGGAGGCAGACCCTCGCCCGTCTTTCATGGACGAATATCTGTCCGTGGCAGGTAATGCCGGCGGTGGATTGGATGAATACTGGAATGTCATCCGTCGTCATCCGCGACTGATGGGTGGTGCCATCTGGGATTTTGTAAACCCAGGTCTCACAGAACATATCCGTCCGCTGACTGACAGTTCACCCTATAACACCCCCGTCCACCTGATGGGTAATGCCAAAGTGGAGAAAGGTGTGCTGCATCTCAACGGTCATGACGAATGGGTGGAAGTCTATCGCAGTCAGAACGTCGAACTCTCAGGTAAGGGACTGACCATCAGCTTCGACGTGAAGCCAGGCAAGCTGAGCGGCCTTTTCGAGGGTGCACCTTATATTACAAAAGGTAACACGCAATTCGGCGTCGTACAGAAAGGCAGCACGAAACTGCAGTTCTATCTGCACTCAGGCGTGAAGCATACACTCGATGTCGACCTGCCTGAGAATTGGACAGGCAACTGGCATCACGTAACGGCTTCGTGGAATGGTCAAGAGATGAAACTCTTCATCGACGGACAGCTGAAAGGCACGGAAACGACCACAGCCACTGAGCCTGCCAACAACCGACGCGGCAACAGAGGAGGTGGTGAACGCGGTATGCTGAGCAACTTCCCTTATCCCATCAACATCGGCCGCTTTGCCGGCAATCATGCCCAAGATCCTCAGACCATCTACACCGCTGATGCCGAGATGGACAATGTGGCCATCTATAACAAATGTATCGCTGACGGGGAAGGCGATGCCAAGGATGCCGTACTTTACCTTACATTCGATGGTAATGGCAACAAAAGCGCACAATCGGATATGGGCACCTTCTATACCATCGGCGGCAACATGCGAACCTACGGCAGCATCTGGCCCGACCGCACTGTGCAGCCAGAGATGAAGCAGATGAAGTGGACCACCCAACCTGTCAGCATCCGACTGCTCAATGCCGACACGGGCGAGGCAGAGGTAACCAACCGCCTGTTCTTCACCGACCTCTCGCAGTACGCTTCACACTGGACCTTGACGGCCGACGGCGAGGTGTTGGAAGAGGGTGACATACAGTTCTCCGTAGCACCGCAGCAGAAACAGACAGTCACCATCCCATACCACAAACCTGCCATCGTGGCTGGAAAGGAATATCGTGTGACCATTACCTCTGCATTGAAACATGATGAAACTTGGGCCAAGGCTGGACATGAAGTAGCGTGGGATCAACTGGAACTCACGTCGTGGAACTTGCCCGCCCATGAACCACTGCTCACATCTGAAACCATCAGTTCACAGGAAGATGACCAGCAGATCAAGATTAGCGGTAATGGTTTCTGCTATGTCATCAGCAAGGAAACAGGCAATCTTGAACAAATTGAGGTCGGAGGCCAACAAGTGCTCAAGTCACCACTCAGTTTTAACCTGTGGCGTGCTCCGCTGGCCAACGAGTTCGACTCATGGGATGCCTTCCGTGTGAATGGAGGCTATGCCGAAGGCTATGGCAACATGGTTTCCACCCTGTGGTACTCAAAGGGCGTGAACCAATTGCGCATCCGTCCTGCCGAAGTGCGTCTCCAACGCAGTCAGCATGGTACAACAGTAACCGTCAGTCAGCTGGTACAGGTCGGTGCTTCGTCGTATGGAGCCCTTGACCTATATATCCAGGGGGTACAGTTGGCAGGATTCACACTCGACTACACCTATCATTTCTTCGATGACGGCACGGTCAGGATTGAGAATCACATGAGTCCGCAGGGACGTCTGCCCGAGATGCTTCCTCGCATCGGCTTCACTACCACCATAGCCAATGAGTTCGACCAGATTACATGGTACGGACGTGGTCCGGAGGAGAATTACCCCGATCGTAAGACTGGCTATCAAGTGGGCGTCTGGAACAAGACGGTGGCTCAGATGTACGAACCCTATCTGTTGCCTCAGGATCATGCCCTGCGTACTGACAACCGCTACGTACAACTCTCAGACAAGGACGGCAACGGCGTTCAGATATCCATGAACGAGCCCTTCAACTTCAATGCTTATCCGTTCACGACCGATAACCTGACAAAGAGCCAGTTCACCTATCAGTTGCAGCCGCAGAAAGACCGCTACACCTTCAACCTCGATTACGCCACTACCGGTGTTGGATGCACGTGCGTCTACGTTCTCGACGAATACAGGGTGAAGCCTGCTGCCTACGACCGGGTGATTACTATCAAACCGATACGGCAAAGGTAACGATTAGACTTGCGAAAGTTGAGTTTTGTGATAATATCCCAATCTATGCCTTGTGGTTGTAGTACCTGATGAGCAGAGCGACTCCTGTGAAGGCAATGACAAATTCTAAGGCTACGATAAAGACGTACTGCATGACAGTAATGGTTTCATAATACTGCTAAATTCCGCGTTATCTGTCTGTTATATTTGCCCAAGTCATTTTAATGTGCGGGATGCCGTCAAGCATAAAGGTATCGGACGACTGTTTGAAGCCTACACTTTCATAGAAGCCTTTGGCATATTCCTGTGCCTCAATGTCAATGCGGGTCGCACCAAAGTGTTCAACGGCAGCATCGATAGCATGAAGCATGATTTGTTTACCATAGCCTTTGCCTCGCACTGTGGTGATGACTCTGCCGATGGATATTTCCTTCATGTGGGTACCGGCAGGACATACGCGAGCCAATGCTACAACCCTATCAGCATCGGTGAGCCACAGATGGATGGACTTCTGGTCGTCTCTGTCCATATCCTGATAGACGCAGTTCTGTTCTACCACAAACACCTCGCTACGCACCCTCAGGAGTTCGTACAGCTCATCCACCGTCAACTCATGGAACGATTTCTGATGAAGTACCAGCTCATTATTCAATTTCTGATAAGCGAGACGCTCATCACCGTTGGCAAGATAGATGATACCACAATAGGCGAAGCCGTGCTTCGCGATGTTGTACTGCATAATCCGATTATCCTTATGGGTATCGATGCGGATGTTTGCATCATGTGAGAAACAGAAGTCCATGATGTCGCTAAAGATGCCGTGAACATCAGGGTAACTGGCAATACGGTGGATGACATGATAAGGCTTTACGTCATCCAGCCACTCACCATGATATATCTTCGAGTAGGTAGGCTCAGGGGAATTCAAGAAAGCGAAATAGCCAACAATGCGACCAGTCGATGGGGTCTCACCATCGCTTTCCTCTATGACAAAACCGCCATGCTTCTCCATATCATTGGTAATGACTACCTCAGACGGGTAGCCATCTCCCCATTGGTGCATATTGCCAGATTGCCGCATAATCTTCTTTGCGGCCTCCATGACTTGCATAATAGCAGCCATGTCCGTTGGCTTTGCGTCCCTTATTATCCTATTCACGTCCATAAATCTCTTTCTCCCGTATCTTCCATATGTTTCCTCGTTTCCATGCTAACGTGATGTGTTGATATATCTTGTTTCTAAATATTTCAGCCATGGCAAGAATCGTCTTTTGTTATAATGTTCACTTAGAATCTTAAATAAGTCTTCGTATGTGATGCTATGAAATGTATCTTTCCCTTTGTCTGTCAGCAACCCTTTGTATGCTTCAATAACTCCTATGTGACTATCAGAAGAATGAAAATGAACGTTTCCTGACGGATACAAAGTGAGTGAGTCAAAATAATCTGCCTTTCCTTGCTGCAACATAGCCAATCCAAGAATATGATTTCTCCATAACTGAATGAAATCAGGATTATTGAACTGCAAAGGGTCATTGTTGACGAAACACTCACTATTGCGAGTAGTAACCGAGTAGGCAGATGACGAATCCTGCATCATTGCAAATTCTTTGTTGCCAACACTATAACCTTCTTCGGTATATTTCACTTCTATCCCAATAACGCCCGCTTCTTCTCTTGATGTTTCGTATTCAACATAAACGTCAAAGGCCGTCTTGTCTTGAATCGTATTAGGGGCGTATTCAATCTTCCACTTGCGAATTGTCTTGATGTCTCTATGTGGAAGAATATCTGAGAAACAATTTGCAGCAACTGTCAGGTCTGTCATCATCGGAACAAATATATTCCAAGGGACATGCTCACTTCGCAACATATTAGCCATCAGTCCAAAATCTGTAGGAATCTTACCCCTGTCCTCACAAAGAGCTTTTCTTATCTCTTCATGGTATTCAGGAACAAAGTTCATTAATCGTGCGGCATCAGCAGGTGTAAGGATTGCAATGTCGGTCTCTGTTGTGCGCCGATGCTCAAATTCTTCTTTTGTCTCATTAGCACCTTGACGTGTAGAATGGTTACGTCCCATTTCTAATTTCAAGATATTTTCTCTAAACCAAGCCTGATGTTGGCGACAAGACCTTCTGTATTCGCTATCCCCTCCATAGTGTGCCTTTGCTGGCTGTATTTCCTTGGAGGATTCTATATACTCTACCATTATATCATGTCCCACCTCTCCCAAATTATTAATAATCCTGTCAAAACTCAGTTTGTCGTATTCTGAAGAGTTCGCAAGAATGAACATGATTTTTGGGCGTTCTGAAAAATGGTATCTGATAGGCGTTCCTACAAACAAATGCAACTGTGTTTTCTGTTTGATGATACTCGTAACATCTTGGAGAAGGGCTTGTCTGACATATACGTTGTTTATAATCCCCTGTGACATTCTCACATGATCTTCAATGCCTGACTTGCCATCAACAGCCCCCAATCCACATTTAACCTCAGCAAGATAAACGTCATGTTTGCCTTCTTCATCAGGTACGTTACTGACAATGAGCAAATCCACTTTCGTTTTCTCTACTCGATATTCCACAGGAATCTTGGCCTGGTCCGGTGCCCATTCCATATCAATAGCAAGATATTTCCCTGAAAAGGAGTTATGTTCAGACTTATACCGCTGCTGAACTATAAACTCATCGTGCGACTTGTATTTCTTGCACAGATCTTTGGCTTCTTCAAAATACTGCTTAACTTTGGCCATATCCTGCAAATCGGTCGGTTCCGAGAGTTGTGCGTTTAATGTCAAACCATCTTTTCTGTTGATATAATAGCGAGGGCTGAGCATTGTGATATTATCAGAAGTGTGTTTTCTATGGGATATTTTTAGGATCAAGTTCTTCTGACAATATATCATCACTTCATCCTTCACTCTAATTTCAAAAGCCAGTTCTTTATCTGACTTCACATACAGAAGAAAGTCATGATATATGCCTCCTTCGAGGTACTTTGACAAATGCTCAGATGATAATCTTCTTGCCATATATATTCTTACTTTATCAATAATCACGTCGACCACAGTCCTTGCAGAATTTGCCAATCCATACATTATCGAACTGCTATTATGAACCTTCTACTCTTCATCTTATTTGTTTATGATGCATATTTCATTGGCAAAGGTAATCATATTCCCCCGACTTTTCGTATATTTGCGCTCCAAATTAGAATAGTTTAATAATATAGCCGCCGACACAGCCTCAAAAAGAAACGTGTCGGCGGCTTACTATTGCCTCCTCAACTTATCAAAAGGTGTTGTAGTTTTTCACCCGCATGAAGGGTGTCAATCCCAAAAGTATCGGATGGAAAAGTAGATTTCTGCTAATTGCTGATAAGGGAGATGGCTATTTGAGGTTCGTCTTGAAGAATTCCTCCAATTTGTCCCATGGAATCATATTCTTTGGCTCGCCCTTACCAACCAACTCCGTATATCCACCGTCGTAGAGATCACAATGAGAGGCTCCAGGGATGATAAGCAACTGCTTATTTTCAGGCACGGGATTAGGCTTTCCAACCACGTTATAACCCTCAGCCTTGCCCTCTACCATATACTTATAGGCTGCCTCACCGAAGTAGCGCGAATGAGCCTTCTCGCCATGCATCACGAGGACGGCAGAGCGAATCTCGTTGATGTAATAGAGGAAGCGCGAGTTGGCGTATGCCTGAGTGCCGATGACGCGCCAGCCATCGTTCGAGTTGCCGCTGCGGGCATGATATCCGCGCTCGGTCTTGTAATAATCGTAGTAGTCCTTCACGAACTGAGGAGCCTCGTCGGGCAGAGGATCGACGACGCCACCGGCCATCGCCATCGGGTCGGCCAGGCGCTGCTTGGCAAGTGCCTCACGGGCAGCATGGCGCGACTCTTCCTTGTCCTCGCTGTCGAAATAGCCGTTGCCACTGACGCGGGTCATGTCGTACATCGTCGAGACAACAGTAGCCTTGATGCGTGTGTCGGCAGCGGCAGCATTGAAGGCAATTCCACCCCAACCGCAGATGCCGATGATACCAATACGTTCAGCATCCACATTTTCCTGTTTCGACAGGTAATCGACAGCGGCCATGAAGTCCTCGGTATTGATGTCGGGCGATGCTGTACGACGTGGCTCACCGCTACTCTCGCCGGTGTACGAGGGATCGAAAGCCAGCGTCATAAATCCGCGCTCTGCCATCCGCATGGCATAGAGCCCGCTCGACTGCTCCTTCACGGCTCCAAACGGACCACTGACGGCGATGGCAGGCAGATGCTGGCCTTCTCCACCTTCTTTCGGGGTATAGAGGTCAGCCGCCAGTGTCAGTCCATACTGTGTTTCAAACGTCACCTTCCGGTGGTTCACTTTCTCGCTCAGCGGGAACACCTTGTCCCAATCCTGCGTCAATTCCAGCTTTGTCATGTTCTCTTCTGTTTTAGTTTGTTTCTTGTCTGTGTAAGCCGCCATCATTGCAGTCGTAGTGAATAGCATCACTGTCAAAATCATAAAATACTGTTTCATAGCGTCATCATTTTTTGCAATCAGTTTCTAAGTGGGTGCAAAGGTACGGCGTTTTGGCCATACTCCGCTTAGACGGATTACGGTAAAAACTACCAAAAATAAAGATTGTCCATCCTATTTCTTGCGCTGTTCGGCGAAGAATTGCGAGGGCGTCAGGCCAGTGAGCTGCTTGAACAGGCGTGTGAAATGGTTGGGGTACTCGAAGCCGAGCGCATCGGACACTTGCGTGATGCTCATGCCGCCAAGCATAAGACTTTTGGCACGCATGATGATGAAACCTCGGATATAGTCTTTCGGACTCTCTCCCAAGGCACCACGCACGATGTCGCCGAAATAGCCAGGCGACAGACACAGCTCGCTGGCACAGTATTTCACGCTGGGGAGGCCCTCGATGCGCTGACGGCCTTTGTCGTAGTAGTCGATAAGCACCTGTTGGAATCGGGCTAGGATGTCGCTGCTGCCAGCAGCCGTCATCTCCTTAAACTGGCGGGCATAGAAACGATTGCAGTAGTCCAGAATCAGCAGAATGTAGTCTCGCACGATGTCGTCCTGTATATCGTCGTCATCAGTTGCTAGCAACTCCCTGCGAATGTTCGCCATCAGCCCCGACAGAGTGTCCTTCTCTTCGGTATTCAGGAAGAGCGCCTCGTTGCTGTTGTACGAGAAGAAATGATAGTCCTTCATGCGTCGTTCAATCTCCGTGCCGTGGATGAACACGGGGTCGAACAGCAGCACCCAGCCGTGATACTGCCGTCTGGTGCCGTCATCGCGCTTTCCCCCAATCTGACCTGGGGCAAAAGCAATTAGCGAGCCGTCGCCCTCATGATAGGTGCCAATGCCGTAGGTCAGGTTTTCTGGAAACTCACGCTGTAGGAAGATGCCGTAGCAGTCGATGCGATTCAGCGAATGGCGTATCTCGCCCGCCTCGTCGTAATGGATGATTGCGACGTGGGGATGTAGGAGCGGCACACGGATGTCGCGTGCATAGTCGTTAGCCTCGTTGATGTACAAATCCAGCGTCATTTCTGCTCCTTCAACTCTGTTCTCGTTTTATGCGCCAAAATTAGCAATAATTGTTTAAACAAGAGGCGTTCTTTATCTTAAAAAATCGAAAAACTACTAAGCTATGGCGTTCGTATGATCAACTTTTTATTAATTTTGTAGTGGATTTTATTGGCAAAGTTATCATTAGAACAAAATGAAGAGAATAGGAATTATAGTTTTTGCGAGCATTTTACCTCTGCTTCTTGCTGGTCAGCCTCGTTTGGAGCGTCGTGGCAATAGTACGGCAAGGATTGTGGCTAACGACAAGCCCATGCTGATGATTGGTGGCGAACTGGGCAACTCGTCGGCCTCGACACCAGAGGACGTGAAGCGAACCTTTTCGCATGTCCACAAGATGGGACTCAACACCGTACTCGTTCCCCTGTCGTGGGAACTGATAGAGCCCCATGAAGGAACGTTCGACATGAGTTCACTTGATGTCATTCTGACTGAAGCGAGGTGCAATGAACTGAAAGTTGTGTTATTGTGGTTTGGCGCTTGGAAAAACTCCATGAGCTGTTATGCCCCTGAGTGGTTCAAGCGCGACGTAAAACGGTTTCCTCGTGCCCATACTCCTGAAGGTAAACCCGTGGAGGAAGCCTCTTCGCTGAGCAGGAATGTGCTGGAGGCCGACAAGCGTGCCTTCTGTCGCATCATGCAATATCTGCGTGACCATGATGCCCAGGAGCAAACGGTCGTGATGGTGCAGGTGGAGAATGAGATAGGTATGATAGAGGTGCCACGCGACTATTCAGCTGATGCCACCTGTATGTACCAGAGCGTTGTGCCAAAGCAGCTGACCGACTACATAAAGAAACATCAGAAGTCATTGCATCCCTATCTGAAGGCAAAGCTGCAGTCACAGGCAAAAGCCGATGCCAACTGGTTGGAGTTGTTTGGTGATGACATCTATACAGAAGAGATTTTCCAAACGTGGACTTACGCCACCTACGTGGAGCAGATAGCCAAGGCTGGTCGTGAGATTTACAATCTGCCGATGTATGTCAACGTAGCCCTCAACAGTCGAGACCGTCAGCCGGGGCAATATCCGTCGGGGGGGCCTTTGGCTCATCTCGTTGACCTCTGGCATTGCGGTGCACCATCCATCGATGTGCTGGGTGTTGACATTTACGACAAGGGCATCAAGTCGTGGCTGTCAAAATATCATCTGCCCAACAATCCGCTTTTTGTGCCTGAGATACGACTGGAGGATAAGGATGCCATGTATGCACTTTATGCTTTTGGTCATCACGGTGCAATGGGGTTCTGTCCGTTCAGCATCGAGGACTATCCACTCACAATGGCAACCAATGCCAATGACTGGAAGCAGATGGATCTCTCGCAGGACGACCAGCTCAATGCCTTCTCGTCTGCCGGTTCATCGCTATCTCCTCTTGTAGCATCGTATCAGCTGCTGCGTCAAGCAGAGCCATTGATTCTTGAAAGACAAGGTACCAAGGACATGGATGCCGTACTGTTGGATAACGAACAGCGAGAGGCAGACATCGTCACTCCCGATGGCATTCGCCTCACCGTCAAGCACAGTTATACACTTGGGTGGGAGCCAGGGGCCAAAGATGCAGAATGGCCAGAAACAGCCTGCATTATCCTTCGTCTTGGGAAAGAAGATTACCTCGTCATAGGAAGTGGTGTAGTAGTCACCTTTTCTCCTGCGGAATCATCAACCACCTGGCAGGAAGGCGACAAGCGCATCGGATTGGCTAAATGCGAGGAGGTAACGATCATCGACGGCAAACAGCACGTGGTTCGTCATCTTAATGGTGACCAGACACATCAAGGCCGTCATGTCCGCATACCCGTCGGCATGTTCCAGATACAGCATTTCAAATTGTACAGGTATTGATTCATGCGGCAGGCTCCGCAATGAAGAATATTTATATATTGGTGTCCGATAAAAAAATTGAGCTGAATCGACAGAAAAGGGGACAATCAATCAGGTAAAGGCAGACGTCCTGCCATTTATCCGCAATCCCAAGGAAATGGGCATCTGGTCAAATGACTATTTCCTGCAACTCGCTCAAATGATCAGATTTGAATGAAAAGTAAAATGACATTGGATAATAATTGCCGTCAAAGGTAGCCGTGGGGAGAGGTACCTGTCTCCATGATTCTTGAACTCTACAAAGGCATCACCTTCGAGCGCGAGAAAGACAGTCTATAGCCCCCTCCGCCGAATCACACTACTAATAAAATGTAAAAAAGCAGCCGCAGGCACCGATGTTTGAATAATTTTCAGTAATTTTACAGCCAAACTACAAATCATGAAAATAGTACAAGATAGAAAAGCCCAATTTGCTGAAATCGTCACCATGATTCAGCATACTCGCAGCGAAGTGGTACGACTGGCCAATGCTTCTCTGATAGATTTATATTGGAGAGTTGGCAGGTATATCTCCGACAAGATTTCTGTTTCAGAATGGGGCGATGGTGTGGTTAAGCAATTAGCAGACTATATTGAGAAGAACAGCCCTGAAATCAAAGGATTTTCTGATAAAAACCTTTGGCGCATGAAGCAGTTTTATGAGACATATAAGGATGCTGACGAAAAACTCTCACCACTGGTGAGACAAATTAGCTGGACCAACAATCTCATTATAATGAGTCGAACAAAGTCTTCTGATGAGCGAATTTTTTATCTAACACTTTGCCAAAAAGAACATCTTTCAAAACGCGAACTAAATAGGCAAATTGACACTGCTCTATATGAGCGTTCAATGATTGGAACACCAAAAATCTCACCGATGGTGAGAGAAATAGCACCTCAGGCAGAACAGATTTTCAGAGATCAATATGTATTAGAGTTCATTGGCGGGAAGGACTATGAACATGAAAATACGATGAAGAAAGCCCTCATTGCCCGAATGAAAGACTTTGTCTTGGAGTTCGGAAAAGACTTCCTTTTCATTGATGAAGAATATCGCCTACAGGTAGGAAACAGCGATTTCCGGATAGATTTACTATTCTATCATCGTGAATTGCAATGCCTTGTTGCTTTCGAGTTGAAGATGGAAAAATTCAAGCCAGAACATCTGGGTCAGTTAAACTTCTACTTGGAAGCGCTTGATCGGGATGTAAAGAAGCCCAAGGAAAATCCCAGCATAGGCATCCTGCTCTGCAAAGACAAGGACGATGCAGTCGTAGAATATGCTTTGAGTCGCAGTCTATCTCCAACAATGGTAGCCGAGTATCAACTATGCTTACCAGATAAAGCCCTACTACAGAGAAAACTTCATGAGATTCAAATTTCCTACAACTCGCTCAAATGATCAGATTTGAATGAAAAGTAAAATGACATTGGATAATAATTGCCGTCAAAGGTAGCCGTGGGGAGAGGTACCTGTCTCCATGATTCTGGAAGTGGTGAAACCTGTGTATTAATTTTCGACGGAGTCAAAACTGGAGCCAAGACTAATCCCCTATCCTATCTATATCAAAGGAGCATCCGAATGTCGGGTGCTCCTTTGTTCTGATTTATAAGTTCATCCAAAAGCCCAAAGGGATCACCCAGCAGGTGGTCTAATAGTCTTTAGGCTCCTTTTAGCCTCCTTTCAGGCTGCTTTCAGCCTGCTTATAGGCATACTCAAGAGTAAGGCAGTAAGCAGCCTAAAAGGAGCCTAAAGCGAGAGTGAAGCGAGGCAATATACCGTTTGAACTGCCTGCCATCGAGGGGTGTGCGCTTGCCGTCCATCCCGCTCGGTTTTGCCGCTTATATGAGCGTAGCGAGTCTTAAGAACTGAGTTCCTGAAATTCCAGGCAGAACGTGTCGTAGTCTATCCTGCACTGCTGATACGTTGTCTGTTCTTCGCTTATGGCCAATTGCCTGTGAAGCATGGCCAGATGATACTTTCCATACGTCAGCGTCAACTTGGCAGCCAGCGTCACATCAATCGCACGACATTGGTAACGCTCTAACAAGCCTTGCTGTGGCTTCAGGTGGCTGAGCGTCTTTTCGGAGAAATAGTTTTGGGGTATAGCCGACATGGTAGATGGTTTACAAATTACGAATCTTTGAATACACTCAGTTTAAAACCATGTTGGAATTGGATTTTGTCAAAACCTAGGTGATAAAGTATTACTATGCATACAGTAAATTCTAAATACGACATAGGATATTTGAAGTTCAAATAATCAATAGTCGTTTCTGTTGGGAGCCTGTGTAAAATTTCATTCCTAAGGGCCACAAAGTTATTTAAACCTACACAGTCACTAATAGTAGCATTTAATTTGGAGATATCTATGTTCTTCCTATTCAAGGATTCACATACAATAAAATAAGTTCTATCCTTTCCGCCATTTTCAATTACTTGCTTAGTTACCTTTAACTTCTCAACTTTTTCAGCTATGACTTCAAGGATGGAAACCAAATATACATACTTGGTCAGATTGTCTACATATTTTGAAGATATATATCTTTCTATGGCTTTCACCATATATTCCCTCTTCGTTCTATCTGAATAGGTGTCAGCAGTATTAAGAGAGTTCTGCATAAAATCTTTAAATGCTATAGGTTCAAAATAGTTCAAGTCTTTGACAAATGGAAATCGTTCACTAAATCGATATTGCACGGGCAGGTACGATATTATCTTTTTTCCTTCTTTACACTCCTCCTTACAACGGATTTCCATAGCCGTTCCTTGGAATAGCGATAACAAAGAAACAACCATGTCCTTGTATGGGGTGTCTCTCTTCGTTTTAATCAGTATTTCATTCTCGTTATTCTGTAAGAGTAAATATTTGTTGTGCCTATATTCAAATTCTACATCTTTATCACCGAGCCCCTTAACACGCCATTTCTTATCTGTAGTAACGACATAAAACAAATAACCTTCTTCTTCGTTTGTCTCTATCACTCTTTTAAAAGAACTAATTGACCATTGATACTTCACACCATATGCAGCGTGTTCCACTTTTGTATGTAGTAATACTGTTCCAGAGAAATCATAATGACCTTGATCACCTACAACCTGGGATGAATTGCCTATATAGTCGCTAAAACTGGTCGGGTTATTGACCAGTTCATTTGAAAGCATCGTCAAACGGCTATCTTCTGAACTTGTCGCACTTATAATGTAATTTGCTCCATCAAATTCTATAGCAGCTCGATTCATTCTTATTTCTCTAGTTCTATCTTTGAGTGAAAAATCTATGTTATCTTTGAAATTTATCATATGAATTATTCATGTAATGGTATTTGTCGTTTGCAAAGTTTTTTATCTGAAAGATGGATTACGTATAAACCTACGTTCATTTTCTCGTGACCACGACAAAATTTCTTCACTATAATATTTTAATGGTTTTACTTGTAATCCCTCTGTTGTGAATCCACAAGCTTCCTTTAATGAAAGAAATCTAAATCCATCCCTTGCATAATACATGTCATCGGGTATGAGGTATGCTGTTTCTGGCCACCATCCTAAAGAAACCCAAGAGTCAACATGCCAACTCTGGTAATCATATTTTGCAACGAATTGCAAAACATATAGCAACTCTGATGAAGGGAAAGCCTGATGAGAAACTGTAATATGACAATAATCTGGCTCCATTATATATTCGGATGAACTACTGTCATCTTCACACACATACATCTTTAGCCATAGTTGTGAAGGATGTAATAAAGCTTTAGTATCCAAAATGTCACCAATGGTTTTATTATGGAATTCAATGGGGCACTTTATTACTTCTTTTCCACTCCTTTTATGAATCTCTTCCGCGATCTTATAAGCTTCCAGTATGCTAATATCCTTACATTTAGTAAGTCTTTCACGGCAATGTTGATTGTAAGACTCAATTGCATAGTTTGCTTCAAAAAGTAAACGCATATTCTCTTTTTTCAGGAATCTGTTTCTTCTTTTTAGCTTATGCGAAAAGCGAGAGTTGAAGATGCATGACCCTATAAACCGCTTAACGTATTTTTCTTTATCTGGATAATCTTCTATGGCTGGTATCGTGACGAATTCCACAAAAGGAGTATTCGCAATTTTTGTGATTTTACCTAGAACACCACCAAACTCTGGTTTCTCCCCGATAATTTCCCAATCATAATACATATTTCTTTTTCTGCAATTTGGACGAACATCATATGTGAATTCCGGCTCTTCCCCATCATAGGAGAATATTTTGCTTTGCAAAGAACCATCCCCGAATTCATAATTTGGAGAAGCAACTATTGCGGGCAAATGATGTTTCTTAATGTACTCATATGCTGAAATAGAATTTTTGTTCACCTTTATTTTATATTTTTTAAGTTCTTTGTTTGATTCTATAGCATCATTCAATTCTTTCAGTCTGTCTCTATAATCAGGCCAAAGAAAAAGGTTGTCAATATATTTGCAATAATTTTCATAGGCAATTTCAGCTTCATTTCTTGCGTTCTGACAAAATACATTATATTCTTCATCTTCTTTTAACTGGCCTTGCTTTCGAGCCCAATCTTCTACCTCTAATTTCATCAAGAAGTCTGGCTTCTCTTCAAACCTCATCTTTTGTTGAGTGACACTAAAAGTCCAGTACTCAATGAACGATTTGATATAATCGTTGCTGTAGTTATCAATATCAGCGTGTTTCAGCTCTTCTATAAAAAATCTGACACGCTCCTCTTTAGAAAGCATGATATTTCGATGTGCTTTTGAAGAGACTGACATAAGGCGTGTGGTTGATTTATCATTTGAATTACTTCCTTCTTTAAGTCTTTCGAAATGCGTGGAATACGCCTCTATCAATGATGGCTCATCGTAAGTCATGTTGAAAGCCTCAACATTCTTGTTAAATCCGCGATAAGTCCAGTTACATGAGCCATGCAGTAGAATCTTATTGTCGATGATGCAATATTTTGTATGCATCGTTGAATTCATTTCTTCTACCCAATACAGTTTGCCTCCAAGTTTCTTATACTCACTAAAATCAAGAGAATTTCTGCCCCCATTGTTTATATCGTCATATTGCAAAACCAATACAACATCAACGCTTCCCTTTAGTTTCCAGCAAAGGATGCCTAGTATATCCTTCGAGTTAATCCATGCGACCGCAACTTTTATAGATTTTTGCGCCAACATAAGTTGGTTGACGATGTTTGCCTCGATATTTTCAAACACTACATTAGTCATATCTTATAGAAATGTTAATTTGTACTTAAAACCATTACGATAAGGTTCGCTTTCAAATTTGCGCCTTGACAGTAAATCCATGCCAATAACAAGTTGTACCCTGTATGTTTCTTGTTAAATGCCGTTTGCCAAATTTTAGAAATCTGTTCCATAATCTTTATTTGTTTTTACTATTCATCATCTTAGCCGAATTTCTGAATCATTTCTTTTCGAAACATTGCCAAATCAGCAGTATCTTTTCTTTCTTCTCTAGCATTTGCTACCAAATCTGCACGCAACTCAATAATGCCTGTATTGTCTTTCATGCATTCAGCACTTATCTTGCCTGCCATTATTTCCTCTCGAAACAGGTGGTTCGCTAAGTCGGACTCACACCTTGCTTCATAGAACATAACACCATCTTCTGTATAGAATTTGGCAGAATTGTACTCGTCGCCCGTCTTGGCAAAGAAGAATGTGTCATAAGGTGATTTAGTGATAAGTTTTTGGAACCATGTGCGCAGTGGCTCAGTCAAGCCATTTGTATCATACAAGATACGAATACCGCTAAAAAAAGTGACGGGGTTTTTAATCTCATTATCAATCATATTGTTTGGACTTTGGTTTCTACGTAGGATGGACATTTCTTGTTTTGTGTCGAACAGTTGCTTTCTAAGCTCAACTATTTCAAGGCGCATGTCAATAAAGTCCCTTGGATTGGTTCGTACGCCAAAGGACACTGGGCTAGGTGGAGTTGTCTCACCGCTTTGTCTGCGGGGTGTTTCTGGCTTATTTGGATCAACTATATAATCAAAAAGGTCTAAATCAAAAGCGTCACAAAAGATAATCAAACGTGATACTGGGAGACGATGAACTGCCAACAGCGATTCTTTAACACGAAGTACATTAACGCCTGTAACTTCAGCAGCGTCGCTCCATGAAATAGTTGCCTTTTCCTTCATGAGCTTGCGAACAGCTTCAATATCGTAATAACAATTCTTGTAATCGTAGTTCACAACATAATCTTCACGATTGCCTATGTCGGTAGACGATATACTAAAGAATTTGCTAACTGGAATATGTAAGCCGTTTGCCAGACACAACAATTGTTCTACAGTAAATTTTTGTGGTTCTTTTAGAAGTCTATACCAAGTAGTGTTGGCAATACCTGCTGCGGTTGCCACATCAGCATGACTCATACTGAGAACTTGCGTTAGACTCTTGAGCAAGAGCTCGTTTAGCTGAACAGAGTTCGACTTGATAATTTCTGCCATATTTTCAAAATTTGGTTGCAAAGATAATATTTTTATTCCAAATACGCAAGAATTATATCAAAATTATTCCATTTAATATAAATTTGATATTTGACATAGTCCTTAATAATAGATTTGAAACACATGCGCGTATATTCATGCGCTAACGCAGGTACATATAAGAATCATGGGGTTCTGCTGATCCATTTTACCAGAGATATTCGGAGGTATAATGTCTGTATCAACAAACAATAGAACCTGCAATAAAACGTTATTGGAGATATGGCAAAAGAAGGAAAACAACGAATTAGAGAAAAGGAATCAAGCATTCTTGATTAACCAAGATGAAAACGGATTTGTGTCTTCAGAGTGATGGCAACGTTTGCACCATGGCTGGAGGCAGGAAGAATGGGAATCCCCTACGAAAGAATAGGCGTTTTCCCTGGCCCAATTAGGAATAATCCTTTTGACAGTTCACTCAAAGTGCCGATCTTTGCACTGTGATTCAGAACATAGGAGTCTGGACACGGAACAAATGTTGAACTATTAAAAAGAAGAAGATTATGAAGAAGCTGAATAAGGTGATCGCAGCCATGATGATGGCCATCACAACCGCAATGCCAGCAATGGCCGGTAATAAGAACCACAACGACAAGAAGGACAACGTTGTTGCAGTGAATAACAGGATAACGGCGAACACCAGCCGTCAGAGTAGCTCGCACTTTGACAAGGTAGAGAAAGCTCTCTCGCACAGTGATGCCCACAAAGGCCATGCGTATCGTCCTAATGTGAAGACCTACACCTTCAAGGTGAGCCGCCACGGCTCTTACAAGAAGATTGTTGCAAAGGCTGAGCATATCAATGGTGTGATGGATGCCAAGTGGAATCCACGCACTCGTGAAGTAACCATCCGCTACGATGCGAACAAGACGTCAGTCAAGCACATCAAACGCTCAGTGGCATAGCCGAAACCCATTCCATATATAATCCTAAAGGTTCCGACTTGTTTCAAATTACAGGTCGGAGCCTTGTTTTAACTATATTTATTGCAAAAGGTAACTCTTTTTGCCAAAAAGTTTACTATCTTTGTACCCTATATGAATAAAATAGTAATGTATAATTAGTCAATAAGAAATAACAATGAAAAGAAAGAATTTAATCAGTTTGGCCATCGCATTCTTGACTATTGGTTTGATGACGGCAGGATGCAAGACTGCCAGTATGAATACGAAGCAGATGGCTGGCACAATGGAAGAGTCTGTGCCTTCGGACACGATGCCCGTCCATCTTCAGCAGGCATTGGCAAAGGCGATAAAATACCACGGCCATGAGCTGATGAACGATACGGTAAACGAAGTCTACGTGTCGAGCATCGACGAGATGGACGAGACATCTACGGAGGGCTATGGCATCCAGGTGACGAAGGGGGCAATATCTACCACCTTCCCAAACATCCGTAATACTCGTGAACCTCAGGCAAACTACAATGCCAAGACGGGCGACCTCTGGCTGACCAGTTCGGCGATGGAAGGAACAGGCGTTCGCGTAGAGTGGCTCTATCAGATTCGCTTTGGCGAAAACGAAATAGCTTATGTCAAGAAAGAGGTCAACCCCTACGATGTACAGCAGGAACTGCTGCAGCGTCTAAGTTATACCATCGAGGGTGAAACCATCTCGCTCTATGATGGTGACAAGTTGTTGGCGACTGTCACCAATACCGTCAAGGACATGGGCGGCTTCGATGACGAACAGCCTTTATGGATAGGTGAACAGCTGTACTACGACGTCAGCGGTGATGAGCCAGAGGTCATCTTTACGCCTGGCGTGAAGTATGCTACAGGACTTGTGCTGACATACGACGATATGCCAGAATTGTCGGCTCCCATTACGATGGATGAGAACGGAGCGTTTGCCATTCATGAAGTCTCTAAACTCCATCAGTGATGGAACAAAAAGAAATTGTACATTTTCCAGTAATTTATTTGGCGTTTTGACCACTTTTTCATACCTTTGCACCAAATGAAGAGACTGACCGAGAAGCAATCACGCAATTCGCTGACCACACAAATCGTGCTGTGGGTGGTTGGATTCGTGTCCGTACTCTTCGTCACCGCCCTCTTTGTCATGTTTCACCATGCCCGCCAGTCCATCTACCAGGAGGCCATGGAGAAAGCCCGCCAGACGCTACGCACCATAGAGCTTCGCATCGACAATACCCTGAGCGAGGTAGAAACGGCCACGCGCAGCATGCAATGGACCATAGAGAAGCGCCTGGATCAGCCAGAGATTATGGACAGTCTTTGCCGACAGCTGATGTCAAGCAACCCACATATCATGGGTTGTGCCATCGCCTTCGAGCCGGGTGTCTATCCGAAGTATGGTACCTTTTACGGGGTGTATGCCTACCGCAGCCACGCTGACTCTACGAAGATACGTACAGCAGTGAACAGCGGACGGCAGCCCTATACCCGTGAGAAATGGTACTTCATCCCCCTGCATAACGAAGCTCCCATCTGGATAGACCCCTATATTGACCAGGAACAGGGAGAGGCCTCACTCATCACATCCTACGGCATGCCGCTGCGCAACAAAGAGGGTGAGCTGGTGGGTGTGCTGTCCGCCCATATCTCGATGAAGTGGTTTGCCGACCTCATACTCTCGTTGCGACCGTTCCCCAACTCGCATGCCACGGTGATGAGTACCGACGGGCACCTCATCATCCACCCGGAGAACACACTGAAAGAACACGAGGCATTCTTCAACGAGGCCTACAGCGACGTCACCAGTGACGGTCACCTGGCAGCCATATCGATGAAGACGGGACATGCCGGCCACAGTGCCATGCATGTTGACGGCAAGCCGAATTTCATCTTTTACCATCCCTTTAAAAATGCTGGGTGGAGCGTTGCTATTGTCTGTCCGGAGAGTGACGTTTTCAGTTCCTACAATTCGCTGTTGCGCTATACGCTTGTTATCAGTCTGACGGGTTTGGTGCTCCTGGCATTGTTCTGTCTGTTCATCAGCCACCGCCAGCTACGCCCCTTGCAACGACTGGTCGACGAAGCCCACAGCATGGCTGAAGGCAGGCTTGATGTTCCTGTGGAGGAGAGTCATCGCACTGATGAGGTAGGTTATGTGCAGAACACTTTCCTACAGATGCAGCAGAGTATCGGACAGCACATCGCAAACATCACTTACCTCACCGGGGTATTGCAACAGCGTAACACCGATTTGAAGCTGGCCTACGAACAGGCCCGTGAAGCTGACCGCATGAAGGATGCTGTCATCCTGAACATGAGTGACCGTATGGAACAGTCGGTCAAGGGTATCCACGCCACTGTGGGCGATTTCCGCCAGCATGTTGCCGACATGAATGCCGACGAGTGCCGCCAGATGGCTGAGAAGATACGTCGATATACCGAGACCACTACCGACCTACTGGGCAACCTGCTCGACATTGCCGATAGAAAAAAAGCTAAAGAGGAGGATAGCCCATGTTAGAAATGCGCAAACATATACGCAAGTCGCTCTCGACGAAGCTCAGCCTTGACATCCTCATCATCGTGATTCTGGTGTTCACGCTGTCGCTTGGATTCTTGTACTGGCAGTCGCGTAACATCATTCGGCAGGAGGCCATCGATGAGGCCTCGCATGTGCTGGACAACACGGCTCTGCGTGTCAAGGGACAGATGCAGGAGTTGGAGACGGCTACGCGTAACATTTTATGGCTCGTCAACCTCAACCACGAGCAGGACTCGCTGCTGAAATACTCACACCGCATCGTCGCCAACCATCCGCATGTCAATGGCTGTTCCATCACCATGGAGCCCGATTTCTATCCCGGCGAGGACTATGGTTTCTCGGCCTATTCCGTACGCATGGACAACAAGGAGAATCCACAGAATGATTCTGTGGTCACGGTGCGTGAGGCTGACTATGACTATTATAATAAGGTATGGTACAAGAAACCACGTCAAAAGGATACTGCCTGCTGGGTGGACCCCTTCGACGACTACAACGCCGGCACCCTGTCCAGTCCTGAGATGATAGCCTCCTACTGTGCGCCGCTACACGACAAGCAGGGCAAGTTTATCGGCGTCATCTCCACCGACCTGTCGCTGAAGAAGCTTACAGAGACCATCACCGCTGAGCATCCCTACGAACACTCTTACTTCATGATGCTGGGTGCCGACGGCCATTATTTCGTACACCCTGACACCACGAAGGTGCTGAAGCAATCCATCTTCACCGGCACAGATCCCAGAGAGCATACCGACGTCGTGACATTGGGCTACGAGATGACCAACGGACGTAGCGGACAAATGGATGTCAATCTGGACGGCAGGCATCTCATCGTGCTCTACCGCCCCTTGGAGGGTACGCAGTGGAGTGTGGCATTGGTATGCCCTTCCAACGAAATGTTGCGCGGATACAACAGGCTGAACTATATCCTGCTGCCCCTGCTCGTCATAGGACTGCTGCTGCTTGTCATGGGTTGTCGCCGCATTGTGCACCACTTCATACAGCCTTTAGGACTGCTGGCGAGAGAACTGCGACAGATAGGCGACGGAAACTACGAGAAGCCGCTGCCACCCAGCGAGCGCACCGACCTGATAGGCCAGCTGCAGAACAGCTTCTGTCAGATGCGGCGTAGCATCAGCCAGCACATCAGGGATGCGGAGCAGACAAAACAGGCAACCGAGCAGCGCACAAAGGAACTGGAACAGGCCACCCTGTTGGCACGCCAGGCCAGTGAACAGAAGACGCAGTTCATGCAGGACATGTCGCACCAGATACGTACGCCGCTCAACATTGTCCACGGCTTCTCACAGATATTGCGCGATGACAATGAGATGATTCCCGATGATGAGAAACGGCAGATTGTCGAGACCATGTACGTGCAGACCAATGCCCTCGACTATATGGTGAGTAAGCTGCTCACCGCATCACTCATCGAAAGTCATCAGACCATCAGCACTGACGACACCGTCAGGTGCAACGAACTAGTCCGTGAGGCCTTTGACAATGCCAGCAGTCTGCTTGCTCCTACTGCCGAGATGCGCTTGGACAGTCATGTTACTGATGCTGTCACTGTCAAGACCAACCGCCATCATCTGCTCATCGTTCTCACTGAGTTGCTTTTCAATGCCCTTCACTTTACCCGTGAGGGCAGTGTCACCATGCGTATCGATGCCACTGACGATGCCATGCTCTTCACCGTAGAAGACACGGGATCCGGTATTCCTGCGGACAAGGCCGACTTCATTTTTGAAAAATTCACCAAGCTCGACATGTTCACCGATGGACTTGGTCTCGGACTCTTCCTTTGCCGACGCGTCGTCCAGCTCATGGGGGGCAGTCTTACGCTTGACACACAATACAAGAACGGCAGTCGCTTCGTCTTGCAACTGCCGCATCATCATGATACCACCCACGAGGTATCAGACACAGAAATTGGCAACAGATAGCCTATTTCAGTTTGTAGAACACACCTATCGTACCATAGACGGGAAAGAGCGTTTGCTCTACGGTTTTGAAGTCGCCGGGGAAGATGCCCGTCAGTCCCCAGTTCAGATCTGCCGACACACCCAGGCGCTTGTATACCTGCCAGTCGACGCCAATGCCAATGCCGAACTGCACGCTGCGCATGTCGTCGTCGAAGTCATAAGTGGCCCATTCGCCTTCACGGTTGCCCATCAGAATCTTGGGACCCGTAGGAGTGTCCTTTCGCAGGTAACCGTCGGAGGCAATGCCGTTGAACCCCTTGCCTAAGAGGAACGACACGTAGGGACCACCCTTCAGCATCACCTTCTGGCTCAGCGTGAACGTAGCCTGCACGGGTACCGTCAGCATCCACTGCTTGACCTTCTGCTCGACATGGCCCGTAAAGAGTCCCGACATTTTCTGGTCGCCCTTCACCACCTCCATGAAGTAAGCCTTGGTGGTGACGGATGCTTTCATGCCTTTGTTCTCGAAATGCAGGCCTGTCATGATGCCCCACTGCTGAGTGATTGGCAGCATGGCGTCGACACCCACCATGAACGACGGTGTCAGACTGTAGCTTTCTATGCTGCGGATGGTCTCGGGCAACGGGATGGGCGTTGTACCGCCGATGCTGTAGCCCGCACGGGCCTTCAGTTGCAAGCTGTCGAGTGTGCCAGCCTCAGCAGGGTGGCTGATAAGCAATGATGCTGCTATAATTATAATGTATGCAATGTTCTTTTTCATATTCTGTCCTCCTTGATTATTTTTCGTACAATACTTCTACCTCATCCACATAGAGCGTGCTGCCTACAGCTCCCTCGAACTGGGCGCCTCGCCTGCTCGACGAGAATACCAGTGCCAGGTTGAAGCCTTGAGCTGCAATGATGTCGTCAGGGGCATCCTTGCCTTCGAAGAACATCTCCCATTGCGTCCATGTGTCGGTAGCCGGCAGCGAGGCGACGCGTGCCACCTTATACACTTGCGGGTTGTCCAGTAACTTGTCGAGGTCTTCCACATCATGTCCGTCAAGGGTGTAGCTGTTTCCTTCGTTATCCGTATTACGATAGAACACGGCGTAGATGCTGGCCTCGTCCTTGCGGTCGGGATATTCTTTCATGTCCATGTCTGTGAACTTCTCCCCAGGCTTGTATTTGTACCAGCCGGTGATGCGCACAGGCTCCTTGCTGTTAGGCACACCGAATTGCGTGGCTTTCAAAGCGTCGGACAGCACAAAGTCGACCAAGAATTTTCCTAAGAACAGACTTCCTGCAGCGATGGGCTTATGCATCCATTCTCCCATGGCACCTGCCGACTGGGTGGTCAGACATACGCCCCGTCCCTCCTTGCCGTCGGGCGTGGAATAGGTGGGGAAAGACTCTGGCTTAGCTCCGTTCTTCGTAAGTGCAGAACCGGAATTGCCTGTAGCCCAGCAGTAGTTCGCCACACCAGGACCCTCGGAATCAGACACCAGCTCATAGAAGACATGTAACTCGTTTGTACCACCCAGCATGGTTCGCTCTGTCCGCGTCTCCACATGTTCGAAGCTGAACTTCTCGGCGGGCAGCGGTGCTTCCTTGAAAGTCACGTTGTATGTGCGTTTCCATTCACCGTCCTCTGAGGTGACGGTATAGGCGACTGTGCCTTTCGTGAAGTCCTGCATCGAACCGTTTGCAGGTTCGATGGTAGCGCCGTCGGTAATCTTGAAGTTCAAGGGAATTTGTTTTGAAAGCGAGATAATCGAACGCACGAAGAAGACAATGTTCGTCTCTGCCGAGCTGATATTCTCTTTCCGCATCTCTGTTGTCTGGTAGAAATACTGTTCATACTCCGCGCCTTCTACCCAGGCACTTTCAATGTCGCACTCCTTATTAAGGGCCTCGTCCTTGATACATGAAGTCATGCAGCAACAGCACAGAACAATTAATAAAATAATGTACTTATTCATATATTTTTTTTGTATATTTTAATAGGTATACCTTTCTTTTTTAAAAATATTTTGCAAAGGTAGTGATAATTATGGAATTTTTACTATCTTTGCACCAAAAATTAGCATTGTTTAATTCACGACTATTCGATGAAAGCAAAACAATATCGTTTGCTTAGAGAGCAAATCCGTGCCTTGATAGAGGGCGAGACGGACAAGATTGCGGTGATGGCAAATGTCTGTGCAGCCATTCACGAAGCAATGGGTTTCTGGTGGACCGGCTTTTATCTGGTAAAAGGCGAGGATTTGGTGTTGGGACCATTTCAAGGTCCAGTCGCCTGTATGCACATCGGCTATGGAAAAGGGGTATGTGGCACAGCCTGGAAAGAGCAGCAGACCATTATTGTTCCTGACGTCGAACAGTTCCCTGGCCATATAGCCTGTAGCAGCCTCTCACGCTCAGAGATTGTCGTACCCGTATTCTCACAAAACGGTAGTGTGTCGGCTGTACTCGACATCGACAGTAAAGAACTGGACGCATTTGATCGTGTCGACAAAGATTATCTGGAAGAGATCTGTAAGTTAATATCACCTATATGAAAATAATAAAAACTTTAGTTACTGCAGCTATCTTTACAGCAGTAGTAAGCGTACAGGCACAAAACTCTCCTGTAGGCATCGTCAGCGTACAAGACTCGGTAAAGAGCGTACAGCTTGGCGTCATTTCGTCGGTGGCTGCCGATGGCGGCCACGGCGTGCAGTTGTCGGTTGCTTCCAACACATCGGCACATCAGTTCAACGGATTACAGTTGAGCGGTATCAGTAATATCACAGCAGGCATGGACAAGGGCATGCAGCTGTCGGCCATCCTGAATGTCTCGTCGGCCATGCAGCGTGGTTTGCAGTTAGGTGCCATCAACTATGCCGATTCGCTCAACGGTGCACAGGTAGGTTTGTTCAACATTGCCCGCAAACGCCCCAAGGGCTGGCAGGTGGGATTCGTCAACCTGTCGTACGACAGTATTGGCCATAAGATTGGCCTTGTGAACATCAACCCCATGACCACCATCGACTACATGCTCTACGGCGGTACGTCGACCAAGGCGAACATCGCTGCCCGCTTCCGCAACAAGAACAGTTATAGCATTTTCGGTGTGGGTACGCACTTCATGGGACTCGACTCCAAGTTCTCGGGGGCTTTGTTTTATCGTCTGGGCCTTTACAAACAGCTGTCGCCGAAATGGAGTGTGAGCGGTGACGTGGGCTACTACCATGTAGAGACCTTCTCAAAGCACAACAGCGAGAGACCCGAACGCCTGTACTCGCTGCAGGCCCGCATCAATGCCGACTACCAGTTCAGTAAGAAGGTGGGAGCCTTTGCCTCTGTCGGTTGGGGAGTGACACGCTACTACGACCGCAACGAGACCTACCGCAACCGCCCGTTGGCGGAGCTGGGCTTGACCTTCCGCCAGCCCCGCAACCAGCACGACTCATGGAAGCGGGCATGGGAGGAGAAGCGCTCGAAGCTGGTGCTTGCCGACTCGACGATGGCACTGCCCACACCAAAGCGTCCCTGGCAGGCGCTGGCTGAGGTGACGGGCATCAACATTGGTGTGCAGTTGTTCGACCGCTGGGCTTTGAATTCGGACTTCGCTCAGACCACCCTGAATTCGCTGAAACGTAACTTCACTGACGGCATGGTATGGGACAACGACTTCTTCATCACCAATATGTTCATGCACCCCTATCACGGCAACCTATACTTCAACGCCGCCCGCACCAATGGGCTGACATTCTGGGAGTCGGCACCCTTCTCGCTGCTCGGCTCGGCCATGTGGGAGTTCTTGGGTGAGACGGAGCCACCAGCCATCAACGACCTTATTGCCACCACCTGCGGCGGTATGGCCATCGGTGAAATGACCCACAGGTTGAGTCTGACTGTCCTTGATGACCGCGAACGCGGCTTCAACCGCTTCCTGCGCGAGGCTGCCGCTGCCATCATCAACCCCATACAGGGCCTGCACCGTATCATCAGCGGTGATGCCTGGCGCGTCAAGAGCAAGAACTATCGCTACCATAACTTCAAAGAGACGCCCGTTGACATGTCATTCTCCATCGGTTGGCGCTACCTGGCCGACGACGGTGCGCTGTTCCGCGGTCTCCATGCTCCCTATGTCAATGCCACGCTGACGTACGGCACATCGGTAGACGGCGACAAGCATACCACCCCCTACGACTTCTTCGACATCGAGCTAAATTCCGCCTTCGGTGGCGGACAGCCTCTGGTGAATACGCTGAACATTCTGGGACGTCTGTGGAGTACACCTATCTTGGACAAGAAGGACATGGCTGGTGAATTCGGTATCTACCAGCACTTCAACTACTACGATGCCAAGCCCATCGAGGATGCTTCGGACCTGACGCCCTACCGCATCAGCGAGGCTGCCGGTTTCGGTCCTGGCTTCATCTTCTCGTTGCCACAAATGGGATACCTGTCGAAGATGGAGCAGCGCTTCTTCGTGAGCGGCATTCTGCTGGGTGGTACCAAGAGTGACTACTTCAACGTCATTGAGCGCGACTACAACATGGGTAGCGGCTTCAGCATCAAGTCGAGCACGAAGCTCGATTTCGGCAGGTACGGGCGCATCATGCTTAACGCAAAGTTCTTCCGTCTCTGGACTTGGAAGGGATACGAGGACAAGGACCTGCAGGCATACGTCGACGGCACCGCCGACCTGCACTACCTGAACGTGCAGGGTGACAACAGCAATGCACAACTGTTGGTCATCAATCCGGTCATTGAGATGCACCTTGCCCGCCAGTGGTCTCTCACCTTCTCAGGTACTTACTACGGCCGTCGCACGCACTACAACTATTACTATGACAAGGACCTGATTCTGCGTCAGAACAGTACGGTGCGTGCCAGAACCTTCGAAACCAAGATTGGTCTCACTTGTAGGCTGTAAAAAGGTAAAAAGGTAAAAAAGTAAAAAGGTAAAAAAGTAAAAGGGTAAAAAAGTAAAAGGGTAAAAAAGTAGAAAGCAAAATGATGAGACTATATTTTAAGAATAAGGAAAATCACGTAAATCAGTGGAAAAAGGTTTTGCCTTTTTACCTTTTCACCCTTTTACCTTTACCTGTCAGCGCTCAGTCCGTCGCTACTGACAGCACGGAGACAAAGACCGTTGAGACGACTGAGAAAAAGCCTGGACTGGGCAAGCGCATATTAAACAAGCTGAACGACAAGTACTTCACCACGAAGTACGACACCAATTATGTAGCCCGACCAAAGGAGAAGTGGCTGATCAGACTGCTGGGCAACCAGACTGGCAACTTCATCCACGCCAAGGGCACGGTGCACGACATCTACACGAAGTACGACCTTCACACCAAGACCAACTACACCGTGGGAGTGGAGGTGAACTACTGCGACATTGCCGCCACGTTCTCTATCAATCCCGCCAAGATAGGCGGCAACTACAACGACTACGAATTCAACTTCGAGTACCACGGGCAGAAGCTCAGCTTTGACATCAATTACCTGCGTGCCACGTCCCTGAAGGGCGACATCAAGTATCGCGACATCGACCATCTCGACGAGGAAGGTCTGCGCATGAACGTGGTCAACGCATCGGCTTACTATATCTTCAACAACCGTAAGTTCTCTTACGCTGCGGCCTTGTTCCAGAACTACTACCAGTTGCGCTCTGCCGGTTCCTGGCTGGCGGGGCTCAGTGTGCAGTCAGGCAGCATCAAGACTACCGACGAGCTGAAGGAACGCAGTCCGCTGGCCCCCGAGGTTCATCTGACCTTCACCAATATTGCCCTCGGAGGCGGCTATGGCCACAACTTCGTCTTCGGGAAGCGCTCACAGTGGCTGCTCCACCTCTCTGTAATCCCCTCGTTTGTGGTTTACAAGCATAACCGCCTGACGGTGAACAGTGATGAGATGAAGGACCACGGCTTGTGTTTCAACATGCTTTTCAACGAGCGCGTCTCTGCTGTCTATCACTTCACGCCCCGCTACAACATGGGAGCCTCCCTCATCATGAGCAACTCCATCTATAACAACGACAATATAAAGATCAATCAGAACAAGTGGCTGACACGTCTCTTCTTCGGCATGCGTTTCTAAACCGGCCTTATTTTCGTCTTACCAGATTCTTACACGCTTTTTCTTCGGAATGAACAGTTTGCCTTTCTTGATGTTGAAGGCATCGTACCACTCGTCAATCTGGGGCAGGGCACCGTTTACGCGAACTGCATTGGGAGAGTGGACATCCTGATTCAGCAACAAGTCCATGTACTGCTCGCGGTTGTTGCTGGCCCATACACGAGCCCATCCGAAGAAGAAACGCTGGTCGGCAGTAAAACCGTCAATGACGCTGTTGTTGCCTGTGTTATGGAGTGCCTGCAGGGCAACGTGCAGACCGCCGTTGTCGCCGATGTTCTCACCCAGCGTCTGTTTGCCGTTAACCTTCTTGCCATTGATGACCTCGATGGTCGAGAAATAGTCTGCCAGACTGGCTGCACGCTTGTCGAAGGCAGCCTTGTCAGCAGCTGTCCACCAGTTGCGCTGGTTACCCGTTACGTCAAACTGACAGCCCTGGTCGTCGAATCCGTGGCTCATCTCGTGACCTATCACGCCACCGATGGCACCGTAGTTCTGTGCATCGTCAGCCTCCACGTCGAAGAAGGGAGCCTGGAGGATGCCGGCAGGGAAGCAAATCTCGTTGGTGGTGGGGTTGTAGTAGGCATTGATGGTCTGTGGTGTCATGTGCCACTCGTCCTTGTCCACAGGCTTGTTCACCTTACGGTTCAGGGCGTCAATCCATTTCCATTCGCTGACATTGGCCAGGTTCTCGTAGAGCGACAGCTGGTCGTCAATCTGCATCTGGCTATAGTCCTTCCATTTGTCAGGATAGCCAATCTTGATGTGGAAGTCTGCCAGTTTCTTCTTGGCTTCTGCCTTCGTAGCGTCACCCATCCAGTCGAGGGCATCGATGCGCTGACCGAGGGCTGTCTGCAGGTTGCGGACCATGGTGAGTACGCGCTGCTTGCTCGATTCCGGGAAATACTTCTCGCAATACATCTTACCGATAGCCTCGCCCAAGACACCGTTGACCAGATTGGTGGCACGTTTCCACAGCGGGTCGTCCTGAGGCTGGCCTGTCAGTGCCTGCGAGAAGGTAAAGTATGAACGACGAAGTTCCTGTGTCAGACAAGAGGCTGCACCAGAGATGATGCGTACCTCGGCGTATGCCTTCAAATCCTCAAGAGGTGTGTCGGCCAGAATCTTCTCCACCTCGTGCAATGGCTCAGGCTGCTCTACCACGAGTTGCTTGAAAGCAGGGAATCCTGTTACCCAGAACACGGTGGGCCAGTCGATGCCAGGGAAGTCGCGCACCAGTTCGTCGTAGCTCATCTTGTGATAGTTGGCATCGACATCACGCAACTTCACCTTGTCGTAGCTTGGGCCGGCAATGCGTTTCTCAATGGCATACACCTTCTCCACCAGCTCGCTGGCTTTGGCCTCGTCGTAGCCCAGCGCCCCAAACAGGCGTTTGCCGTATGCCTTGTAGGCCTCGCGAACGGCCTGAGTCTGCGGGTCTTCGTTGAAATAGTAGTCACGATTGCCCAATCCGAGACCAGACTGCGAGATGTAGATGATATTGTTGTTGGCATCGCGAAGGTCGGCATTCACCCCCCAGGCATACATCATCGTGCTTTCGCCGCGACGGTCTATCTCGGCGGTGACGCGCTGGTATTCCTTTCGGTCCTTGATGGCACGGATGCGCTCTATGTAAGGCATGATGGGTTTCAGTCCCTGCTCGTCACGCTTCAGCGTATCCATCATCTGGTTGTAGAGTGTACCAATCTTATAGCCCAGCGAGCCCTTTTCCTGCGGCTTCGTTGAGAACTCCAGAATCATCTCCTGAATCTGCTTCTGGTTCTGTTCATAGAGATCCATGAAAGCACCGTTGGTCATTTGGTCGTCGCGCAACGGGTGCGTCTTGAGCCAGTTTCCGCAGGCATATTCCACGAAGTTGTCACCTGGATTTACGTCAAGATTCATGTTCGACTTGTCGTAACCCTTGAGTTGTTGTGCAGAAGCTGTTGCTCCGCAAATCAGCATCAGTGAGAGGCTGAAAATTTTGACTGCTGAATTCATCGTTGTATCTGTTTATTTGTCAATTATTGATTTCATCTAATCACATCTCTTTTTTACTGTTTGACGATGCAAAGGTACAAATAGTTGCGATTATCACCAAATATTTGGGATATTCTGTATCGTTTTGTGATAAATGGGCATAAAAGAGGGATAAAGGTTTCCCTGTACGTTTCATTTCCTGACAGCCATTGTTTAAAGGAGTTTAAAAAATTGTCGGTATAGTTTAACCGAGTTTAAAATCCGTGCCATCCTGACCGAATCCGAATGCCATTTTGGCAATCGGTACATAAGTTGCTTTTTAGCTTGGTGAAAGCCGACGCTACAAAGGCCGAGGCAGTCAGAACATACGTTAAACTAAAAGTATAATTGGAGGTATTGATTATGTTACCAGTAATGTTTAAAAACAGTTGGATGCCAACAGTATTTGACGATTTCCTGAACACTGATTTTATGCCTCGTGCCAACAGTACAGCACCCGCAGTCAATGTCAAGGAGGATGAGAAGGCCTACACCATGGAACTTGCAGCTCCGGGCATCAAGAAAGAATATTGTCGCGTAGCCATCAATGACGAGGGCAACCTCACCATCGCCATTGAGAACAAACAGGAACACAAGCATGAGGACAAGCACCATCACTATCTGCGCCGCGAGTTCAGCTACTCGAACTACGAGCAGAGTTACACGCTGCCTGATGATGTCGCGAAAGACCAGATTTCTGCCAAGGTGGAGGACGGCATCTTGACCGTCACCATGCCGAAGATGGAGCCGAAACAGAAAGTCACCAAGGCCATCGAGATCTCATAATGAGGACTACATTTCAATTAAAACAGCAGTGAGCAGCACCCTTAGCGGGCGTTGCTCACTTTTATTATCAGAGGTATCACTAACCAAGTACAACATCGAGCACCATCATCAAGACGAAGCCGATGGCAAAACCAATGGTGCTGAGATTGGAGTGCTCCCCCTCGTTGGCTTCAGGAATCAGTTCCTCGACAACGACGTAAAACATCGCACCAGCAGCAAAGGCCAGCATGTAGGGCAGAACGGGTATCATAAACGAGGCCAACAGCACTACTGCCAAACCACCAAAGGGTTCCACGGCTCCGCTCAGTGAACCGATGACGAATGACTTCCACTTGGAATTGCCTGCAGCCCTCATGGGCATGGAGATGATGGCACCCTCAGGTACATTTTGGATGGCGATACCAATGCTGACAGCCAGGGCACTGGTCAGCGACAGACCTGCTGCACCGCTCTCAGCTCCTGCAAATACCACTCCCACAGCCATACCTTCTGGCAGATTATGGATCGTAACGGCCAATGCCAGCATGGCTGTCTTGGAAAGTTGCGAACGCATGCCCTCTGGCTTGTCGGTTCCCATATGCAGGTGGGGCGTCAGCTCGTCAATCATCAGCAGGAATCCCATACCTAACAGGAATCCTACGGCGGCAGGTAGCACCGACCACCGTCCGCTGTCTGCTACCATCTCCATGGATGGAATCAGCAGCGACCACACAGATGCCGCCACCATCACACCCGAAGCGAAACCCAACAATGTTTTTTGCAAACGAGGTGACATTTCGTCCTTCATCAGAAAGACGAATGCCGCTCCGAGCATGGTTCCCAACAGGGGGACGAGTAGACCGATAACGAGTATCATTATGCCGTAAGAGGTTAAACGAATAATTTATTTAATTCTGAATCACACTGCAAAGATACAACCTTTTTCCTATAAATCCAAATCTGAAACCCTTGATAAAAGCCGTTTTCCTCATAAACAATCCTAAAAGTTGATGCAAAGTTAGCAATTTTCAAGCATTTTTCCTTACCTTTGCACAAAATTCAATATAACTCTATAAACATGGAGACTAATATCAGACTTTATTCGCTCAGGTATAGCGAGATTCGCACTTACATGATGGCTGCGCTTTTCGTCGTTTGCAACATCGCACTGCCACAGTTGTTCCACCTCATTCCGCAGGGCGGCATCATTTTCTCACCGCTGTCGCTGATTATTATGGCTGGCGCCTATAAGTTCGGCTGGCGAACAGGACTGCTCGCTGCTTTGGCATCACCATTGGTAAACCATTTGATATTTGGAATGCCTGCTGCCAATGTCATGTTGCTGATGGCTGTGAAACTGTCGTTGTTGACTGTCATTGCCGGACTGGCTGCACATTATTTCAAGAAAGTCAATCTGTTGATTCTCGTCGGCGTAGTACTGGCCACCCAAACCTTAGGCTTTTTGGTAGAATTTCTCTTTACGGGCGGTGTCGCTGCCACCGTACAGGATTTCACTGTCGGCTGGCCGGGCCTGTTGCTGATGGTGTTTGGAACATACGCACTTCTCAAATTATTCAAGAATTAAAATGACTACAATGAGAATGATGTTGCTTGCGACCTTTATGACCACAAGCAGCATGTGTATGGCACAGAGCGATTCACTCGCTCTTGAAGAAGTAGTAGTAACAGGTACGCGCAACGCCACCGACGTGCGACACCTGCCTATGACGGTGACAGTGATTGACCGGGAGATGCTGACGGAGCAGCACCAGACGAGTGTGTTGCCGACGGCGATGCAGCAGGTGCCTGGATTGTTCGTGACCAGCCGTTCGATGATGGGTTACGGTGTTTCGACTGGTGCAGCAGGCGGCATCAACCTGCGTGGTATGACAGGCGGTGGAGGACAATTGTTGGTACTGATTGACGGACATCCGCAGTATCAGGGCATCTATGGTCACCCTATCTCCGACAGTTATCAGACGCTGATGGCCGAACGTGTAGAGGTGCTACGTGGTCCGGCCTCGGTACTTTATGGTTCGAACGCGATGGGCGGTGTCATGAATATCGTCACACGAACTATGCGCCAAGACGGTGTGAATACCCACATCAATCTCGGAGCAGGCAGCTACGGCACGGTGCAGGCAGAAGCCTCGAACCAGGTGCGCAAGGGTAAGTTCAGCAGCACCGTCTCGGCACAATACAGTCGCACCGACAACCACCGCCCTCGTATGGGATTCGAACAGTATGGCGGCTACATGAAGTTGGGCTACGACTTCAACGACCACTGGAAGGCGTATGTTGATGCCGACCTGACACACTTCAATGCCTCCTACCCTGGCGCGGAGAGCAGTCCGTTGTATGATGCCGACCAATGGATTACGCGCGGTGTGGTGTCTGCGGCACTTGAGAATCACTACGGCAAGACGAGTGGTGCTCTGAGCGTCTATACCAACTTTGGTCGACATAAGATTGATGACGGAACCGGTGATCCTGCGAAGCCCACGCAGCGATACTTCCGCTCGAAGGATGCACTGACGGGCGTCTCCTGGTATCAGAGTGCACAACTGTTTGAGGGCAATCGTCTGACCGCCGGCATCGACTACCAGCACATCTACGGTTATGCCTACTACACTTCGAAAGCCACAGATG
The DNA here is from genome assembly GCA_946185485.1 of uncultured Prevotellaceae bacterium. GTDB lineage: Bacteria > Bacteroidota > Bacteroidia > Bacteroidales > Bacteroidaceae > Prevotella. The sequence goes on along the minus strand of CAMHJQ010000006.1, from coordinate 71,586 downwards.
AGGTGCTGGACACCCCGAACAAGCAGAGCGGCAAGTCGTATCGTAATGAGATAGCCGGCTACGTCGATTTCCGTCAGGACCTGTTGTCGTGGCTTACCATCGACGCGGGCATCCGCGTTGATCACCACAGCATCACGGGCACGGAGTGGATTCCGCAAGCGGGTATCGTTGTGCGTCCTGTTACGACAGGTGAGATAAAACTGATGGCAAGTAAGGGCTTCCGCAACCCGACCATGCGCGAGATGTATCTCTATCCGCCGTCGAACACCGACCTTGAGCCTGAGCGTTTATGGAACTACGAACTCTCGTGGCGCCACCGCCTCGGCGGTTTCTCGTACGGCGCGAACCTGTTTTATATCAAGGGCGACAACATGATCCAGACGGTGAACCGCAAGAACGTGAACACGGGCGAGATTGAGAACTACGGCGCAGAGCTGGAGGCCCAATACCATATCGACAGTCACTGGGCACTCTCGACCAACCATTCGCTGCTGCACATGGAGAACCCCGTCGTGGCAGCACCGACCTACAAAGGGTTCCTCGGCGCAAACTTTCATCAAGACAAGTGGAGCGTTATCGCCGGGCTGCAATACATCAGCGGCCTATATACTGCCGTGGGCGACGCAGAACAGAAGGAGAACTTCTGCCTGCTCAATGCCACTGTCAACTATCAGTTGTCTAAGCCCATCGCCTTATGGGTGCGCGGTGAGAATCTGTTGGCACAGAAGTACGAGATCAACCTTGGCTACCCCATGCCTCGTGCCACGTTCATGGGCGGTGTAAATGTCCAGTTCTGACTACCCCAAATGTCTATTGCGCTTGCTGGCACTTTTTGCATCTACCCTTGCGTTCGCAGTAACGCTCACATTGGGCGCAGATGTCGTAGCCGAGCATGGCACCGAGGATGAAGTCCTCTTCGGGAGTCAGCTCATTCAGCGGACGGGTGACAAACAGACGGATGGCATCAAGACACTCCTTGCGGCCAAAATATACGTTGACATTCTCCTTGCCAGCGGGCTGCACCACGTAGTCGATGGACTGGCGGCACAAACGGTTCGTGGCAAAAGCCTCGAACCGGCGGTTGCAGGTGAAGAGTATCATCCTGCGCACACCTTTCTTATATTCATAGATATGGTTCATCAGCACCTTGGCCTCTGGAGGGAGCACCTGCTCAGTCGTCTGTCGATTCACTGTCTGCATCATGTTCAATGGTCAATATTCAATGGTCAATGTATTCAAGTTTCGCATTCGCTCAACTTCTTTGTAGTTAAGAAGTTAAGAAGTTATCGCTTCGCTCGTCCTTCGGACAGTAGTTAAGCCATTACTCTGTTTGCTTATATTTTTGCACTTCGACATTTGGCTTAACTTCTTTAACTTCTTAACTTCTTAACTTCTTAACTACATTAGAAAGTTGAATCAATGTATTTAAAGGCTTGGAGAAATCTCGGCTACCCAAGCATCAATGCGGGCATCCGTCTTGTCATCCTCGTTCACGTCGTCCAGGGGCAAGCCGATGAACTTGCCGTCCACGACGGCCTCAGAATCATCGAACGTGTAGCCGTCAGTGCTGACAGCTCCAACAAAGTTGGCACCACTCTCCTTGATTCCATTATACAATTCACCGATGCCACCCACGAAGGTGTCACCATACGACTCGCAATCGCCACAGCCGAAGAGAGCGATGGTCTTGTCAGCGAGATTGGCAGCCTGCAACACGCGCAGACCGTCGTACCAGTCATCCTGCAACTCACCAGCACCCCAGGTCGAGGTGCCGAGAATCAGGTTCTGGTTGCTTTCAACAACCTCAGCTGTCAAGTCCTGCACGTTGATGACCTCACAATCCAACTTCTGGGCTATCTTCTCTGCGATAGCCTCGCACGTTCCTGTCGAGGAACCAAATACTACAATCGTCTTATTCATTTCTATATTATCTAAAATGGCTAAAAATTCCGAGCGAAAGCATCTTCGCTGTTTTCGACGGCAAAGGTACGGCGATTATACAAACTGTGCAATACTCAAAAGTTAGGCTTTTTCTTTGTCCTATCACCCAAACAGCATCCTAAACTAATTAATCATAAGTAGCTATCATCTCACAAAACAATCATAAAAACATCTCCTGTATCACAGGAAAACAGATTATTTTTCGTATCTTTGCACCCCATGAAACTAATGCAAAACAAAATGTTATGAAAAAAGTGATGATCATCAGCCTATTGTTGGCAATGTGTGTGCTGGGAATATCAGCACAGAGTATCTATGATTTCAAAGTAAAGGACGATGCGGGGCAGGACGTGTCACTTGCCGACTATAAGGGCAAGGTGCTACTCATCGTGAACACCGCTACCCGTTGTGGATTCACGCCTCAGTACAAGGAACTGGAGGCACTGTATGAGGAGTACCGCAACGAGGGTCTGGAGATTCTGGACTTCCCTTGTAACCAATTCGGACAGCAGGCTCCTGGTACGATTCAGGAGATTCGCCAGTTCTGCTCGGCTAATTTCGACATCCAGTTTCCGCAGTTTGACAAGATTGAGGTAAATGGTGTGAATGAACACCCGCTTTACACCTATCTGAAGGCACAAAAAGGCTTCAGTGGCTTTGATGTCAACGACCAACGGGGAAAGATGATGGACGGTATGCTCCGCAAGAAGGATGCCGACTACGATAAGAAGAGCGACATCAAATGGAACTTCACCAAGTTCCTCGTATCGCGCGACGGACGTGTATTGAAACGCTATGAACCGACGGATAAGATGGCCGACATCGAGGCTGATGTGCTCATGGAAGTGAATCCGGTCTTAAGCAATATGATGGCGCGTCGCTCCGTCCGCAAGTACCTTGACAAGCCTGTGGAGCATGAGAAATTGGAGGTCATTGCCCGAGCTGGTATCAATGCGCCCAGCGGTATGAACCGTCAGCCGTGGATTGTCCGCGTGGTGGAAGACCAGAAACTGATTGCCGACATCAACAAAGTGTGCAGGGGTCTCTACAATGCGCCTAACCTTATTTGCGTCTGCACCCCGACAAATGGCGGAGATCTCGATGCAGGACTGTTGGGCGAAAATATGATGTTGGCAGCCCAGTCACTGGGTCTCGGCACAGTCTGCCTCGGTGGTCCCGTGCGCTGGCTGAACTCGAATGCCGATGGCAAGTTCTTCCTCGACCGTCTCGACATCCCTGCAGACTACAAGCTGAACTACATCATTGCAATCGGCTATCCCGACGAACAGCCCCAAGCAAAGCCCCGCGATGCCTCGAAGGTGAAGTACATCAAATAACGACAAAATCACCCATTCTTCAATTCACATGCGGATGAGGGTGGAGCCGGACTGGCCTAACTGGACGGCATAGACGCCAGCAGCGAGGGCGGGCAGCTGGACGGCAGCACCGGTGGTGACAGACTGGAACACGGGACGACCGCTGAGGTCGTAGACGGTCAGGGGCGTGCCGTCGGCAGCACCATCGATGACAAGGGTGCGACCGTTCAGCCGGAAGGTGACGCCAGCAGGCTGGTGGCGGGAGAGCTCGGGGATGGCCGAGGGGATGCCGAGGATGTCCAAGAGTCCGGCGTAGGCGTCTATCTCGCCCCAGCCGTAGTAGGGGTTCTTGTCGGTGCCCGAGAAGTCGGGTTCGGGCTGGTGACTGGTACGCTCGATGACGCCAAGAATGTCCTCGGGGGTCAGGTCGGGCTTGGCCTGCAGCCAGAGGGCGACGACACCGGCGGCCACGGGCGACGCCATGGACGTGCCCGACATGGTCCACATGGCATAGTTCTGACCGTAGGCCTTGCTCGCATATGCGGTCTTGGGAGTGACGGCATCATAGGTGGTCTGGTCGTTGTGGTTGACGCGGTAGAAGTTGTTCAGGCACGAGAGGACGTTATGTCCGGGTGCCACGACGTCGGGTTTGCGGCGACCGTCCAGCGTGGGTCCGCAGGAGCTGAACGACGCCAGATGCCCCTCCTCGCTGCCGAGGGCGGTATAGGTATTCTGATTGCCCAGAATGTTGGTAAAAGCGGTGCGCTGGTGCATGGCACCGACGGTGATGATGCGATTCATGTTGCCAGGGGTTCCGATGGTATACAGGTGGCAGCCACGCGAGTTGGCAATAGTCTCGGAGCTGAAGACAGTAGCGGTCTTGTTGCCAGCCACGCCCAGCATGTCCATCTGCACAGGCGCATCGACAAGCACCTTTCCACGGAGTGACAGCAGGTTGTTTTTCTTGATGGTGTTTGCAAAACTGTCAGGAACAACAATCCAGTTCTCATAAACTGTCTTGTCGTAAGCTCCAGGAGACGCCATAAAACAGACCGTCAATTCCGGGTATTCGACCTTGAGGGTATCGCCCTGAGCACTAAGGGCAGCAATGTCGGCGGTATTGACGAAGAGTGTGTCGTCCAGGCAGTTGAAGGTCAGACCATAGGTAAAGTCTGGTTCGTCGGGCTCGATGCGCATTGTCAGCACAAACTGATTGATGGTCGTCGAATAGTACACATCCTGCTCCATGGGTTCACCGGCATCTTTGATGAGGTAGTTCAGGTAGTGGCCGCCATTGCCGGCAGAAGTCACGACGATGTGGCCAGGGCCGACCAAGCTGTTGAAAACTTCCTCGAAGAGCGTGTTGTCATTGAAGAAACTGGTTGAGGAACCGAAACTCCAATTCACCACACAGGGTTCACCGATGGCATCGGCTGCCTGGAATATCCTGTAGAGTTCTACCAGCTCGATAGCGTCGGACGGTTCGACCTCGATAACTTCCTCCAGGAAGGAGTAGTCAGCGAGGTGGCTGCGGATGTATTCCACCACGCGGTCGGTGTACCCATCGGGTACAGTCCCTAACGGCACATGAGCGCCCATGATGTCAGCTTCCGGGGCCATGCCCACATAGCGACCGTCGAGTCCACGACCCGCCATGGTGCCGAGGACGTGGGTGCCGTGGTTGTCGTTGTCGGCATTAATGCAATGGAGGGCTGCCAGCACCTCGGCGGGCGTGCTATAGACCATGCCGAGCTGGTCGGCATTGGCGTCGGGCGCCATGGGTTCCCAGAACCATTTTATACGCGAGGTGCCGTCGTCATGGCGGAAGGCGGGGTGCGTGAAGTCGAAGCCAATGTCCATGACAGCAGCAACGACGCCCTTGCCAGTGAAAGCCAGAGGGATTTGGCGATTTGACCATTTACCATTTGAGAAGTCGGGGGACCAAGCCTTGTCGGCATGGACGAGGACGGCACTGGTGTCGTTCATCAGCTGCGAGGGGGCATTGGCCTCCATGCGCAGGATGTTAGGGTTCCGGGCCAGTTCACCCAGCTTGTCGACAGGCAGGAAGGCAGCACAGATGCTGCCGTCAAAGTCCTGCAGCACTACCCCACCCTGCTCGCGGACGGTTGCGGCCTCGTCGCTGCTCTTCACCAGCGTCAGCACATAGGTCCTGACCTGGCGACCCTGCACACGGCGGGGGCCGCCGTGCTTCTTCACTGCCAGCTGTTGCTGCTGGTATTTCGTCTGCAACCATGGTGACAGCTTGGCCGTCACCTCAGCCGTCTGCGCCCCAGCAGTCACACTCATGGCGCACAGCAGCGTAGTGATCAGGGTAAGTAGTTTCATGCTAAATCTGGTCGAGGGCCTGACGGATGTCGGCCAGGATGTCGTCGATGTCCTCGATGCCGACGGAGAGGCGGATGAGGTCGGGGGCGACGCCGGCTTCGCGCAGCTGCTCGTCGGACAGCTGGCGGTGGGTATGGCTGGCAGGATGGAGCACGCAGGTGCGGGCATCGGCCACGTGGGTGACGATGGCGATGAGGCGCAGGGCATCCATGAACTTGACAGCCGTGGCACGGTCACCCTTCAGTCCGAAGGCCAGCACGCCGCACGAGCCGTTGGGCAGGTACTTCTGCGCCAGTTCGTAGTTGTCGTTGTCCTTGAGTCCGCTGTAGTTGACCCATGCCACGCGGGGGTCGGCAGCCAGGAACTCGGCGACACGCTGGGCGTTCTCGCAGTGGCGAGGCATGCGCAAGTGGAGGGTCTCCAGGCCGAGGTTCAGCAGGAAGGCGTTATGCGGCGAGGGGATGCTGCCGAGGTCGCGCATCAGCTGGGCGACGAGCTTGGTGGTATAGGCCATCTTGCCGAAGGTCTTGGTATAGGTCAGTCCGTGGTACGACTCGTCGGGGGTCGTCAGTCCGGGGAACTTCTCGTTCCACTCAAAGTTACCGCTGTCAACGACGCAGCCGCCAACCTGTGTGGCATGGCCGTCCATGTACTTGGTGGTAGAGTGCGTCACAATGTCGGCGCCCCACTCGATGGGTCGGCAGTTGATGGGCGTCGGGAAGGTGTTGTCAACAATGAGGGGCACGCCGTGGCTGTGGGCGATGCGGGCAAACTTCTCGATGTCAAGAATCTTACAGCCGGGATTGCTGATGGTTTCGCCGAACAGGGCCTTGGTATTGGGCCGGAAGGCAGCGGCTATCTCCTCCTCGGAAGCCTCGGGAGAGACAAAGGTGCACTGGATGCCGAGCTTGGGCAGGGTGACGCCGAAGAGGTTGTAGGTGCCGCCGTAAATCTCGTTGGAGGCTACGATATGGTCGCCGGCCTCACAGATGTTGAAGACGGCATAGAAGTTGGCAGCCTGTCCGCTGGAGGTCAGCACGGCGCCGACGCCACCTTCGAGGGCGGCAATCTTGCGCGCCACGGCATCGTTGGTGGGGTTGGCCAGACGGGTATAGAAGTAGCCGTCCTTCTTGAGGTCGAAGAGGTCGGCCATCTCCTCGGTGTTGTCATACTTGAAGGTAGTGCTCTGGTAGATGGGAAGCACGCGGGGCTCTCCGTTCTTGGGTTCCCAGCCAGCCTGCACGCACAGGGTGGCTGTCTTGAGGTTTTCTTTCATTGCTTTTTTCTTTTGGGGCTGACGTAAAACGTCAGCATACTGAAAAATTAAATCATTAATCATTATTAGAGGGTGACGACGAAGCGGGCGCCCTTGGGACCATACTCGGTGTCGAGAACGACGTCACCGCCTGCCCGACGGGCCAGGGTGCGACTGAAGGTTAGGCCGAGGCCGAGCCCCTCCTTGAAGTCGTCAAGTTTGACGAAACGATCGAAGATGCGCTGGACGTCTTCGGCAGGGATGCCACAGCCCGTGTCTTCGACAGCCACCTGCAGGCGGTTGTCACGGACTTCCGCCGTGATGGTGACAGGGCCGTCAGGACAGAACTTGAGGGCATTATCGATGAGCGGTGTGACGATACGGCGCAGCAGGTTGGGCGTAGCCTGTATGGTGAAGTCGGCGGGCAACAGGCAGCGATAGCCCAGCTGGCTGTCGTCGCGGTGTGACTCGCGGCGGAATTCGTCGACGAGCCGCGAGAGTTCCTCGTCGCACTTCAGCGGCAACAATGAGGCGTTGGCAGGATCGGATACCGACATCTCCAACACTTCTTCAATCATGGTAGTGATGATACGCGTGTTGTGGATGACAGCATGGGCAATATGGCTGCGCTCATCGGGGGATATCTGATACTCCTGATTGGCGATGACCTGCGCAAAGCCACTGATGATGTTCAGCGGCGTGCGCACCTCGTGGCTGACATTCTGGATGAAGGCTGTCTTCATCTTGTCGGAGTCGACAACGCGCTGGTAGGCCACCTTGAGTTCACGGAGATGACGGCGGCGCGACTGCACGATATAGACCAGTGCCACGACGAGCAACAGCAGCAGGATGGCAATGATGGCCAGGCTGTAGAACCAGATGCGTGCAGCCTGACGCTGTGTCTCATAGACGCGCAACTCGTTCTGGATGCCCTGCATGGAACTCGAGAGGATGATGCTGTTGATGGAGTCGCTCTCGGCGGCACCCAGTTTCAGGGCATCGTAGGCCTCCTTCCAGCGACCGGCGGTGGCATAGATCTCCGCCATGGTCTCGTAGGGGTCGTCAGTGTTCTGACGGGCCAGGCTGAGGGCTTCGTCGAAATGGCCCAGATACACCTGATAGTCGATGTCGAGCCTGCGTCCATGCACGGAGGTCAATCCCTCGGCAACGCCCTCCCTATAGCGGTTGTAGCCTTCGAGGAAGCGTGTGGTATCGCCGAGGTTATAGTATGCCAGCGTGCGCCGTGCCTCGATGTCGAAGACACGCTCCGGAGAACCGCTTTGTGCAATGGCGAGGGCACGGTCGATGAGGCGCAAGGCTTCTGCCGGATCTTCGTCCATATAGATGTTGACAAGGTTCATGTAGATGGGCGGGATGCTCTCGGTGTAGCCTTCCTGCTCCATGCGGCGTATGACATCCCAGAAGCATTCCTTGGCAGTCTCTTTGTTGCCGCTATAGAGGTAGATATGCCCCATCATGTTGACGGCCATATACATCTCCTTGTCCAGTTTGCGCTCGGTGAGCTCCCTCGAAAGGGCCGTGGCACGCTTGTAGGCCTCGAAGACATCCTGCCGGTTGAGGAAGAAGATGATTTCGTTGCAGCGCTGCGTATAGTAGGCATGGAGGTCGTCCTGTTCGAGGAGGTAGTCCTCCAGGGCGCCCACGGCCTTAAAGAAACGGGTGCTGTCGCCAGTATTGAAGGCATTGTGCATGGTGTCGCGCAGCTGCAGGTAGCGGGGTGACTCCTTATAGGCAGGCTGGTCGGCAGCACGGGAGATGTTGGCATGGCATGCCAACATACTCAGCAGGAGAATGAACAGTTTTGTTAGTCCATGGTTCATAGCTTTAAAGTTTTATGCTCATCCTTTTGCCGTTATAGTTGACCAGCGTGCCCTCGGGATGGTCGAGGTCCAGAGGCTTCGCGTTGTCCTTGGTGATGAGGATGACGTTAAAGCGGCGCTGTTTCAACATGCCGGGGAAGGTGCCTTGGCGCTGACCGAAGGTGAGCGTCCTGGAGGCATCGTCGTAGCTGATATCGATGGTGGCGTACTTGCCCTTCTCATAGTTGTAGTTGACACCCTCGTCCTCGTAGAGTTGGAACTGTCCGTCGCGTCCGGCATAGACGTAGAGGTTGATGAGTTCGGCAGGCTTCTCGTTGCTGTACTGCATCTCAGGACCGAAGGGGATGATGCTGCCCTCGCGGACATAGACGGGAATGCGCTCGTAGGGGGCGTCGACTATCAGGCGCTGACCGCCTTCCGTGTACTCATTGGTATAGAGGTTGTACCAGCCACCCTGCGGGAAGTAGACGCTGCGGTTGCGGGCCTTGTAGTAACCCACAGGACAGGCCATCAGCGCCGGACCCAGCATCCACTGGTCCTTGATATTCTCCACCTGCTTGTCGCCGTTGAAGTCCATCACCAGGCCGCGCATGATGGTATAGTCGTTGAAGTGTACCCAGCCTGCCAGTGAATACAGATACGGCATCAGGCGGTAGCGCAGCTTGTCGTAATAGACGAACGACTGGTAGGCGGGATGGTTGTCGGGGGCAATGTTCCATATTTCACGTGTGGGCCACTGGCCGTGGACGCGGAACAGGGGGATGAAGCAGCCGAACTGGCTCCAGCGCGTCTGCAGCTCGCGCCACTCCTTCAGGTCTTCGTTCTCCACCTGGGTACGGTCGTACAGCTGCTGGGCCGCCATGTAGCGGTTCTCCACGCAGAAGCCGCCCTGGTCCATACCCCAGAAGGGGATGCCCGACATGGAGTAGTTCAGGCCTGCCGTCATCTGGGCGCGCATGTCCTCCCAGCGGGTTCCGATGTCACCGCTCCACGTGGCCGTGGAGTAGCGCTGCTCGCCGGCAAAACCGCTACGGGTCAGCAGGAACACGCGGGGCTCGTCCTTCTTACCCTTCCACACGCTGCGCTGGCCATGGTAGATGGCATCGGCATTCACCGTGGAGTAGGCATTGAAGTACTCGGTAGAGGTGCCGAGGGCCGTCGGGCCGCAGAGGGCCTTGCGGTACCACATGGGCGTACAGTCGCGGACGTTGGGCTCGGAGGCATCCATCCACCAGGCATCCACGCCGGCGATACTGCCATGGTTATACTTGCTGTAGAGCTTCTCGTCCATCTGGCGCCAGAACATCTTGCGGGCACCAGCATCGTAGGCATCGTAGAAGCCGTTCTTATAGCCGGGACCTACCCAGTCGTGGATATCGTCGGTCATCGACTGGCGGTACATCCAGCCCTGGGCGTCGAGTTCCTTGTAGTTGTCGGTATTGCAGTAGAACTTCGGCCACACGCTAATCATGAAGCGACCGCCCATGGCGTGAACGCTGTCGAGCATGGCCTGCGGATTGGGATAGCGGCTGGCCTCAAACTCATGGCTGCCCCACTGGTCCTCGGGCCAGTAGTTCCAGTCCTGCACGATGTTGTCGATGGGAATCTGGCGCTTGCGGAACTCGGCGAGGTTCTCCAGAATCTCCTGCTGCGTCTTGTAGCGCTCACGGCTCTGCCAGAAGCCCAGCGCCCACTTGGGGTACAGGCTGGCCTTGCCGGTCAGCTTACGATAGCCGCTGATGACCTCGTCGAGGTTCTGGCCGGCAATGAAGTAGTAGTCCATGTCGCGGGCCATCTCGCTCCAGATGCTGAGCTGGCCACGCTCCTGGGCGGTACGCGGCTCGCTGACGCGCAGTCCGCAGTAGCTCTCGCCGCCGTCGGGCTGCCACTCTATGCGCAGCTGCACCTTCTCGCCAGCTTTCAGCGGGGTGCTGAACTTATAGGCGTTGGGATTCCAGGCCGTGCGCCAGCGTTCAGCTACGACCTCCTGGCCACCAATATAGACTTTGATATAGCCGGCATAATAGAGGATGAACTGGTAGAGTTCCGTCTTGGGAGCCTCGATGTATCCTTCATACAGCACATTGGCACCAGCCAGATTAAAGCCCTTCGGCAGGTTCTTGATGCCGCCGTTGTCGGTCTTCAAGGCGATGGCCGACTTCTCGGGCGTACCATATTCATAATAGATGCTGTCCTCGTCACGCACCAGCCGCTTGCCGTCCTTGTCGGTATAGGTGCCAGTCAGGTGGCCTGCCCTACCCTGCTTGTCGTAGAGCTTGAAGGCACGGTTCAGTTGCAGGTAGTCGTGCGGGTTGCCGAAGCGGCAGTAGCTATAGGAGTCCCACAGCAGGCCGTAGTTCTTGTTGGACAGCACAAAGGGGATGCTGACCTTGGTATTGTACTGGAACAAATCCTCGTTCTTGCCCTTCATATTGAACTCCTCCGACTGGTGCTGGCCGAGGCCGTAGAAAGCCTCATCGTCGGGCGAGTCGAACTGCATCTGCCATGTCAGGCCGTGCTTCATGGCCTCCGTCAACTGGCTGCCGCCCTTGATGCCGTATTCACGTTCGGGGACGGTGAACTCCCAGAAGCGCTTGCCCTGCTGGCTTTCCTTCAGCAGCAGCCGCTCGTGCTCGTCATAGAATGTGATCTGACCTGTTTTGACATCCACCTTGGCCATGACCTTGGCGGCCTTGACAAAGACGCAAGCACCGTCCAGCGAGTAAGTCGTGAACTTAGGCTTGGCCGTCTGAGGTACGATCATCAGGCTCTGTTTCTCGGGCAGTTGTGCCTCACAGGTGGCCTGCACCCGGATGATGTTGTCATTAACTACTTGCAGGCGCACCACCTGGGCACTGCCTGCCGTTTTGTGCTTCACAGGGACGGTCACATACTGACCGTTGACGGTATAGTCGTCGGCCATCAGCAGAACAGCTGTCAGCGACAACACACCCGTACACAAGGTTCTTAAAATATTCATTAGTCAGGTTGTTATATCTATCTTACTTTATTTCTATTCATCATCGTCCATCAGCACAGCTTCCTCAATCACCTCCAGCGGGTTGGCAGGGAGGGCGATGATGAAGATGGTGCCACCGCCGGGATTGTCCTCCAGACGGATGGTGCCGCCGTGGGCTACCACTATGTCCTTCACCTTGTCGAGGCCGATGCCCTCTCCATCGAGGAAGGGTTCAAAGGCCTTAGCCTTGAACTCGTCGCGGATGCCGATGCCGTTGTCAGCTACCTGCAGGACGGCACGGTCGCCCTCGACACGCCCCAGACTCACCGTAATCTGACAGTTGCCCGGCGAGAAGCGCACGGAGTTGGACAGCAGGATATTCAGGGCACGTGCCAACTGCTTGCGGTCGATGGGCGCAGAGAGCTCCTCGACCATCGGGCGACAGGTCACCTTGGCCTTGGTGCCCTCCTTAGTGGCAGCAAACTCAGTACACACATTCTTGACGACGGTGACAAGGTCACAATCCTCCAACTGCAGCTGCAGCTCCGGCTTGGCGGCGACGTCGGCGACAACGACGGTGTCGGCGGTTGCCGTGCCTTCGGTGACCGCCTTGACGGCAGCAGCATGCTCAGTAGCCATCTGGACACGCATCTCCGACATCCACTGCAACTTCTCGGTCTCGCGGCGCAGTTGCTCGGCACGCATCTTCTGCTCCTGCTGCTTGATATACCATTTGCGCCAGTACCACAAGCCGACGCACATGAGCACCATGTAGAACAGCATCATCCAGCCGCTGCGCCAGAAAGGCGGACGGATGGTTATCTCCAGCAGGCTCTCTTCATCGCCGAAGGTGCCGTCGTCGTTGAGCATACGGACATGCAGGGTATAGCTGCCAGGGCTCAGAGAGTTGTAGGTGATATTCGGATTGAGTTCGGAGGTACGCACCCAGTCGTCGTTGAAGCCTTCCAGTCGGTAGACAAAGCGCGAACGGTTGTGGATTTCGCCGCTGGAGCTGCCTAACTGGATGGTAAACTGCTCATCGTAGCGCAGGGTGATGTCGCGGCAGTCGTTGAGCACCTCGTGGAGGATGACACGGCCGCCGACCTTTTCGCCGACGACAACGTCGCGGTCGAAGACCAGCAAACCGCTGAAGACGGGTGTTTCCTTGATGCGTCCCTTGCCTAAGTTCTTGGGATTGATGACGTCCAGACCGCCCTGGCCGCCTACGAGTATGAGACCGTCAGCGGTGTAGCAGACGGAACGCTGGTTGTAGGGGCCGTCCTGCAGACCGTCACGGTTGTTGTAGCTGCGAACGACGAAGTTCCACGTGCCGTCTTCCTTGCGTTGCGGGATGACGTTCGACACGCCATGGTCGGTCACCAGCCAGACGGTATGCCTGTCATCCTCAATCATGCCGTTGACGGTAGAACCGAAGAGTCCCGACTTCATATCCAACAGGTAGACGTCGCCAGTCTTCGTGTCCCAGATGGTGGCTCCCGACGTGGACCCCTGCCAAATAAGGCCGCGGCTGTCCTCATAGCCGAAGATGGAACTCTCGGTGATGGGCACGCCACTCTTGTTCTGCGAGATGTTGCGGTTGACCACCTCCATGGTCTTGGGATTGATGAGCGACATGTAGTTGGAGTGCGCCACCAGCAGCCAGCCCTTCTTTGTCCGCGAGATTGTATTGATATACTCACTGGGCAGATTGGAGTTGTTCATACGAAACGACCTCATGCGGCCGGTACGCTTGTCGACGCGCTGTACGCCGCCGCCCAGCTCGCCCAGCCAGAGGTTTCCCCACTGGTCCTCGCAGACTGTCCAGATGTTGTTGACATTCAGGCTGGTGGTATCACCGGTGGCCAGCAGGTTGGTCACCTGTCCGTTCTTGATATGGATGAGTCCACCCTCGTAGGTACCAAACCATACGGAACCGTCGCGGGCACCCAATGAACCCACCATGGTGTTCGAGCGGATGCCGCTGTTCTCGCGGTTATAGACCACCTGTTCTTTCGTCTTGGGGTCATAACAGATGATACCCTTATCGTTGGTACCCAGCCACCACAAGCCCTGCTTGTCGGTACAAATGGTATTGATATTGCCCAGCTCCAAGTTGATGAAGTTCGACAGGCCACCCGAATACAGGTTGACACCTCCCGTATAGGTGCCCAACCACATACGACCCAGCTGGTCGCGATAGACCATGCGTACCGTATTGTCGCTGATGGTCGCCTTGTCGTACTTGTTGTTCAGGAACTGGCGGATGACCTTGTCCTTCGGGTCGGCCACATACAGGCCGCCGTGGTCCGTAGCTATCCAGTAACGGTTTTCCTTGTCTAGCTGGATGTCCCACACGTTCATCTCGTCGGGTACTCCTTCATAGCCTAACGCATGCAGCGCCTCCTGCACCGAGTGGTACCACTGGTTGCTGCCGTACAGCACATAGACTCTGCCCGTCGATATCAGCCACAAGTTGCCCAAGGGGTCCAGACGCGGCTTGACATTCTGGTTGCTGACAAGTCCCAGCTGGCGCAGGTGGTTGTTCTTCCAGAGGATGCGGTTCTTCTGCTTGTCGAAGCAGAACACCTCGCCATTGCTGGAGGTGACATACAACAACTGGTCGGTTTCGGCAAATGACGAGACACCGAAGTCGTTGTTGAACTCCTGACCGCCATAGCCCAGTCGAAACTGATGAACCTTCTTGGTCTTGATGTCAATATGCCAGAATCCCGATTCATAGGTCTTCACCCAGAAGTTCTTGTCCTTGTCAATATACAGGAACTCCAGTCCTCCCGTGACTCCCAGTTTCTCAAAGAAATACTCCGGATGGCGGTCACCCTTCTCCGTGCTGGGGTCGAAGATGGTATAGTTCATACCCTGATGCAGCCACAACTTGCCGTCAGCATCCTCGTAAATCTCGTCCACGTAGTTGTTGCGAAGCGACATGGTGTCCTTCACGTCCTGATAGAAGGTGCGAAAACGGTAGCCATCATAACGGTTTAGACCGTATGGCGTACCAATCCACATAAAGCCTTTTGTATCGCGATGCAGGCAAAGAATGCTGGAGTTCGACAGCCCGTCGCGGGTGTCGAGACGGAGGAATTTCATATCTGGAACTTCCGCCCATAGCGCTAAAGGGAGCAGCGTCAAAACAAGGGCAAAGAGCATTCTACGCATCATAGATACTTTGGGTTTTACAGTTAGGTACTGCAAAAGTAATAGTTTTCCACGACACTACCAAATATTATCTTTGAAAAGTGTCGTGGAATCTCTAAAAGTGTTGTGGAATCTCTTAATAGCTATCGCCGTAGCGCTCACGCACGATGTCGTCAAGGGCACGGCCACGGGTCTTCGGGGCACCGATGAAGCCTACCACCAGCGAGATGGTCAGCAGGGCTATCATGCAGAAGGCAGCGATGGTGAAGCCTTCGCCGTTCTCACCGTAGATCATTGTGAACACCAGTCCCCAGACAGCCGACAGGCCGCGGACGATGAAGAACATCAGGCCCTGGGCACCGGCACGGAACTTGGCAGGAAACAGCTCTGAGCCCCACAGGGCATAGAATATCTGCGGCGAACTTCCGCCCTGCACACCCCAGAGGATGGCAAAGAGCCAGAGACCCATCATGCCGTTGACACCAATGGTGACGATGACCAGCCAGGCGGCGATAGCCACCAGCAGGCCGAAGGTATAGATAGTCTTATGAGCTGTCTTGTCAATGAGCTTCGACACAACGAACGTCACGGCAACGATGATGAACCACTGTATGCAGTTCATCCAGTTGGCCTGCTCATTGCTGACGCCGCCTGCAGTCTCGTAGATGTGCGGCTGGAAGAAGCCCATCACCGAGGCCACAAGGTTCCACGTCAGGTAGATAGTAGCCAGGAAGATGACAGTACGTACGGCTATCTTGTTGGTAAACAACAACTTGATATTGTCCAGCATGCCGGGCTGTTTCTGCCCGGAAGCCTTCTGGGCTGTAAACTCAGCACTCTCCTGCAGCTGGCGCTGCAGGTTCCAGGCGACGAAGGCCACCACGAACAGCGTGAAGAACACGATGCGTGACGAAAAGACATTAATGGCGGCGACGTCAGCACCTTCACCGACAAACAAGGCCGCCACGCTCTCGACCCACGAGAACAGGTAGCCGCCAGGGGCAAAGAGCATGCCGAAGAGCAGGATACACATCGGTCCGAAGCCCCACGACATCTGCGAGATACAGATGTTACGGCCGCGGTTGTTGACCTCCGACGACTCTGAGATATAGGTCCATGAGGCGGGAACACCCACACCGACGCTGATACCTGTGATGAGGAAACCACAAAGCAGCATGGGGAAGTTGACGCTGAACATGATGGTCAGCACACCCAGCATATAGACCAGCAGGTTGTAGGTGAAGATGAACTTTCGGCCATACTTGTCGGCCAGGAAACCGCCAATGATGGCACCGATGGCAGCACCGAGGCAGTTGGCCGAAATGAAGTTCAGCCAGCCCAGATGAACCTCGGTCAGGCCGAGGTAGTTCTGCCACAAGGTCAAGCCCGATGCACCGGCCACGATGGCGCCGGCATCGAGATAATTGGTAAGAGACACCGCAATGGTACTCTTCAGGGACCCACCCCCCTGCCCCTCCCTTGTAGGGCGGGGCGTAGAATGAGTCTGCGATGATGATTGATTATTCATGAAAATACTTTTCAATTTGGTTTAGTACATGATCAACATTGTATAATACTTCTTCGTTTGAGAACCGCATAACATGAAAGCCCATTTGCTCCAAATGGCTCTCACGAATGGCGTCATTTTCAGCTTGTTGCCGTTCTGAATGATAGCCGCCATCCACTTCAATAATCAAGCCTCCATGCCGTGATGCGAAGTCTGCGATATAATCACCAACGATGTGCTGTCACAAGAAGTCAACACCCAAGACACCTTTCCTTAAATGCTCCCACAGATACTGTTCAGCAGGCGTTGCATTTTTTCTGTTTTCCCGTGCATATATCCGTAATAAGGCATATCTGTCAGGTGAGGCTGTTTTATAAAAAGCTGCTTTTCCCATGTCATGCAAGACTATCTACTCCCCTCCCTACAAGGGAGGGGCTGGGGGTGGGTCTTTATCTACAAACTACGTCACACTCGATGTTGAATATCTTGGCTACCTTCAGGATGGTGTCGATGTGGTGGCCGACGGCGGCAGCCATGTGGTGCGTGGGACCGGCCTCGCTCCACTTGTTGACGAACTCCCGGCACGACAGCGAGAACTTGGTACGCATGTTGGTGTCGCCGAACATGAAGATGGGACCTTCCTCGTTGACACCCTCAGCAGCCACGAACTTGAACTTGCCGTTGGCATCCTGCGTGATGGCCAGGTAGGTGACAGGACCCGTCGGAGGATAGAACTGGGTCAGATAGCCGCCACCGGTCTTGCCGTGGAATACGGGCACAATCTTCATCGTGGGCTTGTGAGCCTGCGAGATGTCGAAGTCGCCCGAGCCGGAGTGACCGATGATGCAGATGTCCTTCGGGAAGTCGATAGAGTACATCTCGGCCAGCGTACCCGTGCCGCTGATGGTCTTCAGGATGCTCATGGCCATGGCCACCTTCATGTCGCCCTCGACGGCGCAGGCAGTATGCTGCTTGATGAGCATGGAGAAGGCAGGAATCAGCATGGAGTCGAGCTTGCCGGCGACGCCCTGGGCGAAGCCTGCATAGTGAGAGGCGATCATGCCTAACTGCTCGTCCTTGACCCACTGCTCGAAGGCTACAACATACTTAGCCATGTCCCAGACCTTCTCGACCGTGCCGCCGCCCTCAATCTCGAAGGTGTCGAGGATGTCCTGAGCCTTGGCGCGGATGGCAGCCTCGTCGGTGATGTTGTCGGCAATGGCCCACATCTGTTCCCAGTCGAACTGCTTGGTATAGACATACATGCGGTGGTAGAGGTTGGTCTCGTCGATGTAGAGGTCCATCATGCCGGGGTACGGACGGCCAATCTGTGCGATGTTGGTATCGCGGAAGCGGCGGCGCACCTGTGCGGCACGGCACCAGTCCTCAATCTCAGCCTGACAGCCGGGGTCACCGCCTTCTACCACACCGGTGATGACGGCTGAGCGCTTGCCGGCACGGTTCAGGTCGGCCACCATCTCACCGATGGCACCGCAGGCATACAGGTCGCCGAGCCATGTGGGGATGTCGGTCTTATCGTAGTCGGGAGCCAGCTTCTTCTGCAGGTTGACGATGACGACGGGAACGTCCAGGTCGCGCACGGCGGGCAGCATATTATAAGAGGTGCAATAGGTCAGCATCTGCAGGATGACGAGATCGACGTCAGCAGCGCGGAACTTGTCGCCGGCAGCCATCGACTGCTCCTTGGTTGTAACCATGCCGCCGTCGATGATCTCGATGGTGTCGGGCAGCGTCTTCTTGAAAGCCTCATACTGGGCCTCGAAGTTAGGAACTAACTGTGGGAACTGCGGCAGATATGCCTGCAATGCGATTGAGAACACGCCTACGCGTGCTTTGGTCTCTACTAATGGTTTTGCCATAATTCTGATTTGTTTTATGTTATTTTATTTTCTATGCTTCAAGATTTCGATGTTTCGTTATTTCGAGATAGCGCTCGTAAGCGGCAGCCCAGGCGCCCTGGTCGCCAGTGGGATGATAAGCCGTCATGTCCACGCTATCGGCGATGATCTGACGCATCTGCCAGATGTCAGCGACGCTGCCTGAGGCTTTAGCCTGCAGCATGATGTTGCCGATGGCGGTACACTCCTGCGGGCCTGCCAGCACCTCGATGCCACAGGCGTCAGCGGTAAACTGCGTCAGGTATTTGTTCAGGCTTCCACCGCCGATGACATGCAGCACCGAAATTGTCTTCGACGGTTTTGCCGTCGAATAGAACTCCTTGATCCACCCGAACACCTGCCGATATCTCAGCGCCAGCGAGTCGAAGATGCAGCGGCATATCTCCGCCGGCGTCTCAGGCACGGCCTGCCCCGTCTCGCGGCAATAGGTCTGGATGGCCTCTATCATGCTCGGCGGGTTGGCAAAGGCTTTGTCGTCGGGGTTGATGATGCTGCGGAAGGCCTCCACCTGCATGGCGGAACCTTGCAACTCGGGATGGCTCAGTTGGCGCACCTCCTCAGGCCATTCCTTACGGCAGCGCTCGTAGAGCCACATGCCGCAGATGTTCTTCAGGAAGCGGGTAGTACCCTCGATGCCGCCCTCATTGGTGAAGTTCAGCTCGTAGCTGCGGTCGTTGATGATGGCCTCCTTGGTCTCGATGCCCATGAGGCTCCACGTACCGCTGGAGAGGTAGGCAAACTGCTCGTCCTTGGCGGGTACGGCAGCGACGGCAGCACCCGTGTCGTGACCGGCCACGGCAATGACCGGCACGGGTCCCAGGCCTGTCATCTTCTGCACCTCGTCAGTCAGCACGCCTATCCGGGCGCCGGGCTGCACCATGCGGCCGAAGTGCTCGCGCTTCAGTCCTACGCTCTCTATCAGCCGTTCGCTGAGGTCGCCTGTGCGGGGGTCGAGCATCTGGCTCGTCGAGGCAATGGTATATTCGCACACGGCCTCGCCGGTCAGCATCCACGACAGGGCGTCGGGCACGAAGAGCACCTTCCTGGCCATCTTCATGGCACTGTTGCCGTCCTGCTGCATGGCATAGAACTGGAACAGCGAGTTGAAGTTCATAAACTGGATGCCGGTGATGTCGTACACCTCCTTCCGGCTGACCACTTTTTCCAAGTATTCCTCCATGCGTCCGAAGGTGTGCGGGTCACGGTAGGCCATGGGGTTGCGCAGGATGGCACCGTCGTCGCCGATGAATACAAAGTCCACGCCCCAGGTGTCGATGCCGATACTGGTCAGCGTGATGTTGCGGCGTGCCACCTCCTTGAGGCCGCGTATCATCTCGAAATACAACGCATAGAGGTCCCAGTAGAAGTGTCCGCCGGTCTCGATGAGGTTGTTCGGGAAGCGTGTCAGCTCCTCCTGTTCCAGCCGTCCGTCGGCCAGCGTCCCTAAGATGGTACGTCCGCTGGTGGCCCCGAGGTCCACGGCAAAATAATACTCCTTATTCATATACTGTCTGTATCTGTTGGTTGTTACTGTTCTGTGGGGTGCCGAAGTCCAGAGGCTGGCCGTCTAACGTGAAATCAACGAGCTCGTACTTGTCGCTGGTCTTCACGTCCAACATCTTGGCCGAGCACTCTAACTGTATGTTGCGCATCGTGATGTTGTTGCAGCGCGACAGCGGCATCTCACGGTCGCCGGGCTTGAAGAACTGCGTCCAGGGATTGACGAACAGGAAGCGCTCACACTTGCCCGTCATGTTCTCCACCAGCACATACTCGTAGTGCTGCGGGGTGTCGGGGCGCATCTTCAGCCACAAGACGCGGTTGGCACGCTCCGTGTGGCAGTTGCGCAGGATGACGTTGCGGTCGTGCAGCGACTCGGAGCCTAACGTCAGACAGCCGTGTACCCTGCCATAGCGGCAGTTCTGTATCAGTATGCGCTCGCAGGGACCGTTGGTCTCGTCCTTGTCGGCCCACGTGCCCTTGCCACCCTTCAGCACCACGGCATCGTCGCAGACGTGCATGTAGCAGCCGTCAACGATGACGTCGGTGCAGACGTCGATGTCGATGGCGTCCGACGATGGTGCGCCACGCTTCGGGTCACCCGACCAGACGTTCTCGGTAGGTGCAAAGATATAGCAGTCCAGGTAGCGCACGTGGTCGCTCTTATAGACGTGGTTGGTCCAGAACGGCGAGTTGATGAGGTGAACGTCCTGAACGGTGACGTTCTTCGAGTTGGAGATATAGGTGAGGCGCGGCCGCTGGGCATCCTTGTTGGTGCACTGGGGGTTCCACTTGCGGCGAATCCAGAACTCCTGCCAGTAGTGCAGTCCGTTGCCGTCGATGGTACCGCTGCCCGAAATGGTAAAGCCGTCCAGTCCGTCGGCATTGACCAAGGCCGAGAAGTACTTGCACGTCTCACCCTCGATGCGGGTGGTCAGGATGGGATAGTCGCTGATGCGGTCAGAGCCTTTCAGCGTGCCGCCCTCCTCCACATGCAAGTGTGTACCCTGTTTAAAGAAGAGTGCGCCCGTCATAAACGTTCCCTGCGGCACCACCACCACACCGCCACCCTCCTGGGCACAGCGGTCGATGACCGCCTGTATCTGCTCCGTCTGGATGGCCGTCGAGCCTATCAGCACCCCGTAGTCCGTCAGCACATAACGCTTACCCAGCGTTGCCGGGTCAACCTTCTGCGTGTTCTGGAACCACGCATCCATCACCGTGCCGTCGGGCCATGTTTCCGCGACAGTTTTCTTCGCTTTTGGTTTTGCTACAGCCGTCAGCGTCAGCACTGCCAGCAGCACCATCATCGTCTTTCTCATCATTTATTTACCTTTGTTTTAGTAGTTTCTTTCACCGCCTTCAAGTCGGTTCATTGTGCAAAGATAGCACAATTTACAGGAAAGGCCAAATAAATTTGTAATTATTTACAATTCATTGCGGCAAATTTCGTACCTTTGCGCCCAAGAAAACAAATCATAACAAAACTATCTACATGAACAAGCTAAGATTTTTGATGGGCATGCTGCTGACGGTGTGGCTGACGGCAGGTGCAGCGGAACGCAGTAAACAGAACTTTAACAGCGGCTGGCAACTGGCCGTTGGTGATTTCCCGGAGGCTTCACAGCCGACATTTGACGACACGTCCTGGCAGTCGGTAACTCTACCTTATGCCTTCAACGGCAGCGAGGCTTTCAGAAAGGACATCGTGGACCTGACGGACACCATCTGCTGGTATCGCAAGCACTTCACCCTGAAGGACATGGCAGACAAGAAGGTATTCGTTGAATTCGAGGGTGTGCGTCAGGGTGCCGACTTCTACCTGAACGGCCACCGGCTGGGCATGAGCGAGAACGGTGTGATGGCCTGCGGCTTCGACCTGACGCCTTATATAAAAGAAGGCGCCAACGTGCTCGCTGTACGCTGTGACAACAGCTGGCAGTACCGTTCGCGCAAACACGACAGCCGCTACCAGTGGAACGACCGCAACTTCAATGCCAACTACGGCGGCATCCCTAAGAACGTCTATCTGCACGTGACGGACAAACTCTACCAGACCCTCCCACTCTATTCCGACTTGGGTACGACGGGCACCTACATCTATGCTACCGACTTCGACATCCCCGCCCGCAAGGCTGTCATCCATGCCGAGAGCCAGGTGAAGAACGAGGACACCAAGCCGCGCACCCTGACGTTTCAGGCCAAGGTGCTGGATGCCGACGGCAAGGAGGTGGCACGCTTTAGCGGCGTCCCCGTCACGATGCAGGCCGGCGAGACGCGCACCGTTCATATCCAGCAGGAGGTCAGTGGGTTGCACTTCTGGTCGTGGGGCTATGGCTACCTTTATACCGTGGAAACAAGCCTGTTGCCAGATGTAACTACTCCCATCCCTCACAGGGAGGGGCAAGGGGGTGGGTCCGACCGCGTAATAACCCGTACGGGATTCCGCAAGACGCGCTTCGGCGAAGGCAAGATATGGCTCAATGACCGTGTGCTGATGATGCACGGCTATGCCCAGCGCACGTCCAACGAGTGGCCGGGCGTAGGCATCAGCGTACCTGCCTGGCTCAGCGACTACAGCAACGACCTGATGGTGAAGTCGAACGGCAACTTAGTGCGCTGGATGCACGTGACGCCGTGGAAGCAAGACATCGAGTCGTGCGACCGTGTGGGCCTCATCCAAGCCATGCCTGCCGGTGACGCCGAGAAAGACGTGGAAGGTCCCCGCTGGCAGCAGCGCACGGAACTGATGCGCGACGCCATCATCTACAATCGCAACAATCCCTCCATTCTTTTCTACGAATGCGGCAACGAGAGCATCTCGCGGGAGCACATGGTGGAGATGAAGAAGATACGCGACGAGTACGACCCCTTTGGTGGGCGAGCCATCGGCAGCCGCGAGATGCTCGACATCGACGAGGCGGAGTACGGCGGTGAGATGCTATACATCAACAAGTCGAAGAAGCACCCCATGTGGGCTATGGAATACTGCCGCGACGAGGGACTGCGCAAATACTGGGACGAGCAGAGCTATCCCTACCACAAGGAAGGCGACGGACCGCTCTACCGTGGAAAACCTGCCACCGAGTACAACCACAACATGGACGAGTTTGCCGTCGAGATGGTGCGCCGCTGGTATGACTACTGGCGGGAGCGTCCCGGCACCGGCACCCGCGTCAGCAGCGGCGGCGTGAAGATTGTGTTCTCCGACACCAACACCCACCACCGCGGCGAGTCCAACTACCGCACGAGCGGCGTCACCGACGCCATGCGCATCCCCAAGGATGCCTTCTTTGTCCACCAGGTGATGTGGGACGGCTGGGTGGAGCCGGAGGTACCCCGGACATACATCGTCGGACACTGGAATTATAATAGCACAAAGGGCACAGAGAAGACAGAGGGCACAGAGCCCATTGTCAAGCCGGTATATGTGGTATCGACAGCCGAGGAGGTGGAACTGTTCCTCAACGGCAAGAGCCTCGGCAAGGGTCAGCAGCGCTACCGCTACCTCCACACGTTCGACAACGTGGCCTTTGAGCCAGGCATACTCGAGGCTGTAGGCAGTGATGGCAGCCGCTACAAGCTGGAGACGGCAGGAGAGCCCTACCAGTTGAAGCTCACCGCCATCCAGAATCCGGAAGGCACCAAGGCCGACGGTGCCGACATGGTGATGTTCCAGGTGGAGGTGGTCGATAGGCAGGGACGGCGCTGCCCCCTGGACGACCGTCTGGTATCGTTCAACCTCTGGGGTGAGGGCAAATGGATTGGCGGCATAGCCACCCGCAACAACAAAGACTACCAGATAGACGAACCCAAGCGCGACAAGAGCCTGTTGGATGCTGCCAACAAGAAGAACATCTCCGACAACTACGTCGGCGCCATGGCTTTGCCCGTGGAGTGCGGCATCAACCGGGTACTCGTCCGCACCACGGTGAATGCTGGCAACATCCATGTCTCCGCCTATGCCGAAGGACTAAAGCCAGCCTATGCCGAAGTGAAGAGCGAAGACGTAAAAGTGGAGGAATATCTGCCGCAGCTGACGCTGAAAGGACGCTTGGAACGTGGCGAGACACCGCTGTCACCATCCTTCACAGAACAGGCCCGTCAGGTACCCATAGCCAGTGCCAAGGCGGGACATGACAGCCAACATGCCGCCAACAGCTTCGACGACAATGAGTTGTCGGAATGGAAGAACGACGGCAAGCTGTCGACGGCATGGATTACCTACCAGCTGGCACGCAAGGCCGTGGTCAGCGACATCTGTCTGAAGCTAACCGGCTGGCGCCTGCGCAGCTATCCGCTGGAGGTCTATGCCGGCAAGAAACTGATATGGAGCGGCGACACGGAACGCAGCCTTGGCTATGTTCACCTGACGCCGACACAGCCGATAAGTACCCGAGAGATTACCATCCGCCTAAAAGGTGCCGGCAAGGACAGGGATGCCTTCGGCGGCATTGTCGAGGTGGCAGAGCCTGCCGCCGGTGAACTGGACCTTTTCAAAGCCAAAAACGGTGATGCCACCAAGAACGAACTCCGCATTGTGGAGATAGAATTCCTGGAAAAGACGAACCCTTAATGCAGCTCTTCAGCCGCCTATCTTGGGCTTGAGCTCATCGGGCGACTCGTTGGTGAACATGTTGACCGGCGGGGCGGTACGCTCGAAGAGGTGGTGGATGGCATCGGGAGAGACGGTGATGGCTGGCTGGAAGTCCTCGCTCTGCAGATAACGCAGGATGCTGTAGCGCAGCTGGCGGGCAACGTGCTTTTGGCCATCAGCTGTCTGCTTCTGGCTGACAGGCAGGGTGGTCATCAGCAGACGACCGTTGAGAACGCGGGCCTCGACGAGCATACCGAGCTTGCGGGACACGTGCCACGTGTCGATAGGTTGCACGATGGGCTGGTAGTCAGCCGGAAACTCAGAGAGGTTCATGACCTGCGTGCGGTTGACCAGCTCCCACCAGTTCAGGTTCTGCCAGTCGTCGGTGGGGAAGTCGCGGAATACGGGGTGCGTGTTCTGGATGTAGGCACCGGTGGTGTGCGGCGGGCGCATCTTAAACCACGACGTGTTCCAGAAGACGGGCAGGAAGGTATGGCGCACATCGTTACCGTAGCGGATTTTCCCTCCGGCACAGAGCAGCACGGTACCGCCCTTCTGCAGCACCTCCTGGGCATGGGCGTCGAGAGAATCCGATTCGTAGAACAAATCATGCGACGACAGATCAGGAGAGTCGTCCCCATGATCCTGCGGATAGACCCAGAAGTCCCAGTGATTCTTGATGAAGTCGGTAAACTGCACCGTCAGCGTCAGCTTGGCGGGTGACTGCACGGATTCCAGCGGCAGCGTCACGGTACCCAACGGGATATTCTTGCCGATGGGTAGCGAGCCGGTAAAGAGGTCGCCCTGAGCTACCACGCGCAACGAATCGTCGGTGACGACATAGGTAGCGGTAGCTTCCAACACATTGGTATCAAAGGCATTGTAAGCCTCAACGGGCACCTGGAGCGTCTCGTTGTTGGTGTAGATGAACTTGGGGAACTTAGCCAACGGCACGACGATGCTACAGAACTGGCGCCAGTCGGCAGCCGTACAGTAGCCTTTCTCGCGCCAATGGACGTTGAGCGGCCCGACAAGTGCCGTACCCTGACCGCTGTAGTCGTTGATACCCAGATACTGGAAACCAGCATATTCGGGTGTGCGCAGGTTACGCTCCGTCTCATATTTGTAGCAGAGCGTCTGCAGACGACCGCTGGCCATCAGGAACTTTTCAGCCTGCGAGGCCATGCCGTTGTCACGCAACAGGTCCTGGAAGATTTCAAAGTTGCGGGCTTTATAGGCACCGGTATACTGCGATATCTCCTTAAAGTCGGGGAAGGCACACCACTGCCCCTGCTCGTGAGCCACGATGGGCGAGTGGTTAGGCAGCGTATCCTTGTAGTTGCGGGGGAAGAGAATCTGCTGGTAGTAGTCGTCATCCGAACTGGGGGCATGCTTGTCCCAGTCGAGACCGCGGGCACCGGCCTTGACGTGATACTCCGAACCGTTGTCCCACGCCCAGCCGCCACCAACGCTGGCCCCAGCATAAATCTTGGTAGGGTCGTACTTCTTCATCTCGCGCACCCAGTCGTTGCAGTAGCTGACCCAGTCGCCGGCGGGCTCATTGCCTGCCGCCATCATGAGGAACGACGGGTGATGACCGTACTCGTCGATGATACGCTTCGTCTCGTCCATCAGGTACTGGTCTATCTTCTGCCCCCGGCGGAGCTTCACGCCATGGTTGGGCCACGACGGTCCCTCGGGCTGTAGGTAGATACCCACCCGGTCGGCAGCATCGAAGGCCGCCTCGGGCGGACAGTAGCTATGGAAGCGCACGTGGTTGAGACCGTAATCCTTACATTTCTGAAAAATGCGCATCCACTCGTCGACATCCGTCGGCGGATAGCCCGTCTCGGGGAAGCAGCAGTTCTCCACCGTGCCGCGCAGGTAGAGCGGCTGTCCGTTGAGCAGCAGCTGGCTGCCCTCGACACGGATGTCGCGCAAGCCGAAGGTCACATCCACCGGCATGCCTTCATAATCAAGAGTGTACTGATAGAGCTGGGGGTGGAACTCATCCCAGAGCACCATGTCCTGCGGCAAAGGCATAAAATAGGAGTCATCGTTGATGATAACTTCTACTTTCTTTGTTTCCCAATGGGGTATCACCCGCTTACGCCAGATAACGGGCCCGGCCTGCAGTTCAATGCGGCCCACCATGCCGTTCCAGTTGCCTTGCGTCTGGTCGGTGACACTGTGGGAGTCCTGTCCCACGCAGACATTTTCGATGCCGTTATAGACGCGTATGGTGATATCGTTCTTTTGTCCGCAACGGATGTATCGCGACACGTCGAAGCGGTGCGGCACCGACAGCGACATGCCGTGCCCCACCTTGTGACCATTGACATAGACGGTGGTCTCGATATGAGGCCGTTCGATGAACAGTATGATGTCACTATAGTTCCACTCCCTGGGGACATAGACGGCACGGTGATACCATGCCGCCCCGACATAATGGCGCTCGGGGGTCAGGAAGAACGGGAACTTCATCGCACCCTCCTGACGGTAGCGCTCCATGTAGGGGTTGAAATAGTAGGACGAGTCGTAGAGCGAGCCCGTCCACTGGGTACGGGTGGTGACGATGTCACCCTTGCCGTTGGTGAGCATGGACCCCGGCAGTATGACATAATCCTGGAAAACGGTGCTGTCATTGAGGGAGAAGTCCCAGGCACCCGCCAGCGAGAGCGTTGCCTGGGCATGTCCGGCGACACACCCCATCACCATCAGCAGGCAGGCAAGGAACCTTTTAGACATTAAACGTTGAACGTTGAACATTGAACGACGAATGATTAATTGAAGTTTCCCACCTTTTCTTTTAAACAACGAATTTCACGAATTACACGAATTGATCTATGCCAACCAGCATTTCTCGAATATCAGTCCAGATGGAACACCTCTTTCAAGGGTACGGTCACGGGCGAGTGGTCGGGATTGGTGTCCATGATGTCGGCCATCATGTCCCACCAGCGTTGCGTGATGGGGTCCACCTCATCGGTATCCTGTGAACTGCCCTCACCTGCACACTCCTGGTAGCCGAAGAGGATATTGGTGTCGTGGTCCCAGAAGATGCTGTAGTTCGACACACCCTGTTCCTTGATCATCTGCACCAGTTCAGGCCATATAGCGGCATGGCGCCGCTGGTATTCTTCCTCGCAGCCGGCCTTCAGCTGCATCTTGAATGCAAATCGCCTCATTTTTTTACCTTTTTACTTTTTTACCTTTTTACCTTTCAAATACTTTGCCAGCTCGCTGCCGTTGGCACGCAGTCCCTTGGCGACGCTCTGCGCATTGGTCTTGGCTCCGAGCAGCGACGTGTGGGTATGGTCGTGGTTGAAGTACTTCATGGCCTTCTCCTTCTTGCCGCACTTCTTGTCGAGGAAGTCGGCGGTGATGTTGTGCACGTCGACGAACTCCACGCCCGTGGCCTCCACCACCTCGCGATACCACTTGCCGTAGGTGTCGTTGCGGCGCTCTATCTTGCCGTTCGACCACTCGTTGCGAGGTGTCAGCGAGAGGAGGATGGGTGTGGCCCCTTTTTCACGCACGTCCTGGATGAACTTCTTCAGATACCAGCCGAAGGAATAGACCACCTCGTAGCTGCCCACCTGGGTATTGCTCTTCAGTTTCTGGTCGATGACGTTCTGCTTCGACAGGTCTTCCTTGGCAGCCTCCATGCGATAGACATGGCAGGTGTCCCGGGCCGTGGCGATAGCCCCTCGGTACTTGGGCTTGTCAATGGGACTGATGTCGTTATGTCC
Source organism: uncultured Prevotellaceae bacterium (assembly GCA_946185485.1). GTDB lineage: Bacteria > Bacteroidota > Bacteroidia > Bacteroidales > Bacteroidaceae > Prevotella. The sequence continues at coordinate 43,497 of CAMHJQ010000006.1, read as the reverse complement.
AAACTGGATGAGCACGAAGTCACCAGGCTTCAGCGAGTTATACACCCGCTCCCAGCGGCCTTCGTTCAGGAACGAGCGGCAGCTGCGCCCGGCCATAGCGGCATTGACGATGTCGATCTTCGTCTCGTCGAACACGGTGTTGGCCACGGCTCCCCAACCCCACATGCCGTCGGGGTCCTTGTCGTTGTTCTTCACGGTGCTGTCGCCGGTGATGAACACCACGGGCTTGCCTTCCGTGCGCGTCAGGTCATAGACCGGCAGCTGCACATTGCGCATCATGGCCTTCAGCGGATTCAGTGCGGGATTGTGGCTGGCCATCAGTCCCTCGGCAGCCGAGCGGGCATTCATCATGGCTCCGAAGCGGCTGGTATGTATCTTGTCGAGGAAGAAGTGGTAGTCGGTCTTCCACGGCCCGTAGCTGTCGAGCTTCTGGGCGGAAATCTCGTTCAGGTCAACGAAGGGCACGCCCTCTTCGGCAGCCACCTGCATGAGCCACTGGGTGTGGGGCTTGCGCACCACCCTACCCTTCTCGTCGTAGGCATTGCGTGGCGTCAGCGACATCAGGATGGGGTTGCCGCCCCGCTGGCGAACATCATTAATATACTTTCGCATGTATCCGCCGTAGGTATAGACCGTCTCTTGCTCGCCGGTCTCCTTGATGGTGACATGCAGCGTGTCGTCGCCCACGCCGGGGATGCTGGCACGGGCACGCCCCTCGTCGTACGGGCCGTTGTCGTTATGACCGATGCTGATGATGACCCAGTCGCCCGGACGGATGGCATCACGGATGGGCGCCCACAGCTTGTTATAAAAGGTGCGGCTGCTCATGCCGCCCAGCGCCTGGTTCTCCACCGTAATCCTGGTGGGGTCGAAATACTCGTGGGCGTAGTAGCCCCAGCCCCACTGGCCGTTGTTGCCGTTGCCGAGGGTGCCGGTACGCATGGTGGAATTACCGATTAAAAACAACACGGGATTGCTGCCCTTGCGGCTCGACCCCGGCACAGGGCGTGCCGTCATGGCCTTGGCGATACTGTCAGGGGTGTTGTCGACGACGCCGTTGACATCCTTCACGCCACTACGGTCGTTCACCTGTGCCGATGCCGTCAGCACGGACAGGGTCACCAGGCAAGAGAAAATACGTTTTATCAGGATGGCGGTTATCATCCAATTCAGAATCTTTTTCATTGGAAACAATGTTAGTTATTTATTGATTATCTTTGTAATTTGATGTGTAGCGTCGCATTATTGTTTTACAAAGATAGTATTATTATCTTAAATGCCGTTTCTTTTTGGCTGTAAAGCCATCAGAAATAACATTTTTTAATCCTGTGCGCGCTAACCTTCCATCGGCATCCGTAACACACCTGACGCTCAGCGACAAACAAAAAAACCTAAGGAGTCATGAAACGACTATTGTTTACAAGGGCACTCGCAGGCGGCAGGGGAGCGGCAGGGGAGCGGCATAGTTTTTTAGTTTTTCCCTATAGGATATAGCCTAATGTACAACCCTCTGTGTCCTATATTCAGCAAATCGCTGTCTATCTCAAATGCAAAGGTAATGACTTCGCGATTAATTTCAAAAAAAACAACAAACAAAAGTTAAAACTATTGTGAAAAGTTTGTTGTGAGTGGCATTGTGAAGTAGGGAGATTCAAACGATAAAACGATAAAACGATAAAACGATAAGGATTTTTTGGGGGGTCGATTTAAACGATAAGAAAAATATAATCGATTTTTGCCCATAATATATATATAATTAATTTATTATTATATATATATTATGGGCAAGACTTTTTTTGCTTTTTTGATGTGGCTTATCGTTTTATCGTTTTATCGTTTTATCGTTTGAATCGTAAGCGCACATTTCACACTGAAAACAATGACCTTTTCATCAAAGATATTGTCTTAAGTTTTTACATTTCTTCCCTCCGATACTATTGTCCGAAGCGTCATTCCAGATAAGGCAGACATACTATCTACAGCATGTAGATATGCTATCTCCACGGACCAGATATGACATCCGCACGGCGCGGACTGGGCGGAGCCAGGTGATGTTAATACAGTTCTGCGGGTATCAGCTGCTTGGCATTCTCGAAGTCGTCGACGGTATCGAGCTCAAAGACACAGAGGGTTCTGTCCCGCTGTGTACGGCCCGAGGGGACAACCTTCCTCCAGCGCATTTCCAGTGTGAAGGTGGTGCCGTCGGGCATTACCGGAGAATCGTAGCTTTCGGACACACCGTGTCTGCCACTCTGTGACCGTTACAGGGGGCTTGATGACTGGTGTTTTGAGTGATTTCAGTGAGAAAAACACACTTTTTTCAAAATTATGCCCCGAATTAACACAAAAAAACGCAAAAAAGTTTCCCATTTTATAAAATTTGTTTATATTTGCACCGCTTAAGCTTTAAAAGAAAGATCTACTAATATAAATTGTATGAATAAAGCAAATCTTTTGAAGAGGACTGTCATGCCTATGGCATTGATGTGCTCGGCCATGTTGTTCACCCCGCCCATGTTGGGTCTGCAGACTGCTTATGCAGCTGAACAGCAGCAAGGAAGCATCAATGGTACGGTTGTCGACAGTCAAGGTGAACCAATCATTGGTGCCAGTATCGTCATCGTAGGAGGCAAAACTGTTCAGGGAACAGTGACCGACTTCGACGGTAACTTCACATTGAAGGTAACTCCTGGCACCCAGTTAAAAATCTCTTACGTCGGCTACAAAGAACTGACTGTCAAGGCCACTGCCAACATGAAGATTACCCTCGAAGAGGAGTCTACCATGCTGCAGGGTGTCGAGGTTGTGGCCTATGGTGTACAGAAGAAAGTCACCGTCACCGGTGCCCTGTCATCTATCAAGGCCGAAGACCTGACACGTACGCCGGTATCATCGGTCAACAACGTGCTGGCCGGTCAGCTTTCGGGTGTGACCACCGTGCAGTACTCTGGTGAGCCTGGTAGCGATGCCGCTAAGATTTTCGTCCGTGGTCAAGGAACATGGGCTGACTCATCACCCCTGATTCAGGTGGATGGTGTGGAACGCGAGATGTGGGACATCGACCCCAACGAAATCGAAAGTGTTACCGTACTGAAGGACGCTTCCGCAACAGCCGTATTCGGTGTGCGTGGTGCTAACGGCGTAGTGCTGATTACCACCAAGCGTGGACAGGAAGGCAAGGCCAAGATCTCGTTCAACCTGTCGTTCTCGGCCCTGACGCCCACCAAGATGGTGGAGCAGGCCAACTCTTACGAGTATGCCACATTCCACAATGCCATGCGTGCCAATGACGGCAAGGAAGGCTACTTCTCGCAGAGCGTGCTCGACATGTTCAAGAACGGTACCGACCCCATCCGTTTCCCAAGCATGCAGTGGACGGACTACCTGATGAAGGATGTCACCCTGCAACAGCAGCACAACGTCAACATCACTGGCGGTAACAAGACGGTGAAGTACTTCATCTCTGCCGGTATGTTCACCCAGGACGGTATCTTCGAGGAGTTCAACCGCCCCTACGACTTCGGTTACCAGTACCAGCGTTTCAACTACCGTACCAACCTGGATATCGACGTCACGAAGTCGACCAAGGTCAGCTTTAACATCTCCGGTAAGATTGACGAGTCGTGCAAGCCTCATACCGGTCAGTCGTCCGACCAGATGATCCGTGAGATGTACTGGGCCTCTCCGTTCAGCAGTGCTGGTATGGTGGACGGCAAATACATCGTCACCAGTGTGTCGGATGCCGACAACTATGTAGACGAGGTTCTGAAGCCTCAGGGCGAGACCGCCGGTGTGCTGCCTTTCGGAACCAGTACGCCAATGGCCTACTGCATGAGTCAGCCCGGTGCCTACCACTATAATAATAACAAGCTGCAGATGGACCTCGTCCTTGACCAGAAGCTCGACTTCATCACGAAGGGTCTGTCGCTGAAGCTGAAAGGTTCCTACAACAGCTCCTATCAGGTTCGTAAGGAAATCACCCACAGTGCAGCTACCTACACACCGGTATATCACAAATATGCCCTTACCGACGAGAATGGCAATTATATCCAGAATGGCACCATGGAAGTCACCGACAAGGATGGAAACGTATCGACCATCCCCGTCTATGCCTGGGGTGAGCGTACCGACCTGCGTCTGAGCGGTGACAACACCGACCCCGCATACTCCAATTCATCGCCCAGCAAGGGCCGTAACTGGTATGTGGAGGGTTCGCTGAACTACAACCGTTCCTTCGGTGAGCACACCGTCACGGCACTCGCGCTGTACAACCAGAGCAAGGAGTATTACATCAGCGGTGACTACTCGGACATTCCCCGCACCTACGTCGGTTTCGTAGGCCGTGTGACCTACGACTGGAACAACCGCTACATGGCCGAGTTCAACATCGGTTACAACGGTTCCGAGAACTTTGCTCCCGGCAAGCGCTTCGGTGTATTCCCTGCCGGTTCTGTAGGTTGGGTGATGAGCGACGAGCCGTTCTTCAAGCCCATCAAGAAGGTGGTGAGCTTCGTGAAGCTCCGCGCATCCTGGGGTCTCGTCGGTAATGACAAGATTGGTGGCAGCCGCTTCATGTATATGGCTGATCCCTATATCGTCAACCAGACCGCTACCTTCGACCGCTTCACCTATACCAGCGTGAACGAACCCGCTTTCGCATATGTCTTCGGTATCGAGAACGGTACTGCTACAAAGGGTGCCTACGAGTCGGCCAAGAACAACCCCGAGGTATCTTGGGAGAAGGCCTTCAAGCAGGACTACGGTATCGACATCAACTTCCTCGACGACCGTTTGCGCATGGTGTTCGACTACTATAAGGAGCATCGTACCGACATTTTGGCCCGCGACATGACTGTTCCCGGATTCCTGGGCTTCGATCCTCCCTACACCAACTTCGGTATCGTCGACAGTCACGGTTGGGAAGTGTCAGTCAACTGGCAGGACAAGATTGGTAAGGACTTCCGCTACAGCGTCAAGTTCAACCTCTCACACAACCAGAACGAGATTATCGAAGACCGTCAGGCCCCGCAGGAAAACGAGTATATGTATTCCGCCGGACGCCGCATCGGTTCTCGCCTGCAGTATAAGTTCTGGAAACTCTACTACGACGGAGCAGAAGCCGACTACGAGAAGGAGTTCGGTTCTCCCTACCCCACCCAGCTCAAGACGCTGCAGCCCGGTGACCCCATCTTCGTCGACCTCGACAAGAACGGCATCATCGATGCCAACGACCAGAGCCGTGAGTACGGCTTCACCGACGACCCGCAGTACATTGCCGGTCTGAACCTGGCAGCATACTACAAGAATTTCTCGTTCAGTGCCCAGTTCACCGGTGCCTGGGATGTCAGCCGCGTGCTTGGCGACGTCTTCCGCCGACCATTCCAGAACCGTTCGACCGTGCTCGACGGTGGTCTGCTGAAGTACCACCTGGATAACACCTGGACAGCTGCGAACCCCGACCCGAATGCTGAATATCCCCGTGCCACATGGGATAACGCCGACCAGAACTATGCTGGTTCTACCCTCTACGAGAAGGATGCCAAGTATCTGCGCCTGAAGACTATCCAGATTGCCTACGACTTCAAGTTCCCGTTCATGAAGAAGCTGGGTATGACAGGCCTGCAGCTGGCACTCAGTGCTTACAACCTCTTTACGATTACGCCGTATAAGTTCGGCGATCCTGAGGCCCGTGCCAGCACGACACCGTCTTATCCGCTGCAGCGTACCTACACCGCAAGTATTAAGATCGGATTCTAATATATAAATATAATAAGGTATACAATTATGAAACTACATCATAAAATTATTTCGGGGGTTGTGGCGCTGATGATTGGCAGCATGGCGTTCACAGCGTGCACCGACGACATCAAGTTCGGTGACGCCTTCATCGAGAAGACTCCTGGTGGAACCGTGTCGCTCGACACCGTGTTCAGCAGTGCTGAATACACGAAGCAGTTCCTCGTAGGACTCTACGTGTTGCAGTACTACGGTCTGCCCTTTAAGAATGCCACAGGCTCTCCTTGGAGTGTCAGCTACTGGAACTCCAAGATGGACGCCATGACCGACTGCTACCAGCAGCACTTCAGTGGCGGTGGTGCCTTCGGCAAATACTATGGCGGCCTTCTGACATCGGCCGACATCGCCAACACCGACCATCCGCTGATTTCCTACACCCACGACTTTGTCTGGGAAACGATACGCCGTTGCTATCTGCTGATGGACAATATCGACAACGTCCCCGGCCTCACCGATGCCGAGAAGAAGAACATGATTGCCCAGGCCAAGTGTCTGATAGCTGCGCGCTACTTCGACCTCTATTCCATCTATGGTGGTCTGCCCATCATCGACCACACCTTTACCGGTCTGGAGGGAACGTATGAACTACCCCGTGCTTCTGCCGAGAAGACAGCCAACTTCATGGTGGGTCTGCTCGACGAGGCCATCCCCGACCTGCGCTGGGCTTACAATGGCACGACCATCGATACCGATGCCGACAATAACACAGGCCGCTGGACCGCAGCCGGTGCCATGGCACTGAAGGCCAAGATTCTGTTGTTTAACGCCTCACCGCTCTATAATGCCGACCAAGGCTATTATAACGGTACCACTCAGGCCGAGAAGGACAGTCTGGTATGGCACGGCGACTTCAAGCAGGCGCGCTGGGAGCGTGCCTTGCAGGCTTGCGAGGACTTCATGAACCGTAACGCTCAGGAAGGCAACTGGTATCAGCTGAACCAAGCTACAGGAACCGCTCCTGAGGACTATCGTCAGGCTTATCGCATGGGTTATATCTACCAGGGCAGCCGCGAAATCATCCACTGCACCCGTGTGACAGGTACCACCAGTAACAAGGCTTCTTACCAGTGGGCAAACTTCGTAGGTCCCTTCGGCACCAGCAAAGGCCCGTACCGTCACTCTTATAACCCCACCGAGGAATACGTAGAGATGTTCCCCTGGAAGGATGGCAGACCATTCAACTGGGAGGTGGACTCTATCAACGGCAATATCGGCGGTCAGAACGGACAGTTGTTCTACAAGTGGACAAAGGGTAAGGTGACTAAGAAGGAAGCCTCGCGCGACCCGCGTCTCTATGAGAATGCCATCGTCTGCAGCCAGACACTCTCGCTGAACTGGACCACCGGCAAGCCCGAGGGCGACGTCTACGAGCTCTGGGTCAACGGTGAGCACGAAGGAACAGATGCTGCTGCCGTCGACGAGAAGACCGGCGAGGTAAAGGTGATGGAGAAGGACCTGGGCCGCTTTGCCACAGGTTATGGTGTCATCAAGTACTACCTGGGACAGGAATATTTCGGCAAGTACACCCAGTGGGTCTACCTGAGCTACGACGAGATGCTGTTGATGTATGCCGAGTGTCTGGCCCAGTGCGGTCAGCTTGACAAGGCTATCCAGCAGGTTGACCTGGTTCGTGCCCGCGTCGGTCTAAAGGGTCTGAAGTACGGTCAGGCCGCCTATAAGGGCGACAAGAGCAAGCTGCCCGACCTGACTACCAAGGAAGGTCTCATCGAGGAAATCCTCCGCGAGCGTGCCTGTGAGCTGGGTATGAGCAACAACCGCTACTACGACATGATCCGCTACAAGCGTACCGACTGGATGACCAAGAAGCTGCATGGACTGATTACCTTCCGTATGATGTTGAACTCCAAGCGAGAGCTGATTCAAAACAACAGCGCCTATATTGGAACCGACAAGGACGCAGGTGTAGCAGAACCAAGCATGTTCACCTATCAAAAATTCCAGATTCAGAACCCGGCCCGTCATTTGTGGAATTATACACCTAATGACCTGGAAGTCAAGAAGTGGCTGCTGATGCCTTTCCCACTGTCTGAGATTAACAAGGGCTACGGACTTGTCCAGAACCCGGGATGGTAACCTTTAAAGGTAAAAAAGTAAAAAGGTAAAAAATGAAAGTTATGAAGAAAAGAAATATATTCATGCTGTCGCTGCTTGCAGGCTTGAGCCTGCCGGCAGCAGCACAGCAAGACAGCACAGGCATCAGCTTCGTGGACCAGGTCATTGAGGTGGGAGCCAACAAGGACTTCACCCGCGCCCAGTCTACCGCCGCTGTGTCGGTCATCACCAATAAAGACGTCGACAAGCGTTCTGCCAAGAATATCGGCAACTCCATCCTCGGACAGGGCAATGGACTCATCTCCCTGCAGGGAACTGGAACCTACTTCGAGCAGAACCCGACATTCTACGTCCGTGGCCTGCAGAGCCTGAGTACCAGCACGCCCCTCATTCTGGTGGATGGTGTGGAGCGCGACATCAGTATCGTCAGCCCTGAGGAAGTCGACCACGTCAGCATCCTGAAGGACGCTGCCGCCGTAGCACTCTATGGCTACAAAGGTGCCAACGGAGCTATTCTGATTACCACCAAGCGTGGTCAGTACAACTCGAAGAACATCCGCGTCACCTACGACCACCTGTTCAACTTCCAGGCCAACCGTCCGAAGTTTGTCAATGGTGCCACCTTTGCCAGCGCCATGAACGAGGCCCTGGCTAACGAGGGTGTTGCTCCCCGCTACACCGCTGACGAGATTGCAGCCTTCCAGAGCGGCAACTATCCCTACCAGTATCCCAACGTGAACTGGGTGGACGAGACGTTCCGCAAGAACGGTGCCACCAACAAAATCAACGTAGAGTTCAGCGGTGGCGGTGAGAAGTTCCGCTATTTCACCATGCTGAACATCCTCTCCGACAAAGGCTTTATCAAGACTTTCGATGCTACCGACGGCTATTCCACGCAGGACAAGTACGTACGCGGCAACCTGCGCACCAACCTCGACATCGACCTCACCCCGACGACCTTGCTGAAGGTCAACATGCTGGGTATGCTCAGCGAGATGTCACGTCCTGGCGGTCCCACCTCTATCGGCAGCTCATCGTCGACGGCTAAGGCCGACCTCTGGGATATGGCTTACAGCATTCCGTCGCTGGCATTCCCCGTTAAGAACGAGGATGGAGACTGGGGTGGCAGCTCGGTCTACAGCGGTGTCAACAACCCTGTAGCAGAGTCTTCCGGTGCTGCCTACTACAAGTTGCACGAGCGCGCCCTGTTTGCTGACATGACGCTGCAGCAGGACCTGAAGTACTGGACTCCGGGCCTGAGCCTGACAGCCCGCTTAGGCTACGACACCTACTCTACCCTGTACGAGGATCACAGTATGACGTACCTTTACGGTAACTATCCTTCAACAGGCATCGTAGGTGAGAAGGGAGACCTCTGGACCTCTGGTACGCCGGGCACGATGAGCAAGAACTCAGGTACCGTCGACTGGGCCCGCCGACTCATCTTCTCTGTCGGTATGAACTACGACCGCACCTTTGCTGACAAGCACTATGTGTACACACAGTTGAAGTGGGACTACGAGTATCAGAACACCACGGGTAGCACAGGCTATACCGTCTACCGCCACAACATCTCATGGTTGGGACACTATGGCTACGACAACCGCTACATCGGTGAGGTGGCACTGGTCTACTCGGGCAGCAACCGTCTCGCTCCCGGCACCAAGTGGAACCTGTCGCCGACATTCTCGGCAGCCTGGGTGGCTTCTAACGAGTCGTTCATGAAGGACATCAAGTGGATCAACTTCCTGAAGCTCCGCGCCAGCTTCGGCATCATCAACGCCGACTACCTGCCGGGCGACAATGTCTGGAACTACTACGCCAAGTCTTATGGCCAGGGGTCGTCGAACACGGGTAGCTATCCCTTTGGAGCTGGTTACGACTATGTCTATGCCAACTCTACGCTCGGCTTGCTGCCTACGGCTAATCCGAAGCATGAGAAGGCCAACAAGTTCAACATCGGTATCGACGCCACCCTCTTCGGTGGTCTGAATGTCGAACTGGACTACTATATGCAGCAGCGCAAGGACATCTGGGTTGCCGGTACGGGTGCCTACACCGCACTCATCGGCTTCGATGCACCTTACATCAATGCCGGCAAGGTCAACAGCAGCGGCTTCGAGCTCTCGCTCGACTATACCAAGACGCTGGGCGACCTGACCTTCAACGTCGGCGGTATGCTGAACCTCAACAAGAATGAAATCAAGGACATGGCTGAGGAGCCGAAGGCCTTCGCCAACCTCGTAGAGACGGGTAATCCGCTGAACTCTACCTACGGTCTGGTGGCCATTGGTCTGTTCAAGGACCAGGCTGACATCGACAACAGCCCCAGGCAGAACTTCTCGACCGTCCGTCCTGGCGACATCAAGTACAAGGACATCAATGGCGACAATGTCATCGACGCCAACGATAAGACAAAGATTGGCTACAGTGCCTATGCACCTGAGCTGTACTATAACTTCCATGCCGGTGCAGAATACAAGGGTGTCGGTGTCGACCTCCTGTTCCAGGGTGTGGGCCGCTATACCGCCAACCTCAGCGCCAAGGGTATGTACTGGCCGCTGCTGAACTCAACCTCGCTGTCACAGGCGTATTATGATGGCCGTTGGACGGCTGCCAACCCCGACGTCAATGCGAAGTACCCGCGCCTGAGCTCTACCAGCAACGCCAACAACTTCCAGACCAGCACCTTCTGGCAGCGCGACCGCTCGTTCCTGAAGCTGCGCAACGTGGAGGTGTACTACAAGTTCCCCAGCTGCCTGCTCGAGAAGACCAAGTATATCCAGACCGCCAAGCTGTATGTGCGTGGCGTCGACCTGCTGTGCTTCGACCATCTGGACGATGCTGATCCCGAGTGCTATGGTGTGACTGCTCCGCTCAACAAGAGTGTTGTCTTAGGTGTACAGTTGTCATTCTGATAATGGATAATTGATAATTGATAATTGATAATTATGAAACTGAAAAATATATTTTTAAGTGCACTGGCCGTTCTGGCATTCTCGTCTTGCAGCGAGCAAATGGACTACAAGGAGTTCAGCATCTACGACACGGCTTATATGCAGAAGAAGTTTGAGCGTGCCGGTGGTTTCCTGTCAACCATCTATGCCGACCTCGACTCCGACTTCGGCAACTACAATGGTGCCACGCTCGCATCGGCTACCGACGAGGCTGTCTACTCACACGACGGCAACTCCATCGAGAGTTTCTTCAATGGAGCATGGAGCCCCACCAATGCCAATAGTTCCATCTGGACCACCTGCTATCACGGCATTGCCTACTGCAACCTGTTCCTGGACGAGTTCACCGGTCTGACGTTCGACGACTATAAGCTCGACAAGAACTTCAAAGCAGAGATGTACCAGTACAACAACTACCAGTGGGAGGCCCGCTGGGCACGCGCCTACTTCTACTTCCTGCTGGTGCGCCAGTATGGTGGTGTGCCCCTGATTACGAAGAACCTGCCTGCCGACGAGGCTAACGTACAGCCCCGTGCTACGGCTGAGGAGATTTTCAAGTTCATCGACGACGAGTGTGTGGCCATCAAGGACACCATCACCAAGGACTATGGTGACCTGGGTGACCTGGCTATGACACCCGCTAACAACGGACGTGCCAACAACCTGGCTGTGCTGGCCCTGCGTGCCCGCGCTGCCCTCTATCATGCCAGCCCGCTGTTCAATCCTGACAACAACCAGGAGCTCTGGCGCAAGGCTGCCGAGGCCAACAAGGCTGTCATTGACGCCTGCGTTGCCCGTGGCATGAAGCTGTCCAGCGACTACAAGGGACTCTTCATCGGCAACACCAACTGGAGCGATGCCAATGCTGTAGGCGAAATCATCTTCGGACGCCGTATGCCGACCGAGAACCGCACCTTCGAGACCAACAACTTCCCCGTAGGCATCTCAGGAGCCGGTGCCGGTGGTGGCGGTGGCAACTGCCCCTCGCAGAACCTTGTGGAGGCATACGAGAAAGGCGACAAGCGCTTTGCCGAGACCGTGGCCTGCAATGGCGACTCTTGGCCCAATGCCAACACCCAGCCGCTGGAGACCTTCGTCGGCGGTGTCAATGGTCTGCCCAACACATACGCCACTCCTACGGGCTACTATCTGAAGAAGTACGTTACGGAGTCGGTACAGATTGCCGGTAACGGTGCCAACACCTGCAAGCACGTGTGGGTGACCTTCCGTCTGGCTGAGTTCTACCTGAACTATGCCGAAGCCATGCTTAACCTCTCAGGCAGTGGCTATTCAGCCGCTACAGGATTCTCCATGACTCCCGAGGCTGCCATCAACGTAGTACGTAAGCGCGCCGGTCTGGCCAATATTGCCAAGGATCTGAGTGCAGCCGACTTCAAGGCGAAACTCGAGAACGAGCGCTTCGTCGAGCTGGCCTTCGAGGGTCATCGCTTCTTCGACGTCCGTCGTTGGAAGGAAGGCGAGAAATACTTCAAGACCATCTACGGTGTGCAGATTACGAAGAATGCCGACGGCACATTCACTGAGACGAAGACCGTTGTCCAGAACCGCCAGTGGGATGAGTCGAAGATGAACCTCTTCCCCATTCCGCAGAGCGAGATCATGAAGTCTGGCAACATTCTGACCCAGAATCCCGGCTGGTAAACCATCATCATGTGGGCAGGGCATGAGTGTCCTGCCTACATTTAAAAAAAGTAAAAAAACGAAGGATTATTTGCGCTTTAGCATTTTTTTCCTAACTTTGCAAACAAATAGACTTTACAACTTTTTATATTACTAACAAAAACCAATTTTATTATGAGAAAATTTTATCTCCTTTTCGCTGCGCTGTTTGCTTCTACGATGATTGCAACAGCCGGTACAAAGAACCTGTACAAGCAGGATTTTGAGGCAGCAGGCAACGCTACCGATGCAGGTTGGAAATCTCCAAACCTCGCTGGCGGTATGTCTATTCAGTCTACCGAGTGGGGTAATTGGTTCCGCTTTAGCCTCGGTGCTAACAACAACCGTAACGCAGTCCTAGACTTCAACTACGGAAGAGAAACTGGTATCTTTGAAGGTCAGAATGTCAAAGAGTACACCGTGAAGTTCCAGTGGGGTCTCGTTCGCAATCCTAACGATGCCGCAAAGCCTCAGGACGTTCAGTTCTCTACTGAGCTTGCATTGTTGGGTGGTAACTGGGACAGCAATCTGAAGTCTAAGGGCTATTTTATCAACAATGGCCAGTACACGACTGCTGACTCACTTTGCCTCTTTGCTATCACTCAGCTGAAGGGCGCTTACTCTGACACCAACCCTTATTGGACAGACAACCAGGATGTTAGCAGCCATGCTTTTGAATTCGTTGTAAACCGCGACACCACCAATGCCACTATCACACTGGCTGAAGGTATGTGGTACGACATCGAAGTGACCGTCAATACCGAGACGAAAGAGACTTCTTGGAAGATTTCTGAGCTGGAGGGTGCCGAGGTGAAGTCTGGTACGACCAAGCTGGCTGACAACTGCGATCCTTTTGTCAAGGGTCTGAACGTACTGCTGGGTCGCCGCAATAGTGTTGCCGACATCGACGAGGTAAAGGTCCAGGCTATCACGGAGGGCGACTATGCCAACACGCCGACCATCTCTCTTGTAGAGGTTGACCAGAAGAAGCGTACTTTCGACATCTATTTCGAGGAAGGCGAGATTCTGCACGTCAAGAAGACCGAAGGCGGTGAGGACACTGCTGTGGATAGCCCCTACAGATATATCACTGAGACTACAGGTACACTGGAGGTTTGGACCGAGGCTGGTACGGCTACTTCTGAGCACGTAACTTATGACGTTGTTGCTGAGATTATTCCTCTGCCTGCCGCTGCAATTGAAATCATCAAGGTTAGCGAAGGCTATGGAAAGTCTTTGAAGATGACCGTTGATAATTCTACTGTTCCCACACAGCCCCAAATCACACTCACATGGGAATACAGCAATGGCGACAAGTCTAACGGTGAGGTTGCCAGCGGTGCTGTCTATGCAGCAGAAGCACAGGGAACCCTGACTGTTACTACTCACGCCTATGGTTTTGGCGAGACATCCGTAACATTTGAGAATAACACTGATTTCGCTATTGACCAGACTATTGACCTCCAGCATTTGAGTGAGGCCGATTTGATTGCTAAGGGCTTTACTGAGATTGATCCGTTACAGTCTTCCGATACGAAAGGTGAAACCAACTGGACTGGCCGAAAGCGCCTGTGGTTCGGTATCGAGAATGGTGAATTCAACGAAGATGGCACACCAAAGTCTGACACTTATGTAGTCTATGGTCCCGAGAATGCCAGTGAGATTGTTGAGCCTATCCGTCGCTTCTATCTGAAGCCCTCTACCCTCACCAAGGAAGTTGCTACAACCATCTTTGCTCCTATGTATACTTGGTACACCGGTCAGGCTGACGAGAGTGTTGCTGACGGTAGCGACGTAGCAGGTCTGAAGGTGAACTACAACATCGGTTTGATTAACACAGGTACAAAGACTGACGATGGCACCTCTATCAACTATGCTGTTGGTAACATCGGCATCGACGGCTTGACAGATAACGACTTCTATATGGTCTACCTGATTTGCGATTATGGTTCCACTTCTGAGCACCCCGTATTCCCTGTGGGAACTAAACCCGCTGAAGGTAAGACTCAGTATCTGGCTATGAACCTGGGTACTGCTGTTGCAAATGCTAACCAGCAGATTAATGGTTCTGCTGCTAAGGATGGTCAGGCTCTCGTTCTGAAGGGAACCGATATTTTCGGTCTCTATCGTATTGACACAGCTCTCACTCGCATCGATATCTTCAAGGCCAAGAATCCTTCTGGCATCGAGACGCTGCCTTACAACCAAATCGTTTCTGACCACAACGCTCCTATCTACAACCTGAATGGTGTTCAGGTAACTACTCTGAAGAAGGGTATCTACATCAAGCAGGGCAAGAAGTTTGTGGTTCGCTAATAGCGTGAAACCCTATTATATTCCCCACGCACAGAAAAATTGTGCGTGGGGATTTTTTAACATCATAAAGCAAGCCATCCTATGAAAAAATTATTGATCTTCCTGGCCTTGATGACGGTCGCCACCATGCAAGCCAATGTTGTCTATGTCGCTACCGACGGTAGTGACAGTGCTGCAGGAACCATCGACCAACCAATGGCAACGCTGCCTGCTGCATATAAGAAAATCTCCTCTGGCGATACCATCTGCTTCAGAGGTGGCACTTATATGATAACCGATGACCAAGTGATGAAGAAAGACAACACGTACGCTTATGTCTTTGCATTGGAGAAAGCCGGGACGACTTCTAAGAGAACCTGTGTCATGGGATACCCTGGCGAGCGTCCCGTATTTGACTTCAGCGGTATGCAGTTGGATGGTAAGTATCGTTTTTCGGCATTCTATCTGGGCGCCAACTATCTGCACCTTTGCAATTTCGACATCATTGGTGTTCCTGTGCGCATCAAAGGACACACCCAGTCGGAGTGCATCTCGGCTCGCAAAGGCTCCTTCTGTATTGTTGAGAACATTGCCATGCACGATGGAATGGCCATCGGCTATTATCAGACTACAGGTAGAAACAATCTAGTCATCAATTGCGACGCCTATAACAACTACGACAACTATAGCGAGGGTGACTATGGAGGTAATGTAGACGGTTTCGGCTTCCATGTACAACATACCACTGATACGGACAATGCCATACGCTATTGTCGTGCATGGCGTAACAGCGATGATGGCTTTGACTTGATCAACAATCTGGCTCCCGTCGAGATAGACCATTGCTGGGCATTCTATAACGGCTACCGTCCCACCACCGATTCCAGAAACACCACAACATTCCAGTCTGCTGGCGACGGTAATGGTTTCAAGGCTGGCGGCTATGGCATGAATGCAGGTACTACGAAATGCCCTGCAGTATGTCCACAAAACTATATCCACCACTGCGTGGCTTTCCGTAACAAGTCGCACGGGCTCTATTCCAACCACCATTTGGGCGGCTGCTGCTGGGAATACAACTCCTCGTGGTTTAACCGATCCAACTATAATATGGTAAACCGCAAGTCAAATGAAGAGAATGTCGATGTTCCAGGTTACGGCCATATTCTGAGAAACAACGTGTCGTTCACTTTTACCGATGCGTCAAAGGGAGGTCATTTGATCAATTGTGATGCTGTACAGTGTATCCTTGAGAACAACACCTTTGCACCGGCAGAGTCCGCAGTCTCCGTGACAGCAGACATGTTTGTTTCCACCGATGCCTCCACCCTCTTTGCCAAGCGCGATGCTGAAGGCAATTTACCCGAAATGAATTTTATGCGTGCCAAGGCTGGTTCCGTTCTGGCAGAGCGCAACTTAGGATGGGCTACAGCCAGCTCAGAGACATCCATCCCCATTGTTAATAATCAGCCGAACCAGCCTGATGCCCTCATCTGTAACCTCGCAGGCATGCGGGTGTCCGCTAATGGTCTGACGAAGGGTATCTACATCAAGCAGGGTAAGAAGTTTGTGGTTAAGTGAGCGAAATGAGAGCTTGCACTCATTTCCGAACGTGAACAAACTGAACAAAGTTCAAGTTTGTGGTTAAGTGAGCGAAATGAGAGCTTGCACTCATTTCCGAACGTGAACAAACTGAACAAAGTTCAAGTTTGTGGTAAGATAATTCATCTATCACACTATATCAATCCCCACAGTCACAAAGGCTGTGGGGATTTCTTTTTTGCCGCAATATTTGGACTTTTCCGAAATAGTTCGTAACTTTTCGCAACACGAGAAGTTACTGGCGTTCGAAAATGAAAAGAAAAACAAGTTTTCCTTTTGCATTTTACTCACTTATTTGTAACTTTGCAGACAAAATCAAACTACAACAATGAAAAAGCTACTATTCTTTTTAGCACTGGTGTGCTGTTACGGTTGTTCGGACAATACGGTGACAGAGATGAACGAGGGTAATGCCCAACAACTATATAACACCATCAAAGGAACCTATATGGGAAATATCATGGTCAATAATATTCCCCAGAAGACATACTTGACCATCGACAACAATCTGACGGTGAAGTATCTACCAGTGCGACCTATCCTGGAACGGATCTTTACGGACGCAGCATTGGACGAGGCTGAGAAATCAGCTGGAAGCGTCGTGTTCACAGCATCCATCGACCAGATGGCCGTCACGGGCGGCAATGCCTATCTGAAACCAGAACCGACGGACTTGGTGTTTACGGTGAAAGTCGGCAACAAGAGCTATGCGGTGAATGCGTTGATGGAAGGCGTGTTATATGCGAATACGACCTACAACGAACTGTCGATGACGATGAACGTGACACAGTTGAACTGTGACGGCATCCAATACGACATGGTGAACCAGGGGGTGAACTATTACGTTGACAACGCCAAGAAGGAATAGCGCTTCGCTAAATAAAAAAATATAAAATAAAAAATAAAAGATACGAGATGAAGAGATTGCTTTTATGGGCTATTATGATGATAGCAACGCTGAGCATCAGTGCACAGCGCAAGACGGATGCGTTGGACCGCGGTCTAGTGGCCATCAAGACCACTAACGGTGTATATTGCTCCTGGCGCATCATGGGCGAGGAATACTACGACGTGACGTACAACCTCTACCGAGACGGCGTGAAGATTGCCGAACGGCTGAACGTGTCGAACTTTACCGATGCTGCTGGCACGAGTGGCAGCAAGTATACGGTCAAGGCCGTGGTACGCGGCGTGGAGCAGGCTGCCAGCAAGGAGGCTACAGTATGGACGGATAGCTATTTGGAAATTACTCCGAAGCACGCCCCGTCAATCACCTCCACGCTAGTTCCCAACGATGCTTGTTGCGCTGATGTCGACGGTGACGGCGAGCTGGAGATTCTGATGAAGTTCGACAACCAGAACGAGATGAGTGCCAACTTCCCCAAAGAGGGCAACAACGGCGAATACACCATCTTAGAAGTGATGAAACTCGACGGCACCGTGCTGTGGTGGGTCAACTGCGGCCCCAACATGGGAGACTTCCAGAACAACGAACAGAACATCGTGGCCTACGACTGGGACTTAGATGGCAAGGCCGAGGCGGTGATGCGACTGGCAGAAGGCTCAACCATTCATCTGGCTGACGGTACGACGTACACCATCGGTGCTGACGGACAGAACGGCACGGCATGGACCAACTACCGTACACCGAAAACAGGTGGCGTAGAGTGGTTCACGCATTACGGCAATGAATTTTTGGTCTATTGCGAGGGTAGCACCGGCAAGCCCTACGTGGTGACCGAGTTCCCGCTGAAGCGACTGGAGAACGGCGAGACCAGCTTGGAGGCAGCCTGGGGTGACGACTACGGACACCGCTCCAGCAAGTACTTCTTCGGTGCTCCCTATCTGGACGGCCGTAAGCCCAGCATCTTCCTGGCTCGCGGCATCTATACCCGTCACAAGATGATAGCCTACGACGTGAATCCTGACACCCATGAGCTGACCGTGCGCTGGCGCTGGAACAACAATACGGCGGGCAGCCCCTGGTACGGACAGGGCTACCATAACTTCGCCGTTGTCGATGTCGACTGGGACGGACGCGATGAGATCTGCTTCGGTTCGATGGTCATCGACGACAACGGCCATGGTCTCTCCACCACGGGCTTAGGGCACGGCGATGCCCAGCACCACGGCGACTTCAACCCCTACATCCACGGACAGGAAATCTTTGCCTGTAATGAAGACCGCCCGGGCAACAACTACCGTGACGCTACGACATCGAAGATTTATTATCGCTATGTTGCTGGCGATGACGACGGACGTTCCATGATGGGCAACTTCACCAACGACTATCCCGGTTGTCAGGGAGTGTCGAGCCGTGATCCCAACCTCATCGGTTCCGTCATCAACAATCCACTGGCAGGTGGCACGAAGGACAATATCACCCAGAACTTCCGCATCTACTGGGACGGTGACCTGTGTGAGGAAACACAGGACTACTCGAATGGCAAAAATTCTGCTATCGGCATCTATAAATACAAAAAAGGCAGAATCGACCTGCTGACGGGTTCGATGACCAACAACGACACGAAGGGTACCCCCTGCTATCAGGGTGACTTGTTTGGCGACTGGCGCGAGGAGATTATCGCCCGTACCAAGGACAACAAGATTCGCATCTATACCACCACGTTCCCCACCGAGTGGCGTAACTATACGCTATGGCACGACCACCAGTACCGCAACGCCATGGTCTGGCAGATGTGCGGCTACAACCAGCCTCCCCATGCCAGCTACTTCCTCGGCGAACTGGAGGACATCACCCAGGCGCCACCCGCACTGACCACAGCTCAGCGCATGGAGGTGGCCAACGGTGGCAGCATCGGTACAGCCATGAACAACCAGCAGGTGCTGCTGGCTGAGACGAATGACATGACGGTCAGCGTAGCCGACGGAGCACAACCCAGTATCCTCTTCGTCAACACTCCCTCTTGGGTTCAGGGACATGACAACAACGATCATATCACTTACGACTATTATACCCACACCCTGACAGGTGGCGGCTTTGCAGGCGACATGCGCCTGGTGAAGCAGGGCGACGGCACACTGGTACTGCCCAACGTGACACAGTTCTATACGGGCAACACCGACATCTGGGCCGGCACACTGCGCTTTGACGGTCAGATGAACGCCAGTCCTGTCTGGCTGAACCGCCACACCACCCTGATATCCGAAGGAGGGACCTTCTCTGGTGGCATCACGGCTGACTACAACGCCACCATCTATCCCGGCGGCGTCGAGAAGAAGGGAGAGATGTATGCCTCCAACCTGACGCTAAACTTTGGATCACGCATGGTCTTCGACGTCTATAGCGACGGTTTTGCAGACCTGCTTAAGACCCCGAAGCTGACCATCGAGAAGAAAGACTGGCAGTACGGGCCGCAGTATGCTACTCCTGTGTTCCAGATAGTTCCCCACTACGTCAATGGCGCCACCAGCCTTTCGGGACTAAAGGTGATGATAGCTGCTGTCAATGAGATAACGGGCGCTATCGAAGACATCACGATAGAGGGTCTTGACGGACAGAAGGCATGGCTCAGCTACGAGGAAGGCCAGTTATATCTGAATGTGGCTGCCACACGCGAGGCCACCGACGTCGTCTGGGACGGTGGCACGGACGGCATCTGGGACTTCGACGACAGCGAGAACTTCAAGACACAGGACGGCAACAGCTCTACCTTTGTGACGGGCGATGCCGTCACCTTCAACGACCAGGCCAGCGCGACGACAGTCCAGGTGACAGGCAATTTATCACCATCCAGCGTTACCTTCGACAACAATGCCAAGAACTTCACCCTGGAGGGTACAGGCAGCATCATCGGCAACGGCAGCCTCACCAAGAAAGGTACGGGCAATGTCACCATCAACAACGTGAATAAGTACACGGGCGATACCAACCTCCAAGATGGCAAGCTCATTGTCGGTTCGTTAGCCAACAACAATGGTACGGAATATGGTGCCTTAGGCGGAGTGAGCAATACCATCACCTTAAATGGCGGTACGCTGGCCAACAGCCAGACAATGGTGACCACGCAACCCATCACCATCGCCAGTCAAGGAAACATTGAGGTTAAACCGGGCTCACAGCTGTCGCTGAACGGAACCATCAGCGGTTCAGGGAAGGAACTGACCAAGACAGGTAATGGAACCCTGGTGCTGAACGGTAAGGCCAGCTATGGTAAGTTGACGGTCAACCAGGGTACCGCACAAGGTGGAGAAATCAATGCTGTTCACCAGTATCCCAGCAAGGTGGTGCTGAACGGAGGCACACTGAAAGACCCCATCGACATCTACAGCTATTCCACCAACAATACCAACGTGGAGGTTCCTGAGGGCAAGACAGCTACGTGGACGCTCGACTCGCGTTGCGACTATAAGGGCAAACTGACGGGTGCCGGTACGCTGACGGTCAACGTGACCAGCGTGCGCTGCAACATGCTGGGTAACTGGAGCCAATTCGAGGGTACCATCAAGTTCCAGAACACGAAGACGGACAACTACAATCCCTCTCTGCAATGGAACAACTCGTACGGTTTGGGAAAAGCTACGGTCACGGGAACATTCCACAACGACGGCAAAGACGTGACTATCGGCACACTCATTGACAAGGCCGTCATTACCGGAACGGGGCGTACCACCGTTAGCCATCTGGACCTGAACATCTCGAAGGTCAAGGGCACCATCACCCATTCCTATATTGAGGTGGAGCACACGCTGATTCTCAACGGCGACATCAACATCACACTCAAGGGAACACTGTCGAATGGAGACCGGATTCAGCTGTGGAAAGTAGGATCTTTACAAGCCAGCAACGTCACGCTGAACCTGCCGACCTTGCCTGCCGGACTCTATTGGGACACCAGCGACCTGCTGAAGGCAGAGGGTATTCTGCGCGTCACCAACGTACCGACAAGCATCAACGTAGTATCTGACGGAGGAAACAAGAAGTCAGTTATCTGGTACACCCTCAACGGTCGCAGGCTCTCGGGTAAGCCGACAACCAAGGGACTCTATATCAAGAACGGAAAGAAAATCATCATCAAATAAGACATACCAACAATGAAACTACTATTCACTTTACTGCTGAGTACCTTGACGGTGGCGGGGAATGCACAGAAACCCAGCGACACGCCCGCCAGCCAGATGGAGAAGCTGGACCGCGGACTGGTGGTCACCAAGTATTCCTCGGGCAAGAGTGTGAAGTACTTTGCCAGCTGGCGCCTCTTGGGAACGGATGACAAGAACACCACGTTCGCACTGCTGAAAAACGGTGAGGTGCTGCAAGATAACATCACACAGGCCACATCAGTCAGCGACATCAGCGCTACGGCATCAGACAGATTCCAGGTGGTGACCTACCAGAACGGCAACATCGTGGACACGACGCCCGAAGTTGCCCCCTGGACCAACTACTACCTGCAAGTACCGCTAGACAAGCCTGAAGGCGGAACGATTGTAGGCTGGAAGCCTTATAACTCCAGCACCAAGAAGTATGAGGATGCCGTAGACATGCCCTATACGTATAGTCCCAATGACTGTAGTGTAGGCGACGTAGATGGCGACGGACAATACGAGATCTTTGTCAAATGGGACCCCAGCACGTCACAGGACAACTCCATTGGCAGTGGAAACTCCGGCAGTGTATATATTGACTGCTATCGACTCGATGGCACCAAGCTATGGCGCATCGACCTCGGCAACAATATCCGCGCAGGAGCGCACTACACACAGTATATGGTGTACGATTTCGACGGCGACGGCAAGGCTGAACTGATGTGCAAGACGGCTCCCGGCTCGAAGGATGGACAAGGCAACTATGTCAACCAGGCAGCGACGGACGATAACATCAAGGCTGCTGACAATGCCAAGGACTGGCGTGTCAGCGGTGGGCGCATCAATGGCGGACAGGAATACCTCACGGTGTTCAACGGACTGACTGGCAATGCCATCCATACCGTTGCCTACTACCCTAACCGCAATGCCAAGGCTGAGCTGAGCGAGGCAGCGGGCACCTTCAACTGGGACGACCGCAGCGGCAAGAACGACAAGGGTGACTACGGCAACCGTGGCGAGCGCTATCTGGCATGTGTGGCCTATCTTGGTGGTACCGATGCCAATGCCAGCGCCGTGTTCTGTCGCGGATACTACACCTATGCCTATCTGTGGGCTGTCGACTTCGACGGCAGTCAGCTGAAGACACGCTGGCTACACAGCTCTGACAAGAAGAATACCTATCGGTTGATGGATGCCGACGGGCAAGAAGAAACCCTACAGGGAACCATCTGTACGTCAGGTCTCGGACGCTATACCATGTATGCCAACGGCAACCACAACCTGTCGGTGGCTGATGTCGATGGCGACGGAAAGGACGAAATCATCTGGGGCTCGGCCGCCCTCGATGACGACGGTAAGATGCTCTATGCCGTCGGCTTTGGGCATGGCGATGCCATCCACTTAGGCGATATGGATCCCGACCGTCCCGGACTGGAGCTCTTCGACATCCATGAAGAGAAGGGGGACTACGCATGGGATCTGCACGATGCCGCTACGGGTGAAATCCTGTGGAAGGGTGGACAGAAAGGTCAGGATAACGGACGCGGACTGGCAGCCGACATCGTTGCGTCGGCACGCGGCTATGAGTTCTGGTCGTCGTATGGTGGTTTCGACAGCAATAGCAGAAACCAGAATCCCTTCAATGCCATCAGCGGCAAGCAGGCTGCCAGCACCAAACCGTCCATGAACTTCCGTATCTACTGGGATGGCGATGCACAGGATGAACTGCTGGACGGTACAACCATTTCGAAATACGGTGGTTCAACGTTAGGTGTTGGTTCTCAGAGCATCACCGGACAGTCGAACAACAGTACCAAGGCTACGCCCAACCTGTCGGCCGACATCTTCGGTGACTGGCGTGAGGAACTGATTCTGCGCAATTCGACCAACAACGCCCTGAACATCTTCACGACGGTTATACCCACCGACTACCGTGTGCCGACGCTCATGCACGACCACGTATACCGCCTGGGCGTCGCCTGGCAGAACGTGGCCTACAACCAGCCGCCACACCTGGGCTACTACCTGCCCGACTACATCGAGTCGTTCCAGGGCGTGGAGCCTACGGGCATTACCGAAGTAATGGATAATGGAAAATGGATAATGGATAATGAGGCTGGCGCCTGGTACGACCTGCAGGGCCGCCGCATCTCCGTACCCTCCGTGCCCTCTGCATCCTCTGTGCCCTCTGTGCTCCCGAAGGGAGTATATATCACTAACGGCAAGAAGATCTACGTCAAGTAGGCCTCCTTCCATTCAAAAACTCATCACATGTTTACCAGAAGGATCCTCACCGTCCTCGTGACAATAGCATTGGCGGTAGCCGACATGCAGGCCCGCGACGTGTACCTGTTCTCCTATTTCGTCGGACAGAGTGACGGACTGCACTTAGCCTACAGCTACGACGGACTGCAATGGACGGCGCTCAACGACGGACGTTCCATGCTGACACCCACCGTGGGCAACGACCGGCTGATGCGTGACCCGAGCATCGTACAAGGTCCCGACGGTACGTTCCACATGGTATGGACGTCGAGCTGGAACGACCAGATCATAGGCTATGCCTCGTCACGCGACCTGATACACTGGAGCGAACAGCGCGCCATCCCCGTCATGAAGCACGAGCCGCAGGCCCTGAACGCCTGGGCACCAGAGCTCTTCTATGACGAGCCGTCCCACACCTATTATATATATTGGGCGACGACCATCCCCGGGCGGCACAAGCCAGTAGCCTCGACAGAGCGCGAGAAACAGTGGAACCACCGCATCTACTACTGCACCACCCAGGACTTCCAGACGTTCTCGGAGACGAAGATGTTCTTCAACCCCGACTTCAACGTCATCGACGCCGCTATCGTCAGGCAACCGAAGAGCGGCAGGCTGCTCATGGTGGTGAAGAATGAGAACTCGCTGCCAGCCGAGAAGAACCTGCGCGTCACCACGACAAAGCGCATCGCCAAGGGCTTTCCTACCAAGGTGTCGGCACCCATCTCACCCAAGGACATCTGGTGTGAAGGGCCTGCCCCACTCTACGTCGGCGACACGCTGTACGTCTACTTCGACATGTACCGCAACCACCGTTACGGCGTGGTGCGCAGCCTGGACGACGGCAAGACGTGGCAGGACGTTTCTGACCAGCTGCAGATTCCATCGGGCATCCGCCACGGTACGGCATTCCGCGTCGACGACGCTGTGCTGAAGCCCCTGCTCGGCCTGCATGAGTACAATCCACTGATTCCCGACCATATCGCCGACGGCTCGGTGTCGAAGTTCGGCGACACCTATTATATGTATGCCACCACCGACCTCGACAAGGGGCTGGAACAGTGTGGCGCCCCGGTCGTCTGGCAGTCGAAAGACTTCGTCAACTGGAGCTTCGAGGGTTCGCACATCCAGGGCTTCGACTGGCATCAGCCCTTCTCATATACCGACAAGAAAGGCAAGCAGCGTGACGGCTACTGGCGCTACTGGGCACCGGGCCGTGTGGTGGAGAAGGACGGCAAGTACCTGCTCTACGTCACCCTGGTCAGTCCCGACGAGGCGAAGATGCCGACCTACGTGCTGGAGGGCGACTGCCCCACAGGGCCGTTCCGCTTTGACAGCACGGCGGTGGTATGCCCCGACATCGACGGTGAGCCGTTCATCGATGACAACGGCAAGGGCTACATCTTCTGGCGCCGTCGCCATGCCGCCCGTCTGTCTGCCGACTGGCGCAGCACCGACGGCGAGACCGTCAGCATCCCGACCAGACAAGGTGGGTACAGCGAAGGACCGATATGCTTCAAGCGCAAGGGCATCTACTACTATCTCTACACCCTCAGCGGGCGCGAGAACTACCACTATGCCTACATGATGAGCAAGGAGGGGCCACTCGCCGGCTATCAGGCTCCAGCCCAGGGCGACATCTTCTTGGTGTCGGCTCCGGGCAATAACGTCTGGGGACCCGGTCACGGCAACGTCTTCTACGACGAGGCTACCGACCGCTATGCCATGCTCTACTTGGAATACGGTGACGGCGGCACCACCCGACAGATGTATGCCAACTGGCTGGACTTCAACGACGACGGCACCATCCGTCAGCTTATCCCCGACAGCTATGGCGTCGGCTACCTCGCCACCCCGCAGGAGCAACGTCCGAACCTCGCCCTGCAGGCCAAGTTCAAGGCTTCGTCCGAACGGAAAGACCGGCAGGTCAAGACCGTCTATCGCGTCCGCAGCTACCGGGCATCACTGGCCGGCGACGGCAGCAACGGCACCTACTGGCAGGCGGCCGACGAGGATGCCACCCCTACCCTGACCATGGACCTCGGAAGAGTGCAGCACGTTGCTGAGACCTGTTTCTATCCCCTGCACCCCACGGAGGGTCATCGCTGGCATCTGGCGTATTCCGCTGACGGCCAGTCATGGACCGAGTGTGGACGGCAGTCAGAACCTGTAGCCCGTTCTCCCCATCGGGCCAGCATCGGCCAAGACCTCCGGTTCCTGCGTCTGACTATCGACCAGGGTGCCCCGGGCATCTGGGAATGGAAAGCCTACAGCAAATGAAGAAGCTGATCACTATATTCTGCATCCTGCTGACATCTTCCAGCGCCTTCGCAGATGTCACCTGGTTCGACGGCAAGCACCCTGTCACGTACGAGATGCCGTCGGGGGTGGAACCTGTCGTCAGGGTTGCCTTGGAGATGTGGAAGGAGGACATGCTCCAGGTAACCGGGCTAAGGCCTGTCGCTTCCAACCGGGCAGCCATCAGGATTGTACAGAATGCGGCTCTGCCTGCTGACGGATTCCGACTGTCAGTAAAGGACGGACGCATCATCATTGAAGGCAGCAATGGACGGGGCATGGCCTACGGACTGTTAGAGTTGTCGAGGATGGCGGGCGTCTCGCCGTGGGTATGGTGGGGCGACATCGTGCCGGAAAAGAAACACCGTTTAACGATAGGCCGTGACTTCGTCCTGGAACAAAGCCCCAGCGTCGCCTTCCGCGGCATTTTCCTGAACGACGAAGACTGGTCGCTGCGGCCGTGGAGCTGTCAGCATTTCGAACCCGGCCCCTCCGGAATGATTGGGCCGAAGACTTACCAGAAAATCTTCCAACTGCTGCTGAGACTGCGGGCAAACACCATCTGGCCAGCCATGCATCCGGGCACGACCGCATTCTTCCAGGTGCCAGGGGCCAAGGCTATGGCCGACTCGTGCGGCATCATCATTGGCACGTCCCACTGCGAACCGCTACTCAGAAACAACGTCGGCGAGTGGGATGCCGCCAAGCGCGGCGCCTTCAACTACCGCACCAACCGCGCTACCGTACAGCAGTACTGGACAGAGCGGCTGCAGGAAGTCAGCACGTCCAGGGACAACATGTTCACCATCGGCATGCGGGGCATCCACGACAGTTCGATGGAAGGCTATCATACCGAACAGGAAAAGTTGGAAGGCCTGCAACAGGTCATCGACGACCAGCAACAGCTATTACAGCAGTATATTGGCAACCCACAGCAGCTGGCGCAAGTGTTTGTTCCTTATAAGGAGGTGTTGCAACTCTATGAGCATGGCTTGAAGGTGCCCGACTACGTAACGCTGTTGTGGTGCGACGACAACTATGGCTATATGACGCGGCTGTCAGACCCTCAGGAGCAGCAGCGCAGCGGTGGTGCCGGCATCTACTACCACCTGTCCTATTGGGGACGTCCGCACGACTACCTATGGCTGACGACCACCCAGCCGGGACTCATCTACCACGAACTGCGACAGGCCTACGACCATCATGCCCGACGGCTCTGGATAGCTAACGTCCACGACCCGAAGGTGGCTGCCTACGACCTGGAACTCTTCCTCGACATGGCATGGAATATCGACTGTGTCACGGGTGAGACACTGACCAGCCATCTGCAGCAATGGCTCTGCCGGCAGTTCGGCGAACAAGCAGGGAAACGTCTGTTTCCCGTCATGCATGACTTCTACCGCCTTTGCGGTGAACGCCGGCCGGAATTCATGGGGTGGACCCAGGTGGAACTGGACAAGAAGAAATATCCTCGGGGCCTGTCGCCCGTTGACAGTGTGGCACTGAATGAGCGCCAGGCCGCTGACCGGCTGGCTGCATTCCAACGAATGAAGGCCGACATCGAACGCTGTAAGGCCTATGTCCGGCAGGAGCTGCACGACGCCTATTTTGCTGCTATCGAGTACCCCATACTGGCGACAGCAGCCATCAACCGCAAGATACTCAGCGATTCGGCTGAAAGCCACCGTGCCTACGAAGAAATACAAGCCCTCACCCGACAGTATCATGCCATGCAGGATGGCAAGTGGTCAGGACTGATGGACGCTGCACCGCGCAGACTACCCGTATTCGACGATGTGAGAGCGCGCCTGAGTGGTGACGGTCAGGAGCCACTGGTTCAAGGCTTTGCCTGCGACTATGTGTCGGCATCAGAAGGCGTAGCCATGATACAGATGCTGGGACGTTCGATGCACGCCATGGCGTTGTCCAAGGGTGACACCCTGACCGTCCAGTTCGAGGTCAGCCAGCCAGGAGACTATGTCCTCACAACATGCCTGATACCTACCCACCCCATTGACGGCGGTGATTTGCGCTATGGTGTCAGTATCGACGGTGACAGAGACACCGTCTACTCCCTGAAGGAGCCCTTCCGCTCGGAACGCTGGAAGCAGAATGTGCTGAACGGTCTCACGGAACGCGAGACGAAGGTTCGCCTGTCGGCAGGAAAACATCAGCTGACTATCCGAGCCTTGGATGGTCCTATCGTCGTTGACGGCTGGCAACTACGTCAGTTACGCATATAAAGAATGTTAAATCCTTGACTCCTCCAAGAAGATTTCGTATATTTGCAAGAAACAAACGCATCAAATACATTTACTAATACAAAATCAATTCTAAATGAGACTTAAACACATCATGACTGGCATCATGCTGCTGGTAGCACTGACAGCAGTAGGACAGCCTCGCTATCACATGGACGAGATCAACCGCGAGCAGTTGAACCGTGGAGTGGTTGCCATGCGTGACGGTGAGCGCGTAGTCGTCAGTTGGCGCACGCTCACGTCCGACAAGAAAGGAGAACCTTTCGACATTTACAGAAACGGCCAAAAGCTGAATGCCCAAAGTCTGACAACTGGCGGCACGTTCTTTGTCGATGAGACCCCCCTCGTAAACGAAAGAGCAGTCTACGAAGTCTGTGGAGGCGGCAAGAACGGTTCCTATACCCTAACCGCAGATGCCCCCGCAGGCTATCTGGCGGTAAAACTCCAGAAGCCGGCAGGAGGCACCACGCCGGACGGCAGACCTTTCACCTATGCTGCCAACGATGCCTCAGTGGCTGACGTAGACGGCGACGGACAATACGAAATCATCCTGAAGTGGGACCCGTCGAATGCCCATGACAACGCCCATGACGGCTATACCGGACCAACCCTCTTCGACTGCTACCGGCTGGACGGCACGCTGCTCTGGCGCATTGACATGGGCATCAACATCCGCAGCGGTGCCCACTATGTGCCGTTCATCGCCTACGACCTGGACGGTGACGGGCGGGCAGAGTTCATCGTCCGCACGGCCGACGGCACCCGCGACAGCAAGGGCAACGTCATCGGCGATGCACAGGCAGACTACCGCCACAAACCCGTCGGAGAGGTCCCGACACCAACTCCGCAGCAGGAATGGGGTAAGTACAACCAGCAGGGACGGCCCATGACAGGCCGCATCCTCACTGGGCCAGACTATATCACGGTCTTCAACGGACTGACAGGCGAGGCCATGGACACCAAGCCCTATGTGCCGCAGCGCGGCGACCCCAAGGACTGGGGTGACAGCTATGCCAACCGCTCCGACCGTATGCTGGCCGCCGTGGGCTATCTGGACGGCAAGCGGGCGTCGGCCATCTTCTGCCGCGGCTACTATACACGGACGGTCATCGCAGCCTGGGACTGGGACGGCAAGGAACTGAAACAGCACTGGGTGTTCGACACCAACGAGCCACAGTGGAGCAGCTATGCCGGACAGGGCAACCACAACATCCGCGTAGCCGATGTCGACGGTGACGGATGCGACGAGATCACCTACGGCTCCATGGCTGTCGACCACGACGGCAAGGGACTGTATAATACCGGCTTCGGACATGGCGACGCCATCCACCTGACAGCCTTCGACCCCACGAGCGACCACTTGCAGGTGTGGGACTGCCACGAGAACAAGCGCGACGGTTCTGACTTCCGCGATGCCGCAACAGGCAAGGTCATCTTCCAGATTCCCAGCAAGAGCGACGTCGGACGTGCCATGGCTGCCGACATCGACCCCAATAATCCCGGCGTAGAGATGTGGAGCAGCGACAGCCACGGCATCCGCAACATCAAGGGCGAGGTGCTCTACACCACCCAGGATCCCGAAGACCCGCAACACCAGCAGCACCTTCGGCTAAAGGGCCGCCACCTGTCCATCAACTTCGGCATCTGGTGGGACGGTGACCTGCTGCGCGAACTGCTCGACCGGGAGGCAGTGACGAAATACGACTGGGAGAGCCATGAGGTGAAGACCATTGTCAGACTCCCCGGCATCGTGTTCAACAACGGTACCAAGTCCAACCCCTGCCTGTCAGCCGACATCTTAGGCGACTGGCGCGAGGAGGTCATCGCCCGTACCCGTGAGAGCGACGAGCTGCGCATCTTCGTCTCCCCCATTCCCACCGACTACCGCATCAACTGCCTGATGGAGGACATTCCCTACAGGCTTTCCGTGGCAGCCCAGAACGTCGGCTACAACCAGCCTTCAGAGACGGGCTTCTACCTGGGGCCGGACAAGACGGTTAATCCATTTCTCAAATAAACATATCTATGAGACATCTGTTACTGACTATCATCTTCACCCTGACAGCAACGGCCTACGGCCATGCGTCTGAACAGTTCCCCATCGAGGTGACGCTTGACAAGGCGTCGACAACACCCTTTACCTATAGTGCCTGCGTCCCTGACGGCAACTACCGCGTCACCGTGACCGTAGGAGCCAAGAAGCGGGCCACACAGACGGTCATCAGGGCAGAGAGCCGCCGCCACTTCTTCGACGTCATCACGACGAAGAAGGGGAAATACCAGACCGTCAGCTTTCTGGTCAACAAGCATTCTCCCAAAATTGACGCCAAGAGCAGCGTCAAGCTGAAGCCCCGCGAGTGGAGCTACAAAAACTGGGACGACAGCCTAACGCTGGCATTCTGCGGTCCGGCACCAGCCGTGAAGAGCATCCGCATCGAGCCGGACACCACGGCAACGACCATCTTCCTTTGTGGCAACTCCACCGTGGTCGACCAGGAGGAGGAGCCGTGGTCGTCGTGGGGACAGATGGCGACACGCTGGTTCGACGACGGCATTGTCATTGCCAACTATGCCGAGAGCGGACTGTCAGCCACCACCTTTTTAGCACAGCTGCGACTGGACAAGATACTGACCCAGCTCAAGAAGGGCGACTACGTCATCTGCGAGTTTGGTCATAACGACGAGAAGGAGAAGCGGGCCGGTGACGGTGCGTGGTACAGCTATACGCGCAACCTGAAGATTTTTTCAGACCGGGTGCGTGAGCGCGGCGGCAACATCATCTTCGTCACGCCGACAGCCCGGCGCCTGTTCAACAAAGACCACCGCACACTGGCCTACACCCACGGCGAGTATCCCGACGCCATGCGTACCGTGGCCCGCCGTGAAGGAGTGCCCCTGATAGAACTCAACGGCATGACGCGCACCTTCTATGAGGCGCTGGGTGAGGAGGGTTCGAAGAAGTCGTTGGTGCACTATCCTGCCAACACCTTCCCCGGACAGGACAAGGCACTGGCCGACAACACGCACTTCAATCCCTTCGGTGCCTGGGAGGTGGCAAAGATGGTCATCATGGGACTGAAGCAGCTACAGTCACCGCTGGTCACCCACCTGCGCCCTGACTGGCAGAACTTCGACCCCAGCCATCCTGACGACCCCGATGCCTTCGTCTGGTACATGTCGGCAGGCAGCAACATCACCAAGCCCGACGGAAACTGAGAATCGGTCCAAACGCCATAACTAATCATAAACTTCAAACTTCAAACATCAAACTTCAAAAAATATGTATCAAGCTGACGAGAAACGATATGACTGCGGGATGCAATATGCCCGTTGTGGACGCACAGGTGTCTTGCTGCCCAAGGTAAGCTTGGGGCTGTGGCACAACTTCGGCGGCGTAGACCCCTACGACCGCTCACGTAACATCCTGCGCTATGCCTTCGACCATGGCATCACGCATTTCGACCTGGCCAACAACTACGGTCCCCCATACGGTTCGGCCGAGGAGACGTTCGGTCACGTCATGGAGGCCGACCTGCGACCCTACCGCGATGAGCTGTTCATCTCGACCAAGGCCGGCTACGACATGTGGTCTGGCCCCTACGGCAACTGGGGCTCCAGGAAGTACCTCATGGCCAGCCTCGACCAGAGTCTCAAGCGCATGCACCTCGACTATGTGGACTTGTTCTACAGCCATCGTTACGACCCGGAGACACCCCTGGACGAGACGTTACAGGCCTTGGTGGACATCGTGCGCCAGGGCAAGGCACTCTATGTGGGCATCTCGCGCTGGCCACTGGAGGCCACACGCTTCGCCATCGACTACCTGAAGCAGCACGACGTACCCCTGCTCATCTACCAGGGTAAGCTGAACATGCTCAATCGCGAACCCATGGACGAGGGCATCCTGCAGCTGTGCCAGCAGGAGGGAGTGGGCTTCATCTCGTTCTCGCCCTTGGCACAAGGCCTGCTCACCGACCGTTACCTAAACGGCATTCCCGACGACTCGCGCATGTCGAAAGGCAAG
The DNA here is from genome assembly GCA_946185485.1 of uncultured Prevotellaceae bacterium. GTDB lineage: Bacteria > Bacteroidota > Bacteroidia > Bacteroidales > Bacteroidaceae > Prevotella. The sequence continues at coordinate 11,197 of CAMHJQ010000006.1, read as the reverse complement.
TTCCTACGTCAGGACATGCTGACAGACGAACTGCTGCAGCAACTAAAGGCATGGAACAAAGAGGCCGTTGCCAAAGGACAGACGCTGGCCGAGATGGCGTTACGCTGGATTCTGCAACAGCAGGGCGTTACCAGCGTACTCGTAGGAGCCAGCAGCACCGAACAGTTAGCACGGAACCTGAAGTGTATCACCGAATAAACAAAACAACAGCATACTATGTATAGACGACTGCTATTACTACTACTCTTCGCTCCCACCCTCGTGGCTGCCCAGCAGCGCCAGGTGGAGACGCTGAACTTCGGATGGGAGTTCAGCCGCGACTCGCTGTTTACCAACGTACAGCGCGTCGACGTGCCACACGATTTCCAGATCAGTCAGCCGTGGGTACCACCGACAGCCGACGAGCGTCCCGACAACAGCGATGCCGGCGCCAACATCAAGAGCCGTCTGTCGTCCCGTGGCTTCAAGGAGATGGGCACGGGATGGTACAGGAAGACATTGAACATGAAACCCGAGACGCTCAAGGGACGTCGGGTGCTGCTCGACTTCGAGGGCATCATGCTGGTGGGTGACGTCTACCTGAACGGGCGCCGCATCGGGGGCACCGACTACGGCTACGTGGGGTTCCAGATTGACGCTACCGGCCTGCTGAAGGAGGGCGACAACACGCTGGTGGTGAAGGCCGGCACCATGACGGAAAAGAACTCCCGCTGGTACACCGGCGCAGGCCTCTTCCGCAACGTCAACCTCGTCAGCACCGCTGCCGACATCTACATGGATTACCACCCGCTATACATCACCACCCGCCAGAACCGCTACGTCAGCGTCGGCGTCACCATGACCTACCGCAGTCAGGCCAAAAAAGCCCGTCTGGTACTGAATATCTACGCTCCCGACGGCCAGCTGGTCAGCAGTACGGAGCAGGCTGTCAGTCGCGTTACGCCGTCACGCACCCAGGAGGTGCAGCTGAAAGAGGTGGAGATTACCGATGCCCAGCTGTGGGACACGGAGACGCCAAACCTCTACCGTGCTGAGGTGACCCTGCTGCGCGAGGATGGTTCCGTAGCCGACGAATACAGCGAGCACTTCGGCATACGTACTGTGGAATATGGACCCGAATACGGCATGAAGCTCAACGGCAAGAAGGTGCTGTTGAAGGGCTATGCCAACCACCACACCCTCGGTGCGTTGGGAGCTGCCGCCTATCCCCGTGCCATCGAGAAGCGCCTGCAGCTGATGAAGCAGTTTGGCATCAACCACATACGCACCAGCCACAACCCCTACAGCAGACAGTTCATCGAGCTGTGCGACAAGTATGGCATCCTCGTCGTCGACGAGTTGTACGACAAGTGGACCAACCAGCACAGCGGAGGACGTGTGCCGTTCATGAACCACTGGGCAACGGACATCGAGGAGTGGGTGAAGCGCGACCGCAACTCACCCAGCGTGGTGATGTGGAGCTTAGGAAATGAACTGCAGCAGGACCCCAACCAGCCTTTCAACGACTTCGGCGTGACATGCTACAAGATGATGAAAGCCGTGCTGCAGCGCTACGACACCTCGCGTCTGGTCACCGTCGCCATGCACCCGCGCTATCGCAACTGGGAGACCGACTCGCTGCCCTGTGACCTGGCCATGCAGACCGACATCCAGGCCTACAACTACCGCTATATGTACTTCCCCGGCGACGGCAAGCGCTTCCCGTGGATGAAGTTCTATCAGAGCGAGGCCTCGACGGCTGCCATGGGTCCGAACTGGTTTGAGATGGACCTCAACAAGGTCATCGGACTGGCCTACTGGGGAGCCATCGACTACTTAGGCGAGAGCCAGGGCTGGCCGGAGAAGGGCTGGGCGCAGGGCGTGTTCTACATCGACCTCATGCCTAAACCCAAGGCTTACTTCATGAAGTCGTTCCTCTCCGACGAGCCGTTAGTACGCATCACCGTCATGGAGGACAAGAACAAGGGCGTGGAGTGGAACGGCATCATCACGGGCACCGACCGCCAGTCGGAGCTCTGGAACCGTCCCGACGGCTCGAAGGCCAACCTGCTCATCTATACCAATGGCGACGAGGTGGAGCTGCGCCTCAACGGCAAGAGTCTGGGCCGTCGCCAGAATCCCACCGATGCCAAGCACCGCAACCAGATCAGCTGGCCGGACGTAGCCTACCAGAAAGGTCGTCTGGAAGCCATTGCCTACAAGGACGGCAAGGTGTGGGCACGCCATCATCTCGAAACCACCGGCAAGGCAGTACGCCTGCTTTTGGAACCCGACAACGCACAATGGACTGCTGACGGCATGGACCTGCAGCACGTACGCATCACGGCGGTAGACTCCAAGGGACGCCGCGTGCAGAGCGTCCAAGACGAGTTGCAGTTTGAGGTCGAAGGCGACGCACAGCTGGTGGCTGTCAGCAACGGCGACATGAGCAGCGACGAACTGAACACCGTCAACCACCGTAGGCTCTGGCAGGGCTCGGCCATGGTCATCCTGCGTGCCGGACAACAGCCGTCAGACATCCGGCTGAAGGTCAGCAGCGACAAATTCAAAACCGCAAGGATAAATCTGCGGGCTGAAGCCCAAAAGTAAGCGGGCTAAAGCCCTAAATAAAAAATAAGAAATAAAAAATAAGAAATAAAAAATAAGAAATAAAAAATAAAAAGGGTAAGATTATGAGTAACAGAACCTTGAGAGCATTATTTTTATCTTATATTTTATATTTTATATTTAGCCCCGCAGGGGCGCAAAATGAGGTGCTGCAGGCTGCACAGAAGGCCAACGACTACTTCATGACCAAGTACAGCGACCCCACCCTGCCGACCAATGTCAAGAAGGTGCGTCCGTCATCGTTGTGGACGCGTGCCGTCTATTACGAGGGCTTGATGGCGCTGAACGCCGTCGACCCGCAGCAGCGCTACATCGACTATGCGATGACATGGGCTGACTTCCACAAGTGGACGCCGCGCAACGGTGTCAACACCTGTGATGCCGACGACCAGTGCTGCGGTCAGACCTACGTCGAACTGCTGCCCTACACCGGCAAAGACTACAAGGAACTGCTGGGGCATGTCATTGCCAACCTGGACCACCAGATGGTGACACCCAACGACAAGAAGAACGCTACCTCCAAGACCAAGGGTGCAGAGCCCTCGCTATATGGCTGGTGGACTTGGATTGACGCCATCCAGATGGCGATGCCGCTGTATATGCAGGTGGCCAAGCTGACGGGCGACACCAAATATCGCGACCATGCCTTGAAGATGTATCTGTGGAGCCGCAACGAGTGTGGTGGCGGATGCTTCAATACGAAGGAAGGTCTGTGGTGGCGCGATGCAGACTACGTGGCCCCTTACAAGGAGCCTGACGGCAAGAACTGCTACTGGAGCCGCGGCAACGGCTGGGTATATGCCGCCCTGGTGCGCTCGATGAACGAGCTGTCGCCGAAGGACAAGGCTTATAAGCAGTTCAAGAAGGACTTCCTCCTGATGAGCGAGGCCTTGCTGAAGTGCCAGCATGACGATGGCTTCTGGCATGCCAGCCTGGTCAGCGACGCCGTCTATCCTACACCGGAGATGACGGGTACGGCACTCTTCCTCTATGGTCTCTCGTGGGGCATCAACAACGGCATCCTGAAAGCCGACATATACCGCCCTGCCTGCGACAAGGCTTGGACGGCTCTGAAGAGCTGTCTCCACAACGATGGCTTCCTCGGCTGGAACCAGGGCACCGGCAAGGACCCGTCGGCCGGCCAGCCCGTCACCTTCACCAGTGTGCCCGACTTCGAGGACTACGGCACCGGCTGCTACCTCCTCGGCCTATCTGAATACTATAAATTGCGGGCTACGCCCTAAATATAAAATATAAAATAAAAAATATCTTTTAGATGGTTGAAAATAATGTATTGTCTGACAAGGCTCTTGCTTTTGGCATTAGGATTGTAAATGGATATAAGTATCTTGTAGATACCCATAAGGAATTTGTTATGTCAAAACAGATACTGAGATGTGGCACAAGTATTGGTGCAAACTCGTTTGAGGCAATATATGCACAAAGTAAGGCAGATTTTATTAGCAAACTTGGTATCTCTTTAAAAGAAGCCAGTGAAACTTCGTATTGGCTGACGTTACTTCACAAGACTTCATACATCGATGATAGCATGTATACGTCTATGAAGAAAGATTTGGATGAGATTATTCGTATTATTGTAAAAACAATTAAAACTACAAGGCAGAATGAACAACAAAAAGATTAGGCTGGCCTTTTTATTTTATATTTTATATTTTATATTTAGCCCCGCAGGGGCGCAGACCTGGCCCTCGCCCCGTCCTGAGGCCAAGGCCGGCACCCGCTGGTGGTGGCTGGGCTCTGCCGTCGACAAGGAGAACCTGCAGTGGAACCTGCAGCAGTATGCCGACCACGGCATCGGTGCCGTCGAGATTACCCCCCTCTATGGTGTGCAGGGCAACGACAAGAACAACATCCCGTTCCTGTCGCCGCAATGGATGCAAGCTCTGAAGACCGTCGAGGACCTCGCTGCCCCCTTAGGCATCGAGGTGGACATGAACTGTGGTACGGGCTGGCCTTTCGGCGGGCCCCATATCCCCTTGGAACAGGCTGCCTGCAAGGCCGTCTTCAAAGACACCGTGGTCAACGGTTCCCCCGTTTACACCGTCGAGATAGGTCGCACCAAACAAAAGGTCAAGCGTGCCGCCCCGGGCGGTGAGGGCTGGGTGGTCGACCACTTCGACCGCGAGGCCGTCCGCAACTACCTCGACCGCTTCGAGAAGGCTTTTGCCGCCTCCGGTGTCCCCTACCCTCACACCTTCTTCAACGACAGCTACGAGGTGTATAAGGCCAACTGGACACCGACGCTGTTCGACGAGTTCCTGAAGCGCCGCGGCTACGACCTGCGGGAAAAACTGCCCGAGCTGTTAGGCGTGGTGGATGACGGCAACCAAGTGCTGGCCGACTACCGCGAGACACTCTCCGACCTGCTGCTCGAGAACTTCACGCAGCAGTGGGTGGCTTGGGCTCACAAGCACGGCGTCAAGGTGCGCAACCAGGCCCACGGTTCTCCCGCCAACCTGCTCGACCTCTATGCCGCCGTCGACATCCCCGAGATTGAAGGCTTCGGACTCTCTGAGTTCGGCATCAAGGGACTGCGCACCGACCCGGGCAAGACGAAGAAGAACTTCAGCGATGTGTCCATGCTAAAGTACGCTCCCTCCGCCGCACATGTCACGGGCAAGCTGCTGACGTCGAGCGAGACCTTCACCTGGCTCACGGAACATTTCCGCACCAGTCTGTCGCAGATGAAGCCCGACCTCGACCTGATGTTCACCTGCGGCGTCAACCACGTCTACTTCCACGGCACCTGCTATTCGCCGAAGAACGACCCGTGGCCGGGCTGGCGCTTCTATGCCAGCATCGACATGAGTCCCACAAACAGCATCTGGCGCGATGCCCCCTACCTGATGCAGTATATAGAAAGGTGTCAGAGTTTCCTGCAACTCGGACAGCCCGACAACGACTTCCTGGTCTACCTGCCCGTCCGCGACATGTGGCGGCAGCGCGGACCCCGTAACGACGATGCCAAGGAGGCCAGCAAGGACCGCCGCGGCGGCGAAGACCTGCTGATGCAGTTCGACATCCATACCATGGACGAGAAGGCTCCGCAGTTCATCCGCAGCATCCTGACCATCGACAGTCTGGGCTACGACTGCGACTATATCAGCGACCGCCAGTTAGCCAAGGTACGTGTGGACAACGGTATGCTGGTGACCGAAGGCGGCACACGCTACAAGGCGCTCATCATCCCTGCCGGCACCACTATAGACAGCCGCCTGCAGGCACTGCTGACACCCCTCAAGCCTTTTGTCATCGAGGGTGAGAACGCTGCCGTCATGGCGCACTTCGCCAAGGCAGAACCCATGAAGACCCGTCACGGCCTGCGTGCCATCCGCCGCCAGAACGGTGACAGCTACCACTACTTCATCGCCAACCTGACGCCCAACGACGTCGATGCCGACGTCCCGCTGGCTGTCACCTGCCAGGGTGCCACCTGGTACAACCCCATGAACGGCGACATCACCCCCGCCATAGTCCGCGACGGCCAGGTGCATATCACCCTTCGCTCCGGCGAAAGCCGCATCCTGCAGACCTCCGCGCAACCGTCCCCGTCTGTTGCGACTGAGTCGCAACAAACCAGACAACTGCCCATCACCGGCCCCTGGAAACTGAGCTTCACCGAGGAAGCCCCCCATGTGGGCAAGAGCTTTGCCCTTGACAAGCTCCAGACCTGGGAGACGCTCAGCGACTCCGCCGCCGTCACCATGGGCACCGGCGTCTACGAGACCACCTTCCGCCTGACTAAGGAACAGGCTGCCCGCCAGTGGCAGATTGATCTCGGCGACGTCCGCGAGTCGGCCCGCGTCTATATCAACGGCCAGTTCATCGGCTGCGCCTGGGCCGTACCTTTCGTCCTTGACTGCCGCAACTCGCTGCGTAAGGGCAAGAACACGCTACGCATAGAAGTCACCAACCTGCCCGCCAACCGCATCGCCGACCTGGACCGCAGAGGTGTCAAATGGCGTAAGTTCAACGAGATCAACGTTGTTGACATCGACTACAAGCGCACCACCTATGCCGACTGGGCTCCCATGCCCAGCGGTCTGAACTCCGAGGTGAAGCTCGTCAGCCGCTGAAGCCCACATCAGGCATTACCCATCATGAGGAGGATGTGTCAAAATGAAGTAACTATTTCCTCCCCTTAGAAAGGGGAGGAGAAAGATACATTTTGACACACCCTCCTCATTTCGATGCTTCTTCGTGCATCCAGGCGGTGACGCACTTGTGCATACGCCGTTTGAAGGCGGCGCTGAAGGTGCTGTAACTGTCGTAGCCGCTCTCCTGAGCCAGCTGCTGGTCGACAATGGGCTCATGGGCAGCGGCACGCTCTCGGTAGCGTGCTATGAAGTGACGGATGCGAAGGTCGTGGATGTATTCGTAGTAACTTGTGTTCTGACTGGCGAAATACTGGCTGAGATAATAGCGGTTCACGCCGATGGCTCCCGAGAGTTGCGCCAATGTCAGGTCAGTCTGCAAGTAGAGTTGCGCGGCCTCACAGTGCTTGGCCAGCAGTTGTCCGATATGTGAAGCCTCTCCCTTGGCAGAGGTGTTCTTGCTTGTGCTCTCTTCCGTTTGAGCCGAGTGCGGGGTGAGGCTGTCGGTGCTCAAGTCTTTCAATGTCTCCACGCGCCACAGCAGTAGTCCTGCCAGTGGAAATCCGATGAGGTGTGCGATGGTGCCCATCACGTAGTTGTCGCGCAGCCACCGCCCATATTGTCTGACGGCTCCCACCATATATATAATGAATGCCAGGGCGAGGACCAGCCCATAGCATCTGGAGATTCTCTTCGAGCGAGAGCGTGTGCATGATGCCATAATGCTTGTCGCAGAGAGCCAGTGCGCCATAGCGGCTGAGGTAACGGTAGGCTTCAGTAGAGTATTACATGTGGAATCCACGGCTTCGGCTTTGCTGACGTCAACAGGAGGAAATGCCCCCAAAACCAGTAATTGAACAAAAATTAAGGTAAAAATTAGGCTATTATAAAAGAAATACTTATTTTTGCAGACAAATTACTACTACAATGAATGTCAAGCAGCTAATACTGTCCGTTGTAAGTCTATTCCTAACGCTAACAATTCATGCTCAGGAATTGACAGTAAAAGAAATGCAGGCCACCAACGATCTTTCTGCAAGTCAATATCGACGCAACGACTTGATCGGGGATCCCTGTGCGCTGGTGAAGGTGCAACTGGCCACCACCGGGGCTACCTTTGAAGGTAATGTCATTCAGCCCGTGGAGTACAAGGCTGGAGAATACTGGGTGTATATGAGCAAAGGTAGCAAGGAACTAATGGTCAAGCATCCCAGCTTCTTGCCAGCGCACATTACCTTTTCCGATTACAACATCGGACATGGTGTACAGCCACTGGTTACTTATCGGCTGACGTTGGTGATGCCACAGATTGGCAACACGAATATTGACGATGGTATGCGCTATCTGGTTATGACCGTGGAACCCGCTTCCGCTATTGTGTATATCGATAACAACCTGCAGACACTACAGAATGGATCTCTCAGCATACTATTACCGATGGGACAACATCAGTATAGAGTGGAGGCGCAGGCCTACGATACAAAAAGTGGTACGTTTACGATTGGCAACGAGAAACTGTCGCTGCCCATCAAACTGGAGTCTAACATGGCCTCGCTGACAATCAGTAGCGCTACACAGGGAACTCAGATCTTTGTCAACGACCAGTTGCGTGGCACGTCCTCCTGGTCGGGAATGCTACCTGCCGGCATCTACCGCCTGGAAGGTCGCCTGCCGGGCTATCGCAACCACCGCCAGAACATCACGTTAGCCCAGCGTGAAAAACAGCAGGTAACCATCCCTGCATTGCAGGCTATTCTCGGCAACCTCAACGTGAACTATCAGCCTGCGAATGCTGAGGTCTGGATTGACGGCAAGAAAGCAGGAACCTCACCTGATGTTTTCCGTAACATTATCGTAGGCAGCCACAATATTGAATTGCGTGCTGCAGGCTATGCCCCGAAGCAGGCGCGCATCACCATAGAGGAAGGTAAGACGGCCATGCTCAGTGGTTCGTTGGAACGTACGGCTAACTCACAGGAATCACATCAAACCATGTCTGCACAGTATCATGATACAAAACCTAACTATGGCTTGAAAGATGCCTACAAAGATTATTTCACCATTGGCTCAGCTATCAATGTTCGAAATATTTCAGATGAAAAACAGATAGCACTCATCAAAAAGGAGTATAATAGTGTAACTCCCGAGAACGACTGGAAACCTGGTGTAATTCACCCGAAGGAGGGAGTATGGAACTTTGAGCGTGCTGACAAAATTGCCAATTTTTGTCGTAAGAACGGCATCAAGATTCGTGGTCACTGCTTATGCTCGAACTATCAGTTTTCTGACTGGATGTTTAACGATGAAAAAGGTAAACCTGTCAATAAGAAGGTTTATTACGAGCGTCTTCGCGACCATATCCATACTGTTGTGAACCGCTATAAGGATATTGTTTACTGTTGGGACGTTGTAAACGAGGCAATCGCCGATAAAGTAAGTAGTTCCGAGTCGTCAGGCAGTGACGACCAGAGTCCCTATCGTCAGAACAAAAGCTTCAAACTCTGTGGTGAAGAGTACATTGCCAAGGCCTTTGAGTTTGCCCGGGAAGCCGACCCTAATGCCCTGCTATTCTACAACGATAACAATTATATCAACAACGACAAGCGCCAACGCATCTACAACATGGTGAAGAAAATGAAGGAAGCTGGGGTTCCTATCGATGGCATTGGTATGCAGGGCCACTACACTATTGACTCACCCAAAGAGGAAGAACTTGACCAGACCATTTCCATGTTCAAGCAACTGGTGAAGCATATCCATATCACAGAACTTGATCTCCGTATCAATAACACGTTGGGAGGACAGTTGGCATCCTCGCGTGGTGAGGCTAAGCCCATGTCCGCTGAGACCGTAGTATTACAGAATGAACAATATGCTCGTTTGTTTAAGGTTTTTCGCAAGCATGCAGATGTCGTTGACAATGTCACTTTTGGGAATCTTAGTGACAAGGATTCATGGCTCGGTGTGAACAACCACCCACTACCTTTCGATGAAAACTATCTCCCGAAAGCCTGTTACAGCGCCATCCGCGATTTCGATCCAGCGCTCGACTCCCGTTAAAAAGGATTTGGTAAAGCAATCATGATAATCGCGGGAAAAATTAATAGGAATCGCGGGAAAAACAATTACGACGAGGCATACTTTAATAGTCCATGGGCAATATAATCATCAGCGGCCACCATTTGAAACGGGAAGCAAACAGCACAAAAAAACCTTGAACTACCGACAAAACGGCAGAGCGGTCTGCCGTTTTGTCGGCTTTTAACTTTACCTTTTTACTTTTTTACCTTTTAACCTTTGTTCGGCATGCTGTTTGTCCGCCTGATAGCAGAAACAACTTAAAATTATTAGGAGGACAAAACTATGACATTAGACAAGTTTACCATCAAAGCGCAAGAGGCGGTCCAGGAGGCTGTCAACACCGCACAACGCAACGGCCAGCAGACCATCGAACCCGTTCACCTGCTGGCAGGCGTCATGAACAAGGCCAAAGATGTCGTCAACTTCCTGTTCCAGAAGTTAGGCGTCAACGGTCAGCAGATAGACATGCTCGTACAGACGGAGCTACAGCACCTGCCCCGCGTGACAGGTGGCGAGCCCTACCTGTCGGGCGACACCAACCGCGTACTGCTCAAGGCACAGGACTATGCCCAAAAACAGGGCGACGAGTTCGTCTCCTGTGAGCCCATATTACTGGCTCTCCTCACCGACGGTGCCACGGCAGGCCGCATCCTGAAAGATGCCGGCATCACCGAAAAGGACCTGCGCGCCGCCATCCAGGCACTGCGCCAGGGACAGAAGGTGCAGTCGCAGAGCGGCGACGAGAACTACCAGTCATTGGAGAAGTATGCCAAGAACCTCGTACAGCTGGCCCGTCAGGGCAAGCTCGACCCCGTCATTGGCCGTGACGACGAGATACGCCGTCTGCTGCAGATCCTGTCGCGCCGTACCAAGAACAATCCTATATTAATAGGTGAGCCGGGTACGGGTAAGACAGCCATCGTAGAAGGACTGGCCGGACGTATCGTCCGTGGCGACGTGCCCGAGAACCTGAAGGACAAGCAGCTCTACTCGCTCGACATGGGTGCCCTGGTGGCCGGTGCCAAGTACAAGGGCGAGTTTGAGGAACGCCTGAAGAGTGTCATCAACGAGGTGACGAAGGCCGAAGGGCGTATCATCCTGTTCATCGACGAGATTCACACGCTGGTGGGTGCCGGCGGTGGCGAGGGTGCCATGGATGCTGCCAACATCCTGAAACCTGCCCTGGCCCGCGGCGAACTGCGTGCCATCGGTGCCACGACACTGAACGAATACCAGAAGTATTTCGAGAAGGACAAGGCCCTGGAGCGTCGTTTCCAGACCGTCATGGTGGACGAGCCGGACGAGCTGAGCGCCATCAGCATCCTGCGTGGACTGAAGGAGCGCTACGAGAACCACCACAAGGTGCGTATTCAGGACGATGCCTGCATCGCCGC
>CAMHJQ010000005.1 GCA_946185485.1 uncultured Prevotellaceae bacterium | reverse complement strand
TTTCCCCAGACCATTGCAAGACAAACAGCGACTGAAATGTCACTTTTCGGGACTATTGATAATTCCCTGCAATATGACTTGTCTGGAACCCGATATTGGCACGCCGGGCTTGCGCCATCTGCTGACTACGGGGAATGCGATATAGACGGCCATCCTTGCGGAACAATGCCCCCGTCTGCTTGAAATGAAATGGGACGTTTGATTCGACGCACTGGCGACGGATGTCAAGCACCCATTCATAGTCGCACACACGTGCATCACGGCCAGACTCTCCACCAACAGTCACTTATTCTACCCACAGGCCAAGACAGCCACGGAAGTCAATACGCTCCAACAGCGGTTCACAGATGATAGCCTTATGACGAATAGGCAGTTCACGAAAGATGGGCAGTCGCTCGTCTGTACGTCGCTGATTCTCCATCGTGCAGCAGATGGTGACATTTTCATAGCCATCGCCCCAATCCTCTGGCAAACAACTGGCTATCCGCTCTGGCCGCTTAGTGACGATGTAGAAGTGCAGATCGCTCCTACGCTGAATCATCAGCCAAGCATCTTCGCGCCAAGCATCGCCCTCCTCGATGAAGAAGTCTGATGTGAAACACGTCCACATCAGCGTGCCTGGTGACACTTTCCACTGTCCTTGCCGGTCACGGCGGACGGGCAGGTTGAACGAGGCTGTCTTATGCACCACGTTCGAGTCTTTCTCAAACTCTGCATCGCGCCGATAGACATAGCAGTGCTGACAACCTTCGCTCTTCTTATGGCATCCATGCCACAGATTCCACATCTGGCTCATCGCTGGCACACCTTGTCAATGCACCATGCGAAGCCTTTGGCGGTACGGCGGGCACCATCCACGAAATGATTGCCCGCGTTCCATTCCAATGTTGTGTTGTCTTCGCCGAGCGTCTGCTTCAGGTGCTCATGCTCCCAACGGATGTTATTGCCCACCTGTGCTATGGCCTTGTCTCGACAGTGCTCCTCGCGGTCACCAAGGCTGAGATAGACATAGGGTGACTTGACGGGATGCTGGCTGGCATAGTCTTGCCATCCTGCAATCCACACCGAGGGTGACATCGCTGCAATGGCAGCAAAACAATCGGACTCCGAGCCTGACCAAAGGGAAAAGAGACCGCCAAGGCTGTAGCCTCCTAAGACAATGGGAATCTCGCCGTATTCCTGATGCAAATAAGGAATCAACGTGTCTGTGACATAACGGAGCGTCTCTCCCGCATGTTCACCCACGGCCTGACGCTTCGAAACGGCAGGGTCGTGCCACGGAGTGAGTTCCACCTCCCAGTCGCCAATGGCAAAGGCTGCCATCACGAACGATGTACACGTAGCCTCGCTGATCATGGCTACTTCGTTGTCTATGCTGCCACGCTCTTGTGCGCCCAGCGTTTGGATGAGTAATACTTTCGGCTCCTCGCCTCTTTTATATAGCAGGCACTCGCGCCCGCCAATTTGTAATATCTGTTTCATATTCGCTGCAAAATTACGTTTTTATTCTGAAAATGACAAATGCATCATGTCCTTCATGTCGCTGAAGCCAAGGACAGAGTAGAGCAATCGGCCGGCTTCGGAGGTTTCGAGGTAGATTTTCTTGATGCCACGGGAGAGTGCCGCACCCACGAGCCAGCGGACGATGCGTTTGCCCGTGCCGTGACCTTGATGCTCTGGGCGCACGTAGATGTTCATCAGATAGGCGCAGTGGCCCGCAGGATTGTCGGGCGACGGCATCTCATCGTAAAGGCACAGACCGCCACAGCCGACAATTTCTCCATCTTCCTCGGCGAAGCAGGCGATATGACTACCATTTGCCAATGCCTTGCGGTAGTATTCGATGTTCTGCTGGCGGAGTTCTGTGGTGTCGGCATCGGCAGATATGGAGAATACGCAATGCAGTACCTCCATGCGCCACTGAATCAAGAGGTTAAGGTCATCGAGCGATGCCTGACGGATGGTGATGTCGTTATTATGCATACAGCCGTCCCTCCTTTCTTACAATGGGCAGTGCCCGGCGGTCCACCTTGCCGTTGGGAGTCATCGGCAGCGAGGGCATGGTGACAAAGAACTCAGGAATCATAAACGACGTGAGATGGTCGGCCAGCGAACGCTTCAGCGTATTCAGACTGAACCTCTTGCTGCGAGGCACGACGTAGGCCACGAGGTACGACAACCCATCGGTGTCGGTCTGCGGACACACCACGGCGGTCTCCACCTCCCGCTGGTCGCACAGTACGTTCTCCACCTCGTCGCTCTCCACACGCTTGCCCATAATCATCACCTGCTTGTCCTTGCGATGAAGAAAGGCAATATTTCCGTCGGACAACACATAGCCGAGATCTCCACTGCGATAGACGCGACGACCATCGGGCATCGTGGTGAAGTTCTGGTTCTCTGGCACATCGCCCTGATAGCCGAGTGAGATTCCGTTGCCGAAGATGCAGATCTCGCCCGTCTCGCCGTCCTCCACAGGCTGTAGATGGTCATCAAGAATCTCGATGCTCGTGCCAAGGACGGCCTTGCCAATCGAGAAGGTGCCGTCGGCCAGCGGCTGGGCATTATCCACGCGGAAGTAGGAGGCGCAGACAGTGGTCTCGCTGGGGCCGTAGGTGTTGTAGATCATCACGCCTTGCGTACGCAGGCTGTCGATGTATTTGGCACGGATGACATCGCCACCGCTGATTAGCAGACGCAATGAACGGGGAATCCTTGGCAGTTTGTTCATCTCTAACAGCAGATAAGGGAAACTGCTGAGCATCGTCACTTGGTTGCGCTCGATGTAGTCCATCAGCCGGTGGATGTCGGCCTTCGTCTCTTCCGAGGGGATGCAGAGCGTGGCACCGCTGAGCAAAGTCGTAAAGACCTCCTCCACGAAGATGTCGAACGAGCAGACGGAGTGCTGCAGCATACGATCGCCCGGCTGGGGATGAAATTCGTGCTGGAAAGCACGGACGTAATGCAGCACATTACTGTTCGTCACCATCACGCCCTTGGGCTTGCCCGTCGTACCGCTAGTGTAGAGGATGTAGGCGAGGTCGCTCACCTTATTTATATTATTATGTATATGCTGTATGCCCTTGTCCGTCACCACAAAGTCACAGTCCTCCATCATATACTTGATGCGCTCCTTGGGGAACGAGGGTTCGGCTGGCACATACGCTGCCCCCGACTTCAACGCTGCCAGGATGGTGGCAATCATCTCTACCGAGTGGCTCATCACAATGCCCACCTTGGCGGGCTGCTTCACGGGAAAACCATCAGCTATTTCAGTTGCCAACGCGTCCAGTTCGCCATACGTCAGGCACTTCTTCTCGTCCATCACGGCCACTGCATCTGTATGTGCCGTCACTTGCTGTTTGAATACATCATAAATTGTCTTCATATTTGTCTTGCTTTTTAATTGTTGCTTGTTTTCGGGTGCAATTCTGTGCGAACCGAGAGCAGAGCCAAGCTTGATTGAGCTATGCCGAGGTGATGCCAGAATCGCAGTGTCATTTTTGACGCTGCAAAGGTACGGCCTTTTCCCCAATGCATTGCAAGACAAACAGCGACGGAAATGTCACTTTTCGGGACTATCCTTTTTCCCGGAACTCCATTGGTGTCATAGCCATGTATTTTTTGAACAGGCGGACAAAGTAGGTGGCGGTATCGAAGTGTAGCTGTGCGGCTATATCGGCAACCGGGAGTGTGGTGTATTTCAGTTGACGACAGGCCTCGGCAAGAATCTGGTCGAGAATGTAGGTCTTGGCCGACTTGCCAAGCGACTGGCGCACGATCTTGTTCAGGTAGTTGGGCGTGATGCAGAGGCGGTCGGCATAGAACTCCGTGCCGTGCTCCTCGCGGAAGTGGTCACTTACGAGTTGCACGAAGTCATCCACATAGCGGCTCACAGGGATGTCCGTCAGACTGCGCTGAACGGTCTCCACTTGCTCAGCATCCACCATCGGCACCCGTTGCAGAAGCATCATCGTTTCGTAGAGCATGGCGCGCAGGATGTGCTGGTCTTTCTGGGCATAGTCCGTTATCTCGCGGCGCATCTCCTGATAGAGCGTGTGGATGCGTTCAAAGGCAGCATCGTCCGCCATCAGGAACGGACTGCTGCGGTCTGCCTGCAGATACGTGAAACGGTCGAGAAAGTGTGGGTCGCTGAAGAACGACAACAGGAATTCCTTCTCGAATATCAGGTTCAGCGCCTCTATCTGCGGCTCTGCCTCGAACGCCCACACCTCGCCCGGTATGGAGCAAATGATTAGTCCCTTCTTCAAGCGTCGCGACTTCCCGTTGACAGCCACCGTTGCATCCGCCTCCAATACCAGCGTGATGCTGTAGAAGGTCTCGCTGAATACAAGCGTCCGTCTGATGTCGGGCATCATCTTCTCGTAGCTGATGACATCCACCAGCAGCTCATCGCCATACTTGTGCTTATAGAATTTATATACAGGTATTTTCTTCATTTTAGTATTTCAGCCAGAAACTATGATTCCGACCTATTCACAAAGAAATGTTCTGGTGTCAGCTGGCGATATACGAGCAGTATTTACTGAGTAGATTGGACAAAGGCAAATCACCTTTCTGGTATCTGTCTGCATCGAGCCTTAAAATTCTTTCGCAGATAGTTTTCTTACCTTTATATAAAGCTTTGAGATACGGAATGCCATTCTCTTCAACAATGTTTACATCCGTGAAGAATTGCGTCATGTCCTCAGCATCATAGACGATGGAGTAACTTGGACGTTTGGCTCCGGGAATGTCTTCTATCAGGATATTCTTTTCCACGAGGTCTTGTATGTCACGTATAGCTGTGTCCTTCGAGCACTTTGCCAATGTTGCCCATGTCTTTGACGTTATCTTTGCTTCATAGCCGTCAAGAAAGAGATTGAGCATCTGGGTCTGACGTTCGGTCATTGGTACTGCCGATGCCTTCTGCCAGAAGAAGCTCTTATTCAGGATGGTGGTGACGATGGTGTCTGCCTCGTCAAGTGCATCCACCAATTTCTGCATGTACCACACCAACCACTCCGTTATATCGCCATCGCCATGCTGCATACGCTCCAGAATCTCGTAGTAGTGATTCTTGTCCTTGTTAATCTGTGATGAGACATTGTAGAAACGGAAATCGCTCTTTTCTCCACGAGCAAGAAGCATGTCTGAAAGGATGCGGGCCAACCGCCCATTACCATCCTCGAATGGATGAATGCTTACAAACCAGAAATGAGCAATGGCAGAACGGATGACGCTGCTCACAGGTTCCTCGCTATTAAACCAGGCAAGGAATTTTCCCATCTCCGCTTCTACACGGTTTGGCGAAGGAGCAATATAGTGAATCTTCTCGCGTCCAAACATTGGCTTTCCCCTACGGGCCGCCAAGCTAAACCTTCCGCTGACAATATGCTCCTCGTTTGTACGGTAGTGACCTATTTCTATCTGGCTGCCTTCGCTATAGCCTGTTGGAAAGAAAGCTGCTTGCCAAGCACACAGTTTCTCTTTACTGAGAGGCAAATCATAGTGTTGTACCGCTTCAAGCATTACGCCAACAACAGAATCGACATAATGTGATGGTGCAGTGTATTTCACATTCTCGATCCCAAGTTTTCTAGCAATGGAAGAACGAACCTGCTCAACGTTCAGTCGTATGCCTTCTATCTCCGAAGAATATACTACATCGTATGTCAGGTTCTCTGCCATAGCACGGAGTTTACTGTCAAATCCCAATGAACTTAACCTGCCATAAAGCACCCCCTGCTTACGGAACACTTTTTCCTGAAGGAGTGACACCTCAGAAGCATCCCAACGGAAGTCCGTCCAATTATCTCTTTCGTGTATATACATAACGCATTCCTACTTTGTGCGACATAAAACAGCAATTAACGTCGCAAATTCTGCGACAAAAATACGAAATTATTGTCGAATAGTCAAACAAATCTGCAAATTATGCAACGTTTTTAGTCAATAATCGTCGGAAGCTTTCTTCCGAAGACTAAAAAAGGACCTGCCCAAACGGACAGGTCCCTTTCATTATATCAGAGAGTTTAATTACTCCTCGACGGCTGCCTGCGCGGCTGCAATATTTTCTTTGTACATCGGGATTTCCTTACTCGTTGTAAACTATTTGGCAACATTTCAAAGTAATTTTCGCGACACCTCGCAAATCCCTCCTTATATATATAATAAGGTTTAAGGGAAGGAGAAAGGCGGTGGCTATGGGATTTTCCCAGACTGCCAAACGGATGTTTCTCTTGTTGTTATCAACTCTTTTTCCATATATTCTATTTTTTGTATTTTAAAGTGAAATCAAAATATATCAGGTGCCTTTTTTTGCGATTTCCTTTATCGTTAATCCGTTTTGCATGTCTGATATCTGATTTTTCAGTTGAGTGTTTTCGTCTTTCAGTTCATCCCGTTCCCGCAGGATCGTCTCAAAGAGCGATACAGGGACGTAACCTTCTTTTCCATCCGGAGTAGTTACTTTTCTTTCAGGTTCTCTATCCGGACAGAAATCCTCGAAGAAATTGTGATCAAGTATTTCACTTATAGTCATTAACTTGTTTGTGTCGATGCTTGGTTTGCGCAATACACGAACCACATTTGTATGCGGAATACCATATTTTTGTGCGAAATCATTCTTCGACATTCCTAATTCCTTTATTCGACGTTCAATAGCCATTCCGACATGAACTATATTGATTTTTGTAGCCATTTTGCTAATATTTCGTTAAAATAATATAAATTATAAGCAGAATTGATACGTTATGTATCAGAAATGCTTATCTTTGCGCAAAATTCCAAGCAAAACTTAGCGCAGTAATAGCGCAAAAGGAACCGCAAGGAAAAGTGCAAATTTGGGCGCAAAGGTACAAATTTAGAACGAAATAACAAAATAAATATGGGAGTTTTTACCAATTACGAGACAAAACATGAGCAAGAGCTCCGTGAGAGGAATGAGAAAATCATCAGTATGTACCTCTCATGTGCATCCGACCTGCGTTCGGGTGCCGTCAAGCCGCACCGCGTCATGTGCCGCATTGCAGAGCAGTTTTTCACCACGCGCCAGAACGTGGCGAATATCCTAACTAAAGCGGGCATCTACAAGTCCGCTTCCCAGCCAATCATCGCCCAGCGGCCAACAGAAGCCGTGCAGCTTTCCCTGAATATGGTATAACCATACATACGATTGTTTTTAAATTAATAAAAAGATTAAGTTTCAAGCAAACAAAAGAGCGTGCCTCTGTGAAGACCCACCTCTTTTTAAATCTGAACAACATTAAAACAAATAAATATATGGAAGAGTATTTAATTCAAATTTTCCCAGAAGGTGACACCCCCAAGATATTCCGTGTAAGGGGGTCCCAAGAGAAAGCCCGCCAGCAAGCGGTCTATTTCCTTGCCATGGGCAATGGCAACTGTAAGAAAGCAGATATCTACTCAAGCTGGAAATCGCAAGATTCCTTCAGTCAGGCA
Organism: uncultured Prevotellaceae bacterium; assembly: GCA_946185485.1. Lineage (GTDB taxonomy): Bacteria > Bacteroidota > Bacteroidia > Bacteroidales > Bacteroidaceae > Prevotella. The sequence continues at coordinate 125,129 of CAMHJQ010000005.1, read as the reverse complement.
GTCGATACCATCTACTACGACAAGAACCTCTCAGTATGATGATCCAAATGCAATTCCCCGACAAGTGTGTGTCGTATGACACCTTCATCAGTGACCTTGCGACGGCCCTTGTGCCGAAACTTCGCGAGGCAATGGATGACAAGCGGGGAATCATCAGCCAGAGAGAGGCCTTTCGCCGCTACGGACAGGGCAATGTCCTACGCTGGAGGCGCAAAGAGCAGCTTATCCCTGTCGCAAAGCGACCGGGTATCATTGAATACCGAGTCGATGACCTCGAAATGTTGAAGTCACGACATCAAGACTACCTTTAAGAAATTAACTACTACAACATGGTATATATCATTGATACAGTAACTATTGGCTCTAACACTCCGAAATTTCTCACAGAGATTATTACAGAGATCAGCAAGACCCTTCATCACGCTTTCGAGGATGAAGTTCACCTTGAAAGATTCCTGAAAGGTATGCGAACGCTTGTTGATGACCTGAACCGTCCGAAGGTACGACTGGAGGCAGTCGTTGTCCGTAACAACTACGGCGAAGGCAAAGGTGAGCGTGGCAGTCTGATTATCCGTCGTGCCGGTAAGGATGAACCAGGCATCATCCGTATGCACTGGTTTACACTCCTTGGTCACGTCCATGCCTCACAGGACGGCAAAAAGGTCTATCAAGAGCCATATATCAAGGAAGGAGGCGAACATGAGGTATAAGGTTGTCAGACAGGAACACTTACGCAAGCGCCCGGACTGGCTTGTGCGTTTCCTGCTTTCATACCGTCCAGCCATCTACGAGGTACAAGACACCTTGCAGAAGGCGCGTGTCCGTCTCCGCTATATCCGTCTAAAACTCCGTCAGACCGACATGTTCCGCACAGGAAAGATACGCTATCAAGAGGAAGGCGATAGTTTTGTTGTATCTACGAACAAGGGCCAGCAGTGTGTCACATTCTTAATCAAGGAAAGGGAATAGTATGCAGAACGACAGGGACAGACTCTTACAGAAGACCAACGGCGGCTACGATGTGTTCAAGCATTTCTTCGGCGAACAGATATCGAAGAAACTCTTTCAGAACACCTTCCGCAAGGACAGCACCCCATCATGCCGTCTCTATGAGCGCAAGCATGGCGGCGAAACGGTGTATGTCATGAAGGATTTCGGAGCCTCAGAGTGGTGTGGTGACTGTTTCTATATCGTCGCCAAGATCAAGGGCTATAACATGCAGACGGAGTTCATCGACCTGCTGAAAGCCATTGATAAGGAAATGAACCTTTTCCTCTTCGACGACATCACTTCCACCGTCCGCGAGTCCCTGCCACATGTTCAGCAGCCTATTGTAACGGGTTATTCCCGTCCTCAGAAGTTCTATGCCATCAAACAAGCGTTTCGTGAAAGCGAAAAGAAGTGGTGGCTACGCTATGGCATAGACAGCGAGACACTGGAACGCTATCATGTCAGCAGCCTATCAAGTTGCCGCTTTGTCAGAAGCGACGGCTCTTCATATACCATAACAGGCACCTACATGGAGCCGATGTATGGCTATTTCTTCAATGAAGGCAAGGGCATCAAGTCCTACCGCCCATTCTCCAAATCCCGCTTCCTCTATGCCGGAGAACTGCCAAAGCCCTATGTGTTTGGCTTTGACCAACTACCTGATGACGGCGATTTTGTCATCCTGACAGGCGGAGAGAAAGACGTGATGACCCTTGGAGCAAGAAGAATCCCCGCAGTCACACTGAACAGCGAAACCGCATCCATCCCAGACGAAATCCTTATAAGTCTCTCACAGCGATTCCATACCATCATTGTCATGTTTGACTGTGATGAGACCGGTATTCGTGAGTCAGCAGCGCGAATGGAGGCCCTGAAAGGAAAATATCAAGTCAGAAGGCTTGTGCTTCCTCTTTCTGGTACCAAGAAAGAAAAGGATGTGAGCGACTTCTTTTCATTAGGACATACAACGGAAGAGTTCAACGAACTCGTGAAAGAGGTGTTAGCATAAAATATGAGAATCTAAGCTATAAGAATATGAATACAGGAATGATTATCAGCATGTCAGGCAAAGGCTTCAATGTGAAAGCCGCCACGTCCCTCGACGAGAGCGGGCGACAACTCTTAGAGCGCAGCGGTCTCGACCCTGCCTTTGCCCCAAAGGAGTTACTGAGCGTCCAACTCCTTGTGCTCAACAGAATCTATCCGGGTGTTGCGCTTCGGAACAATAACGGTGGAATGGAATTTTACTCCTTCCAACTTACAGAACTGCTCAACCAACTTAGAGAGGATGAGCAGAAGCGTGCCCAGGAGAAAGCCCGCTATGAACTCCTTCGCCAGATGAAGGTCATGCGCCGAGAGGTGAGGGCCAAGGCCAAAGAGACACTTTGCAAGGAGTATGATGCAGCTCAGCATCCCCAGAAAGTGTACTGCCGCCAGGCTACTGTCACCATCGACTCGCCGGGGCTTAACGTCTTCCAGCATCGCAAGGGCGTAATGTCCGCGAAATGCTGCCTCTTTGCGAATTTCCTCGACTTCATAGCCTTCAGGATCCTGTCAGGCATGAAGGTATGTGAACTGCCCAAGGATTGCGACTGCATTGTTCTGAACCATGTGCGCAACTTTGGTGACATGTGTCTGGCAAGCGACCAGTATGATCAGGTCTATTGCTTCTTCCCGACGGACATCAGCGGCCAGACGATGGAAACGACCGTCCTATCTGGACGTGACAGCGGCGGCCACTCCTACCGTAACCTCTATACGGACTATCCTTCGCTACATGATTATGTCACCAAACTCAAAGAGAAGAAAGATGCTGCCGGAGAAATGTAAGCACTGTGCGGCACGTAGTCTGCATGAGAGTGAGCATTACTGCTGTTACCTTGGTGTTTATATACCAACAGGCAGTGACAGTTCGGCACCTTGTGAGATATGACAGATTTTTCCTAAGAATAACTAAAGAGAAAACAATATGATTGAACAATACAATGCCGTTATGACGGCCATCATTCTTACGTGGATCGTGTGTGTGCTTGCCATACTCACCGTCCTTGCGCTTTTCATCATTCTGTATAATCCAAAGAATCCTCAAAATGATTGATGAAGTAATCAAAATATCGCCCAGGTCAAACGACCTGCCCAAGACGAAGGAGTTCTGGCAGTCAGATACGTATGATGAGCGTGAGAATGCCATCCGCAGTTTCATCGTCAACGTGAAGAAGGCACCGCCTTCCCCGAATATGCAGTATATCCGTGAAGGAATCTTCCCGATAACAGCATCCACGACGATGGAAGAACTGCAGGAGTTGGCAGTCCGCATCAAGGAACTGTGTACCATCGACTGTTTCCAGATCAGCATCAACAGGAAAACGAAGACCTGCCGAATGCTCTTCGACTGGTACGACTATGAGAAGCAGAAATGCTATTATCTGTACGAGGCTCCGAGGCTTAACCTCTCCGTCCTTATTCTCAGGCACCTTCGGCTTCCACTACCGAAGAACCTCGACAGTAAATGGCTCCGCTATTTCCTTGCCAGAGAATATGACGAGAATCCCAACTGTTACAAGGAACTTCTCGACCGCCTGAAACACGCAGGGCTGAGCAAGGAGAAATATGCCCTTGCGAAAAAGACCATCGATTACGTGTGGAAGGTATGCAGCGGAACTACGCGCATAACGCTATAATTAAACAATGATTAAATTTCTTTTTCGATGTGAACATTTTAGCCAAAAGTGGAACATCCGCGAGGCCCTTCCACTTTTTCAAAGAGAATTACATTATGGAAAAAAAAGAAGATAAATTAGAGTACCGACCCTTGAACAAGGGAATGCCCGGATTCGTCGCCCATACCGAGAACATCCGACTCAAGAAGGTGGTCGAGGAAAAGAACCGCTGTATCAGCGAGTTCAAGAAATACGACGAAGAACGTAAGGCATATTACCAGGACATCCAGAATCTCGTCGACAGACTTACGGATGAGAAAAAGGTTCTTCAGGAAGAGAAGGCAAATCTCTTGAAGACGATTGAGAATCTTCGTAAGAAGCAAGAGCCTTTATTTGCTCCAGAACTTCGCAAACTGATGGAATGTGGCGACTTGACAGCCACGGAGTATGAGAAGTTCATGAAACTATATGCCTACTTGCTTCAGCATAGGAATGACGTTATGTTCTACAAAAGCCGTCTGAAACAAGGCCGCAGCAGCGTCAAAGACCTACGAAAGGACTTGAAAGGCATCAATGAGATCCTGTTAATGGCAGGAAACATGGAACTGCTTGACAAACTCAGTCAGAAGATGCTGGCAATGACGGCACATCTCGATTCACTCCAATCCCGCCTATCATCAGCAGATGATGAAGAAGACGAAGACCCAGAGAAGGGATAAGTTAATAATAAACAATAGGTGAGAAGAGACTATGGCTGTAAAGAATACAAGTTGAGAAATATGTATCGGGCCGGCTGTACGGCCTTGACGCGAGGGCGAAGCCACTCGTGGAATGCCTTTCCGAAAGGGGACATCGAAGATGTAGGGTGATTACAGCAAATATTCAAGAAGTAAATTATGTTAATATAAAAGTAAGAACTATGGTTATTACAAGAAAAATTGAGATCTATGTCCACGAAGAGGATAAGGAACTGAAAAAGAACTTTCAGCACACCCTCTATGAGTGGCGTGATGCCGTGCGACGAGCAGCCAACCTGATTGTCAGCCACAAGTTCGTCCAGCAGAATGTCCGAGACTTCATGTATCTCCAAGAGGACGTTCAAGAGCGTTTCATGGTGACAGACGAGAAAACAGGGGCAAGCAAAGTTAAGTACAACGTATCTGACACCCTGAAAAAGGAGAAAGGCATGAGCGAACAGAACACCACATATCGACTTATTGCCTCCCTTTTGAAAGGTAAGGTTCCTGCCGATATCTATTCATGCCTTAACCAGGCTGTTGCCAAGACCTTCAAAGAAACAGTCATGGATATTAATAAGGGTGAAGCGACCTTGCGCAGTTACAAGAATAACATTCCCATGCCATTCTCTGCCAAGGCTCTGTCGAACATTCATAAAGCAGATGATGGTCGGTTTTACTTCACCCTGTTCGGCATTCCATTCGCCTGTATGCTTGGCCGTGACCGCAGCAACAACGAGGCCGTTATTGATCGCTGTATCTCAGGCGAGTATAAGATGTGTTCTTCTTCGATTGCCTTTGAAAAAACAGTCAATCGTGAGACAGGCAAGAAAAAGCAAAAGCTGTTTCTGTTCCTTTGTGTGGATATTCCCAAGAAGGATATAGAGTTGAAGGCTGATAAGAAGATGTTCTGCTACCTGAGCGTTGACTGTCCCATTCAGTACACGTATGAGGTGCAAGCAAAGAATGTCTATGACAGTGGTGTCAAGTGGGCCTCCATCGGCACCGCCGAAGAATTTAAATATCGCAGATTGCAGATCCAAGCAGCCATGAAACGCTGCCAGGTGAACAGTCGCTATTCTGTAGGCGGCAAAGGGCGCAAACGTAAGTTGCAAGCCTTAGAGCGTTTTGCTGAGCAGGAAAAGAACTACGTCAAGACCAAACTCCATACCTATTCGCGGATGCTTGTTGACAAAGCCATCCAGAATAAATGCGCCACCATCGTCCTTGTCAATCAGAGCCAGAGAGAAGAGCAGGCGAAGAATGACAATCAGAAGGGCAAGCCCTTCGTACTTCGCAACTGGTCCTACTATGGTCTCAAAAACCTAATCAAGTACAAGGCCGACATGGTGGGCATCAAGGTTATCGAGAATGGCAAGAGTGACGAAGAAGAAGATACTGGAAATGACGATTAATCGTCATATCAGGCCGGTTGTACGGCCCTATCGTGAGGGCGTAAGCCACTCATGAAGTCACAAGCCTATTACCCTCGGAGAATTTACACATTACGAGAGTAAGAAATAGGGAGACTGACATGCAACTGTCTGCAATCTCTAAGAGAGGTGACATACAACCCTTCGAGCACAATGTCTTTAAGTGACATACAACATTCGATGACCGTAACAAAATTTGTTTGAGGTTTTACACCTTTAAAGAAAAAATTTCAAAATTGATAGTGAAAAAAAATATTAAAGATAAAAAAAACAAAAGTTATGAACAAGTTAAAAGAGTTATTTCAAAATTGCCCAGACACAATGTTTCTTATTAAGACCATTGTGGTGAGTGGTTTATTTGGTGCGTTTTTGGTGTTTGCCCCATGTAAGGTCGTTATGCCGTCTGTATTGGTCGCTGTTATTGTGGCGATAATTGCTCTTGTCATCTGGAGTTTCCAGCAGGAACGCCATATGTACGATAGGGATAAATCAAAATATTGGTAATGTAAAAGAGATATGATATGTAGAGAATAATCAAGGGCGGGCTGTACCGCCTTATCGCGAGGACTGGTAAGTCACTCGTGAAGTACCTTCCCGTAAGGGATATGCTTTAGTATATGCAGCCGAGACCATTCCTGGCTTTATCGATACTCTGGTGTACGAGCATAGAATATGCAAGGTACATACAGTTGTATTCATGCTAACTTTGCACTAGAAAACGGTGTACGAGCATAGAATATGCAAGGTACATACAGTAATGCCCTGTATGAATCCCTGCAGCAAGGGGGTGTAAGAGCATAGAATATGTAAGGTACATACAGCTGTCAAACAGTGTAAGTGGTGAAGCGTTCTTATAGTTCAATGGATAGAACGACGGCCTCCTAAGCCGTAGATCCGGGTTCGATTCCCGGTGGGAATACAATAGAAACATTAAAATATAATAATATAAAAATATGAAAAGAGTGACATAAAGAAACTTTCGGGCGGGCTGTACCGCCTTAACGCGAGGGCTAATCAGCCACTTGTGAAATACCTCCTGTAAGGACATCGAAGTAAAAAAATAAAGAAATTATTAAGATATGGTTGGAAAGGAATTTAAGGAAATAGTCAGTCGGATTCCCGACAATGCCGATGTAGTCAGCCTTACGCCGAAGTATATAGCGTGGCGTGGCAGCAACGGCAAACTAACCGCCTATTCCTTCCATCCAGAAAAGTTAAATGAAAATGTAGAAGTATGATTTATCCGTATTTTTTGCCGCACTGGCTCTATGAATTTATCTGCCGCGAATGGCAAATATCCCTGATGGCAGCAATAGCCATTGTGTACACTATTGCAGTCGTTATGATGTTCCGTCAGCGACGCATACGAATCACCAGAGGTAGAGAGGCATTCCTAACACGCAGTCTTGCGTGTGTGTGGGTGCTAATGCTGGTCGTCGTATTATGTGTACACCCCAGCATACTTCTGTTCATTTTCGAGGCTTTCCTTCTTGCAGCAGTAGGATATATGATTTTTGCTTAAACTAAAAACAAAGAAGATATGGATTACAAAGTAGCTTATGAACCCGACAACTACAGAGGCTTCAAGGATGATAGTCACTTGAAGAATTTCCTCAACTACCTGTTCCGCACAGACATTACCCAGAAATGGACTTGTCCGTTTACCCGTGCCAACATCTACATGGTTAGGGTAGAGGATGGCAGTCTGGAGTATTTCGTGAACGTAGCCGAGCACTATCAGCGTGTAGAACTGAAGAAGAGAGTGCTGGAGGCAGTCAAAGGCATAGACGTTAAGGAACTCCGTAACGATATTGCCTATATCTCTCCGAACATCCCAAATAGTGAGGCCCAGGAGGTGATAGATGATATCATCAATGATGTCCTTCCCAATGAGTGGCGTGAACACTGCCCACACAAGGGGATGGAAGAAAAGTATATCGATAGCACCATCTGTTTCGTACTTCATGCAGACCAGAGTTATGACGGCGAAACGCTTTCGTTCCATATCCACCGTATCTATCAACTAAAGAAGTAAAGGCTATGTGTACCGCTCTAATGATTTCGATTCTGACATTCACGGCTTTTGTCTGTGCATCTGTTTCATATATAACCCACCGTCGCTACGAGGGGTATATGTGCGGTACTCTTCATCATCTTTCCTCTAAACAAAAGGAGAGAAAAATGGTGATTTTGCTTCGAATATCATATACCACAGCAATTCTTTTCTATCTGTTTCTTATAGCCTTATGGCTTGTGAAACCTACATGGAAAATGGCATTTTATTGCCTTTTCATACTTTGTGCAGTGGTTTTAATGAGTATTTCGGGCAAATTTATCCCTGTTAAGAATAGGACTTCCAAACAAGAAATTACTTTGTGTGAAGGGAAGAACTGCTTGCTGAAGAAGAATTGTTATCGCTATTATGCGTATAACCATTATGATCATAGCTATAGCAATCCTATGATTATTCCGTTCTGTCCTGTTGAAAACAGACCAGGATATGTCAGTAAGGATGAAGTGAAAGGAGGTGAGGAATGAGTTATATTAAGATTCTGGCCGCAAGGCTCAACCGTATGCGGAAAGATATAGCATTCTGGATAGGTATGATTGTGTATCTGATAGCCTTTCTGTTTGATTCATGGCCAAACACGAAGAAACCAGATGCCTATTCGGATAAGAAAGCCTATACAATATTTTTGATCGGGCTTTCAATCTCCTTTGTTGCTGTTACCTGCGCATTGAGAGAAAAGTATAAAATATGAAATTATAAAAATATAAAAACATTTTAATATGGCTGATAACAACGAAAAGAAAACGAAGATTGAGACCTGCAGGTTCTCACATCTGAGTATTAAAGTGCATAAGGATGGTACTCCAATCGTCCATTGTTCCCGAAAGACGATTGACGATAATCATTGGTGCGAGACCAACGAATCTGCTTGTGAGCAGTGTTCGCTCTATAAGTCTCGGTACATGGAATTTCCACTCACCATCAATGATATAGAGTCAAAGAAACTTGACTATAAAGGTTTTCTCCATCAGCAAGGCGGTTTGGTAAAAGTCCGCCCGTGTGGTGAAGAGTATGGCAAGAAAACCTATCTTGGCTTCTATTTGGGCGATTTGCCCTTGGCAATTACGCACAGTTTCAATGAAGAGAGCGGCATTCTAAAAGCGTTTACGCTTGATAATCCTGCTATCTTTGTCCCTGAACTTGGCAAAATCATCTGGGGATGTGAAAGTTGGTGGGGTGAGATCAAAGATGAGAAAGAAATCAAGGATATCACCGATGATGACATCAGTAATGTGTGGTATGTGAAACTTGCCAAACAACTGATGGGGCAGCGTGACGAACAGAAAGTTGAACCCCAAGAAACAGAGCAGCCATGAGCAGAATGATATCAAGACAAGAGGCAGCACTACTGCTTGACATGACACCACAATCCGTTTCCAACTGGATTGATAAGGGACTTATAAAAGGCCATTATGTCGAAGGCAAGCAAGTAATGGTTGACCGCCATAGCATAGAGGTGTATTTTGATAAGCTGTCAGACCTTGCCTTTATGGAAAAGCGTATAGACGCGATGAAGGCAGAACTGACGCAGTTAGAGGCATCCCTTCAGGTGAAAATAAAAGATATGCGCAAGTCTGATGCGCTGTTTGACGAAGGGAACTCTCCCAGAGTCATAACCGCCACTCTCCAGGCACTCTATAATGTTGCCGGAGAAGAACTACTCTCTTGGCGTGAGAAGATGATTCTCGAAGAATTATTTGCTGGCAAATCCATCCTTGATGTAGCCGCAGATTTTTCCATGACTTGTTCGGGTATCTCTACACTCTGTGTACGGACAATAGCGAAAATCAAGGAGATACAGAAATATCCGTCACTCCATAAGGAGTGTAAGGAACTTAAAGCAGAGAACAAAACCCTTCGTCTTTATGTCGAGACTCTTGATCGTATTCTGGCAACATTCCAGAGCAAGGTTGACTCAGAGGTTCCAATTACTGAGCCTAACGATGTAGATGCAGCAGAGTTGGCGCATCTGAAAGAACTGCTTTCCACGAATATTCGTGACCTTGATATTAATGTCAGGACGTTTAACTGTCTGAAAGCATGTGATGTTGAAACCCTTGGCGATGCCGTCAGAATGAATAAGAGTGACATGCTGAAAATGCGCAACTTCGGCAAGAGAAATCTTACTTTGTTTGAAGAGTACCTTGAAAGCCTTGGGCTTACGTTTGGGATGGATGTCGATACCATCATTGCCGGTGACATTCGGAAATGGCGGCTCCAGAAAGAGCAGCAGTGGCGACAAACATCATAATATGTATATAAAGAAATATAATAATATATTAATATGAAAAAGATTCCATTCGACGCGAAATTCCGTCCAGAGATAGAAAGTGGCGAATTTAAGGTTGTCACAAAGGATGACCGCCCTGTTCAGATCCTTAGTTGGGAGTTGAAGGGTAACTATCCTATTCTTGGCTGTCTGATGGAAAAGCAGACAGACTATGAAGGTGAGAACACTTGGGAAGAGGAACGCCCCAAAGCGTTTAACCTTCAAGGCATTCCCTCAAATTATGTACCATCATCAGGTGGAGAATTATATATCGTGATACCTGATTCGGGAGAGTCAGTTCTTGAAACCACACTGGCATCTATGCTTGATTATGCCAAGAATCATGCCAAGCCAGATGCTGATGTAGTCAGTATTTTCAAGGACAGGATTATCGAGTGTGTTGCACTTGAAAAATCCACTCTCGATGAAAGTACGTCTGCTGATGATGACAGTAAGCGAACTATTCATGGTCTTTGGCGCGATGCTTCAGAAGAGCCAGAGGCTGGTCGTGAGTTGATTACACTGAGCAGTAAGGGCATTAAGGTTTATCCGAATCCCAAGAACAACCGCATGGCATGGCCTTTCTTCACTCGTATTTCCCGTATCACCTCCTGGTTCTATTCAGATGAACTGCTGCCAGAGGAAAAGAAACAAACATCATAATATAAAAACATGAAAATATGGAAAGTAAAGAATTTAAATATTGCTATGGCGTAGGATGCCCGCTCAGAGAGCGTTGCGTCCGCTATACGGAAGGGAAGAAACTTCCGGAAGGAAACTGGTGGTGGCAGAACGACTGCGGAGAGGATCATCGTGATTTTCTTCCAGTGACACCAAGTAATCACTAAAGAAGTGATCGTTATGAGAAATATATTGTTCAAGACTGTTAGAATCGCCGTTTACGGCTTTCCTGTAGCCCTAATACTTGGTATGCTATACACTGGAGGGTGGAAAAATACACTGGAGGCTCTTGTTATCCTTGCAGGCGTGAGCTTTATACTTTTCAACTGGGATTTAAAAAGTGAGAGTGAAATTTAACACAGTTAATTCATAATAGATGCGAACACCGATTACATACTACGGCGGCAAGCAGCAACTTGCGAGTACCATCCTACAGATGATACCTGCTCACCGTGTCTATGTCGAGCCATACTTTGGCGGCGGTGCGGTATTTTTCGCCAAAGGCAAGAGTTACCTTGAAGTCATCAATGACATCAACGATAACCTTGTCACCTTCTATGAGGTATGTCAGGATGCGGCGCTGTTCCCGCTTCTGATGGATAAGATACAGCACACCTTACACTCTGAACGTTCCTACAAGAAAGCGTATGAACTCTGGAAAACTCCAAGTGGGGGGGGTAAACTTGATATAGCCTGGGCCACATGGCTTGTCACCAACATGTCCTTCTCCGGCTCACCGAGCGGAGGATGGAAATGGGACAACGGTACCGCTGGCAGTCATAGCGGTGTCGTGATGGATAACTACCGTAGGGATTTCTCTCAGGCCATCCATGAGCGGCTGAAACATGTGCAGATAAGCTGCCGTGATGCTATGTCAGTTATCGACCAGCGTGACCGAGAAGAAACATTCTTCTTCCTTGATCCACCATACCCCGGATGCGTGCAGAAACACTATAGTGGCTTTGGCTTCGATGACTTTGAAAAGTTATTGGAAAGACTTACCACCCTGAAAGGAAAGTTCCTGCTGTGTAACTTCCAGAGTGAGTTGCTTACTCGTTATATTACCGAGAACGGCTGGAACATAGCCGTGAAGGATATAGCTTTGAGAGTTGCTAATTTCGGCGGTCATAACAGGCGCAAGCAAGAGGTGATGGTGTATAACTATGATTTACAACCAATGCTATTTTGAATATGAATAAGAGAAAGGAAGATTATCATCTGAAGGTTGACCTTAGAGCGTTTTTCGCTCCTTTGGAAAAACCTGTTATGTTAGGAGAAACACCAAGCATCGACGCAACTGTAAGTGTGTCAGAATTGGTAGTTTGTCCTTTTCCTCCCAGAAAATTCTTCTCGATGGCTGCTCTTCATGCAGATATTATCAAGAGAGGCATTTATGTCTCTTTGCCTCAGACGAAGGATGAAGTCAAGCGAGACCTTGACAGCATCCTTTCCCAACAACCTTTGTTACCGTCGCTTTCCGATGCGAAGAAACTGGTTAAAGGCATTTTGCCCTATTATCCTATAATCCCTAAAACAAAATGAACTATGGAGAAAAGAGATAAAGACATATTAGTTGAAGAAATGACCCGCAAGGGCTACAAGATAGTATCGTCAGATGAGAGTAACTTCCTCTGCAATGCACCAGTCAGCGTATGTCGACGATGCTCTATTTGTGAGGAAGGTAAGCATTTTGAAAAGATAGGCTCCGACGGCTTAACAATTTCCGAACGCGAAAAGCGTCCGCTGACTGATAAGCAAATCAAGATGCGTGAGAAGAAGAAAGCCATTATGGTTAATCTGTCCTGGTGTCTTGTGGGCTTTACTATGGTTTTGAATTTTGACTTTGTTGCAAGTCATTTTGGCTATTGGTTCCGCCCTGTAGCGGCCATTCTCTATTTTGCCTCTGTTATTTTACTGTTATGCTCATTGTTTATACAACTAAAAAACGAAAGATAATATGAATATCTACACTATTCTCATTTCTATGGTCTCCTTTGTCATCTGTATGGCCATTATGACAGCCTTAGAACTGTTTAACGTCTGGAACATATCAGACAAGTCAAGTGAAGACTATGCCCAGAGTGTATTGAGCGTTAAGTTCTATACGAGAGTGTTGGTACTTTCCAGTATTATCTTTGCGGTTCTGCTGGCAGTGGCGGTATATAACTATCATTTTTATCCCAGACTATGAGCCAGGAGAAGAAGAAAAAGAACTGTAAAGAGTGTCAAGTGAGGCTTTATCCTTGCTGTGACAAGATGATACCTTGTTGCCAGTGTACAGAAGATGACTGCAACAGCCGTCAAGAATGTCCTTATCAGTAATTAATAAAAAAATATATTTATGTCAAGAATCTATGTAGCAAGCAGCTGGCGTAATATGATGCAGCAGAGTTTAGTAAAAGAACTTAGAAAACGAGGTCATTTGGTATATGACTTTCGTCATCCAGAAGGGCGGAATGACCATAATGTATGGGAAAGTGTCAGTAGTAGGCACGGTTTAAAGTCAGCCTATCAACAGAACGCACTTACCCCAGAGAATTTTGAGGCAATGCTTCAGGATAAGAAAGCGATTGAGCGTTTCAAAGGGCATTCTGAAGCAATGTCCGATGCCGACACCTGCATCTTACTTGTGCCATGTGGCCGTTCGGCTCACTGTGAGGCAGGATGGATGTCTGGCCAAGGAAAGCGTGTGTTCGTTCTTGATATCGGTTCTACCGCCAAGCCTGAGTTGATGTATCTGCTTTTTGATGGCTATACCTATAAGGTGGAGGATATCTACAAATGGGTAGATGAACCTATACCTGGTGTTTGCCGTGTGTGCGGATGCACAGAAGAGAATCCCTGCTATCATCCCGAATACGGAAACTGTTTCTGGGTGGATGACACCTTTACCTTGTGTTCCCATTGTGCCAGTAAGAAAGAAGGCGGCCTTGGCATCAAGGATGATCCTGAGACGGAACACTGTATCAACGATATAGGCACAGCCTTTAAGGAAAGGAGGGATGGATGATGGAGAACACCTGCTATCTGCTTGGCATTGATATGTTTCAACATATCGCCAAAGGCTATCCCTGCTGGGGATATGACCTCTTCATGATCCTACCGTTGCTATTTGTAACGCTTATCGTGTTCTGTTGGATTTTCATCTTTGCTCAGATGTTCATCCAAAAAGATGAAAATGTCAGGAAGATACCCTTGAAGAAATGGATTTCTCTCATAGTTCTGACAGTCTTTTGCTTTTTGCTAATAGCATTTGAGGTAACTGTCATCAAAGTAAAGCATGATAAGGTGTTCAAAGAACTCCGTCTTGATGAAAAAGAAGAGCATAAAAAGATGATGCCGATAGGCTGTCATTGGGAATGCCTCTATACTGACAGGTATATATATGTATATACAGAATTATTGTAATATTATAATATGAAAATACTAATATAAGAATATATAAAAATTTAAAATTTTAGCATTATGGGCAGAAAAATTGAATTTGACTATTATGGTCTTTATCTCCTGAAATACCTTCAGGAAGAGAACGACCCCCGACAAACGGATGACAATTTCATCAACTCTCGCGCCGAAGCCGCTGCCGAAGAGTTTGAATTGGCAAGCCGTGAGGGAATGAGCGTTGCAGTCTCACAAGAGAGAGCAATAGCAGTGTTAATGGACGGCTTTAATAAGCCAGAAGATATATAATTTGGGTAAATTCGGAATAAATATGAGTTTCTTCCGAAGAAACCCCGATTATTTCCGAATAAACTATCTTAAAGTTATTATCTCAGCATGTTTTTTTATTAAATTAAAGAAATTATGGCTCGACCACTTAAACAAGGTCTTGATTATTTCCCCACCGATTGCAGCTTCTATCAAGACATCAAAATCCGGAAGCTCATCAAATACAATGGTGGAGTTCAAGCTGTCGTTGTATACCATATACTGCTGTGTATGATATACGACAAAGGCTACTATATAGCGTGGGATTCAGATATTCCATTCTATTTAGACGAACAAACCCACCTCGGTGAGGATTATATCCTCAAAGTCATCAACTCCGCCGTAGAATTAGGGCTGTTCGATGCCACCATGTATAAGGATCAGAAAGTCCTTACATCCTCCGGCATCCAGAAGAGGTATTTTGCTGCCTGGCTCAATGCCAAGCGCAAACTCTCGGATAATCTGCCGTACCTACTGGTTTGCCTTCCGTCTTCTCAAATTAAGAAAAACAAGGTTAATTCAGAAGGAAACCTCTTTTCTTCCGAAGAAACCCCGATTATTTCCGAAGAAACAAAAGATAATACGGAAGAAACCCCCGAAAATTCTGGAAAAAGTGCACAAAAGAAAGAAAAAGAAAAGAAAATAAAGCACTCTTCGAGTGCGGATATCCGCGCACGCGAGACAGAACCGGGGCAGTGGTCGGAATCAGACCAGAAGGTGTACGACAGCGTTGATGAAGAGGTTACTGAACTCTTATCGAGTGAACTGTGGAAAGAGCAGATTTTCATGCGTTTCAAATTCCTTAACTGCGATTTAACGCTACTACAGGATTATCTTATACGCTGGGCAGGTGAGGTAAAGATTAAAGGCAAGAGCCATGTTCACCTTGGCGATGCAAAGTCTCACTTTGTGAACTGGCTACTCATTCAGGAAGATAAGTCAAACAAAAATCAAAATTCTTATGGAACAAACGGTAACAACGGCTATC
This sequence comes from uncultured Prevotellaceae bacterium, assembly GCA_946185485.1. Lineage (GTDB taxonomy): Bacteria > Bacteroidota > Bacteroidia > Bacteroidales > Bacteroidaceae > Prevotella. The sequence goes on along the minus strand of CAMHJQ010000005.1, from coordinate 109,592 downwards.
GCACTCGCGAGGACATCGATGCGGGAACACTCAGAACTCTCGAAAGAATGTCAGCAGCGGCTGGTCAGCCTAAGACAGAACTTCCCGTCGTTTGAGGTTTTTGCCTCAAAATACAATCCAGACACCCAAATGGTTTTAGCGGTTGATGAGCGCAAGACCATCATGGGGGACTATTCCACGCTTGAAATGCTGGATATTGCGATTGGTGAAAATACTTCTGCCAAATGGCTTGATATCCTTGTGAATGACCTGAACAAGTTCTCAGGCTCTAAGAACATGGACGAAAAGCAGGCAGAAAGTCTTGCGTATCTGATTGCCCAGGAATACAAGGATGTCAAGTATTCCATCATCCAACTTTTTTTCTACAAGTTCAAGTGTGGGTATTTCGGAAAGTTCTGGGGTAAGGTTGACCCAATGGTCATCACCTGCGCCTTGAAGGACTTCGTGGCTGAGTGCGAAGCCAAAAAACAATCGTACCTGAATGAGGAATATTTCGCTCAGAAGTCGTTAGACGATGAGCAGTTAGTGTTACGGCATAAGGCAGAAAGCCAGTGGTGGCGATGCCAGAGAGCGCTAACGAAATACTGCCAGGAACATGAATTGCCTGATCCTTTCTCTAGAATGGAGTTTGTCAACTATGACAAAGAGGACGGTGCGCTTCTTTTCAAAATATCAAAAGAGGATTATGAACTGGTCGAAGGGCAGCATATCAGGCTATTTTCAAGTGCTATAGGCAGGTATTTTCCTCAGACGAAAGTCCAGTATAAGATTACTGAACAAGCGACGCAAGAAAAGGTGAATCCTATCACAGAGAAGGAGAACATGAAAAAGAAGCGTGAGGTTGAAGGTGCCATTGAGTCAGCAAAGCGTATCGTCTCAAATTCTCTCGGCCTTGAAAAGGACGTACTTGAACAGATGGAGTATGGTTTCAAGTTGCGCTATAAGTACAGTCCAAAGGACTATCTGGCTAAGCATCACATAACAATGCAAAAGGAGTGAAACGATGATGATGATGAGATGTGTCAAGAGTTTGAATAACCCTGCCATACATGTTGGTGGGATATACGAAGTCAAGAGCAATGCCTTCGGGTACTATGTCAAGTACCCCGGTGGGATGCACGTCATGCCAGAAGATGTGTTTAAGGCATGTTTCAAGGAATCGAGCGAAACGAATGAAAAGAAGTGAAGTCAAATGATGACAGAAGAGAAATATATCCACATCCGCTGCACAGTCAAGCGCACCATCTATTTTGCGCCTGACAACGGCTATAGCGTCTTTGCTGCTATCCGTGAGGATAACGGTAAAGAGATGGTGGTTACAGGCAATTCCTTCGCTGTTGCTGAAGGAGTGCTTCTTGATGTGGAAGGCTGCTGGAAACAGCACGATAAGTACGGCCAGCAGTTTGCCGCTGTGTCATGGATGGAAGTCCGTCCTGAGACACTGTTAGGCATAGAGAAATACCTTGCCAGTGGCAAGATCAGGGGAATAGGAAAGAAATTCGCCCATGCCATCGTGGCCCGATTCGGTCACGAGACCTTTGAGATTATCGAGAATTACCCCCTCAGACTTACTGAGATTCCCCGTTTTGGCAAGGATAGGGCAGAACGAGCCTCGAAGTTCATGAAGCAGCAATCCTTGGAGCGTGATGTGATGGTCTTCCTCTCCAGTTTCGGCATCAGTTACGTCTATGTGAAGAAAATCATCAAGGTCTATGGCTATACAGCCGTGCAGACCGTGAGAGAAAACCCGTATTGTCTGATAGAGTCAATAGACGGCATCAGTTTCAAGATTGCCGACAGGATAGCGAAGGCGATGGGGTTTGTCGATGATGATCCACGTAGGCTGAATGCAGGCGTACTGTTTGTGATGTCCGAACTGGTACACCAAGGCGACTGCTACATCCTTTTCGACCAACTGCTGAAATCAGCAGAGGAAATCCTGAATGCCGGAAGCGAGAAGGTGGAGGTTGCAGTGATGGCAAATATCAAACGCGGTAAGATTATCAACGATACAGGGATGGTTTACCTTTCCGAGTATTACGACGCTGAGTTCTACTGTGCGAGGAAAATCGTTGCCATGCTCAAAGAGCCAGAATATGGCGATGTTGGGAACATGGATTCAATAGCCGCGTATGCCATCAACAACATCCAGATCGAAAAGCGTATGCAGTACGACGAAATCCAGAAAATAGCCATCCATCAGGCATTACACCACCGAGTGATGATTCTCACGGGTGGGCCTGGTACTGGCAAGACTACCGTTCTGGAGGGTATACTCCTTGCACTCAGGCTTTGCCAGTATAGCATTGCCGTCTGCGCTCCTACGGGACGTGCTGCCAAGCGGGCAAAGGAAAGCACTGGCTATGATGCCATGACGATTCACCGACTGCTTAACTTCAGTTGGGAGGTGAACGGCTTCAAGTACAACGAGACGAACAGCCTCGAAGAGGATGTGATTGTCATCGATGAGTTTTCCATGGTTGATTTGCTGCTGTTCCAAAGTCTTTTGAAGGCTCTGACACCACGAAAGCGTCTGGTTATTGTCGGTGATGTGGACCAGTTACCCAGCGTTGGAGCCGGTAATGTTCTGAAAGATCTCATAGACAGCGGCGATATCCCCGTTGTCAGGCTTGACACTATCCACCGACAGCAGGCAGACAGCCGTATTCCTTGGGTTGCGAAGGATGTCAAGGAAGGCAGGATGCCTTATCTTGTCAACAAGGGAAGCAAGGATTTTTTCTTTATCGAGAACAAAAACGAAGAGAGTGTTCCCGATGAAATCCTTACCCTTGTCTCTGAGCGCCTTCCCAAAGCATATAGGCTTAGTGTTGATGAAATACAGGTACTCTGTCCCAAAAGATCAAATGGTATCACCTCTTGTTCTACGTTGAACAAGGTGCTACAGGAGAGGCTTAACCCAACGGGTAAGTCCCTACAGTATGGTGATACATTCTTCCGAGAAGGTGACAGGGTGATGCAGATGAAAAACGACTATGACAAAGGCGTGTTCAATGGCGATATCGGGATTATCCGCTTGGTGGATGAAGAAATGGGCTTTATGCTCGTTGACTATCCCGATGGCGAATCATCCGTGAAATATGAGGAAGACGACTTGGATGAACTGTGTCTGTCGTATGCGACGACCATTCACAAGTCCCAGGGGTCAGAGTACAACACTGTTGTCATCCCCATTCTCAACACGTCCTATATCATGTTGCAGCGTAACCTTGTCTATACGGCTATTACCCGTGCCAAGGAGCGTTGCATCATCATTGGCGACAAGCAGGCCTTTTATGCTGCGGTCACCAATCTCTACGTTAAGAACCGTCGCCTTTTCGTGGAAAGGCAGACGTATTTGAAGCAGCGAATACAAGCGATAATGAAAACTTATTTCTGATAAGTAGTATGGACACCAGACAACAGAAAAACAAATCCGTTTCATCGGATGAGTGGTACACGCCACAGTGGATCATCGAGAGGCTTGGGCCTTTCGACCTTGACCCTTGTTCCCCAATCAGCCGTCCGTTTGACACCGCAAGCGTCCATGTGACAAAGGAGCAGGACGGCTTGCAATATGACTGGGGAACTGGTCGCGTGTGGCTGAACCCTCCCTATAGCCGTCCACTGATTGAAGAGTTCGTCAAGAAGATGGCCGAGCATGATAACGGTATTGCCCTGCTTGTCAACAGGCAGGATAACGTGATGTGGCAGGAAGTCATCTTCCCGACTGCCGCATCCATGCTGTTTATGAGGCATCGAGTGAAATTCATCCATCCCGAAGGAAAGAAGAGTTCGCCGTTTACCGGCTCATGTCTTGTGGCTTGGGGGGGGTATAATGATCTCGTTCTGTCCCACAGTCGCATAGAAGGAAAATACGTAGTGTTGAATCAGGATAAAACGTTTAGTTATGAGTGAGAAGAATATTGAGCGAGTGCTAACAGAAATCCATCGACTGCTTGATGAGTCGGATATGGATTATGTGCTGATTTGTTCGCGTGACAATCAGGATGGTGGATTTTCCTCCAATCTTGGTTTCAAGACCAATGACGGCTTTCGGAAACTAGCACACGGTCTTGTGGCGCATAGTGTTTCCGTTGATGGTAAGCCCTCGCGTGCTTTCATTTCTGCCGTCAGAGAGATGATGTTGAAATTCACATTCCAGAATGCTTATGGCAAGCATCTGAACTAACAGGAGAGCCGAAAGTATGAAAAAGGACGAAGAAAGACATGTTTTGACCCTAAGAGAGGCATACAGGCTTTGGGGCGAGCAAGAGCAGTACCGAGTGCTGTATAATCGTACCAAGGTGTCTTTTCGAGACACTTGGGCTGCCCTTGACCTTGATAAGCCCTGCGCCCATTATACCCTTGAAGTGCTTGGTGCAGCCATTACGAATGGGCGTGGACTGTACCAGAATATGGTCAAGGCATCGAGTATTATGCAGCATGTCCTTAACTACGCCCACGTCCTTGATGCGGAGCTTTGCCCGGCTCCCCGTTTCTCCTATGGAGAGATTGCGGCGTATGCCAAAAGTGTAGCCCAGCCGAAGGTGCAGGCGGTAGTTTTAGAGACCAAGAAAGAGAAAGCTGCTACGAAGAGCGATGTGCGCGAAAAGCGTCAAGCGTTCAAGAATCGACTGATGAAGAAAACTCAGGTTGAAGTTGTCTTGCGAGCAGAAGAGAGCAAGGCGGTGGTAGAAGAGATCCCTGAAGTAGCAGCCATCGAAGAGAGCGAGAAACAAGTTACTTGTGATAATTCCCAAAATATTAACATCAAAACAGAAGAAACGATGAAAGAAAACAAAGTTTCCAATCTTGCCAAGAAAGTTGTGCAGATTGATCCCGAGACGATGAAGTCCATTAAGACATGGGACAGTATCAGTTTGGCCCAGCGTGAGTGCAATGTCAGGAACATTGGCAGAGCCATTGCCAGCCGTTCTGCGGCGGGCGGCTATTTCTGGTGCTTTGCCGGTGATGAAGGCGACTTCAATACCGACAAGAAGGCGCGAAAGTACAAGCCGAGGAAAAAGAACGTTCAGAAGCCGAGGCGAGAGCGTAAGGAGAACGTAGCGTCTACCACTACTGAGACGGCATCCCCGGCCAACCTTCCAGTTCCAATTGAGAAGACTTTCGACGTGACACAGTTAAGCGATGATGAACTCATTGCTGAGATACGTCGTCGCGGCTGGAAGGGCGATCTGGACGTTGTGAAGCGAATAACCCTGTAATCATGATTGTCATGAATGAGGAATCCCTGAACGTTCTTTTGAACGATGTCGCCGACAGTCTTGAAGAGACAGGCTGTGACTATCTGCTTGCCCTGTTCTCTCCCGACGAAGAGGGAGAGACTGTGGCAAACATCGGCCTGAACATAGAAGATACAGAGTCTGCCCTTGCTGCCCTTGCCAAAGCCTCGCGCCTTGAAGGTGACGTAGGGCTGTTCCTGCTCAAATTTGCAGCGCGTATCATTACTGAAACGCCTCAAAAGGTCTGGGAACAGTACCATAAGCAGGTTAACAGACACGAAATTGCTGGCATTGTCGAAATCCTGTCTGAGGCTATTACGTCCAACAAACAAAGTGGAGGACTTAAATTATGAGAAACGTCCGTGAACTCAGCATCGGGAGTATTGTCAGTTTCTTCCAGGCTGACGGTACGGAATATATATGTCAGGTAATATCACCTGACGAGATCAAGACAAGCCTTTTCATCATTGATATCCAAATGAATGACATCGGGAGCAAACCAGAGTTTAAAACCGGAGCCAAAATGAAACTCCCTAACGGGAGAATCAACGGAGTGTTCATCGAAGAAAAGATCCTCCGTAGGCTTGGTTTTATCGAGCCAGATGAAAGGGCCTGGAAACTCATGTATTACTTTGGCGACATGAGACTCTACTATAAGTATGATAAGAAAATCAGAGCCGCAAGATTCAAGTTCAAGCCAGACTTTACGCAGAAAAGATGGGTGAGAATCGACTGTCTCACAGTCCATCATCTGCAGAACATCATGCGGTTCCTGACTGGAGGCGAATTGGAGTTTGAATACAAACGTAATGTAGAAGGCAATGAAGAAAAAGAGTAAAAAATTAGTTGATGAACTGCTGCTGTACACACCTGAGGGTGCGGCCCTTGAATATGCACCAGTGGCGTGTAACTTCTATCGTGGCTGTAGCGGCGGCTGTGTGTACTGCTATAATAAGTCGGGCCTTACCGCCCGTGTCCTTGGCGTAAATGCCCCCATTTTGCGCGACTGTTTTACAGACGCAAGCAAACGTCCGAAGAAATACAGGGTCATGAACCCAGAGGATTACGCCTACCATGTGTTTCAGGAAGAGGTCGATAAGCATTTCACCTATCTTCTTGAAACTGGCGTATTCTTCACATTCACGTCTGATCCGCTGTTGCCTGACACGTGGGCTTTGAATCTCAATAGTGCCATTCATCTTGCCACGTTAGGCATCCCTGCCAAGATCCTGTCGAAGCACACAAATCTCCCGCAGGAGTTCTGGAATGCAGTCAGTGGATTGGAGAAATACCATAAGGAGTATGTTACCTTCGGATTTACGCTTACTGGCCGTGACGATATGGAGGAAGGTGCCAGTGTCAATATAGACCGCCTGTATGCCATGCGTCGTCTGCATGACATGGGTTTCAAGACCTTTGCGAGTATCGAGCCTGTCGTGGATTTCCCCAACAGCCTGAAGATGATCCATCTGAGCCTTGGCTATTGCGACCAGTATCTGGTCGGTCTGATGTCAGGCGTCAAGAAGGATTACTACCAGGATGAAGCCTGTGCAGGCTTCGTTGCTGATGTCAATGCGCTTTTGCGCGATGCTCTTGGGAGAGGCGATATATCAAAGGATGTAAAAGTCTATTGGAAAGAGAGTTTCCGTAAACGTCTGAAAGACGATCCTCTGTCGATGTGCATCATCGAAGAGTCGCCGATGTCCGTCCAGAAGGCCTTGGACTTCTTCAAGAATCCGTAGGCATCTGTTTGGCGGCATCGAAAGCGCGGGTGATTCCCTTTTAAGGGGAGTCACCCGCCTTTCTGAAAGGTGGGTGAGGTGGAATTTTCCCTACTTGTTGTGAATAAAATGGCGAGGTTACTTCCATTCAGAAAGTACCTTGCCATCCTCCCGTTACCTTTTTCTTATCCTTCCCACATCGTCCAATAGATGTCAGCGTCCTCGCTTTCAGCATTGGCGATATGCTCATTAAAAGTCTCGTCACTCCAGCCGGTAGCGGCCTTCACACATTCTTCACTGCAATAGGTATTGAAGTCATCCTTCATGTAACCCTCATACATTGGTCTGCCGCAATGGTCGCAGATACGGATGCTATCAAGGTCGTGTTCCTCTATCATCTTCTGCCGTACCTCTGGAAAATTGATAAACGACTCAGCGAAAACGTCCGCATCCTCCTTCTCGCATCCCTTCCGGATTAACTCTTCCTTTACGGTGGTGCGGATATAGTCTTTCATATCAGTGGTACACATTTTCTCGATGGCAAAGAGATTGGTTTTCGCCTTACCATTGATTTTGTCGAGGATATGGCCTTTGATGGCAGCCAAGGCTTCAGCGTCGTTGCCATTTGCATCGACAATTATCTGTGCTATATCCATCAAAGCCAGTGTATAGCCCTTGTAAGCAGCATATACCTCATTTTCGTACTCTTTTCTTTCATCCTGCTCTACGCCTCCGTAACCTTCATAGACAACCTGAGCAAGTTCCTTTCTCTTTTCGATATTCTTAATCAAAGTATTCATAATCTGTTAGTTTTAAATTGGTTCTACATTAGTTATATTTATCTTCGATATGCCAGATGCCCTTATCATCACGGCAAAGGTTGTTACCCTCATGCGCCCATGCCAGACCTTCAGGAACTCTCACGCGGTAGGAGATACTGCCAGTAGGCATCTTCACTGCGCTTACAACACAATCCAGCCGCATGATGTCAGTGACATTCTTTCCGATTGTGATAATGGTGTTGTAATGTGGTCGCTTCACGAAGGTATGCAGAGAGGAATAACAGTCGCAACCATTCTCTTCTGTCACCTTCTCGTCAATCTGAGTGTAGCCATTCTTACCCATGACATACTTCAAGTGAAGATGGTCGTGCTTCCAGTCACCCCACTCGATAAGAATCTGTACTTTTTCATCCGTTGCCTCACAGATGTCACCAGACAACTGTGCCTCGTTCATCACGTTTCTAACTAATTCGTAAGTTTCCATAATTTTTTGAGTTTTAGTAGGGAGTTGGTGTTACTCCCTGTTACCTTATTTCTTAGAGAGCGTCTTTTTCATTTCCTCATAGATGGCGTTCAGTGATGCCACATCAAGGAAGAAAGAAGAAACAATCGCTTCGCCGTTGTAGTAACAAAGGAAGAAACTACCCCTGCTTCTGTCAATCTCAATCTGGTTAATAACACTAAAGACCCCTAAGAAGTCCTGCAAATGCTTGCTGTTCTTTACTTTTGTTATTACTACCTTGTCATCAAACGTGAAGGTAGTGCCGGGTTCTTTCTGCTGCCATTTGGAATCCATTTCCATGATAGCGTCCATCAGGGCTGTACGGAATGCGCCCTTGGTTTCTTTCACTCTGTCGGTGATGCTTTTTTTGATTCTCATATTGTCGGAATTTAATTGAAGTTATCGGGTTTTGTGAGCTGGAGCCTTTACTTATTGTATCTCTTTTGTTGTTCACTATGCCCTTTTTTTTTATTTATGTCATCGGTACGATGTTTCACTGTTTGCCTTTTTACTTGCAGGTTCTAATGAGAGGGATCAAAGGGATAAACGCCCAAGAAATTCCGATTAAATTTTATGGAAAGCCTTATTTTCTTTAGGCTCTTTTTGAGAGGCGTAAAGAAGAAAATCAGGAAGGGTTCTATAACAATTTATGAAGGAATAGTGTTATGAATGGTTCTTGGCATATCCCTGCCCTCCATACCTTTGCAAGGTAAAAAGGTAGGAATAACAGTGGAACACCTCGCTTTTGGCAGAGGTGACATCCAAGGAAAGGGGCATGGGAACATGGGAACAAAAGAGCCGAAAGGAGTTACCTCCGCTATGGCGGAGAGTTGTTTTTATTAATGAGGGCCTTGTACCTCAAAACATAGGATGGCACTTGGTACGCTTTCCGCTTTATTATATATATAGGTATAGCGGATGGTTTTATCTAAAGCGTACCCCAAGCAAAAAAAAAAAAAGAATGTCGGGGTGTGGCGTAAGCCATCCCCGACTTTTAATCGTATGAAAAGAGAGGGGAGGCTATTTCGCCTCCTCGTCTGCATCCTCAGTGTTATCCTCGTCACCTGTAGAGACCTTGGTGGCTACGAAGGTGATCACCTGATGGGTCTTACCGTCCTTCTCGTATTCCTCCGGCTTAAAATAGCCCTCTACTGTGATACGGTTGCCCTTCTTCAGGAGGTCGAAGGAAGCAGCGTTCTCGTTCTTGCGCCACATCTCGATGTTGAGGAATGCGCTCTTGCGCTTGTCCTCACCGTTGACCTTCTCGGTACGTGCGATGCAGAGGCCGAAGCGTGCTACTGATGCGTTGTTGAACTTGTTGATCTTAGCGTCCTGACCAACGAAACCTGTCACTGCGAAATTGTTTACTGACTTCATGACTTTAAATTTTTTAGATGTTAAACTTAATTTTTACGATGCTCCAAAAGCAGGCAAGGAGAAGGTGAACATTAGGTCAAGGAATTACCAGTAAATTTTATGGAATACCCCGTTTTCTTTAGGCCTTGGCCGACCAGCAAGAAAATGCGGAAGGCTGCCGAAAAATTTATGCAGGAATAACGTCGTGGAATCGATAGTGGAACAGAGAGGTACTTGCCGGACACCGCTTGCGCTAAATTTGCAGCGGAAAAATAAGGATAACATCGCCCGAAAAAATTGTTGTGAAGGCACAACGAGCAGAGACACAAAGGTACTGTCAGAGGATGCGGGATGACTACAAGTTACGCTATCAGGAGGATGCCGGGCTTTAGAACGGCCAGAGAGAGGTTGACATATGGAAAGGTTAGACCGATTTAAAATATCGAGCGCGAAAGAAGGATGTATGCGTAGGAAATGACTGAGGCATGAAGACATGAAGATGGTCTGGCAAACCGAAAGTAGAGGGCAAAGGCGGGAAGGAAACAGAACGGGGAGAAACAAGTTCTGGTGACGAAGGAAGCCAAACGGTAAAGGGGGAAGAGAACACGGGCGCGAAAGCGGGCGGCGGGGTAGCCGCTTAAAGTAAAAGATACAATTATCATGGATAGCCACACCCCGTTTTTAAAGCAGCCATCCTTGATGAAGTTCTCTAAATTGGTACAAAGGTACTCATTTTTTGTTGTATAGACAAGAAAGCGTGTTAGATTTAACTTTTATTGTCGTTCAAAATAAAAATCCAACTAAGGTTATTAGTTGGATTTTGTGAGATTGCTTTGTATGGCAAGTGTTTTTAGCACTTGCCGTTCTCACGGTAGGAGTAGTAATGGCCATCGGTCACGATGACGTGATCCATGAAGTGAATACGCATGGTCTCACAAGCCTTGATAAGGGCTTTGGTGAGGTAATCATCATTAGAACTTGGCTTGAGGGAGCCGCTTGGATGGTTGTGACAGAAAGCCATTACTGTTGCGTTAGCCAGAACAGCCTCCTTCATGGCAATGCGGATATCGACGGAGGTTTCTGTGATACCTCCGCGTCCAATTAGAACCCGCTTAATGAGGTGGAAGTTCTGATTCAGCAGAATGATGTAGGATTCTTCATGCTGAAGGTCCTTCATGACTGGCAGCATGTAGTTGTAGAGTCTAACAGCCGTGCAGAGGTCTGGAGTCTCAACGGTCTTTTCCCTGCGTTTGCCTATCTCGATGGCAGCAGAGATTTTACATGCCGTTGTCAGGCCGATGCCTTCAATTGCTGTTATCTCATCGAGCCGCGCCTTGCCGATGGCACTGAGGCTATTACCAAAGGCAGCGAGAAGCGTTTGAGCGACCTCTACCGCCGAGCGGTTCTTGGTACCGCTGCCGATGATTGCTGCAAGCAACTCAGCATCTGTCAGGGCGCAAGCACCTAAAGACTGGATTCTCTGAATGGGCTGATCTTCTTTTGCCCAGTTCTTGATTGTGAGGTTTGACACTGATGAAGTATTCATATCAATTACGAGTTTTTAGAAGTTAAACTTTGAATTTCTGTGCATTCATCAGCCTTAAGAAGGAAGTTCCTAAAGGTCAAGGGATGGCCGCAAAAGTTACTGTGAATTTCGACCAAGGAGCCGCTGCACCCGAAATTCTCTGTTAAGTTTTGCATGGCCAAGGTGACGTGAGTCAGCGACCCTTGCCGTGAACGCCTTCTGCTACCTTCGCACAGGAAATCTAGGTTTTGCTTCGATTAAGAAAACGAGCCGTGAATACCCTGTGTCAGATGAGAGCAAGACCCAAAAGAAGAAAGACGTGTCAAAGACAGGTCGTAGAAAGGCTGCAGGCGTAAGAAGAGAGCATGACGGAAGAAAAAAGAGCGACTGGTGCTGTTGCCTTTTTGCAATACTCCTGGTCGATTTGAATTGTCGCGGCAGTGAGGCGACAATCTGTAGGCATGATGTTGGGTCAGGAAAGATATTGAGTGGCGATGTGAATAAGCGAAAACCACCTAAATAGTTATTATTTGGGTGGTTTGAGTTTGTTCTTTGCTCAAAAGGTGTATGTTTTGGTGATTTGGTGATGAATTATAATATCAAACTTATCTAAAACACCCAAATAATTATTATTTGGGGTAAAGAGTAGCGCAAAAGCAATTTTTATGTGTGATTATTCGTTTGAAATGCGGTTTGCGCTTGGTGTGGGCTGCGAGCTATAGGGGGAGCAGCCCCGCGTGGGGCTGGCTGGATGACAGAAAAAAACCATGCTCCTTTTATAGGAACATGGCCGTTATCTGTTGCCAGACTTCTGCTGTGAGTGCTTCATCCTCGGCAATAAAGATGAAATCCCTGTCTTTCATCCGATCGAGGTCGAAGAGTTTACAGGACACCATCACACCGCTGTACTGCCGATATTCAGCGTTACGGTCATAACCTACCCACCCAACTACCGCCATTTCCTTGTGGTCGGTTGTTATCCAGACGGTGTTGCAAGCATTCTTCGGCTTGCACCGATGGAGGCAGATATCATCATTGTTATCTTCTATCTCCCCGGTCTTATAGCAGAAGTCCTTGAAGAAAGCAATGGCGGCTTTCTTCACCATGTCAGCGAGGCTTATTTCATCAGCGATGAAAATCTCGGCTGCATACTTCTGCCTGTGCCGTTTCAAAGAGTCCTCACCCTGGCGCATCTTCATGTGGTTGGTGTCTGGGTCTATGAGTGAATAGTCGCACATTTCGATGTACTCTTCCTCCATCACGTCAAAGAGGTGGTTTCCGTCAACATCCATGATGGCATAAATCTTACCGTCGTACTTTTTGAGAAGTTCTTGGCGGTTCTTAACTCGGATTGTTCTCATACTGCTTGATGTTTAAAGATGATATAAGGTGAAAGCCCTGTGGTGCAAGGCTTCCACCTGAATAGACAAACTAATCGTTAATGAGCATCGGCATGATAAGCATTGTTATCTCCTGTCCGTCGGGCTGCTCGGTTGGCTTCACCAGAGCGGCGCGGCTTGGGTCAGCCAGATGGATGCTAATCTCCTGTGCCTTGATATTGGCCAGTACCTCTGTCAGTCTCACGCAGTTAAAGCCGATATTCATTGGAGTACCGCTATAGTCTGCGGCCAGACGCTCAGATGCGGTCTTCGAGAAGTCGAAATCCTCAGTGTCAACCTGCAGGAGGTTCTGTTCAACATGAAGCCGTGCGAGGTTGCTTGACTCGTTGGAGAATGGAGCCACACGTTTGAGTGCTGCCACGAAAGAGGCTCTATCCACCGCAACGATGTTGGGGTTGTTCTGTGGAATCACAGAGTTATAGTTGGGATAACGACCCTCAATCAGACGGCTCTCGATGGTGAAGTTGTCGGTGGTGATATTCACCCTGCGCTCGTCGAATGTCAGCGTCACGTCGCTCTCCAGAGTGCCACGGAGGAAGTTCTTCAGCAGGAAAGAGACTTTCTTAGGCAAGATTAAGGATGCCTCCTTACCCTCTTCTGCCTTGATGGTTGTCAGGCAGTTGCGCACAAGCTGATGTCCGTCAGATGCCACGATAGCCAGATGATCCTTGGTGAGGTCGAAGTACACACCATTCATAACAGGTCGAAGTTCATCCTGTGCCGTTGCGAATACCGTGCGGGCGATATTCTCCTGCAACAGGCCCTCTTGGATGGTGATAGTGGTGCAACTGGTTTCGCTGACTGCCACCATAACAGGAAACTCGTCTGCCGATGCGGTTGGAAGAGAGAAGAAGCCACTCTGATGCTTGACTTTCATGAGGTTGTTAGCGTCGTCCGTCTCGATAGTCATGGGCTGCTCCGGGATGTTCTTCACTGCATCCAGTAAGTCCTTGACAGATACGGCAAACGTACCCTCACCCTCTACACTATCCATAGTGACCTTGCCAGTCATGATGGTATCTACGTTTCCAGCCTTGATGGAAAGCACATCCTCCTTGACGATAAAGATGAAGTTACCGAGGATGGGGAGCGTGTTCTTTGACTCTACGTTCTTAGCCAGAATGTTCAACGTCTCACTGAGTTGCTTGCTTGATACTGTGATTATCATAATTTTTTCGGCTGTTTGTATCGCGTCGCCTGCGCTTTAAAATGAAAATATAAGTTATTAATAAAGTTCTATTTGCATGAGTATTCCGTATGTCCGTCACGTCTTACAGAGATATGTTCCAGATGGTTCTCCAGAGTAGAGATAACCTGTTTGTTGCGTGGGTTGGTCGCGTCATAGTGTTTCTTAATCTCTTCAACGAACTCCTTGCCATCCATTTCCTTGCCCAATATCAGAAAGGAGAAAGCATGAATACCATACGCTACGGTATCTTTCCAAGTGAATGATTTTGTTTGTTCTGCCATCATAATTTTTCTGCCTGTTTTTATTCCGTCGGCTTCGGGGTTTGTTTGTGAAGTTATCGGGTTATGTGAGCTGGAGCCTTTACTTATTTTATCTCTTTTGTTGTTCACTATGCCCTTTTTTTTATTTATGTCATCGGTACGATGTTTCACTGTTTGCCTTTTTACTTGCAGGTTCTAATGAGAGGGATCAAAGGGATAAACGCCCAAGAAATTCCGATTAAATTTTATGGAAAGCCTTATTTTCTTTAGGCTCTTTTTGAGAGGCGTAAAGAAGAAAATCAGGAAGGGTTCTATAACAATTTATGAAGGAATAGTGTTATGAATGGTTCTTGGCATATCCCTGCCCTCCATACCTTTGCAAGGTAAAAAGGTAGGAATAACAGTGGAACACCTCGCTTGTGGCATAGGTGACATCCAAGGAAAGGGGCATGGGAACATGGGAACAAAAGAGCCGGTAAGGGAATTATTAGCGTGAGCGATAATATTCATTTTTCATAACAGAAAAGCACAAGGCGAGAGAGTATGTAATTTCGATTAAAAAATCGCCTTTTAGTCTTGATTAAAGCGATTTAAGACTTTGTAAGTCATCAATGTGTTAAATCAAGAGATTGTTATTTCTGATTTTTGCCTGCTGACCAATTCTTTTTTTCTTTGCAGGAAAATTTCAGAGATTTGTTATGAAGATATTCATGTATTATTGGATCGGGCTGACAGTGGCTTATGTCATCTACTACGCCATCATCATCGTGCTTGACCTCAATTCCAGCAATGGCAAAAAGGAAGAAACCTCTGAAGAGTTCCATGCTGCGGATGAAGTTGATGATGAGGAAGAGAACGATTCGGTCATCGTTGATGACCCTGATGCGTATGATGATGAGGAACAACAGCCCGAAGAATTTGAAAGCGGCGACCATGAGGGAGCCGCCGGTGGCGCTGCAGCCGTGGAGCCGACAGAAGAGGAACTTCGCGAGCAGCAGGAAAACACCCTCTATAATAATTTGAAAAAGCAGGCCGAGGCCGCCTGTTCCCCTGTGATACCCAAGTACCAGGAGGAACTTGACTCGCTGGAGTTCATGGTTGCCATGAACCAGCCGATGAACAAGCAGACTAAGATGATTCGACAGATAATTGATCAGTAGTAATATGATTAAAAACACATACTTCATTGCGTGCCTACGAAGAGCGTTGCTTCTCGTAGGACTTAGCGTGTTCACGTCGGCGGCTCATGCCACGTGCGGTTCGGTGAACTATACATGGGGCACCGACGCACTCCATGAGATGCAAGTGTTCATCCTTGTCATGATGGAGTATGTGATTGGTCTTCTGTATGCCATCGGCTCCCTCGTGAGCCTGTATAGTGCAACGTCCATCACCATCAAGATACACAATGGCGAACAGGGCATTACGAAGAATATCATGATGCTGGTTGGCAGTATCATGTTCCTCATCGGTGCTACCATCGTCATGCCCGCCTTCTTCGGCATCAACTGGCGATGATTTCAATTTCTCAAAACAAATATATGGTGTAAAATTTTAATTTATTAATTCTTTAAAAGGTTTTCAAAATGAACAAGATGTTAAGCGTTTACGCACAAGCCGCCCTGTCGGCTTCTGCAAAGTTCCTTTGTGGAGCACTCGATCTGTGTGAGAAGGCCGTCCGTTCACCCCGCTTCGGGATGGTGGTCATGCTCCTTCTGTGCACCGGTATCGTCATGGCCCAGAATGCCGCTGGCGACTACTCGGCTGGTACTACTGCCCTTGGCACGGTTACCACTGAGATCAAGAAGTACGTCCCTGTCGTGGTGAAACTCTGCTATGTCATCGCTGCTGTGACCGTCGTTGTCGGTGGTCTCTCCGTCTATCATGACATGCAGAACGGCGAGCAGGATGTCAAGAAGAAGGTTATGCTTCTCGTCGGCTCCTGTATCTTCCTGATTGCCGCTGCCCAGGCCCTTCCTCTGTTCTTCGGCGTGGAGTAATCCGAAATCTCTCTCGTTATGGCACAGACGGATATCTCTTCTTTGGAGTACCCTGTTTTCAAGGGACTGCAGAGGCCCTTCGAGTTCATGGGTCTTCAAGGCCGTTATATCTACTGGGCCGCAGGTACTGCCGGAGGTGCGGTAGCCGGGTTTATGGCCGGTTACTTCACCTTCGGATTCTTTCTCGGCCTTGCCCTTGCCACCGTAATCATCGGTGCCGGTGGCCTGCTTATCTTCCTGAAGCAACGCAAAGGTCTGCATTCCAAAGCCACCGACAAGGGAGTATTCGTGTTTGCACGCTCCCGTAATATATTATAAATATGGTAACAGTCTTCGTCATCATCGCGTTCGTCTCCATCCTCATAGGGATGTGTATCTCCGTCTATGCCTTTGGCACGGGCGGCAAGCGGGCGAACATATTCAAGGACATCTACTTCAGCATCGAGGATGTTGACGGCATCGGTGTTGTCTATACCAAACTCGGAGAGTTCAGTGCCGTCATGCGCCTGGAGAACCCTGTACAGAAATACAGTGCCGATGTGAGGAGTTATTACGACTTCACAACGCTCATGACCAGCGTACTCCAGACGCTTGGAGAGGGCTATGCCCTCCACAAGCAGGACATCTTCGTTCGTAAGCGTTTTGACATGAACAAGGTCGCCGCGAAGCGCGACCCCAATGCCGACAAGAGCCGTCTGTACCTCTCGGACAGTTATTTCCGTTTCTTCAACGGCAGGGAGTACACCGATACCTCTACCTATATTGTCATCACACAGGAGAACAAGAAGAGTTCCCTTCTGTCCTATGACAACGGCAAGTGGAACGACTTCAAGGTCAAGATCCGCAAGGTGTACGACCAACTCAAAGACGGCGGCATCGGCGGCTTGGAGTTCCTTGGTGTGGAAGAGACACGGGCGTATGCCGACCGCTTCTTTGCCCTTAACTTCCGCGACGATAAGGTGTCGATGACCAGTTTCAAGGTTGACAGCGAGGAAATCCACTTAGGCAAGCGTCAGGCGAAGATATATTCGCTTCTTGACGTTGACAGCGTTGGTTTGCCAGGTATGCTGAAACCCTACGTTGACATGAACGTCAACAACAGCGTCATGCCCGTTGACCTCGTTGGCGAACTTGACCGCATCCCCGATGTCGATACAGTCATCTACAACCAGATACTTTTCCTTCCCAACCAGAAGAAGGAACTTGCGATGCTGGAGAAGAAGAAGAACCATCACGCCAGTTTCCCCAATCCGAGCAACCTTCTTGCCCAAGAGGACATCCAGAAGGTGCAGGATGTCATTGCCCGTGACTCGAAGCAACTTGTCTATGCCCACTACAACATCGTTGTGGCGATGGATGCCGACAAGGATATGCAGAAGGTGACGAACCATCTGGAGAATGTCTTTTCAAGACAGAACATCCATATCTCAAAACGTGCGTATAACCAGTTAGAGTTGTTCGTCGCCTCGTTCCCCGGCAACTGCTATCGTCTGAATCCTGACTATGACAGATTCCTTACCCTGTCTGATGCTTCCCTCTGCCTTATGTATAAGGAACGCCAGTCGAAGAGTGAGGACACCCCCCTTAAATGCTATTTCACCGATCGTCAGGGTGTTCCCCTTGCCGTGGATATCACGGGTAAGGAGGGAAAGGTGAAGCATACCAACAACTCCAACTTCTTCGTGCTGGGTCCTTCGGGCAGCGGAAAGAGTTTCTTCATGAACTGCGTGATACGCCAGTATTACGAGCAGTGTACCGATTGTGTCATTGTTGACACAGGTGACTCGTATGAGGGTATCTGCGAGTATTTCAATGGTGTGTATATCAGTTACACCAAGGAACATCCCATTTCTATGAACCCGTTCAAGATCAATGAACTGGAATACACGCAGAATTTCGGTGAGAAGAAAAACTTCCTGAAATCCCTTATATTCCTTATCTTCAAGGGTTCAGATGTTCCTTCGAAGATTGAAGATACCATCATCAACCAGGTCATCGTTGAATACTACAGGGAATATTTCCACCCCTTCAAGGGTTATTCCGATTCCGAGCGTCAGGAACTGCACGACCAGTTCGTCCTTGACTCCAAGCGTAGCGGTGAGTATGAGAAATTCGAAGAGGAACTACGCGAGAAGAACGGTCAGGGCGAGTTTGATGTGACCGATGAAGACCGTGAGAAATTCGAGCGTAACCAGAGAATCAGCGAGAAACTGGAGAACCTTCGCACTGATGATGCAGCTTCCGACGGTGAGAAGGAGGCTGCCAAGAATATCCTTATGCGTATTACCCCTGCCGTCGTAGAGGGCAAGTTCATGCAGAAGATTGACCGCAAGATAGAGAAAATGGAGCAGCAGCGCAAGAGCCTCCGTGTGGAGGAACTATCCTTCAACTCCTTCTATGAGTTCTCTATCCAGCGTATTCCGCAGATTACCACCCAGAAACGTATCCATTTCGACATTGACGAATATTGTGCCATTTTGGCACCGTTCTATAGAGGTGGTGAACTGGAGTACACGCTTAATAACGATATGGACGGCTCACTGTTTGATGAGCAGTTTATTGTCTTCGAGATTGATAAGGTTAAGGATGATCCTGTGTTGTTCCCCATCATCGTGCTTATCATCATGGACGTGTTTACCCAGAAGATGCGTATCAAGAAAGGCCGTAAGTGCCTTGTCATCGAGGAAGCATGGAAAGCCATTGCCACCCCCGTCATGGCAGAGTATATCAAGTACCTCTACAAGACCGCCCGTAAGCACTGGGCAATGGTCGGCGTGGTGACACAGGAACTGCAGGATATCATTTCCTCGCCGATTGTAAAAGAGGCCATCATCAACAACTCCGACGTGTTCATGCTTCTCGACCAGTCGAAATTCCAAGAGAAGTTCGACGATATCAGAGAGACCCTTGCTCTCACTGACATTGAGTGCAAGAAAATCTTCACCATCAACCGCTTGGATAACAAGATAGGAAGGTCACCATTCAAGGAGGTTTTCATCAAGCGTGTTGACGTGAGTGATGTCTATGGCATCGAAGAGCCTATCGAGTGCTATATGAGTTACACTACCGAGAAGGCTGAGAAGGAAGCCCTGAAGGTGTATAAGCGCGAAATGAAATGTAGCCACCAACAGGCCATCGAAGCCTTTGTGCGTGACCTGCAGCGTAGCGGTATGGCGAAAACCCTTGACTTTGCCCGCAGGGTATTGGCAGAGAATAAGGTTCTCAACCTCCCGCCGAGGAAGTCAGGCCCACGTGCTGCAACGACTTCGGCAAAGGCAAAATAGGAAAACAAGATATTACAGAAATATATAAATATTATAATATGAAAATATAGAAACTGCTTATGAAGAAGTTTGTCCTCATTTTCACCGTCCTGCTTTGTTCGGCTCTTGGAACAAGAGCCCAATACTACAGTGTGAATGTGGACGTAAAGACCACTGCTGCGATGTTCGCTGCCCTCACTGCTGAGTGGGGTACAGAGGAAATGAGCCGAGAGGCCATTGAGGATATCCTTGATGAATACACAGCGGCAGAGGTCGCCACGGCTGGCATCTTCCTGACGAAGTGGATGGACCGCAAGGCCATGAAGGATGCCGGACTTTTCTCTTCGGAGGAGAACTATTACTATAAGCGAATCTATGACATGGTGAGCAACCGTATCATGCCGAAGATATGGGATGTCGCCTGTCTAATGGTCGAGCATCCCGACAAGGCACTGTTCTGGGGGCCGTATCTTTATAAGATCACCACTGAGGTGAAGCAACTGTGCATGCAGTTCGAGACGGTTGTCACCAACGGACGCCTTTCCTTCAAGGATATCGCATGGCTGGCCATCAACGATGACCTGCTTTTCCTGTTTGACCTTGCCCAACTTGGCAATGTCGATTGGGAAGGCGTTTGGGACAGGCTGACGGAGTTTGACTTTAACCTGGCAAAAGAAGATCTTAAACTTGACCTTGACAATCTGCTACAGGCTGGCAGTGCGCTTGCCGGTGCAGGAGTCAGCACGCTTGATTCCTTGTGGGTCAATGCGAGCAAGGTTGGTGAGGTGTTCCATATGAAGCCCAAGGAACTATGGGACTTGGGCAACGAGTTCAAGGATATGTATGAGGAGTTGAAGGAGCCTGCGAATGTAAAGAATCTGTTGCTCAGTCAGATCGGCTCTGCCGACAGCCTTGGTGTTGCTAATCTCTTCCAATGGGATTCGTACAATATCAGCAACTACATGAGCAACTACATCAACTCCCTTGCCAACCGCTACTATAAGCAGCGTTGGTATATTTACTATAGGGATAGCGGTAGCGAACTTGTTTCGCAATATACCCCTGACACCTCCGTCAAGGATAATATCACTTACGGACGCGGCGAGTGGACGCGCTTTGACGGTGGCAGCGACTTTTATCCTACATCCTCTCAACTGGCACAGGTGAAATCCAACAGCGAGAGTTATGCCGGATGGTCGCAGTCACGAGTCAATGAACTGAATCGTTCGCAGAACGAATATACCTATTCGATTTACTATTCTTTGAATAGTTACTATATCTGGCGTGGCAGTCAGGATAATGTCATCGGCCATTCCTATGCCTATGATATCACGGTCTATCGCTCCTGGAACAACTACGGCGAAGTCTATGAGGAGTGGTTTGACTCCCAGACGATGGATGAGCGCGTCTTCGAGGCGCATATGCAGCAGAAGTTGGTTGAAGCCAAGATGCAGGATCAGATTGACAATAGCAGCGATGTGACCGCCAAGAACTATCAGATAGGTAAGGACAGCAAGCAATACTACAGCCAAGCCGATGAAAAGAAACTGCAAGGCTGCTATACGGTTAATTTCGTGATGAACTGTGAAGGCGGTGCGAAACTTGGCGAAGGTTCTTTCCAATGGAAAGTCAACCCCCACCATTCACCCCTTAATAACGATTCCAAGGAGTATGCCATGAGCACCACCTTGGAAGAGGGTGAGGGCATGGACACGTCAACCTACGATGAGCGTATTCAAGAACTTCGTACCGAAATTGCGGGCTATGATGCGGAGATTGTTGAATTGGAGGCCCAAATCAAACAACTTCAAATTGAGCGTGGCGAAGCAGATCCGAAGGATTATGCAGCCATTGATAAGAAGATAACCAAGTGCGAAGACCGCATCAGGGATCTTAAAGGTAAGAAGAGTACCGCCCAGAGCAATCTCGATCAGGTTGACTATGCCCGTACAGAACTTATCAACGACTATGCAGGGGAGACCGATGATGTCTATCGCATCCCTGCCGTGATGCACGAATTGGCTGCAACGTATCAGATATCATGGCTTGATGAAGGCCATTGGGTCGGCTATACCTTCGTGCGTCGCGGTCAAAGCCCAAGTCTGATGAACAGCGTCATCGAGTTTACCGCAGACCTTGTAAAGGTCAGGGGCGAGAGTTGGTTCCTGTTCATCCGTTACCATAGAAGTATTCTTGGTGTGAACTGGGCTTTAAAAACAGACTACAGTTCCAGCGATGTCGTTGATATCATGACCTTTGGCGACGATACGACTGAGAAGGAGCGTGCCGATGCAGTGAGTGCTCGCCAGCGGGAACTCATGGAAGACCATCCCGGCTGTACTATTGAACTTGAATACGAGTATTCGCAGCCCGAAGTGAAAGAAGATGAGGGCGATGAGATACATCTACTGTGGGTCAGCGACCGTCTGGCCATTGCCCGTGAGGTGGACTACCGCCTTACGAAAATCTATGCCAACCTCGTGTTGGTAGAGAAGTTCCTTTATTCCAAGCGTACCATCGGCGACTTCTTGAAGGCGAAGGTGATGAACGCCATCGAGCAAGGGCTTAACCGCCGTCGCAGCAACGAGAGTTTTGAGCGTTGGCGCGAGGCAACCTATAATGCCCTTGAGAGTGACAGTACACGACGACGAAACAATGGAGGATCCTGAAGATGAGAAGAAGTGTTTTACATATTGCTATTCTGTTAGTGCTGATGGCCTTTCCTGTAGGGAGAGCCTATAGCCAATCTTGGCGTTTCGACTTCACGAGTGTCGAAGCCGGTATTGACGACCACAAACGTCTTCGTGGTATTGTCATTGCCCGCAGCACCATTGAGCAGGCTAACAAGGTATTGCATGAAAACTGCAAAGAGGCCAACGTGAACTATCGGGATATCAATACCGAACTGGATAAGTACACCAGGCTTTTTGACTTGATAGATATTATCTATGAGAGTGCATCGGTGGTTTTCAGCGTGTATAATACCTATGAGGATGTGAAAGAGAAGGTCGAAGGTACACAAGACCTTATCGACCGTTACCGCAAGATGATTGCAGAGCGCGAGTACCGCATACAGCAGGGCATCAGCGAGATTAAAAATCCGAAAGATGCCTGGGATTGGTTTAACACCGTGCAGTTCCCCATTGCTGAGAGCGATTCCGTTATCTTTAAAATTGCCGAAGGCGTGGTAACGAGCGTCTATAACGATGCAGCGCGTATCGTCAGTTCCTGTAAGCAACTTGCGCTATATGCCATTCCTGCAGGAAGTACACCACCCGCTGCCTGTACGACGGCTAACATCATGACTATCCTTCAGGAGATTGACGATGCACTGGCACATATACGCATGGTCGTTGACCAAGGCTATTTCTCTCTCTGGAAATATATCCATGTCAGGACGGGCTTCTGGACTCAGAGCCTTATTCCTCATAAGACCGTCCGCGAAATCTGTGATGATGCCTTTGGGCGTTGGAAAGCAGCCCAGAAGGGGCGTAAGTAACGCCTAAAAAAGAAAAGGTTATGAAGAGATTTATTCTTATAGCAATACTACTGCCATTAGTAGAAGTGCGAGTCGCTGCACAGTCCATGACGTTCAATCATGACGAAGTGGTGATGAACCAGTTTACTGTTGCCGAGACTGGAACAGGAAATCTTGGAGGCAGTAATTTCCAGTGGTATTATGACTTGCTTCATAAATCCTATCGTTCTTGGGCACCAGAGACGAATAAGCAAGCCTACAGGCTCTATACCTATTATAGTCTGCATAATGAAGTGCCTTATGCGGAAGAAATAGACTCGTGTCTGAAAGAGCGTGCGAAGATTGAAGCCCTGAATCTTGCCGACAGGCAGATTGACCTTGCTTGGGCATCAGAAAAAGAGAAGGTGGAGCATAAGAAAGAGATGTTCCAGAAGAACATCAACAAGATAGTTTCCTGTGGCGGCACGTCTGCTGACAAGCGACGCTGGCAGAATGTCTACAATGCCATCGATGCTGCCATTAGGAACGTCCAAGACTGCTATATGCCCAACAGTGAGCGGCAGAAGTCCTACATCCTTATGTATAAGGATTTGGTTCGCTATAACACGGAACTTGTCGGTGCACTTAATGAGTGGAGCGGTCATAAACTCTTGAAGAAATATGTGGATGCGACCATACCACCCAAGACGGCGGTAGGCCGTCATGCCGTAAGCTGCTTTGCCCGCTGGCGTACCGCCATGCGTGTAGGTGGCAGCGGCGGCAGTGGTAGCAGTAGTGGCGCAGGCCTGAGTATAGACTAAGAAGTATTAATAAAAAAACAAAAGATATATTGCTATGGCATTTTCATCATTATTCTTAGCCGCAGAAGGCGGTGAGGACCTGAGTAACCTGGTTAACACCATCGGCATGGAACTGTTTGAAGAGGAAATCGATGATGTCATCTTCCAGACGAATGAGTTCCTGACCGATGCCTCGTTTACAGGCGAGGGCGGCCCGTTCTTCATGATCCTGCAGATGTGCATGTGCCTTGGCGCACTGTTCGCCATCATCGCAGCAGCCGGCATGGCCTACAAGATGATGCTCAAAGGCGAGCCTTTCGACCCGCTGAAGATCATCCGCGTGCTTGGCATTGCCATTGTCATGTTCTGGTGGTACCCGTCGTATGGTGGGTACAGTTTCCTTGATGGACTGGCATACATACCTAACTGTATCGGTTCGTACACGCATGATTTGTACGAAGCGGAGGCGGCACAGGTGCAGGATAAGTTCGATGAACTCAAACCGCTTATCATCAAGCGTGACACGATGTATTTCGAGAAGGACGGTTCGCTGAAAGCGGCCTATAACACCGTCCTTAGTCCCAAGGTACAGGAGTCCGCAGGCGAGAGTGCCGGAACGGAAACGACGGTAGAGCAAGGCAAGCAGGCAGCCATCGCCAATGGTTTCAGCACGTTCGCGGGCCTGATGGTCGGCCTTGACAAGATAGTCATCTTCCTTGCCCTTGTCATCTACCGTATCGGCTGGTGGGCGACCATCTATATTCAGCAGATCATGTTGGGAATGCTGACTATCTTCGGCCCCATCATGTGGGCGTTTAGCATCCTCCCGAAATGGGAAGGAGCGTGGGCAAAGTGGCTCACGCGCTATTTGACGGTTCATTTCTACGGTGCGATGCTGTATTTTGTTGGCTTCTATGTCTTGCTGTTGTTTGATATTGTGCTCTCCATTCAGATAGACCAACTGGAGACCATCAGCGAAACGCCGGAGGTGTTCATGGGCTATGTGAAAGCCGCATTCATGACAGCAGGTTATCTGCTGGCAGCAAGCATCGTATCAGTGAAATGCCTTTCCATCGTGCCAGACCTGGCCGCATGGATGATACCAGAGGGCGATACAACCTTCTCAGCCCGTAGTTTCGGTGAGGGTGTCGCCTCTCAGATGAGCAACAGTGCCAAAGGCAAACTGCTTTAGTTGAATTTTTAATTTCGTAATTTCGTAATATAGTTATGGTTATCAAGAATCTGGAAAACAAGATCAAACTGACGATGATTGTCAGTCTCATGTTCATGCTTGGCTGCATCATCATCAGCGTCATCGCACTGTTCACGGCAAAGGGAATGGTGGATGACGCACACAAGAAAGTCTATGTCCTTGACAGCAACCATGTGCCTATCATGGTGAGCCAGAGTGACATGAGCGAGACCCTTGACGTGGAAGCGAAGAGCCATATCGAACTCTTCCACCACCTTTTCTTCACGCTGGCACCTGATGACAAGTACATCAAGTACACAATGGATAAGGCTATGTACCTGGTCGATGAGACAGGACTTGCCCAGTACAATGCGTTGAAAGAAAAGGGTTTCTACAATAACATCATGGGTACGAGCGCAGTATTCTCCATTTTCTGTGACAGCATCAAGTTCGACAAGGACAAGATGCAGTTCACCTACTATGGCCGTCAGAGGATCGAGCGCAGAACGAACATCCTCATGCGTGAACTTATCACCGCCGGAGAGGTCAAGCGTGTGCCCCGCACGGAGAATAACCCCCACGGGCTTATGATAACGAACTGGCGCACGCTGCTTAACAAAGACTTAGAGCAGAGAAAGAAAGGCGACTTCTAATTAAAACGTGATATATTATGGGCTGGAAGAAATTTTTCGTTGGGGAAAAAGTTCCTGATAAGGATGACCCCAAGTATAAGGAGCGTTACGAGCGCGACAAGGCCGCAGGCGAGAAGTTTGCCCGCGTGTCAGGTCTTGCCTGGTGTGCAGAGCGCATACAGCGATGGGCCACCGAGAACCGTCACGCCTTCCTTATTATCGTGTTCGGTTTTGTCATCATGCTTTTCATCCTGAACGTTTTTAGACTCTGCAGCGCCTACCACTCCCAAAGCACCCGTAAGGTTACTGCCGTGGAGCGCGTGGATTCGGTCATGAAGGATCGTGGCGTGAAGAGTCACACAATAAATGAAATGAACTATGAATAAGAAGATTGACTGGCGCAAGCCAAAATACAAGTACCCCGCCATCCTCTATCCCGGACTGCTGCTTATCGGCTATCTTATGATAGACCTCTTCGGCACGGAGATAGAGGATAAGGAAGATACGGGGCTTACAACCACCGAGTATCTGAATGCAGAGTTGCCATCGGCCAACCTGCGTGATGATATCGGCGGTAAGAGAGAGAATGTCGAGAAGGTCTATGGAAACATCAGTGACCGCTCAGCCATGCAGAGCATCGAGACCGACATCGACAGTTTGAAGAAAAAAGAGGATTTCAGTAGTCGCTATAGCGATGAGGAATACGAGAAAATCCGTCAGGACAGCCTACAGCGCGAGCGTGAAGAGAAACTGAAGGCTGCGCGTGACCGTCTCAACCAGAGTGCGAGACGCGGCCAAGACCTCTCTTCCGACGAGTTCCTACAAGACCTCACTCCAGAAGAGCGTGCGAAAATGGCAGAACTGCGTAAGCAGGATATGATGAACGAGTTCGACAGAGACCTGAACATGCTCCGTCAGCGTGGCGGTGCAGCCGGGCAGGCCCTTGCGGATGCAGCAGCAGCCGCTTCACAAGCTAAGAAGGACAGTATCAAGGACGAAGGCGAGAAGAAAGTTGGCGATGTCGAAGATGACGGCAACAAGCCCGTCCGTGCCTTGGATGAGGATGCCCAAGATAATGCCGTTGTGAAGAAAGTCAAGGAAACCACCGACTACTTCAATACGCTCAGCGTGAACGAGAACGAGAGCCACATGATCAAGGCTATCATCGATGAAGAGGTGAAAGCCGTTGACGGTACCCGTGTGAGGCTCAGGCTCCTTGACGAGATTCAGATCAATGACGTTGTGATGAAGAAAGGCAGTTATTTGTACTGCACGATGAGCGGCTTCGGCAGCCAGAGAGTGAAGGGAAAGATAGAGAGCATCCTTGTTGGTGATGAACTCTATAAGGTCAGCCTTTCTATCTTCGACACCGATGGCTTGGAGGGTCTTTATGTCCCGCAGAGCCAGTTCCGCGAGACAGCGAAGGATGTCGGCAGCCAGGCACTGAATGGAAGCATGAACATCAACGACGGTATGAACACCAGCACGAGCGTAACCCAATGGGCCGCCACTGCCATGCAGCAGGCCTACCAGCGTACCTCACAGGCCATCGCAAAGGCCATCAAAAAGAATAAGGTACGCCTGAAATACGGTACGCAAGTGTTCCTGGTCAACGGCCAGCAGAAAAAGTCAGGCTCCGGCGGCGGTAGCCGTGGAGGCAACAGGAATAATAGAAAATAAAAACCTATAAGTTATGAGAACAATGAAGATTTTCCGTATTGCCGCACTTCTGTTTGCGGCTTTCCCTACGGTCATGTCTGCCCAGCAGACTTTTCAGGAAATGGAGCAGTTGACCGTCAACGAGAACGTCACAACCGTTATCACGGCCTCCGAGCCTATCCGACTGGTGGATATCTCCACCGACAAGGTTGTCGGCGACAAGCCTATTGAGAATGTCATCAGAGTGAAGCCGAAGGACGGCGAACATGAGGATGGTGAGATTGTCGCCATCGTTACCGTTGTCACCGAGCGGTTCCGTTCGCAGTATGCCCTTATCTATACCTCCCGTATGGAGGAAGCCGTGAGTGACAAGGAAGTGCAACTCAACGAGCGCACTGCCTTCCATAACCCTGCCGTTAGCATGAGTACAGAGGAAATCGTACACTATGCACGCAGGATATGGAACTCCCCTGCCAAGTACCGTAACGTGAAGACCAAGCGGCACCATATGGTGATGCGTCTGAACAACGTCTATACGGTCGGCGAGTATTTCTTCATCGACTTCAGCGTGGAGAACAAGACCAACCTCCGTTTCGACATAGACGAACTGAGGTTCAAACTCGACGACAAGAAACTGTCGAAAGCCACCAACGCCCAGACCCTTGACATCCAGCCCGTGCTTGTTCTTGACAAGAGCAAGAACTTCAAGCATGGCTACAGGAACGTTGTCGTACTGAAGAAGATGACTTTCCCCAATGACAAGGTTTTGACCATCGAACTCAGCGAGATACAGGTCAGCGGGCGTACCATCTCCATGACCATCGACTACGAGGACATCCTTGCAGCCGACAGTTTTTCCACGTTACTTCTGAAAGAAGAATAAAACCGTTTTCACTATGAATACTCAGTTACATATCAATGGCGGCGACCCAAGAGTCTATATCATAGGACTGTTGGCCCTCGTTCTTACGTTTCTGGCCGTCAATGGTTGCCATGCGCAAGGCCGTGGCAGCAATCAGAACCACCTACAGGTGGGTGTCGGCGCTCTCTATGAGCGTGGCTTCGACCTCACGATAGCCTACGAGCATGAGACCAAGTACCACAGTGCCTGGGAATATTTCGTCAGTGGCTACATCAAGTATGATGAAGACCCTGTAGCCGGACATATCACGAAAGAGAGTTTCTGGAACAACTATCAGTCGTGGTTCGTCGGCATAGCCTACAAACCTTGCGTGGTACGTGGCAGGAATCATCATGGCAACTTACGACTTGGCGTGATGTGCGGTTCTAACACCCATGACATCATCGGTGGCGGTACAGTAGGCTATCAGCACAACTATGCCCTCAAAGGCGGCTGGCAAATCTTCTGGCAAGTGAAGACAGAACTTGTGCTGCGTGGCGAAGACCTTTTCAGGACAGGCGTATGCCTTGGCCTAAAGGCTCCGCTATAAGGTCGAGAGACACAAAGAAAGTTAAACCACAAAAAAAGATTTACCGTTATGGAAATGACAATATATTCAAAGCGATTGCTGAAGAAAAGCATGAAGACTATACTTCTTGTCTTTCTCATGCTGCCACTGTTTGCTTCCTGTGACAGTCACGATCCTATCGACTTGGATATCCATGTGGGGGACATCCTTTGCAGTGACGGCAGGATTGTGAGAAACAGCGTCTTTGACAGCAGCAAAGAGACGGCTGTTGCCGTAGTCTTTGCCGAGCAGACAGACAAACACCCTGTGCTTGCCGTGATGCTTGACGAAGCGGACTATATCGCTTTTGCCGATACGCTTTCGTTTGATCAAAAGACAAGTTGTAAGTTGGATTCGTGCGACGGGTATATCAATACCGTTGCCCTTCAAACGACAAACATCCAGCGCAAAGTGCTGGTTGACTCCTTACATATCGACAATGCTGAGAACTACTATAAATCACCGTTGGGCCTGTTGGCCTTCCGTTCCCACTGGTTTGCCCAGAGCGACTATGTGCCAAGCGTGATGGAACTGGAACTGCTTTACAAGTCGCTGCCCACGGTGAACCCCATCATCCTGATGCGCGGCGGTACGCCCGTCGGTACTACGGAGGATGCAGCGGGATGCTGGTACTGGAGCAGTACCGAGGTCAAAGAGAATAGCCAGAATCAAGCCTGGCTTGTCTCAATGGCCGACGGCAGCCAACATAAGGCAGCCAAGACCAACTGCTACCGTGCGCGTCTGGTTGTGGAATACAATCCCTATAGAAGTAACTAATAAAAGAAAGGATAAGATATGAGTTGGTTAAGTTATTTCACTACCGCCGGTAAGGCTGCCAAAGCCTCGCGTGTTGCCGTCTCAGACGCAACAGAGGCACTTGCTCGTTCTACGACCGCCATTGCCGAAGAGGCAGGCAAACTTGCTGCCAAGGGCGATGCCGCAGGTGCGGCGAAGCTGCTGGAGCAAGCCTCTCAGACTGTCAAGCAGACCAAAGACCTTAGCGCAGGGCAGGTACTCTCAGAGACTGAGAAGTTAGCCAAACTGAAACGCTATGGCCTGATTGGCGGCGTAGGATTCTTAGCCTACGAGAAAGGCGTTAACGGTCATGGCTTGCTCTCCACCACTGCAGGGATGCTCCTTGACACCCCCGAAGAGGGTCAGGGCTATCTCAACAAGCAGTGGGAAACATTCGTTGGCAAGCATAATGCCGACAAAGGACTGGCAGAGTTCGGTGTTGATGCCTTCCTTGGAGATGGCAGTTACCAACATGCCACCGATGAGATGGGCCAAGCCTATCATGGCATCAGCGACCGTCTTTCCGGCTTCTTCTCCCGTCCGGGCCAACAGCCCATGCCCTACCCTGCGCAGCAGGGCTATGATCCTGCCTACTATCAGGCCGTGAACAATCCGCAGGCACAGGTGAACCAAGGCGGTTTTCTGAGCCGTTGGGGTGCAGCTACGAATGGCTTGAACCTCCCCGAATATTTCTCCGGCCTTACAGGTGGGCATGTGACGTACAACAATCTTGCGCAAGCCATCGTCGGCACGTTCCTGACGTTCGGCCCGTTCGGCAAGTTGGCAAAACTCGGTGGCCTGTTGCTTGGCTTCAACGGCTACAAGAGCATGTTCCCCTCTCAGCAGCAGACCGTGCAACAGCAGGGTCAGCAGTATGGTCTTCAGTATGCTCCGATGGTGGCTGCAGTACAGCCCTACGATGAGGAGCAAGTCATTAACCGTCCAGGTAGAACAAGATAATATGAACAATTTTTCAAAAGATATGCTTCTGGAGTCACAGAGTGGCTTCATGATGCCCTTCGAGGCCGAAGAGGGAAAGGAAATTCCCGTTACTTTAGGCTATGGTGAGCAGACGCATCCCTTCACGGGAGATACTTTCCATCATTCAGGAATGGACTTCGCCGTGACGAACAAACCCCTGTATGCCGTTGCTTCTGGCGTTATCAGCGGTGTTGGCAACGATGCCGTGCATGGTGACTATGTTATCATGCGTTACGGGCAGTGGGAAGTGAAGTACGGACACGTTGGCAATGTCCTTGCCCGCTATGGCATGTCGATAGGTGCCGGGCAACAGGTCGCAGTGAGCGGCGACTTCCTCCACCTTGGCGTAAAGTTCGAGGGCAGGGAGATTGACCCCGGCGATTTCCTCTCGATGATATACGGCAACATCGTGCAACTGACTGCAATGGGTATGCGGACTCGTCCGCAAGTAGTGAACAACGGTATTGACGTGCATACGGACTATGACAACGACATGGATGATGTCGTTGGTTTGATGCTCCGCTATCTGCCCGATTTCATCTTTGACATCACAAAGGGCAGTTATTCGCCTTCTGAGCGTATGGAGCAGCAACTACGTACCATTTTCCAACAGTCAGCATCGCGCAACTATTTCTATGAGGAAATGCCGTATGCAGGCAACCCCTTGGGGCTGTCAAGCCGTGCGGCTCCCCTTGCCTCGAAAGTCCAGAATTTGCTTATCAGCGAGTTCCTTGGCTACTTGGCAGTCCGCAAGAATGCCTACCTGCCCTCATGGGGTGACGAGCAAAAAAAAAACTTTCAGGGCAGGTTTCTCGGGACGGGCTATTAGCCGACCCGCTTAAAGATATGCGGATCCAAGTCCAGAGTTTCGACGTGAAGCGCGAAGCCTCGGTGTATTTCAACAACGAAGGTACGATGAGTTGGACGAAAGCCTGGTTCAACGGTCGCCATAAGAGCGAGCCGGGCGTTGAGATCACCCGTGAGATGGCCATCGCCTTCATCAACAAGCAGATTACCTTGGATGACTGGCTCACTCGTCTCTTCCCCAAGCAGATGAGTGCCTATCACAAGTCTATGAATGAGACCCGCCAACAGTTAATAGGTTACTAATATGAACGATAAGGAGAATATTCGGAACCTCCAGAACTTCGCGGAAGTGGAGTTCATGATAGACCAGTATTTCGACAGGAACCTACAGAAACTTGTCGATAAGGGCTATCAGGAGTTACGCGATAACCAGTCAGCGGAACTGGCACAGGCTTACGAGAAAAAATCAAGTCCTTTCATGGCAGACCCTCGTATTGCCATGCAACAGGCCATGTATGAGGTCAAGGCCTCCGGCAAGTGGAACACGAAGCATACGGAGGATCTTGTGCTTGATGTCAACAAGAAATTCTATGGTGACAAAAACACGGCAGAAGACCTCGTACTGCTGAAAGAGAACTGGAAATACTGCGCCATTTCGCGATTAGGCCAAGCCCGTTATGATGAACTTTCGAAGAAATGTTCTACGGGCGATTTGGCATCAGAATATTTTGCCTCGCGTCTGAATGACAAAATCATCAAGCGGCTTGCCCGCCTTGGTGCGCCGAAGTCCACACTGGAGTATGTCTTTACCACGGGCATCAAAGAAACCTTTATCGGTTTCATCAGTCAGGCAGGCGTACCGAAAGGCACTCAGTCTGGTACCGACATCCTACTGGAACAGGAGAAAGAAGCCTTATTTTCAGATAAGGCCCGCTGGGCGGCTCGCGGTGTCGGCTTTATAGGCGACATGGCTACGCCCGGTCTTGGCTTCAGTGGCAAGGCCATCAAAGCAGTCGCCACAGGCAGCGCAAAGCGTCTGGTGCAGATTGAAGCCACCAAAGGCATGATGAGCGGTGTGCGTGCAGGAGTGGGCGTAGCCGTATCTGCAGGCACTCCAGCAGCCGACCTTGCCCTTCGCGGCTATATCTATAACAAGATAGACAAGACCTGGACTGCCAACCCGAACTATACCAAGGATTTCAGCAAGGAAATCTTCGGGGATGAGCGAGCCTTGGGCGAACTACGCAGTACAGAGACCTCCGGCGTGAACAAGCGCAGTCAGGGTGTGAACATCCTGAACAGTGCGCTTAATAAGAAGGTGCTTGCCAAGACTACCGACAGTGCCATTGTCGAGAGTGAGAAGAATGCCCTTGTCAAGGCATTCGGCGGCGACAGCGAGAATGCCATGAGCATTTTGCGCGGCACCTTCAAGAATGCCGGCATCAAGACCAGCGACTCCAAACCTGCTCCGGGCTGGATGGCCCAGAAGAGCGAAGCGTACCTCATGACAAATGCTGCCTATTATGCTGCCCTTGCCATGGAAATGAAACGCAAGGGCATAGGCAGTAAGATGGTAGGCACGCAGATGATGTCCCTACAGGAAGTCGCCCAGAAAGGCTTTGACTTAGGACGCGCCTATTACGACAAGCAACTTGCAGCCGTCAACAAGATAACCGAGAAGGCAGAGCAAGAGCAAGCAGCCCTCGAAGCGGAACAAGCCCGCCAAGCCGAGACTTACCGCCAACAGCAGGAGCGAAGCCAACAGCCACATGTAGCGGCTGCCATGCAACCAGCGGGAGCCGGGCAGATGCAAACCGTCCCGACATCCCAAGGCGGTCGGACGGTGCAACCCACCAAAGAGAATATGGGCGGTTGGGGAAGCATGATGGATCAACTTGGCTTGAAAGGGTTAGGCGATATAGGCAATAATATGGGCTATATCTTCTCCATGCTCCCTGACATGCTTCTTGGCATGTTTACGGGGCAGACACAAAGCCTACACCTAAAAGACAACATGTTCCCCATTGCAGCCATCGTTGCGGGCTTCTTCATTAAGAACCCGCTACTGAAGATGCTTCTTATCGGCTTGGGCGGTGCCAACCTCCTGAACAAAGCCGGGCATGAATACATGGCGAAAGAAGGCATCCCAACTTCACGCACATCGAGGGTTTCCAGAACCTACGACGATGAACTGCTGGACGCTCGTGTGAGCGGCCAGCCAGTCATGAAAGGCAACACGCTCATAGCGTCCATCGATGGTGTACCGAGTGTTATCACCATTGATGACGCAACCGCCGCTGCCTACGAAGACGGAAAGATACCCCTTAACACGCTTTGTAACGCCGTACTACGGAAGTACGACGAACAACGTGCAGCCGTTTCCAACGAGTACGAACGCACCAGAGCCGAACAGGAAGAGGAAACGGTTTCCCGTGGAATCAGATAAGCGTCTCAGGCAGCATAATCGCTACCATCATCGCTACACCCAGTGACAGAGCCATCATCAATAAGAGGATAGCATCTGTCATGATGGTGGTGTAATGCTGTGATGATTTGTTCATTGTTTGCTTGTTATGAGTTCTGAATGTAGGTTGCGGTGAACCTTGAAGTGAGAGCCAGAGTTGGTGTAATGGCGGTGGAGAGCGTTTTGCTCGTTAAGAGTGACTAACTGTTAGAAGTTAGGGTGTAAACGTCTGATAATCCATCATTTTATGTGATTGCAGAGTGATTATTCGTATGAAAATTTGTTGGATTATTGGGGAGAATTGGGGCAAACCTGTTGGAGCTTTGGAGAAATTGTAGAGCTTTCGGGACGGCTGGCTATGCGGCCAGTTCCGTCTCGAAGAGAACCTTTTCACCCTTGCGAAGTTGAAACTGCCACTGCCAGTTCTGCTTTCGGTTTGCAATCGTCTGCAGGAGTTGTTTGGTTTCCATACTATTCTCCACCATCGAGGGGATGATGCTGAAATGTCCCTTGATGTTGAAAGCCTTGAACGAGTGCATCCACTTTGTCTTTGCATAGAGTCCGCAGAGTTCGCCAATTTCCATGACGGGATGCGGAGTTATGTTATTAACAGTGCTATTTGTATTCATTGATGCGTGCTGAAATGAATTATTTAACGATGATCTTTACTGATTGAGAGTCGGTGATGAAAGTATCGCCTTCGCTACCCTCCCACGTGATAGCCTTATGCCCTTTGAAGGTTTTGTTTCCGTCCTTGTCAACCTTCATTTGCACCTCGTAACCCAGACGGTCACTTTTCTCAAAGTAGAGGATCCAGACTTCATCCTCGGCTATAAAGTCGTCGATGATGTCCGTTGCCTCGTTTTTCTTTGACTTACTGAGTGTGGAGAGGTCATCGTTGACGATGGCGGTGGTGGTGATGTTTTCACCATTTGACATGAATTTGCAGATGATTGTCTTCATATTTGTTTGGAGTTATAATTATTTTTTTTTGCTACGATTGTCAGGTCGATTCCGCTGTCATTATACAGTCGGAAAGCCTGTTTGAAAAGTTTCTCACACCGTCTTGGGATGTGCGCCCATGTGTGATGTGTTTCGTCCCATTGCAAGCACAGTCCCTTATCTGATGCGTTCTTCGGTACTGGCGCACTGGAATTACCTGTAATGAGGAACGGGCAAGTTCCACAAGTGCCTGGCACCTCGTAGAGTTTATATGAGTTGATGATAACCATATTAGGCAAACAAATCAAGTTGTGCGAGGTTCAGACGCTCTTTTTTGAGCCTTGCAACGGCCTCTTTCTTACCCTTTTCTTCAATATCATGCCCGATATATTCTATGAGAGAGTCCATTTCCGATTTCAAAGCCTCCATACGGCTGTCATACTGGTCGTCGAAGATGCAAGGAATGGACGTAGCCCCAGATATAGGGAAGGAAACATCGTGTGAGTCAGCACGTCTGCCACGCTTGAAGGGCTGCGGGCTGCCTGTCTTGTTCCATTTTACACCCTTGATGATGGGAGCCTGATTTGTTTGTGCCATATTAAATTGCTTTTTTAAGTTCAACATATCTTTTTCTTCCTGTATCATAATTGATGGTTTTAGTGGAGGGCTGATTAGACCCTCCGTTACTTTTAATTACTACTGTCAAATCCCGATAGGGAAAAATCACCCTGTTCGTTACACTGGCGTTTCAAACTAAAGATGCGTGCAACCTTATTGACATAAGCCTTAGACGGTGCGCATCCTTGAATAACCAGATTATTGTTTTTTTCAATCGTTATACCGTCGTTTTCCAGATAGTGACGCACAGCTTCAGAAGTTCTTACGATTTCGGAACACTGAGTATAAATCCAGTCCACCATATTTGCGTCGGGAGCATTACCGCCATATACCCTAATCTCTCCGACAACTTCAGGACAAAGTTTCTTCATGTGTTTGATTAAACTGTTCTGAAAGTCCAATTCCTTGCCCTCAAAGAATTTGTTATGGATAAAGTGGATAGAGCCTCCATTATCGGACAAAGGCACACCCTTCATATCAATCCACTTATGGCCTTTCTGTATATATTCCTTAACTGTCATAGATGTATTTATTTAATTGTTGTGAATCCACTTACATTCCATCCCTTGATGATTTCTGTATTTACTCCGTCTTTCTGAAGACTACCAGCATCCTCACTGGCAAGGGCTTTGGTATGATAGAAACCGTAGGTGTAGCCCTTCTTTTCCTTACATTCCTCACTAAGGACGGTGCGGTCTAAGAAATCCTTTTTAGAGCAGTTCGCCTTTAAAGTACACTTTGCCATATTGTTGTTTGAGTTTGTGGGAGGTGGTTTAAGCCTCCCGTGACCTGTTTAGTTGCAATGTTCAAATCTGTCATGTACGGGGATGGGATAAGCCGTAACGAGTCCGTTCTGGTGAGGGAATCGGCTATCAGAGGTCATCACATAGTTACCTCCAAACATCTGATTGCACTTGCTTGCATCTTCTGGTTTCACCAGAGGCTCGGCAAAGAAATGGTCTTCACCCCACAGTTTACGCTCCACGAGGAAGAGTTGATCATCAGGATTGATGCCGTTGTCCTGGCAATACTTCAAAGCCATGTCCCTTGTGCAGTTAAAGAACAGTGTAGGGAAGGTAACGCGGGATGATATACCGCCACCAGTGCAGTCACCCAAAGAACTGCGATAAACACTGACATTGAGATAATGGGTTCCAATTTTCATCATAATTATTATTATTGTTTAAGAGTATAATGTATTCGCTCGTTAAGAGAGATATAATTGCTATAGGAAACAACCAGACCACTATTCACAATCAGGTTGTGAATTTCATTGATGGTATCGACAGGCGCTGATGGAAGGTTCGGGAATACCTTAATACCAAAGTCAATTGAATGATTACCCCACACCTGTATGGATATTGCCTCTTCACCACGGAAACCTAAATAGGCTTTCCAGTTGCCAACCACCTTAGATGTATAGCCGTCGGTGAAAATCTGTTTCAAAATTCCTTCGAGTTCTGCCATAATTGTCGTTGTTGTTTGTTTGTGAAGTTATCGGGTTTTGTGAGCTGGAGCCTTTACTTATTGTATCTCTTTTGTTGTTCACTATGCCCTTTTTTTTATTTATGTCATCGGTACGATGTTTCACTGTTTGCCTTTTTACTTGCAGGTTCTAATGAGAGGGATCAAAGGGATAAACGCCCAAGAAATTCCGATTAAATTTTATGGAAAGCCTTATTTTCTTTAGGCTCTTTTTGAGAGGCGTAAAGAAGAAAATCAGGAAGGGTTCTATAACAATTTATGAAGGAATAGTGTTATGAATGGTTCTTGGCATATCCCTGCCCTCCATACCTTTGCAAGGTAAAAAGGTTGGAATAACAGTGGAACACCTCGCTTGTGGCAGAGGTGACAAACGAGAAAAGGGGCATGGGAACATGGGGACAAAAGAGCCGGAAGGAATTACCTCCGCTATGGCGGTGGTTGTCTTATGCGTACTCTGTGCGCTATGTTTTGTTGTCCTTTTTCCGACATGTAAAACGTGGGTCAAAATACCTTTATTTTTCACGTTTTCGTCTTGATTTTTGCGATTGAAGACTTTCGAAGTCGTCAATGTGTTAAATCAAGAGATTTGCGCCTTGGAATATTGCTGTCTCGCGCAAAAACCTTTCCTTTGTCGGGAAAAGAAGCGTAAGTGTATAATTAATATTAATTATGGCGTACAACAAAAGAGAAAAACTGCAAGAGAACATCGAAGCCATTAAGGTGGCTTTGCTCATAGAGCGCGAAAATCGCGTGGCAACAGAAGAGGAGAAGGTTATTCTCCGCAAGTATAGTGGCTTCGGTGGTCTGAAGTTTATCCTGAATCCCATCAAAGATGATAAGGACGTTGAAAACTGGTCGCGCAGTGACCGTGGACTGTTCTCCATGACCCGTGAACTTTTCCAAGTTCTCAGGGACAATGCCAAGACTGAGATTGAGGCCCAGGAAATGGAGAACAGCGTGAAGCGCAGTGTCAACACGTCCTTCTATACCCCCGATCAGGTTGTTTCTGCCTTGTCGAAGGCTCTTGCCCGCTCTGGCGTTGTGGTGAACACGTTCCTTGATCCTTCTTCCGGCATTGGCCGCTATATTGACGTGTTCCGTCGTGATAACCAAGCCATGAGCGTTACCGCCTATGAGAAGGATATACTTACGGGTAAGATATTGAAGGCTCTGCATCCCGAAGACAGAATAGTCGTAGGAGGCTTTGAGACTATCCCGCAGGAGGCTATGGGCCTCTATGACGTGTCAGCGTCGAATATCCCCTTTGGCGATGTCAAAGTCTTTGACCCCGCCTTCACCAATAGCAAGAACTCGGTACGCAGGTCTGCCTCCAAGTCCTTGCACAACTATTTCTTCCTGAAGAATCTCGATGCTGTCCGTGAAGGTGGCCTTGTGGCTTTTATCACCTCCAGAGGTGTGATGGACAGCACCAGTAATGCCATCTTCCGCTCAGAGATGGCGAATGTCGCCAACGTCGTTTCCGTCGTGCGACTGCCAGACGGTATGTTTTCCGAAGAGGCAGGCACGGAGGCAGGCAGTGACCTTATCATCTTGCAGAAGGTCGGTGCCAGGAAACAAGAGGCAGAGCAATTCAGCCGTCTCGACAAGACGTTTATCAGCAGTGAAGTTGGCTTTACCTCAGAGGATGGCAAGGAAAAGGCTTGGGTTAACGGCCTTTTCATTAAGGATATGGAGTTTACAGGCTATGCAAGTAACGCCCATATCATTGCTGATGAGGTTGTAGAGGGCAAGAATATGTATGGCAGTGCGTCCTACGAGTACCCCTTTGCCGGTGACGCTGATGCCGTCGCCGAGCGTCTGAGTACTATCCTCGAAGCGGACCTTCGCCAAAACCTTGATATAGACCTCTACAACTCGCATCTTTCTGAGGCTGTCAAGCAAGTGACTACCACGGGTGAGGTCAAGCGGGCAGAGGTGAAGCCGAAGGTGCAGCAGTCAGGCCCCGTACAACTTGACCTCTTCGCCATGTGGGATGAGCAGGATGAAGAGCATCGCAGGATGGAGCCGCGAGAGTTCCAAGGCAAGATGCTTCCCCACTGGCGCAACGGTATCTATATCGTTGATGATGACCAGTTGGGCGTTCTTACAGGCGTTAATATCAACCCAATATTCACCCCTTGCACGCTGGATGACCGTAAGACACAGGTTTTGCGCCAGTATGTCAAGGTGCGTGACAGTTATGAGGTGTTGTATGACACGGAGGCTTCGGAGCGTCTTGAACACCCTGAACTGCGTGAGGCCCTGAATATCGCCTACGATAACTTCTTTGCCAAATACGGTAATCTGCGTGACCGTAAGAATGCGTCCATTATCAATATGGATGCCCTTGGCCGTGATGTTCTCTCCTTGGAGCGTTCCAATGGTGAGAATATCGAGAAAGCAGACATCTTCGACCGTCCTGTTTCTTTCGTTGTCGATGATAACGAAGGTATTGAGACCGTCGAGGACGCTTTGTTTGCCTCGCTCAACCGCTTTGGCGGTGTTGACTTCGAGTTTATCAGCGAGGTTTGCGGCATCGATGAGAAAGAAATCAAGGCCCAACTCCATGACA
Source organism: uncultured Prevotellaceae bacterium (assembly GCA_946185485.1). GTDB lineage: Bacteria > Bacteroidota > Bacteroidia > Bacteroidales > Bacteroidaceae > Prevotella. Next base: position 70,478 of record CAMHJQ010000005.1, on the reverse strand, counting down.
AGGTTTATTTCAATCCTGCAGAAGAGCGTTGGGAGTACCATGAGCGTTTCCTTTCTGGAAACCTCTATGAGAAGATTGCTGCTATCGAGATGTGGCACGGCAACGACGAAGAGCAGGAGGCAGAGATTCAGCGTTCTTTGGACGCTTTGAGGAAAGCCCTTCCAGAAGCCGTCAAATTTGATGATATTGATTTTAATTTCGGAGTGCGTTGGATTCCTATTCACTTGTTTGAGGATTTCGCCCGTGAGTTCTTCAATGCACCCGAAATCACCATAGAGTTTTCCAACAAGGCAGATACGTATGTCGTTGACGGACCTCGTTACGGCAATGCACGTATCTACAAGGAGTTTATTGTCAGCACTGAGGACGGCAAGGATATTGACGGCTTACAGTTGCTGCAACATGCCCTCCAGAATACCGTTCCGAATATCACAAAGGTTTCTGGTTACAAGCCGAATGGCGACCCTATCAGGAAGCCAGATACTGAGCGTAAGCAGTTTGCATCGGCTCGTATCGATGCCATCCGTGACGGATTTCAGAACTATCTGCTTCGACTTCCACAAGAAGAGAAGGAGTCCCTTGCTACGATGTATAACTACAAGTTCAAGGGATTTGTCAAGCCGAAGTATGACGGCAGTTATCTGACGTTCCCCGGCCTTGACCTCAAGAGTCTTTCTACATATGTCAACCGCAATAAGCCAAAGGATGAGCAGAAAGACGTTGAGTTGTATTCCGACCAACTTGCAGCCGTTTCTCAACTTACGCAGAATGGCGGTGGCTATCTGAATTGGGAGGTTGGAACCGGTAAGACCCTTGCCATTATCCTTTCTGCCTATAAAATGAAGCAGATAGGCATGTGCAGCAAGCCTATCATCGTTGGAATCAAGGCCAATATCCCTGAGATCGCCGCTACGGCACAGGCCGCTTTCCCCAATGCCCGCATCCTTTATGCAGGGCAGAAGGATTTCACCCCTGCCAATAGGGAGAATTTCTTCCGCAATGCGATGAACAATGACTGGGATTTCATCATCATGACCTACGACCAGTTCAAGAAGATTCCGCAGGATCCTGAGATGTACCGTGAGATGATGATGGAACAGATTGAAGCCCTTGATGATCTCCTTGATGTTGTCAGGCGCAATGGCGGTACTATCACTTCCCGCCAACTCAGCGGTTTGGAAAAGCGCAAGGAGAATCTGGAGGCTAAACTCGAAGCCTTTGAAGATAAGATGCGTAAGTCAAGCGATGACATACCACATATCGGCAAGTGGGGCGATATCATGCTCTGGCTTGATGAAGCCCATTTTGCCAAGAACAGGCCCTTTGTTACCAAGCAGACCCGCCTAAAGGGTATCGGTAATCCCGAAGGTAGCGACCTTGCCAACCTGGTAGGTCTGACTATCCGTTCCATCCAGAACAGGACGGGCAAGGATTTAGGTGCCTGTTTCTTCAGCGGTACGCCCATCAGCAACAGCATAAGCGAACTGTATCTTATCTGCGAGGCCCTTACTCCGAAGGCACTGCGAGAGCAGAATATCTATTCTTTCGACTCTTGGGCTGCCGTCTATGGCCGTCTGAATACGACATACGAGCCTACGGTTGTTCCGGGCGAGTTCAAGCAGCAGACGCGGCTCAATGAGTTTTTTAACATCCCTGAGTTAAGGGATTATATCGGTTCCTTCATGGACTATAAGACGGTTGACATGATCGGCATTAAGCGACCAAAGGGCAATCACCAACTTGTGGAGATTGAAGCGAATGCAGACCATAAGGACTATTTCAAGCGTCTGGTGAACTTTGCACAGTCACCACAGCCCGAAGAAATATTCCGTGATCATCTTACCGAAGGTCAGGAAAAGTCCATTATGTTGACAGTCACCAATCTGGCTCAGAATGTTGTTCTGAGTCCTGTGCTTGTCAACTCTGAGAAATACCACGAAGGCCCCGACACGAAGTTAGGAGCCGTTATCAGCAAGGTTGCAGAGATTTACGCCAAGACATCAGAGCATCAAGGCGTACAGTTGATTTTCTGCGACCGCTCCACCCCGAAGCCGGGCGAGTGGAATGCCTATCAGCATATCAAGGACACCCTTGTCAAAGAGCATGGCATCCCAGAGGGTGATATTGTCTTCATGCACGAAGGTACCACCGACACGAAGCGTCAGGACATCATCAACCGTGCCAGCCGTGGTGAGATAAGAATCCTTATCGGCAGTACGGCAAAACTTGGCACAGGTCTTAACATTCCCCGAATCTCCGACATGCACCATATCACGTTCCCCTATCGTGACTCCGATATCGTACAGCGTAACGGACGTGGTATCAGGACGGGCAATTTCTATGCCACCCTGTACCAGGATAATCAGGTGAACGTGTATTACTATGCCGTCAAGGGTAGTCTTGACATCTACCTGTTCTATCTGCTTCAGACAAAGCACGACTTTGTTGACAAGTTGTTTAACGGCGATGTCAATGTCCGTCGTTTCAAGGAAGGTGACGTTGACGAAGAGGAAGGCTTCAGTTACGGCACATTCATGTCTCAACTGTATGACTATCCCGAACTCATTGAGCGTGAAAAACTCAATAAGGATGTCATACGTCTTGATACAGAGCGCAGAATGTTTTACAAGCAGCGCGGCGTTCAGGAGTTCCGCTATAACGAAGCCAAGAATGACTTGGATAAGTGCCTGACGGATAAGGCTCACATTATTGAGGATATTGCATCGATTTACGGGATTACCCGTCAAGGCTTCAATAGCGACGATGATTATATGAAGGCTGTCCGTGAATACTCTTCATGGCTGAATGATAATCCCGTGAATTTTTTCGCTCCGCTGACAATAATACCTGGAGAGCATTACATGGGTAACTACACGTCGCAGGATATTATCAATAACTTTGGCGGCAAACAGTCAGCGTTTAATCCTGATCACGTTGTCCTTTCGGGCAGAGGTCTTGCGAAATACCTGCAGGAAATATCCCGTAGGGAGGTTGACGATGAAGATATAATCGGCGTACATCAGGTGGATGGTGCAAACAAGTTTGCCCTTCGCATGAGTTCCTGTTATTCTTTCAATGAAAAGACAGGAGTACGTCGCTTTACTGGCAACCGTGTGGGCTTGGTCGGCGAAGCCAGCGGCATTTCCTATTATTACAATGGTGGCAGTATTCCCAGCAGGAATACAGAAGAGGTCATCCAGTGGATTGCCAAGAGTGAGGCACGTATTGGCGAAGCCTATGAGAGCCATGTTCTGCGCTCACTTTCCTTGGAAAAGGAGATTAGCGAGTTAGAGCCGCTTATCTTGAAGGAGTGGGAAAAGACAGACGAACTTACTCAGAAACGCCAGCAACTCGGCGAACTGGATGCCCGCATCAGTAAGTTGCTTGGCAATATAGAGAAGGACTTGGTATCTTCACCAGACGAACTGCCCTACACCATAGAGAATGATTCCTATGGCTATCGACCCACGAAGATAACCTTCAAATATTCGGACTACCCTTATATCTCCCGTGAGGAGTTAAGGAGCATCTGCGAACCCTTGCAGGGAGATATTGATGCCTATCCGCAACAGGATATCTACAAAGGAAGTTTCAAACACCCGTATGGTGCGGAAGAATCCTTCAAGAAGATTTCAGAGCGCAACAAGTCCAACAAGGATAATATTTCGTGGCTTGTCAGTGCGGCGAAGAAATACGACGATGAAGTCTGCATTGCAGCAGAGCGTCGTCTTCGTGAGAAAGGTCTTGACCGCCTTGGCCGTCCGCTTTCTGAGACTATGGGCAATCGTCATCTTGTGACGTATGCCCTTGGGCATTATTCAGAAAAGGAAGTCCGTGCGCTTGCGCATGGCGTGAAAGATGACAACCGCGTTGCCATCGATGTTGCTGCCAAGGCTTTGTCAGATGTCATCATCAAGCAAGGTCTTTCTCTTAATGATATCGTCCTTGTTCCAATGCCCGGCCATGACGGCTATGCAAGGACTACGAAGCATCTGGCCGATGCTATCAGCAACCTTACAGGTGTAGATGTTGTTGATGCCCTTAATGGCAAGCGACATGACAGCCTGTATGACTGGAAGAAGGAGCATCCCGGTGAGCCGCTGCCCTCCCCTTACTATGTGGAGAGCGAGAACCATCCCATCCCAGAGGGCAAGGTGCCGTTTGTCATCGACAATGTGCTTGATACGGGTACGACGGCATGGGCTATCCTCGATGCCATCCGTCAGCAGCCTATCCTTCTGACAGTCGGTGCCACAGGAAATGAAGGCTTGGACGGTCACGAGATTAGCGTGACCTACGTAGACAATGGTCTTAACCTTATCAAGGAGTCCACCCCGGAGGGTGTTGGCCTGACAGGTAAGAGCCAGGAAGAGTTGGATGGACTTCTCCGCCGTAGCCGTCAAGACGGCTATGGCGGTGGAGCCTACGAGGCCCGCCGTGACCTTGAACGTATGGGAATTGACTGGTACACCGGCCATCCTACCTACGAAGTCCAGCACATCATCGATGTGTGGGATAAAGTCTATTCAGGTCTTGAAAAGATCGTTTCCCCCATTGTGGAGAAAGGCAGCGTCGAAGAGTTGCTGACAGATGAAGAGCGTAAGCATGTCAGTGACCGCGACATCAACCGTCTGCGTAACTGCCTCATGGCTCTTACGAACACGCCCAAGAGTGATTGGTCTTTCCAATCCCAGCGTGTGCTGCTTATTGTATATGGAATGGTTCGTGAGCAGGTTGATACTGCCCTTGACCGTCCTGTCACTGTCACGCTGCCTACCTTTGATGCCGAGCAGTGGCAGATAAAGGAAGGTGAGACGGATCATCTTGGCAAACTCCGCTATGTGGAGGACGAGACGATTGAGAGTTACATGCGCCGCAATGACCTTGACACAGATGATGAAGACTATGTGGGCTATTTTGCACAGAAATATACCGCTGAAGAGTGGGAAGGCTTGCAGCAGTCACTTACTGGCATTACCAAAGAGAATGCCGAGAAGCGTTGTCGTGAGGTGTTAGCCGTTACAGGTGACACCCATGAGACAGCCATGCTTCTTACCCTTACCCAGTCCGTCCGTCAGGACGTGGCGCAAGCCTATTTTAAAGGACTGACTGCCAAGAGCCAAGTGAACGACACAGAAGGTTTGACAGAAGAAAACATTATCGGCGAAAGTGAAACTGAAGGCGAGAAAGTTGCAGCGGCCCAAGATTCAGAGACTATAGAAGAGCCTCGTGAGGATTGGGAGGAACATGCAGTAGAAGTTCTTATGCAGCGTTATCCAGAGCATAATGAGATGGATATCCGCGAGTGGGTTCACGACTTTTGGGGCAATCTTGGCACTGATGAAGAGAATATCGCAGAATATGAACTGCATCTGAAGAATGAGGTTAAGGGCGAAGAGAAGGTTTCTCTTGATAAGCCCTTTGCCAGTCAGAAGGAAGCGAAGGATTTCCTTAATGAAATTGGCTATAAAGGCAAGGTTTCGCGCCTTTTGAATACTGATGATGGTACATCCTTCATCAAGTATTTCTCCAACGGCGTAGTAACCCCGAATATCTATATCGGGCAGACTACCCCGATGGATGTCTATCGCCAGTTCCATTTATACGGAAACATCATGGAAGTTACTATTCCTGAAGATGTTTCCCAGATTCTTGATAAAGAGCAGGAAGATGCCCTTCTTACCAGAAAAGGTGTTTGGGAGGCCGACCGTGAGCGGGTACGCATTGAACTGATCGAGCAGGGTATTGCATTCTTTGATGTTATCGACTGTGAGCGGGGGCATCGTATTGTGTTTACCGAACACAAGAACGAAAACGGCAACTATACCGACTGGTCTGATATTGCCGACTACGACGCTCTTACTGATGCTATGACATTGGAGCATATCAGACAGCAGTCTGCCAAATTTGCCGTAAGCGTATCTGAGAGTTTCGATGGCGAGGCTCAGACTGCTAAAATAGCGATGCTTCCAGTGGATCAGCGTTATTTCGATATTATCAAGTCATCACTTCATATTGAAAATACTTCCAAGGATGATGATATTCGCAAGATGGCGAATGCCGTATCTAAGGCTGTTTCTGAATATTCCTCTTTGCCTGATTTTGAGCAGAGAGAATCCTTGCATGCACAGTTGCGCGTCCAGTTGAAGCGCATCCTGCGTTCTGGTGGTGTTTCAGACACGGAAGTTACTAAAGGTATTGTTGGCAGCATTATGAATGTTGCAACTGGTATGGCATCTGAAGTTCAGAAAGATTCTGAAACTATGGTAACGAAATCGGAATATGAAAATATTATTTCCGAACTTTCTGAGAAACACCATATTGACAAACAGGCGATTACCAGTTTTGTTGATGAGGTACGTCGTATCTATCGAATAGATACAGAAACACTGGATGGACTTGTCAGCGAGATAAACGGCTGGAAAGAGCGTAAAGCAGCAAAAGAGGATATTGTTGTTTCATTAGAGCCTGTCTTTAAGTCTTTTGCCGACGGAAAAGAAATTGGCGGACTGGAATTATATGTTAAGCAAGACGCAGTTGTTTCACAGATAGAGGAATCTCCGATGATGAAACAATTCCGCGACCTGAAGGCCAAGCATCCAGATGCTATGCTGTTGTTCCGTTGTGGCGATTTCTATGAGACCTACGAGCAGGATGCCGTTGAAGCGTCCAGACTTCTTGATATTACTCTGAAATATCGCCCTGGAATGGCTGGTCTTGGCAAGGATAACCCCGAAGGCGCATTAGCGACTTTCCCGCACCATGCTCTTGATACCTATTTGCCAAAACTTATCCGTGCCGGAAAGCGCGTTGCTATCTGTGACCAGTTAGAAGATCCGCGTCTGACGCAGAAACTCGTTAAGCGTGGTATCTCCGAGTTAGTGGAGCCGGGCTTTGGTACAAGGCTGCAACTCTTTGAGCATCGCGGCTTGCAGGCTGACCACACTATTATTGAAGAGGGAGGCCGCTGGCATGTTGACTATCCCGCAGGGTATGGTCTTCCCAATCATTTTGTGAGGGAACTTGCCAAGGTCTATGACGGTGAGCCGTACATGCTTGACGGACGTATGCGTGTGCGCTTCCTCACAGAGGAAAGTGCCAATGCCTTCATTGGTAATGTCAAGCACCTGAATGAGAAATATACCAATCCGCTTTTCAACGGGCTTATCCAGAAGATGAAGAATGCCGGCATCGATGTTGTTACAGACATCGAGGAAGGCGAGAGAGTCCTTCGCAAGGCTGAAGGTGTCAAGCGACACATCTTCGATGATGAGCGCGTCCAACGTTTTGCTGCCAAGCATAACCTTTCCACAATGCTTGTGGGTATTTATGCTGCTGCCATGAACGCAGAAGACCTGCGTGGTGCTCAGAGTACCTATTATGCTATCCGTCGTGCCGTGCGTGAGCAGCATACGACGATGAATGTCTCTGACTTCTCGCCTCTGTTTGCAGAGGTGAGAGAAGAACTCTATAGCACCTTTGGCAGTGTCGATGCCCTTCGAGAGAAGTGGATTGCAGAGGCAGAAGAGGCCCGTGAGGTGATGGATGAAGCTGCCGCCCGTATTCGTACTGCCGCAGAGCAGGAGAATGAGCGTCTGCAACCACTCCGTGACATGCTCGACAAGGAACTTGACGAACTGTATATGATGACCCTGCCACATGAGGCTCTGGAACTGCATACGGTGGAAGAGAAGATGGCAGCCGTCAACAGCCTGTCTTCTGATGAGAAGCAGATGTTGGAGGATATTGTCAGGGTTATGCGTGAGCGTCGTGGCTATGAGGTGAAGAGTGACTATCAGGGTGTTGGTGCCTGGATTGCTCCTGGCAATCCCGGCTATGAGACAGCCGAGGCCCGTCGTGCTGCCTTTGAAGAAGACAGCCCCGATGTCAACTTGGTTGATATTGCCCTTGGCGTCAGTCCACAGCCTGATGATTACTTCACGAATCTTCGTGCATACGTGCATGATGATGCCACCATCGAGAGCAAGCGTTCCTTGAAGGCTGCTATCGATGCCCTCTATGGCAATGAGGATGTGACGGTCAAGGTTTACCGTGCCGTTCCCAAAGACATCAAGGAAGATATGTTCCGCAATGGCGACTGGGTAACACCGAGCCTTCTGTATGCCGAGAACCACGGAAAAAACCGTTTCGGTTTTGGCCAATACCGCATCATTGAGCAGGAAGTTCCTGCGAAGTTCCTGTGGTGGGACGGCAACGATGCCAATGAGTGGGGCTATGACGACAGTCAGGGCTATGCCTATAAGAATGTCCGTTACAACAGAAAGTCGAATGACCTTATCACGTTTGATGACAAGGGTGTTGTTATCCCGCCGTCACAGCGATTTGATGAGAAGGTCAGCGACTTGCGCTATATGCACGTCCCCGAATCTCCCGTCTTTATCAGCAATGCCGTTATTTCCCTTGGCAAGATTCGCCAGGAGAAAGCCACTCCTATGCAGTGGCTTGGCATGCTGGAAAAAAACGGTGGCATCAAGGCCGGTGAAGACCGTTGGACGGGTCTTAGCGAGTGGCTGAAGAACAGTCAGGAGAAGACCCTTAGCAAGACGGATGTTCTTGCTTATCTGAAAGAGAATATGATAGAGGTTGATGAGGTACACTATGTTGATCCCGATGACCTTGAAAAGTCCGCTGGTTTTGAAGCCTTCCAAGAAGAGTTTGAGCAGGCCAAGCGTAATATTCCGAAGGAATGGCGACGTGCTGACCGCGCCTGTGCCAAGTTCTGGAAGGAGATGCAGGCAAAGTATGGCGAGGATTGGGAGCGTTCGATGGACCGCCATGAACTTGCCGTAGAACATCATCTTATAGATGTCCGTGAGAGCCTTGACCTCGTAGAGAATGACGAAAACGAGGTGGCCTTCAAGCTGCTGATAGATCGTCATGGTGATGATTTCGGCATGGCCTTCTCTCACAGCAACGGCAGACTGGAAATCTCCAACTATGATGCAGCCACCTATTATCTCCAGAGCGAGCGTGTCATTAATGACACTCGACTGAACTTCACTACTGAGCAACTGCTGAATAAGCGGGAGATTGCCCTTACTGTTCCAGTGATAGAGAGTTATCTGGAGGAAAACGAAGAGAGTAATGAGATACATTTCGGTGATGCCGACGAAGGCAGGGCTGTTGCGTGGATCAGGTTCGGCGAAGCCTCTATTGAGAAACCTGAATACACGAAGATGGTCGAAGACCTCCTGGCACGTAGCCATGAGGCGGCTAACGAGCGTGCCATTTTCATCAACTCTATGCAGGATAAGTATGGTGTTCACCTTAATGGCACCTTCACCGTCAAGGAGTATAACGAACACCTTCGTGGTCTTATTATGGGTAAGATGACACAAGAAGAGCGTGAAAACTATCAGCGTCTTGATGCCCTCTGGCATAAGGCTGATGATGCCGTTGGTGCTGCTGTCAGCGACCGTGGCAACCATATTGAGCGCATTCTTGTTATCGATGAGATACAAAGCAAGCGTCATCAGGACGGCAGAGACTATGGCTATGTCCGTCGTAACGGAGAGGATGATGAGCGTTATGTGGCTCTTCGCCGTGAGCATAGTGAACTTGTCAGTGAGCGTGAATCACTCAGACAGCGCGAGAAGCTGCTGCTTGATGGAATAAGACAGAGCGATGCAGCCCGTGGGCTTATCGGTCCTGACGGCTATCTTGTCGATCAAGCAGCCTGTGAGGCTTATTCCAAACTCATATACAACCATCCTGAACTTCCTGTCATCAGAAAGCGTCTTGAAAAACTCGCTTTTCTTATTAGTAATAATGAGGGTACTATCAGTTCCATGAACGATGCCCGCTTAAAGCGAGTGCCAGAGGCACCGTTTGAGAAGAACTGGCAGGAGGTATGTATGAAGCGCATGCTCCGCTATGCCGCTGAAAACGGATATGACCGTGTTGCCTGGACTACAGGCGATCAGCAGGCAGAGCGTTATAGTCTGCGTGGCAAGGTTGAATGGATTCAGAGAGGCAATGACTATGGCGATAGTCCTGAGAGGATTTTCTTCAAGATTGGTGACAGCACGCCAGACATTGAGATTGATGATGACGGTATCATCGTCGATGCCTCCAGCCTACTGCAGGAAAGCGTCGGCAAGCCCCTTGACAAGTTTGTTGGCAAGGAGGTTGCCGCAAAGATACAAGATGCCGAACTTGGTCCCGACGGCAGGATTCAGGGCGAAGACCTCCGCGTCGGTGGTGAGGGTATGAAGGTGTTCTATGACCAACTTCTTCCCAACTACATGAACAAGTACGGCAAGCAGTGGGGTGTGTCTGTCGAGGATGCCCATATTGACAGCATCGACATGACGATGCACACCGTCAAGGTTAATGAGCCAATGCGTCACGACGTGATGCAGGGCCAGCCGATGTTCTTCAAGGGCGAGAACGGAACAACCTGTGGCTTCGTCCATCATGGCAGGGTCTATATTGATCCGTCCGTCTCGACTGCAGAAGTACCCATCCATGAGTACACCCACTTGTGGGCGTATGTTCTGCGTGAGCGTCGTCCCGATGAATGGGCAAACATTGTTCGCATGATGAAGGACACTACGGACATCTGGGAGTATGTGGAGAAGAGATATCCGCAACTCAAAGATGCGAAGTATCTTGAAAAGCATTATGCTGGACTTACCTCTGATGATGCCATTGCCGAAGAGGTATTGGCCCATTTCAGCGGTCGCCGTGGCTACAAGCGACTCCAGGAGTTTGTCAACGGCAAGGATAATGCAGACAGCATCTTTGCCAAAGTGATGAACTTCCTCGGTAAGTTCTGGGCTGGCGTCTGCTCATTCCTTGATATACACTACACCAATAAGGAAGATGTGGCAGACCGCATCCTGTATGACATGCTCAACGAGGTTAATCCTCTTAATGAGCTCAATCGCACGAACATTGAGAATCCCTATGTGATTGACATGAATCCGTTTACGAAGGTAGATGGTGGCATGTCTCGCGATATGCTGCGTAGCCAGATGGAGGATGTGGAGCGAACGGATGAGTTCAAGCAGTGGTTCGGCGATTGGGAGAATGCCGAACACCCTGAAATGGGCGTGTCCAAGGTGGTTGACGGAAACGGCAGACCTTTGGTTGTCGAGCATGGTACCCATGCCGACTTTACCGAGTTCAGCATGGATAAGATTGGCAGCAACAGCAAGGATAACGGGCTGTTTGGTGCCGGTTTCTACTTTGGCACAAAGGCACCCGCTTGGCTTGATGACAATAAGGGTTCCATTCGGAGGGCCATTAAACTCCATGAAGTTCCTGAACTGCGCGATATATTTGCCAAAGCAGAACCTACGAAGGAAGATGTTGCCGTTCTGTCACGTTGGCTGAAAGCCCATAAGGATGACAGTATTGTGCTTTATCATGGCACAGATTCCTCTTTGCCTATCCTTCAGGAAGGATTGAAGAGGACCAGTATGCGCACTAAGCGTTCATTGCAGTCTGGTACTGGCAATGTCTATCTTACACCCTACCCTGGCTTTGCAAAGGCATTTGGCGGCTACGCCTACCCAGAGCATGAAGATTCGATTGCGGTCTATGATGTCGCCGTCAAGGTTAAAGACCTTCACGCAGACAAAGACCAACTGAAGAATAAGCGAATGGCGGGCATTGATCTTGGCGATAGCCTTGCTGCCAGTATGCTTGTGGGCAATAGTGCAACGGTCAAGCATAACATTGAGAACTATGACCTCCAGCCGCATAACACCTATCATGTAATGAGGGTGTATCTGGATATCAAGCGTCCATTCGAGATTACCGACAGTGTGAAGGATATATACACCGAGATCAAGGAGAAACTTGATACATCTGCCATGCGTGGACTTACGCTTACAGGTTTGAACGGTAAGCAGATGAAGATTGGTGAGTATATTGATGTCATCAAGGCTGTTGATGACCTTATCGAATATAATCCCGTTGCCGTCAACAGCCAGATTGCCCATGACGAAGAGTTACAGGTCTATCATCCAAAAGACCGCCTGCAGATGTGGCGTGAGCATGAGATTTCAAGAATTTCTGGTATGGGTACTCTTCCTATGTCGTGGCAGGCTGTTATCTCTGAGCAGATAGGCAGTCATCAGTTTACTGCTGCTGCCATTCAGGACGGCTATGACGGTGTTATCGTAACCCGTAGCGAGGATTACAAGGAGTATGTAGCCTTTGAGCCGAGCCAGATTAAGAGTGCCACCAATAATGTCGGACGCTTTGACCGTGAGAGCAACGATATTCGCTATCACTATATTGGCGAGAAGGGTGCCGAGAGTTACGACCGTAACACTGGCAGCAATGCCATACCGATGCTTCGCCATGCCGAGGAACTGGAAAAGCAAGGTGTTCTTCCAAAGGACATCCTTATTTCCACCGGCTGGCAGAGAGGCTATGATGGCATGTGGCGTTACGAGATTCCTGTCATGCGTGACATCAGTTTCACTGCCAATATGGAATGGCTCTCCCGACATACAGAGGTGACACGTTATCTGGAACTGCTGAAACGCGACAATGGAGCCGCTTTCGGCGTGGAAGGTGTAGAGCCTCTGAGTGATGAAGAGAGGAAGGAGATGCGCTATTTGCGCAAAGACAGGAATGTGGAGGGCTATTTGGAGCATCATACCATGAAGAATCCAGAGAGGCTTACCCTTGAAGATTATATTGATGCTCCTGAGCTGTTTGCAGCCTATCCCGATCTTCGTGAGATGCCCATTCACCTTGCCCCGTTACCTTCTGGCAACGGTGGTAATTATACCACTCAGGAAGACTGGCTTGGTGAGACGACTTCCCGCCACATCAATATCAATCAGGATTTGATGTCACTTGCCCGAGACAGTTACAGTCATTCGGCAAGAGAGAAGATTATTGATGTTATTCTGCATGAGACCCAGCATGCCATTCAGGATGTTGAGAATTTCGCCCGTGGCGGTAGCCCCGGAAAGCGTATCATGCTGGGCGGGCCTACTTTGGAGGCTGCCCGTCAAGAACTTGATCTGATTCTCAACCGTGAAGACTATAAGGCTTGGAAAGAGGCTGATGCGCTTTACCGCGAGGCCATTAAGGCACGTAAGGCTGCAGAGGATATGGAGCCGCGTGACTATGACCTGCTTATCCGTCTGAACGATGAAGAGCGTGAACTTAATGTGAAGGCTCATGTACTTTATAGTGTCGAGGTGCGTCATCTGGAGCATAGGGCTTTGCAACTGCAAGACCGTATCGACAATGGTATGCTGCTTTCATTTGATGACTATCAGAATCTTGTCGGTGAACGAGAGGCCAATGATGTTGTCAACAGACGGCATCTGTCTGAGGAAATCCGTCACCAGATGATGGCCGCTTCCACGGAGAATCTGCCATGGGAGCAGCAGATAGTCACTTTTGTACCTGCTTTTGCTGCCTCTATGTCACCTGCAGACAGAGAGATTGGCGGTGCGCTTACCGACCATCTGCAGCATCTTGGCATTCCTGTTAGTTGTGATCTCAGAGAGCACCGACAGGTATTGCGTGCAGCAGAAAAAGACCATTCGATGGTTGGCCGTGTCCGCTATATGCAGACACAGGACGGAAAGCGTTACGGCTTCACCTATAAGGGAGGGCTGTACCTTGATCCTCGCAAAGTCGATGGTGAGTTGTCGCTACATGAGTATGCCCATCTGTGGTGTGAGGCCCTTCGCCGTTTGAATCCCAAAGGATGGCGTGAGGTTGTTGATATCATGAAACATGATACCGACTCATGGGTTTTCATCCAGAAACGTTATCCTTCTACTGTCAATGAAGATAACCTCGCAGAGGAAACGATTGCCGAGTTCAGCGGCAAGCGCGGAGCAGAGAAACTGCGTGCGGAACTGGCACGTATGGCAGAGCGTGACGATGCCTATAAGAGCCGTTGGAACAACGTCTATCAGAATATTAACAAGTCCATTGGCGACTTCTGGGGCAAGTGTGGTGACTCTGTACTGATGCACTACAGCAGTCCCGAAGAGATTTACGACCAGATTCTTAAAGACTTCGTAAGCGGTGTAAACCCGATGAAGAAAGTCGAAAATATGCTCCAACAGCGTGATAAGGACTACTTGGAGGCAGTCAAGACGGGCGATATGGAAACGGCCACAGGTCTCTTGAATGAATCCCTGAAAGAGTGTGTCGGCAATGGCGTGACACCCGTCATCGCCGTTGACGGCTACCGTGGCCGTCTCGACCGACTTGCCCGCAAGGTCAAGAGCGGCGATCCTGATGCCATCGACGAAGCAGCCCTTATGATGGCTCCGCTGGTCAAGTTCGGCAATGCCGTGCTTGTTCCCGCTCCTTCACATACTGGTGAGGCAGGAGCCATGCTTGCTTTGGCAAATGCCATCAGTTACTATACCTATACTCCAGTGGCAGACGTTCTGCGTAGCGACCCCAGAGAGAGCCAGTACGAAGCCAAGCGAGCCACCGGCGAGCCTATCCTTGCAAAGGATCTTGGCATCCGTGCCATCGCCTCATTGCCCGAAGGCTCAATCCCTGTTATCATAGATAACGTTGTTGATAGTGGCAATACCGCCGAGGCGTGCGTAGAAGCCCTTGGCGGTGGTGTGGTACTGAGCCTTGCCAGTGCTGCAAGCCATTACGGTCATGTCGCCTCACTGAAGAGCGCACTACCCATCGAGACAGACAGAAACGGTGAGATTGTTCCTCTTAGCCAACGTTTTGACCTTGGAAGTAAGTACGTCGGACGTGTCACCGTTGCATCCTCTCAGGAGCAAGGTGCGGAAAGAGGTAACCATTTCCCAGAGCCGATTATCATTAGTGATGATGAGAAGCGAGAGGAAATATTCTCGAAGATGACTGTCGAGAGTGGTGATAATGAGCATGTCGGATATTCTGAAACCCTGTCCGATGTACGAGAAGGTGATGTAGAACACTTGCAGAAGTCCGTATTCTATGACGGACGTGTCATCGGTTGGGCTATAGCCGATATGACAACGGGCGCAGGCAACCCCTTACGAGTGGCTGGCGATGATGCCTATCAAGAGACGTGGCTTCTTGATGTCCGCGTCCACTCCAATGATATCGCCACCAACCGCTGGGAAGGTATCGATGGCAAGGAACTTGACGCTCATTATGATTGGGGCTGCATCGCCTTTGACAGTGAAGAGGACATGCTTTCGTTCTACGAGGCCCATCGTGAGGATATAGACTACCGCAATATGCGCTACGACCGCTTGGATGAAGTTTCTCGCACGGCTGGCAGAGAGGCAGCAGAAGAACTTTCAAAAATTATTCCTGTTCAGTATATCTTTAAGCCCGTGCCTCCCATGAGGCCTTGGGTTGACCTGAGAGACGAAGATTTCCTTGATATACTGAGAAAGGCAGGCAGTACGGATTTGCTGTGGGACGGAGAGGAAAGCCTACAGTTCTACTGTCTTCGTAACAGGATTACAGAGAGTGACGACCAGGCTGTCTATTACATGTACCAGAAGTATTCCGACTATAAGGAAAACTTCAAGGTACTCCTCAAAGACGGCCTTACAGTAGATAATGCCGCTGCCGTTGGCGAGTTCGCTGCCAGCATCATGGAAACGAAGGAAGATGGCTTTGCCGTTCGTCGTATGGTGAATTATATCGACCATAAGGCATACGAGAAGTTCTATGATGCCTATACGACGGCCTATGATGCCCGCATCAAGGCAGAAGAGGCAGCCAAGGCTTACACCGTTACGACAGTGCAGGGCCTTGAAGACTACGACGTAGAGGATATAGAACTGATGGTCGAAGACCACGTGAAGGAAATCCTTGCCGAAGAGTTCTTTGATGAAGACATCTGGATCAAGGAAGTAACAGTCATCGGCAGTCGTGCCCGTGGCGAAGCCCATGAGGGCAGCGACCTTGACATCCTTCTTGAATATGGCGGCTACGGCGTTTCAGAGGACACCCTTTTCAACGCTCTTAACGAAGAGCGCATGGTGATAGATGGTATTGAGGTTGACATCAACCCCATCAATGCCCGCTACACTCTCGACACCAAGCATTGGTTAGAGCGTGATGCCTTCTGGCGTGAGCATGACCGTGAGGTAAGAGAAAAAATAGCAAGTAATTACAAAAAATCAGATAATCATATGGAAATAGAACAGAGACTTAATGAAATGCTTGACGGGCTTCTGCCACGTCAGGGCGAGCGTTACGACTATCAGCACGGCTTCTTCGCAGACGATGGCCGCGCCGATGACGCTCATGAACTGGTTGTACGCACTATCAAGCGCACAGCACAGGGGTATCTTGCAGGCAGTGACGAAGACGGCTATCTGGCTCTTCACCGCTTCTCTCAGTCCGAGATGGAATATATGTACAAGATGATCCGTGAGGAACAACTTGCAGACCTTATCGGTGAAGGCAACACCATTCAGATAGACGGTGTTCCCCTGAAGGTTGTCAACCGCGAAATCGTATCAGAGAATGCCTATACAAAGGTAGGCTCCAGCGATTTCCTTGCCAATATCGAAGCCGACACGATGGACTACTATATCCAGACGGTACGTAAGATGCAGTCCGAGGCCGAGCAGGAAGTGGCAAAGTTCGCCAACCTGTACGCCCGCGTGTTCCCCGTTGCCTCACGGTTGAAGGCGACTATTGACACTGCTTCACCGCTCTATGATGAACTCGATGCCATGCGTAACCGTAACATCCCCGCAGAGGATGGTAAGGCATACGACTGGCAGGGCTGGGCCTACAGCCACAGCGTGGAAGAGCCATACCTTAACGATGGTTTGAAACTCAATGAACTGACGGGTGGAGCATACCTTGAAATGCTCAATATGCTTGCCAATACCGACGAAGAGAAGGCAGCGATGATGCTCTCGCGTGTGGCAGACAATCGTGAACGTTACAACAGGGCCTACGTACAGAATCTGTACGAGACCACATTGAAGTATTATGAGCAGAATAACCCGTCGGAAAGCATTTCCGAGGCTCTTGTTGACCTTCTTGGCGTAGATAACGGCCAGCAACTTGTCATGTGGGCATCCACCCATGAAGGGCTGAATGCGGAAGAGCCATTGGGCAATTTCCGTACAGCCGTTGCCCATCTGTCAGTGTATGAGGCACAGACGATGATGTCAGCCATCCATGAGGCAAACATGGAGCCAGACCGTCGTGCCGTCATCGAGGCCAACACCCCGACCACTGAGATAGGTATGCGCTATGCTTACCTGATGGGCCGTTATCTGACAAACTTGGGGAGTCTGGGACAGGCTGACAAAGAGTTGTTCCGTCAACTTGACGCTGCTGTTAGCGCAGAGGATTTCCGTCAATGGGGCCGCAATGTGGCTTCATACGGAGAGGAAGCAGGAGAGGATGCCAAACTGCTTGGCTCACTGCTTGCATCTACCGACAACAAGACCCTTGATGAAGGTATAGCTGATACAAAGCATCTTGGTATGCTTACCGACATGCGCTATGATGCAATGTTGCGCTATGTTCGTAACTATGGCGAGAAGCATCCCGAAGAGCAAGCCCTTATCCTTCTGCGCACTGAAAACGGCCTCATGGCGTTTGGTGATTCTGCCGTCCGCGTCCAGGAACTGACTGGCTGGCCTGTTACTACGAATTTCTATGGCCATGACTACGGCGCAAGTGTCATGCACATCAGTGCAGACGGCTTTGAAGTTCTTTCCGAAAAGGACGTTAACGTGCGCGTTATGCCCTCTCCTATTCGCACTTCTGGAATGTTTGATGCTCAGATGCCGACAACAGAAATGGTCGATGCTTTGCAGACCATAGACTATAATATCTCCTTTGCCAAGGAGAAACCCGTACAGATTGAGACAGATGGAAGTCTCAACATAGGAAATTTCAAGGCTAAGACCCTTGACTTCCATCCTACGGGTCTTGATGCCATCGCCGAAGACGGCGAAAAACTTGTCATCCGTGACATACCAAAGAACTACTGGCACCCAGAAGGTACGCTGGTAGTGGCAGACTATATCAACGGTCACCGTGAGGTGATAGAGGCAGCATTGGAGGAAGCCCTTCCTCTGGATGTTGACGTTGATATGGAAGAGAACCTTAACATCCTCGACCACTGGACCGAAATAAAGAACCAGCACCCCGATGAACTGCTTGTACTTCGCCAGAAAGGCTTTGTAGAATCCTTCGGCCAGGATGCTTTCAGAATGTCCGTCATGTACGGCGTTCCCCTCTATGAGCGTGTCTTTGACGGCGAATCAGTTAAGTTTGCCATGATGTCCTCGAAGGATTTTATGGCAATAGACGATAAGGCTGTCAATATCCATGTTGCACAGTCGCCAGTCAAGGATATGCGCTACCGCATCATGTCGTCCTTACGCTCAGTGGAAGGTGAAGCCATCCGTCAGCAGCCCGACGCAGATAAGATAATCAGTGCCGAGGTGAATCTGTTTGATGGCAATGAGTATGGTGTGAAGGTGCAGACCGCCGACGGTCGCAACTTCGGCCCACTTACCCTTAGTGAAGAGGAACAACAGGAGTACCGCCGCTTGCATGAGAGCGGTAGCATGAAGGAGCGTGGCGACTTCGTTACTTCTGTTGCGGAGCGTTACTTCGCCAATGACATCAAGGCACACCGTGAGCAGTTCTGGGAACTGTATGGTGACAGAATTGCGAATGAGCACGGTCACCTGGTAATCTCAGGTGATTTGGATCTCTCCATCTATACCGGCACGAGTCTTCCCGATGATTTGGAAATCATGGGTAGTCTTGATGCCCGCCATTCAAGTCTGGAATCACTTCCGGAAGGTCTTATCGTCCACGAGAGCCTGTATATTCGTGGTACCGAGATAAAGGCTATGCCTTCACAGGCATACATCGGTGGCGATATGTACCTTGGTGACCTTCAGAACGTGGAAATTCCAGAAGGTGTAACCGTCGAAGGTAAGGTTCATTCTGACATAGAAAATGAGGAAGAAGAACTTGGAACGGAGATAGAGAATATCCGTGATATTATCACCAAGGATGGACTTGATGGTTCTCCCTTGACTCCGCGTTTACCAGTAGTGGTTGATATGTCCGAGGACTGGCGCGAGGATAAGATTGTTATCGCTCATGCCAGAGTTACTGAGAATGATATTATCGTATATGAGAATCGTGATGATGCCTATGATGACCGTAACGGTATCAGCCTTTCTGAACTTCCTATTGAGAAGCAGCAAGAGGTATTGACTGCCATTAAGGAGCAATATAATGATGAAGAGCGTCAGGTCAGCGTACTATTAGATACCCAACAGGTGCCTTCATACGCTATGTCAGCCATTGTCAATGGCGATTTTAGCGGTATTGATGACCCTGAAGATGAGAAGAATATTCGAGACTTTATTGGTCGTGACTACTATAAAGGTGCGAATTTCAGTATTCGTAAAGAGGATCCTTCATTTACAAATAATCCTGCTTTCGGTCAGCCTACCGATTGTGTCACGGTTGATATTGTCCGATTTGCGACTGTTAAGGAGTTGCGGGAAGAGTACAGAAACCGTGTTACACGGCCATTGATGGATGTTGTAGAAGCTGCGCTTAGTCTTCCTGGTAGCAGTTTGAGGATAGGCCCTGTTCCTGTCTTTATTGACGGTAAAGAGGGCGAAGTTTATAACATCGAGAATGAGACTGTAAGCGGTAAGACACAGTTCTTTATTGATGCTACTATCTATGATGTTCCTATCAAGGAAAGTGAAAGACGTTTAAGCCTTGATGCTCTTCATGAAGAGAATATTCGTAATATAGTTATAGGTATTCGTGAGGCTCAAATAGTACAGCTTATCGGTTCCGGACAGGAAATGATTTTCCCGAAACCTGTGATGATAAGAGAAAATGGCGAATTTACTGACTATGTTCGTTCTGTTTCTGTCAGTGACGATGGTTATGTTGATGAAATCAATGGTTACACTATTGCAGCAAACGGTGAGCGTGACGAATATGAGTTCGGTGAGCATTTGAACGTAGAGGGGCTGAATGTTCTGTTGGCTGCTATTAGGGAACAGAAAAATAAGGTAGTTCTTCATGAGATTGAAGGTATCGACACCCATCCGATGGAGAAGATTGTTGTTACTATGCTAAATCTTCCTGAACAGAGAGTCACCGTTGATTTATACGGCTATGATGGTTCTGTGCATGGTCTTGATGTTGTCGATGGTGTTGTCAAGAGTGGTAAATTAACATATGCCGATGGATCTGAGACCGATTTGGAATACTTAGAAGGTTCTACCTTGGAGTATATATTAGGAAGTTCGCTTGCCGAAAAAATTATGTCTATGGATATGTCCGAGACTATTAATCATCCATACTTGGAAAGAGGTGCTGAAATTTGGGACTATTATGCTGATGGTCTTGGTTTAAGTTTGATAGATGAACTTTCAGAAAGAGTATCTGCTATAATCCCCAACAGTGGTGATAGAATGAAACTGCCTACTCCTTTGAATGTAATTATTCTTGGTAAAGATAATCTTCATCTTGTAGCGGATGAACTTGTTCGCATACCTGCTAACAATGCAGGATTCAGCACTCTTGCTGTTCATACTACCGATGGTCAGGAATATGACCTTGATAGGATTACGCTTTCTGATGTGGTTGCACTCCATAAGAGTGTAGATAACTATGGGAAATACTATGCTTTCGGGCAGGAAGTACCCAAAGAGACCATCGATGAACTCCGTGCCGATGGTGTGACAGATTTCTCTACTGAGAATCTGGAGAAGCTGCTGCATTTCGATGCACAGGATAATGGTGTCCCCACAATCGATGTTGACTTCCGCGAGGGTGCATCCGAGCGCGTCTGGCAGAAACTCAACGAGATTCTTCCAGAGAACGGCGATAAGATTGTGCTCAACGAGCCATTTACCATTACCCAAGCAGAGGGCTATCACGTGGGTCGTGTCCAGGAAATCAAGGAGATAGTTCGTGCAGCATCCCCAGAATACGACACTGACGTATTTGTATGCGGTGACGAATTAGGCGGTATCAACACCTTCCGCATGGTCTATGGTGACCTTGCGCGTGTTGAGAATATCCTTGATAAGGTGAATTACACCGTAGAACTTCAGCAGAATCCGGAAATGGATGCTGAACTCCGTGAGGCAAAGGGCTATCTGATGGATGTTATCGACCATGCCCGAAATGAGATAGGCGATGTTATTCTTATTCCACAAACAGATATTCATCTTGCAGGAGTAGAAATTACCGTATCAGGTATATATTATCTTCAAGACGGCAAAGGTGAAGGAGAATATCGCCTTATGGATAAAGACGGTTCTGCGCTTGCTGTTCAATCTGGTAAATTCAGTGAGTTTAGCGTTGATAAAATCATTGAAGACTATCATTCTGCCTATGTTCTTACTTTGGCTGTCCGTGAGGCCCAGATTGCAAATCTCGTAGGCATAGGTGATGAAATCAGTTTTGTCGATGGCCTCTTGGTTTCCCGTGATGAGCCTGTGACCTTGAAAGATGTAGTCAATATGGTTAAGTTTAAAACCAACGGTGAGTTGAAAGTTGTTGGCTATCGTCTTGATGATGAGGAAAACCGAATCGACCTTGACAAGGTTGGTGGCTTGGAACTCTCTGGCTTAGATGACCTCTACGCTTCGGTTAAAGAAATACGTGAGGCAGAGAGACTGGAGGAAGAGAGGGAAGAAGGTCTGCAAGAGTCTGAATCAGCCAATGTGGATGCAAACGAAGTGAAGCATCTTGAACCGCTGACCGAAGAGCAGTGGAAGAAGATGGCTGAGATTGGCTATCCATACGCCCCTGGTAATGGTAAGGCAAATGAAAATGCGCCTATACCTGATATGATCTACTGGCGTTTGGCAGCAGACATGATTTCGTTTGATGATGCCGTGCGCTTCTTTGATAGCACTGGATATACGGTTGGTGAGGATATCGAGCGTAGCCGTGAGATTTTGCAGACTCTTAACAAGGAGTACGGCAAACTTGCTGCAAACATGAAGCCCTACCCCTCTCACATGGATGAAGAAATGCGTAAGTTATATGATGATTCCATCAATCGTCGTGCCGCTTTGGAGGCTGTTGGTTATCCTTACCCCGAATCTGGCAGAAATCCAGATGGATCATTTAATATTCCAACTCTCGATGAGTCATTATACTGGGATTATGCAGCCGGTCTTATTACTCTGCGCGAAGCAGCAGGAGAGTTTAATAAGGCCAACTGGACACCGTTTATTGATGAGAAGTTCACTCTCAAGACCTTTGAGAGCATCAACGAGAAGTATGGTAAACTCTCTGCCGAGCAGTTAAGCGGTCAGGCAGAGGTTAAACCGACTCCTGAGAAGAGCGAGAAGGCTACTGTAGCCTATAGCATCAAACTTAATGAGGATGGTGTGGCACCAGAGGGCTACAAGATTGAGTTTGCGAAGGACTTCCTCACTCATGTAGATGCTTATGAGATTTCTGCAGCAGCCGGAAAGGCTGGTGCTATCGCAAGTGATAACGCAGAGCAGATGTTCTTGTTCAATGACTATGCAATAGCCGAGCAGTTTGGTGAGGCGATGCTTGCCCTCAACGAAAAGCGTGCAGCCGAAGAGCAACAGCCTTTGGAGAATCGCCGTTATACGGAAGAGGAAGCCAATCAGGTGAAGTCTTCCATGGGCGAATACTTGCAGAACATCGTCAATGAGCGTTTCAGCAATGGCGATATACACAGTACCGAAATTGCGGATGCAATGAAGGAGTATATGGTGTTCGGAAGCCTGACAGCTCAGGATGCAGCCTACGATTTGACTACACGTTTCCTGAATAAGTCAGACTTGAACCATCCGGGCATTCTTGCCAAGTATGGCGTAACTGATGTGGAAGCAGAGGCAGAGAAGATTGCTCTGAGAGCCGTTAGGGATGCAGAGTCTAAACTTCCAAAGGAGCAGAAGCAGGATGCACTCTCAGAACAGCGTCAAAAAATGAAGCAGATTCTTGACGAAACCCGTTCTATGCTTGGTGATAAGTTTACTATCACCTATGTGCAACCACAGTTAGCCTTTGCTCCTATAGACGACATCAGTTATATTGATGGTCGCTATGAGGGCGGTCAGTTCAAAGATCTGGTGAATGATTTGCCTAACGATCAACTTATCGACTGTGTTTCTCGCGCTCTTCGTGAGCAGCAGATTATTGCTGTCTCTGGTTTGAAGGAAGGCGAAAGCCTTATCTTCGATACTCCAATTAGATTCAAAGAGAGCGACTATTCAGACAATGTAGTTGTCAAAGAAATGCGTGTCGAGGAAGGCGAACTTACCCTCAGCGGTTTCTTTGTCCGAGATGAAGGTCCCGTGGATGAATTCATCCTCTACGACATGGGACAGAAGGGTGTTGATGCCCTGTATGCCTCCGTTCAGGAGTATGTAAGCAAGCATCTGACGCAAGCACAGCCATTGTCACAAGGACAGGAACTTCCCTATGACATTCAGATTGGCACCTGGCCGGGTATGCCACCAATCTATGGCGAGTATCATCTGCAATTCAACCAGGATGTGTCTCTGGTTAAGTATGAAGAGATGCAGCAGATTGCCGCAGACTTAGGCGGTGAGATGCGTGTTACCAGCGGTAGCGAATGGGCTGATTTCGACCGTCGTGAGGATGCAGAGAAATTTGCAGATACCGTTCTTGCCCTCCATGCCGAGAGACAGGAGGTTGTTAAAGCAGAGCGTCTTGGATTGCAACAGGGTGGTGAAAACATGGAAGAGGATGATGCCAATGTTCTTAACGTTGAAACATCCCTTAACGCCTTTGAGCGATTGTTCTTGAAGGTTGCTGTCAAGAGTGAGAATCCTCCCCTTGGTGCTGATAAGATTAAGCAGGAACTTCATGACGCGATGCAAGTGGCTATGGATGCGAAAGCACTTACTATTCGTGAGCGTGACCTTATCGTTCAATATGCCCGTATAGAAGGATGGGATTTGCAAGACTTGTCCGATGAGTTGAACATGGATAAGGATTATTTACGTGCTGCCTTGCTTAATCCTCAGAGCGTAAATGTTTCTGCTGATGAGCATAAGGAAGAAGTTAATGCACAGCAATTCCCGAAGGAGAATGACCTCCGTGGGGCTATGGAAGAAGTATTTGCCGAGGTTCAGAAGAATCTTGGTGTAGATTTCCCGACAGCCAATAGTATATGGGGTGCCGCATTCCATAATTGGGACGATGTTTCTCGTGTAACCAATTCCTTTGCAGAGACAGTTCTTAGGGAGTCCGGCAATGCTGATGAAGCATGGATTAACCAGGCAAACACCGAATATGTTTCCCCGAAGGGAGAAGAGTTAGGTGCTGAGATACTTGAAAGTGTCAAAGCCCGTGTTTATGATAATTCGGAAAAGCAGAAGACTGGTGTGACTGCCTCCGAAGAGATGACGAGCAAGATGGCCCCCATCTATGCTATCCATTCTCAGAATCCCGACATCCCTGTCCGCTACGGCGTTCATGCCTATACATGGCGCAGTGGTGACGAAGACTATGATACTGCCATGCACGACTTCTACAAGTTGTATAATGACTTGCACCGCAAGGATAACAACTATGTCTATGGCTATAAGATAGGCTTTATCTTCAACGACCAGAAGGATGCCCTTGAACTTCACAAGGCTATGGTTGACTATGTGAAGGGCATAGGCCGCGAAGATGTCCTTGCCCGTGTGGAGCATTCAAACAAGATTGCCCATATCGCAGTAGAAGGTCTTGATGTAAACGATGCCCAATTTGCCCTTAACCAACAGGCCCTCGCAGAGGGAAGATACCTCGAAGGTGTGGAGCAGAAAGTATCGGAGCAATTTGACCTTCGCGATATGTCACCTATCTATGAGGTTCATCTTACTTTTGGTGAGCAGGACAAGTTAGGCTATGCCGTTCATGGTGCAGGCATGGAATCTGAGGGTATCGTACATAAGCGTATTGACGAGTTCCTTAGCGGCAACAATACTGGAGCCGTTCTTAATGAGGAACACGGAATTGTCTTCTTCAATACTGAAGATGCCCATAAGTTCCATCAGGAGCTGGAGGAGTATGTCGATGAAAACGACCTCAGAGTACAGTTTGATGCTGCCGTCACCAACAGCAAGCAGAATGTCCTTGCCGAACTTACCGAGTTTGGTCATCTGAACCTCGAAGAGGTCAAGGCACTGCAGCAACGCCTTGGTGGTGTCGAGCAGTCCCGTTTGGATATTGAATACCACAATGCCGAGCTGGAAGTAAAGCGTATCGAGGCAGAGTACCATGCGAAGTATGGTGACAACTGGACGAAAGACAGCCTTACCGAAGAAGAGGATGCTCTTTATATGGATGCTCTTACCCGTTGTGGCATTGCAGCCCACGCAAGAGTAGAGGCAGGTGAACTGGAGAAGAGGTATGCCAATCTTCTAAAGGTAGCCGTGGAAAACCATGGTGTCATTTGCAGTCGTGAAAGCCAAACTGTACTTAATGATCTTATCAGTTTCTCTGAGGAAGAGACTGACATCAAGGAACTGGCAGAAATCATGTTGGAAAACCAGCGTGAGGGCGATGCCATGATCCATGCCATTGATGAGAAGTCTGGTGGTGAGTTGACGAAGTTCCTTATCTCTGCTGCCGAATGCGCCGATGAGACCCTATTCTATATAGATTTGCAGCATCCGTCTATCCAGCCACAGTTGGAGATTGCCCTTGAAGCAGCCAACTATTCTTCCGGATTAGAGCAGCAAGAAAATGCTGTTATAGCAAAGATAGAGGACTACGGAGCCAAGTACAAGCCCATCAAACTCGACAATCCCGTTGAGTTTGTCAACGAGGATGGCGAGAATATGATAATCTCTCATGTTTCGCTTGAAAACACAGGGCTTCATGGCTATAAGAACTTTGAGGATGCGTATGATAATGCAGCGGGCGTATTCCCAACAGAGAGTGTTTCACTCGATGAGATACCTTCTGTGGCCCGCGCCTCTATCATGAGTCAACTGACACAGGAGTTATCCAACGAGAACAACATGGTTACAGACCTTGTTGATAGCGTTGACCTCCCAGACTATGCCCTTGGTGTAGTTGTAAACGGCGACCGTGACGTTGACCTTGAAGAGGAAGATTTCAAGAATATCGACGAGTTCTTAGAGAACTACAAAGGCATGATAATCTCTCCCAGAGAAAACGGTCAGGTATTCAGCCAAAGTCCTGCCTTTGGTTTGGCGACTGACTGCACACGCACGGACATCGTTCGAGTCGTAAGTTATGCACAACTGCGTCAGGAAGCCATTGACAATCAGGAGAAAGACACCTACCAAACAAAATATCATGGCAAAGAAAGTTATACGGTACGTTCGCTTACTTTGCCTACGACTGGCGAAGAGGTGCTGGTTGGCGGCCATAGCCTTAATATGGCCTTGATGCCCGACGGCGAATCCTATGTGGATGAACCCGCCCGCATCCTTGACGAAAAGATCTTCTACTATGTGGAAGATTCGCAACTTGATATGCCGTCCAAGGAACTTGCAGCCCTTGTGGAGCGCGAAGCCCTTTATATGGGTGTAGAGCAGTCGGAAAATGTAGAGCATGAGGTTTCTCAGGCTCCGTCGGTGGAGTCTCAGGTGGAATCCATAGAGGCAGAGCCTTCGCAGGGCGTAGCCTTAGAAGGCGAGCGACTTGAACTTGTACGTGGAGCCGTTGCAGAATATATCAATAAGGTAAACAGCGACTATTACGAGGTTGATTTCGATGCTGCACCGTATATTTCAGACATCAACAGTCTTGATGATGTGAAGGTACAGGCCAGCAAGGCAGCTAATAACCTGCTGACAAAGGCAGTAGAGAAGAACCCCGATATTTTAGAGCGACTGTTGCCCGTTGACATGACACAGGCTGATGAAGTGGAGCGTATGGCAGACGAAGCCCTAACCAAGAGTCAGACCGTCCTTCGCCTCAGTGAAGGTCAGGCAGAGCAGATGAAGGCTGCTGCCGCAGGTCTATCGGAAATGGTAGGCGAGTACAATCGCCTGAAGCGTGCCGGCGATCCAAACTTCATGTTTACCCATCCCGTCCAGCAGTATCTTATCAATCCGATGGAGCGTACACCTTATAATACGGAGTTTGCTCTGATGGCTGTCAAGGAAGGTGACACGCAGTTTGTCACCAGTTTCCTGTCACCTGATAAGGTGATGGCTAAGATGGCCTCCATCGAAAATGAGATGACGAAGGAATATTCTGAACTTAAAAAATATAGTATTAACATTAATCTGGAGGACAAAACTATGAATCCAAATGATGAAGAGAAAAAGAAAGTTGAGCAGGAGGCTCAGCAAGTAGAGAACCAGGAACAGGAGGAGTCTCAGGTCGAAGAGCAGCAGCAGGATGCTGGCGGCGAGAAGAAGCCTGAGAAGAAGGATCGCTTTGCGAACATCGACTACTCCAAGTATGCAATGCCCGAAGGCGCGACTATCGAGAAGGCCAATGTGTTCAAACTGAACCAAGGCCAAAGCGCAGGCCGCTATGCCATCTCTGCCGTTATCAACGGCAAGCGTCAGACCAAGACGATGTACTACAACGACGTAAACGCCTACTTCGACAAAAATCCAGAGGGTGTTCGTCGTGCCGAACTCAACCAACTTGTAGCCAAGTATTTCGGCAAGTCCACTGCCGAGAGCATGGGCGTTAGCAACCCAGCCGAGGTGAAGGCTGCCGTTGTGGACCAGAAGGAGGAAGAGAAGGTTGCACAAGAGAAGCGCGAAGAGGCTGCCAAGGCCGAGCAGAAGCGCAAGGCCGAAGAGAAGAAAGCCCAGCAGGAGGCCAAGAAAAAGGAAGAGGAAGCCAAGAAGAAGGAGAAGAAGGAACCTGTGGCTGCTGCCATCGTACAGGCTACGCTCCTGATTGGTGCGCTTACCGCTGCCAAGGCCAACAAGGGCG
Organism: uncultured Prevotellaceae bacterium; assembly: GCA_946185485.1. Lineage (GTDB taxonomy): Bacteria > Bacteroidota > Bacteroidia > Bacteroidales > Bacteroidaceae > Prevotella. Next base: position 42,599 of record CAMHJQ010000005.1, on the reverse strand, counting down.
TGTTCCTCAACAAAGACGGCAAACGTTCTCCTGATTTCGTGCAGCACGGCCAGGTTGTCAGCCCGTTCAATGCGCTGATGATGGCACTCCACTCCGATGCCAACGGCTACAAGACCAATGACTATGCCACTTTCCAGATGGCTCGTCAGGGCGGTTATAGCGTGAAGGGCGGCGAGAGCGGTCTTCCGTTCAACTGGTACAACTGGGATAAGTACGTCAACAAGTTCAATGCCAACGACATCAAGACCAAGGAAGAGTACGAAGCCCTCAATCCACAGGAGAAAGACCTTTACAAGGTACTCCGCACGAAGGAAGAGCGCAGCATCTTCAACGTGGATCAGACCCTGATGCCTATCAAGGCGAAGGAAGCCTACCAAGGACTTCTTGACGCTCAGGACAAGGCTATCCTTGGACGCGGCGTGAAGGAAACCATCGAGGCACCCGTTGAGGGCAAGACCTTCCATGAGGCCTTCAAGGAAGAGAATCCCGACACGATGCTTATCATCCGTACTGGAGAAGACCGCTACGAGATTTATGGTGAGGATGCGAAGAAGGCTGGCGAAGCCCTTGGTATCAAGGTTGAAGAGGTCAACGGTGTGGCTGCTGTCAATATTCCCGAAAAGGATATTGAGAAGGCACTTCCCGCTCTGGTACGCTCCGGCAACCGAATTGCCGTAAGCAACAAGCCAGAGGATCCGTCCGTTATCCGTCGTTACGGTGCTGCCGACAAGATTTATGCCAATGTTTCCCAACTTGCCGAAGGTATGAGAAAACAGGATGAGGGCATTGACATCAGCAGCGTCCGTTCTACCAGTTATGATGCTTCTAAAGGTAAGCTGACTATCAATGATTCCCGTGCATCGGCTCCGGGCAAGGAGGTTAGCACCGCTATCCGTCGTGCCAACGATACATTCCGCGTAGTTGTGGCCTATACTGGCACTGCCGACCGCCTGAACTTCGCAGGCAAGGGCAAGCAACTCCCAGAGGATGCAGCCCGCTACAACCGTCTGGTTCAGGAACTGGCCGCTGGTGTGCTGATGACCCGTCAGGGCCTGCCCGCTACCCTCTCTAAGGAGAGTCTGAAGCTCGTTCCTTATTGGGAGCGTGAACTGAAGGAAGATCCGAAACTCGTAGAGCGTCTGGAGAACGATATCAACAACTCCCTTGGCGTTATCGGTACTTTGCGCAAGGGCGAGGCAGTGGACTATGCAGTCCTTCGTGGTGAGAAGTCCTTCGAGGCCCAGCGTCCGAAGCAGTTCTCCATCGCCTCTGAGATTGCCACCATCCCCAACATCGATACGAAGGCCGTTGTCATCATCCGTGACGAAAAGGCCAAGTCTGCCGCTGTCATCCTGCCCGCAGGTGCATCGCTGGATGTTGACAATGAGGTGCCTGGCATGAACAAGAACCGTTTCGTGATTGCCCTGAAGAAGGAAGGTCTTGAAAATGTAGAGTTTTACAATGCCGGTGGTTCCTTGGGCCTGAACCAGCCCAACGAGTTCTTCAAGGACAAGAGTATCGAGGTTTGCAAACTCAAGCAGTATGAACTACTGAAACTGGAGTCTCTTGACTACTCGAAGGAGATTGCCGACACCAACAAAGTTGATATCGAACAGGTGACGATGATTAAGGATGACGAGAACCGCAACGTCCTGTATGTGAAGCCTGCAGAGGGTGAATCGTTCACGGTTTATCCAGAACCCGCAGATATCAAGCGTTTCTTCGCTGCCTTGACGTCACAGAATTTCGATGAAGTTCGTCAGGGTATGGGACAGAAGTATTACAATATCACTCAGAAGCACCCCGACCTGAAAGCAAATGTCCTTATGCCACAGGTGCATGAAGAGGTTGACCTTTCACGCATTTCGAAGGTAAGTATTACCAAGGACAAGAAGAAGGAAGGTTCCTTCGTGATGTTCGCCACCATCGACGGCGAGCGTCAGAAGCCTGTAGAACTTTCTGGCGTTCAGGCCAAGCGTATGTGGCTTGTCGATGATAAGGACATGTATAAACTCCGTCTCGCTACAGTTCTCTTTGCCGAGAAACTTGGAATCCAGGAGGACCAGAACGAAGCCCGATTTCGTAACAATAATGAAGGACAAGGTGCTGATAGTGCTGGACAATCTCAGGAGCACAAGAAAGAAGAAGAGCAGCAGGAGGTGCGTCGCGGTCGTCACCGCTAAAAGCGAGCCTAAGATTCTTCCGGAGGGTGTCGCCCATCGCGGCACTCCCGGAAAACATCAAAAGAAAGACTAACTTTAGAGATTTTCCGAATGGATAAACAAACGTTTATAGAGCAGATGAAGGGGTATGCCATCGAGCAGCAAGTGAAGTATGGCATCCCCGCCTCTGTGACGCTGGCACAGGCCATCATCGAATCGAGTTATGGCAATGCCGACTACACAAAGGCTACCCAGAACTATTTCGGCATCCATGCCCCCAAGCCGTGGATTGACAGAGGCGACCCCGTGAAGTATTACAATGATCACGGGGAACATGCGCCGTTTACCGTCCATAAAGATGCAGAGGCGAGCTTTGAGTATCATTCACGCTTTCTCATTGAGAACAGCAACCGCTACGGCAAAGCCTTTGCCATCACAGAAAGCGACCCACAGCGTCGCGCACAGGCATGGGTGGATGCCATCTGTCAGGGTGGCTATGCAGGCAGTACAACCTATAATTCCTCGCTTATGCGTGAGATTAACAACAATAACCTTACGCAGTATGACCGGCTTGCCGAAATTGTTGCCCAGCGTCGCGGCTTGGCGTGCGGCCATGCCCTTGGACAAGGCTATGCCCCTACCTCTTCCGTCCGTGACGACGGGATGCGTGTAGCGGATAATGTTGGCTACCGTATGCCTATTGATGGGAAGGTAGAAGTTACCTCACTCTTTGGTCACCGTCATTCACCGACTGCAGGAGCATCGAGTAATCACAAAGGTATAGACATACGGGCAAAGTTCGTAGATGTCTATTCTATGGAGGATGGCGGCAAGGTCATTGCCGTAAATCCTTATACCAAGTATCAGGATGATGTCAGAAATGCTGCAGGCCAGATTGTTCACAGGAAGGGTGACACTATCGCGGGCGGTAAGTCCGTTACCGTCGAATATTCGCGGCAGGATGGAAGCCGTTACACGGTTTCTTTCTGTCATCTCGACCAGATTAACGTCAGCAAAGACCAAGTGGTTAATACCGATACAGTTATTGCCAAATCGGGTAATACTGGAGTAGGTACGGCTCCACATCTTCATTTGACAGTCAGACATCAGCCTGTAGGCGGTAGCCTTGACCATATCGACCCGCTGAAATATCTTGCTGAAATCTCCGTCCGTGGCAATATGAGCAACACCGTTTTGATAGCGGATAGCCAGAAGGATTTGTTGGCAGACCTCAAAGGTGGTGTCAATGTCAGTGTGCCGACTGAGGCAGACAGACTATTGGCACAGAGAGACGGACAGCATCAACACCAGCAGCAGGATTTGGCGCAGGCCCAGGTGCAGCAACAGGGACAGGCTAACGAAGATAAACTATCTGCCCTTGCCCACATGTCCGACCCCACACAGATGCTTACCTATCTGATGGGACAGGGCGGCGGCATGGGAATGTCCCAAGGCGGCGGGCTTATCGAAAGCCTAATATCCGCACTCTTCATGGCTGCATTCTCAATGGCCTCCCACCTTGGCGGCCAAGGTGAGGATATGGCACAGAATACGGACATGTCTTCTGAACGTACACCCGAAGAAGAACGTCAGGGCGTTATCCGTAGGCAGCGAGAGAGCGTTGATCCGGCACGGGCTGTAGCCCTTGCACGCATGAATTTCGATGCGGAATACCCAGAAGCCACCCAGCAACAGGGTATGCGCCTTGCCTAAGAGTAGAAATTATGGCCGCAATGAGGCCACTATTATAATTCATTTTTATTTCAATGTTTTTCAAAATTTTCAAGTTATGATTAAATGTGAAGTAAGCGTCTGTGCGAAAGTAAACCGCAGCGCAAGTGTTAAGAAAAGCCAGAAGGATGACAGTGAGTTTGTAACCTTCGGCATCGTTGTACCCCTTGTGGGCCGTAAGAAAGAGAAACTGGATATGGAGATCAGCGTTTCCCTTGACGGCGGCAAGGATGTTGCCTCCGTCTATACCACTGGCCGCAGGGTCAGCGTGAACGGAACCCTCTCTATCAGGAAGAAGGACGGCAAGATGTTCTTCAACCTCCGTGCCGACCGTAACAGCATCGAACTTGTCAAGTCCACCGAAGCAGACAGGATCGAAGGCACCATTGAGTTCCGAGGCAAGATCAAGAAGGATGGTGTCGAGGAGAAGAAAGACAAGAAGGATAACCTTTACAAGGTATTCTCTGCCTTCGACGTTGACAAGAACGGCGACAAGGTAGAGTTCATCTGGGTACGCTTCCTGTACTTCAATCCCAAGGAAGGCGAAGACTTCCTCGCTGCCGGACAGTATATCGAGGCCAACGGTGACCTGCAGCTTGGCGTTTATCGCGAAGCTGTCTCGCTTGACTGCCGCCTGAAAGAGGTGTCCCCATGGGAACCTCCCAAGAAGGATTAATTCTATCCAAGTCCCGTGGATGCCCCTTCTTCGAGAAGGGGTGTCCGCAGGACTTAACCCAAAAGAGAAGAAAAGTAGAACCATTTATATATAAGCAACTATGGATAAGGATCAGGATTTGAGAACGCTTCAAAAAGCTCTCATAGACCTCCGCAAGGAGGTTGTCGGCGTTATTGCTGACAGTCGTAACGATGTAATAGTCTATCTTAAACAGCCGATTGACCTCGGCAATGACCGCTTCCTGCGTGGTGTCATGCCTTCGCCGATTGGTGCCGACGGCATTATTCTGGATGTACCCAACCGTTTCATGCCCGGTCGTAAGACGGTGCTTGAAGAGCCGTATATCCAAGGGGAAAGTGATGGTCAGGTAAAGACCCTTATGTTTGTTACAGGTGATCAGATTAATGAAGCCACCAAGCAGATTCAGGCCCAGAAACGCGAAGGCAATTTCCGTCCTGTTGTCCTTATAGAAGCCAAATACAGCAATTATTTCCAGTATGTTGCCATGATGGGCCAACCGCTTGATTCCGTCGCGGTTTCTTCCTATCTGAAGAATGGTGACGTACAGAAGGTTGATAAGGCCAATGGCATTATTCTTTCCCGTGAACTTCACACAACAGGCGAACTGGAGAATTTTCACCAGGTTATCGCCGACGTTGCAGACAGTTACCTACACAGGAACCAGGTGCGTCGTGAAGGCCGTCATAGTGTCATAGTCCTTGACGGAAACAACAAGTCGAATATCGGCTTGATGCCAAGTTATGATGATAATATTCCATTTAACCGTGAGGGATTAGCCGCACTTGAAATGATTGCCAAGATGCACCACGGACAGGTAGAGAGCCATCCAGAAGAGAAGGTTTCATCCGTCCGTTTCGGCTCTGTGCGCAATGCCCGCCATTTTGAACTCATGTATTTTACCCGTCACCAGTTGGCTCAGGAGTCTGTGAGCAAGAGGGTTAATGACGAAGCAGCGCAATGGTCTGATAATGAGAAGACGATTCTTGCTGCGCATATACTGGAAAAAGGCGGGTATGATGTAGATTCGCGCAAACTCAGCGGATCCTATCTTATCAATGACGCTATGCAGAAGGCTAATATTCCGTCGAATACTGAGGCTTACAGTTATATACAGACAATAGAAAAAGACCTCGATTCTGTTGCCGTGAATGTGCCGATGCGCCTTTATGTTGGCAGAGAGGCCCAAGAGGTATTAGGCGCGATACTTGATTCAGGATGCGACGGCGAAAATGGAAAGAAAACCAACTATCCCCTTCATCCAGAGGCCGCAGGCTATTTCAAGGATGGCGAGAAGTTTGTTGCCTTTGACAACACCACTCAGGACTGCTGGGTGGAAGAGTTCAAGAATGAAGATACGGCCAAGATGTGGATTAACGGTCATATCAGTGCCGACGAAGGTTCACAGATTGATGAAAATGTCGGTTTTGCCGACAGTATCTATCTGAGCGAAGATAGTTTTGTGCCTGACATCGATGTGTCCGGCATCATGAAAGGAGAGAATGAGATAGAGGTAAACATGCTCTTCATGAACGGCATAGCCAAGGAAATCCATCCCGACGGTTCAATAGTCAAGGATGGCCTTGAAATGCATTACCCCACCCTGCAAAAAGTCAGCAACGATGACTATATACAGGCATCCATCAGTGAATTTACAGGTCGTGAGTGGAGAAAAGGCAGCCTCCATGAGCGTCTTTATGATATAGCCCTGTTCGATGGCACAGTCACGAAGGAAAGTACCCTTCGCTCTCTTGAATCCAACAACACTGAGGTTGTTGAGAAGAATATCCACCGTCCGGGTGACGATGTGACCCTTGAAGGGTATGACCGTATAGGGAACTGGCATAACATCTACGGACAGTATTCTTCTAAAAAAGGTGATATTACCGTCCATGAACTTTATAGAAATGGTAAAGATACAGGCGAAAGAGCCGTCATGTTGAATAAGGATGGTGTCCTGCAAGCCAAATATTATCCTTCAAGCGAAGAGGTAATGGCCGAGGGACTTTCCCTTAATGAGGCACGCGAGAAATACTTCCCCAACAATGAACCTTATGAGCGTGCATACGTCAAACTCGACAATGACAGTATTGCTATGCGGCGAGTTCATGGCGGTGTACATGATGATCCTGCCCTTATCTTTTCCCTGACGGAATATCCCGTCTATTTCCATGATGTAAAAGAAGGCAAGGTTGTGGAGGTACAAGACAGCATAGACCTCTTTGCAGACAAAGAAGGTCATTTCCTTGTCAAGGATAGCGACTATGAGAAGGCATATAGGCAGGTGGAGTCCCATGACCGAGGCATCGAGCATGAGGAATACCAGGCACAATATCCAGTCATCAATGTAGATTCTGCTGCCAGAAGCGGTGCAGTCGGTCCAGATGCAGCCATTGATGTGCTCTATAAACGGGACACTGATACTGTCTATGTCGTCCGTAGTCAGGATTATGACAATCATGGGCATTTCCGTGGTGAACCTTTGGCTGTCATAGGCAGCAAAAGAAATGTCAAGGCAAGCAATATCTTTGATGCCTTGAATACAGGTCCGTCATATAGTTTCAGCGATGTGCTGACCGGTAAAAAGGACTGGGATGCACGCGAGGCTTACCTTTCCCATTTTGCCGATGAAGAGAAATCGACTGTCTATCGTCTTGAGGAACAACTCCGTAACCTTGTCAGACTTCATAAAACCTTGGATGAACTTGCTCCAACCAAAGGTGATACCTTGAAGATCGATCCACTTCAACTTAAAGACAAGGAAGGTGAATCAATTGTCGGCGACATGATAGTCAATACCGTTGTCAATAGAGGCGGCGGCAGTTTTGCCCTTGTTGACGGCGACCGCAGCGTCACCGTCTGCCAACTCTCCGACGAAAGCAAACAACAATTTGCCTATCGTGTCTATAGCCGTGCCATTGCAGAAATAAACGATCCCAAGGCGGGATTATTTGTTGACTTGTCTCAATACGACAAACTGCCAGGTTGGATGTTCCCTGACATCAAGAAAGGGGATGGCCCCTTGAAGGTTGTCCAACTTACAAAAAACAACATTGAAACAGGTGAGTTTGCGGCATCCTATACCGCTGGCGGCTTGACGATGGTGAAGCATATCAGCAAGAGCGAAGGTGATCTGTTCTTCACTTCCTTCAAATTCTCTGATGTTGCCAGTAACATCTATAATATCGAGAGCAGTTATTTCAAAGATCCCGGACTACGGGCTGCAGGTGCATTTGTTTCCCGTGTCTATGGTGAAGGTAACCGCTTCACGGACACCGAGCGTATGTTTATCAGCGAGTTTTTTAAGAAACATTCGAATGATTTTGAGCGTAAGAACCCTCACGACGTCCAACCTATGGTTTCCTATATCACCGAACTTGCTGAACATGACTATCGTGGTGCTGCCAGTAATATTGTCCCAAAGGAGCGTTTGAGCGATGCCTACGAGGAACTGCGTGAATTGGCCTATGACCGTGTGCGTGGCTATTCGAAGGATGGCAAGGTATATTCCATTCCAAGGACGATTACCGAAGCCTTTGCCTCGCGCACGAATGACTCCTACACTTCCAGTTTCACCAAGGAGCAACAGAAGAACATTACAGATCATCTGTCGCTCTATAAGACACAGGAAGAGAAGAAAGGCTTCACAGAAGCCCTCTTTGAGACTTTCTGGCATGACCGTGCCAATATATGTATTCCCCGTGAGCATATCATCGATATCAACCGTGAACTTGACGAACTCGTTTCCGGCAAGATGCGTGAGCAACCACAGGAGAAACATGGATTGAGTAGATAAACATCACAAGATATGAAAAAGATACTTGATTTTCTAAAGTCTGCCACAGGCAATGTCGCCCGCATCGGTGCCTTTGCCTGGCGCAATAAACTGGTTCGCTATGGTCTGCTTGCAGCCTTGGCGATGTCCATATTTTCTCCCGCTATTCTTCCGATTCTGGCTGCGCTTGCCGCTGCCGCTGTGTCGGTCAGCGTTCTTGGAGCCACCAAGTTACGCAATCTGCTTCCCAAAAACCTGAATCTTTTCTCAGGTAGTGAGCAGCAGTCCAACAGTCAACAGACAGCGAAGACGGTTCCCATCGGGAAGAGTCAGCTACAGTCTGAGCATGTTGCCTTGAAGACGGGCGATGAAATGACCGATGCCCTTGTGAAGCGACTCACCGAGGCAAAGATACCAGTAGAGACCAGATGGGAAAAAGGTTTAGAGGTTCTGAATAACCTTCCTGATAAGTATAACCACCTAAAGAATAACAAAGATAAGGTCTATGGCTTTGCCTATAATGGTGTTATTTATCTGAATCCCCAGACTGCCAAGGCCGACATTCCCATTCATGAGTACACCCATATATGGGCCGAAGTGCTTCGTCAGAACAACCGTCAGGAATGGGATAATATCGTCGGTATCATGAAGCAGGAAACGGAACTGTGGGAAGATGTGAAGCGTAACTATCCCTATCTGGAAACAGATGACGAGATAGCCGATGAGGTGCTGGCTACGTACAGTGGCCGACATGGTGCCGAACTGCTACGCAGTGAGGAATTTGCTTCCAAGTTCCCAGAGACCACCTACGGCAAGTTACAGGTTGCCTTGGAAAAGTTCTGGAAGTTTGTGGGTAAGTTCTTTAACGTCCACTATAATTCTAAGGAAGAGATAGCCGAGCGTGCGCTACATGATATGCTTTCAGGCGTAAATCCACTGAAAGATGCCAAAGGTGAACTCAAACATGCCGCTGCCATCCGACATGATTCGGAAGATACCCGCCAGTTGATGCTTGATTTCGACTTTGACGAAGGCAAGAAGAAAAAAGGGCCGCGACGAATCACACCCAAGACGGCTACGAAGATTGCCGCATGGACGCTTCCACCGATGGCGTTTACAGGCTTCGGCAAAAGTGGTAAGGAGATCCTTGATAATCTCTCGAAAGGTGCGAATGTCAGCAGGCTTTCGATGGGTGATATAACCCGTATCGTCAAGGAGATAGGTACAGAGCGCAGGGATGAGACTTCGCTTTCGTTCCAAGATGCGCCAGGCAACAACTGGAACTCTACCGTCCAGAATATTGACGTTGATAAGAAAGGCGATTTATATCTGAATTTCTACGTCCAGTATTCTAATACGGACACCAACAGATATTGTGAGGGAAGTAAGTTCTTTACTTCCGGTGACTATCGAGGCAGCATAGCCCATCAAGACAGGTATGGCAATAATCAGACGGACTACTATGTCTATCACGAGAAGGATAAGAACAATGTCCGTCAAGCCGTGCTTCAGGCATACGGTCAGTACCATGCCATAAGAGAGCAAAACAAGGAAATGATTGAGAAAGCCGTGAACATGGCCCTCAAACATCCAAACTCCGGCTTCAGTCAGAATGACATCCTTATGCTGAAGGATTATTGCTCTAAGCATGGTACCAAGGCTGACGTTTTGCCTATCCTCAGCGATACCATGAAATCTGCGGGGATCAAAGAGAATGGTCGTCAGATGATGATTCAAGACCTTGGCGATATCATCATTGGCAGACCTGTCGGCCAGACACGGATGAAAGACTTAGAAGAGAAGGCATTCAACCGAATCTACTACTTCTTTTCAGACCGTCACGCCAGAGAGTTCAGCAAGGATAGTAAGGCTATCATAGACCGTTATCTGTCAGCCAAGCCCTGTGAGGGCTACACATTGACTGCTGCAGAGCGTATAGACCTCATGCAAAAGAAGATGGATGATACCCGCCAAAGATATGATCGTGACTATTGTCACGGTGCATCCTCCTGGTCATTCGTGCATGACACGATGGACTCATTGCGGAAAGAGTATGCCCCGAAGCAGGAGCAGTCCGTAGGACATCACAGATAATGTATTTTCATATTATAAGAAATAAACATTTAAATATTAGAGACTATGTGTAAATGTAAGAAGAACTCCGAGAAGAAATGCCGCTGTGGCAAAATCCACTGCTGGCTTGGTGCATTGCTGGTATGCGCTGCTGCTGCCATGCTTTGCTATGTGTGTCACTCTAAATGTGGCAGTTGCTCCGACAACACTGCCGTCACTGACTCTACCGCTGTCTGCGGTGCTGTCGAAAATGATAAGGGAGGGAAGTAGCCATGGGACGCTGGAACAAAAACAACAAAGGCCAGGAATCTTCTGAGAGCACTGGCCGCTGGTCTAAACCCGACTATATCAAGGAGAAAGAGAACAAGGCCCTCGATGCCCATATCAAACTCTTTGAAGAGTTGGTAGAGAAAGCCGATAAGGACTGGAAACAGCCCTGGTTCAATATCTCCAAGCCGTTTATTCCCCGTTCAGTCTATGGCGTGGAATATAGCGGCCAGAATGCCTTCATGCTTGCGTTCCTGAGTATGGATCGCGGCTGGAAGATTCCCGTCTTTGCTACTGGAGGTCATCTGTTCAACCTGAATTTTGGAAAGGATGCCGACGGTAACAAGGTTCCCCTTGTAAACAAAGAGACTGGTGAGAAACTGCCCTTTGTGCATAACATCAAAGGCGAAGATACATTCCCTGTTATCTTTACCAAGATGAACTATGTTCATAAGGAAACCAAAGCGAAAATCGACTACGACGATTACACCAAGCTCTCTGATGAGGAAAAGGAGAATTATAATGTTTATCCTTTTACTACTATCTATGAGGTTTACAACATTGACCAGACAAACCTCAAAGAGGCGCGTCCAGAACTCTACGAGAAATACCGTAAGATGTATGAGGATAACGACCTTAGCCAAGTACAGCAGACGGAAGATTTCTCATTGCCAGTTGTCGATGACATGATGGAGAATGACAAATGGTTCTGCAAGGTTCATATTGAATCTTCCAACAGAGCCTTCTACCGTCCAAGCGAGAAGGCTATCCATCTGCCGTTGAAGGAGCAATATACCAACCCCAGAGAGTTCTATTCTACGGCCTTCCATGAGACCGTTCACGCCGTAGGCGATGAAGAATATCTCAACCGCAAGAAGGGTAAAGCCTTTGGCGACCCCGACTATGCGCGTGAAGAACTTGTCGCTGAGACAGGCAGCGCACTACTTTGTCTTCGCTATGGCGTAGCCAAGACATGGAAAGATGATGTGATAGAGAACTCTGCCGCTTATTTCAAAGGCTGGAAGGAAGCCATCAAGAAAGATCCTAAGTATCTTAAAACGGTATTCACTGATGCGAAAGCATCCGTCCGTCTTATCTCTGATAAGATTGATCAGGAGGTTGAACTTCAGCAGAACAACAACACAGAGCGGAAACTGGATATCCGCGAGACAGAGGAAGAAACCCTTTCCGTTGACGAAGATGGCAACGTAGAAGTAACGATGACTGAAGACCTTGATCCTGACAAAAAGCAGGGAGAGGACGAAAAGGATAGCCAGTCGCAGGCCGAGGAACAACAGCGTCAGTCGCATAGACGCAGATAAATAACAATGATGGCTGGCCGTAGGGCTGGCCATTATTGTTTATGCCTGATGATGAACTGATATTTTAAAAGGCTCCCGTCTTCACAGATGGGGAGCCCTTTGATTACTAACTTAATTACTAATAACTAAAAATTAAAACTAACTACTAACCTAAAACAATTCTTATATGAAAAAATACTAACCTTATTTACATCGCATCGTCGCGGTGCGCCTTTTCCTCCATTTTCAACTCGTAGTCCATGAAGTCCTGTGCAGCGCGATTGTCCTGTGGGAGGTTATTATCCTCGCAGTATTTCTCAAAGGCTTTCTGTTTTTCCTCCGAGTGGTGCTGAACATAAAAGAGGTGGTTTATTTCACCCTTGTAAAGCTGCTCCTGAAGCTGGCTTTCCTCCATATAACCTGTACCTATCATAGACACACCAATTTATCGACTCATCTGTCTCATATTCTCACCAGCGAGATTCTGCTGCCCTGCGCGGCGCATCTCTGCCTGCAATTCCGCAGTGTACTCTTCTTCCGGTGTATAGGAGAGATGATTATCATCATCAGCCATCCAGCAACCGTATAGACCGAAGTTGTACTTAGGCAACCTGTTTGCCTTTACTTCCTGTTCCCAGAGCCGTGCGTCACCGTCGGCAAAGCGTATGGCAATCGTCTCTTCGAGGTCGATACCCATAGAGGCAAGTTCGCCCTCGCTGTTATTTAACTCAACAACCTTACCTTTGGCGACATTCTCCAACATTGCATCAGATATGATGCTTGGATACAATCCCTGAATAACGGTGAGGTTCTGACGGACGATTCCGACGGGAACGGTCATTACCTGCTGGATGGTGTCATCGTACTGGCCGTAACAAGTGCCGCCACCGTCCACGTCGGTCATGATGACTTTACCTGCGAGCAATGCCCGCTGCTGACTGTCAGAGAAAATGGAGAGATCGGCTGCTGTCCACTGTGCGGAGAAAGAGATGTCCACTGAGCCGTCATCAAGTCTTACAAGCGCGATCCTGGCATGTGTGCCTACTTTCTGTCCGTCCTGATTCTCAATGACTACAGGAAGCATCGGCGTGCGCCTACCTGAGAGAAACTTATTCATAACCACCTCTGGAAGGTCGTCAATCATCTGCTGTGTCAGACCGTAATTCTCCAGCCTGTCATACGGAATCTCCTGTTCCGTGAAATGTTCGAAATTCATTGTCATATTCTTTATTTTATGAAATATGCCGCAAAGATATTCGTTTTAACCTATATTCCCTTATTTTGTAATGGAAAAGTCTTGATTTAACACATTTACGACCAAAACGAGATGCCTGAACTCTTCAATGTGTTAAATCAAGAGATAGGGAAGAGCAGATTTCACGGGCAGAGACTTTTGGGTTATCTTTGTTGCTTGAACAAGAAACAATTTAATAATAAGTGACGTATGGCAAATATTTTAGATTACTTAAAAAACCTGTTTTCATCAGAGAAGAAACCCGCTACGGAAGCGAATTTGGTCGGTCAACTGGACGAATCTACTACTGATGAACTTAAATTCATGATGAAGAATAGCAAGGGTTTCTTGCCCATTTCCCTTGAAACTAATCTTGGACCATGTTCCAGAATCTATGATGATGAACTTTATCATGACAGTACATCCAAATCCTCTGGGCTTTGGTTAGCCGGTGTGTTCCGTGATAAAGAAGGCCAAAAGGTATTTGACCTTCCGATAGAGGATTTTGATGCAGAAACTCAGAAAGCCGTTATGACGGCTACCAGAGAGGCTTTCGTGGATGCACAAAAGCAGAAAATCATAGAAGGAGGCCTTAGAGTGTTTGGTGATCCTCATTATGAATGGGATTCCCTTCTGTCAGAGAATAATTTGGCTAAAGAGAATTACAGGGGGCTTCCAGCCATTTGCAGAGACCTTGAATCTTTGGCAAAAATCAAGGATATTAAAAACTATTCTGCAAAATTCAGTGTGCTAAAGTCCTTAAAAGGCGAATTTGCAGGTCAATATGTCCTTACAGGTAAGTATAATCACCTTCCACTTAGAAGCAACCATTCTGTTAGCGATGAGTTTATCTATGCCTTTAACAAGGATAATCCTTCAGACCGTAAGTTATTGAACAACTATTTGAATGCTAAACGCCAAGGTAATTTTAAAGTTGCCGATGCAACAAAACTTGCTATCGTGCAACTTTATTACAATAATATTGTGGCTAAGACTAAAGAGCGTGTCAGCGGTATTGTTACCGATGGTGCGGGTATTGTTACCCGTGAGGTTAATGATTTCAACAGGCATCATGAAAGACAGTACATGTCTGCCCATCAAATTCCCTATATGACTGTTGAGTACAGTGTTCCTACATGGCACGGTGACTTGGATATGACGGCTTACGAACATAGTTCCATTAAAACCTTGCCAAAAAACCTTCATGTTACCGGCTCACTCATATTAACCAATGCCGATAAAAAATGTTCTTTAACCGCCCTTCCTGATGGGCTTAAAGCAGATGGAGGCATTAAAGCCCCGAAAGAATATCTGGAGTCACTGAAAACAGATAGGCAGCGTAATTATGAGACCATCATCAATGCGACTTTGGAGCGTGTAAAGAAAGGATCTACAAAGGAAGCCTTTACGCCTGGAGAGCGAAGCATCCTGTTGAAGGATTTCTTAAAAGCGGAAGAGCCTTGGATGTTCGTAGAAGACCCCGCAACGGGGATGAGTAATGCTGATGTCATTCGCTCAGCCAACGAAGAAAAAATCCAAGGTTTGATTTATGCCGCTACACAGTATAATTCTCATACAGACGAATATATGGCTCCTAATGTTGACCGCAAGCGTGTAGGAGATGTTTACAAGGAACTTTTAGGCATGACACGAGGGGAAAACTGCGACATTCAGAAGAAGGCCGACCGACTTAACAACCAGTTGGTAGAGGATGCGACTAAGGAACTTAATGCCAGGTTAAATAATGACGGGAAACAGGCTGTAATATCTACTCCAGAGAAGATCATCCCCACCAGTGTAACTGTTGGGGAGTATAAAAACGGCAAGATTTCCTATAGGGATGTCGTAGCCGTTGCAGCCACCGTCAAGGATGGCAAGGTTCTCTTCTATGAGAGTGAGAAAGATGCGAAGAAAGCGAGGAACCCGCATTTCTTTGATGCCCTGAGCCTGAACGATAAAAAGCAACTGTTAGGTGTGCTTGTAGATTCCAAAGTCAGCGACGACATCCGTATTTCTGCCAGAGAAAGTTATCTCCTTCATGAGGCCGATTTCAAGCGTTCCTTTGAGCAATATAAGAAGAGTGAAGAGCAAAACCAAGGAAAGGGAGTACACCGATAATTTCCGTATAACATTTAATCCGACATATACTTATGAGAATTTCCGTTACCATCCTATCACTTATCCTTTGCTGTCAGTTGTTTGCCGGAAGGAAAGATACGACAGCACTCAAAAAGGCATACTGGATAGCCCGCTATCAGAGTGTCAGTTTCCCGCTGAAGAAAATTCAGATCACGTCCACCTTCGGAACACGGCGTGATCCCTTTACGAAGGAGAAAGCCTATCATAGTGGCCTTGACCTTCAGGCAAACTATGAGAATGTCTATTCAATGTTCGACGGTATAGTTGAAACCATCGGCAGTAACAGTCGCTCCGGCAACTTCATTGTCATGCGCTATGGAGAATACACGGTCGGCTACTGCCACCTTTCGAGGCGCTATGTCAATGAAGGCGATTCAGTCTATGCCGGTGATGCCATTGGCGTGAGCGGCTGCACAGGCAGAGCGACGGGGCCGCACCTTCACCTTTCCTGCAGGAAGGAAGGCAAAGCCCGCGACCCCCACGACCTGCTACTATACATCAAACAAGTAAGAGAGCAATGCCTTGAAGCCCTTGGCGTTAGAGAACGCCCAGCAGAGCCTATCAGTTGTACTGACTTCATATCCCGCTATGCAGCGATGGCGATGGATCACCAGCGACGCTATGGCATCCCTGCCTCCGTAACACTTGCGCAGATGGCCTTGGAAAGCGATTGGGGCAATTCAGACCTTGCCGTCAAAGGCAATAACTTCTTCGGTATCAAGGCCACAAGGAAATGGATCGCCGACGGCAAACCCTATAGTTTGCACGACGACGAAAAGAAAAATGAGAAATTCTGTAACTATGATGCTGTAGAAGAGAGTATGGAACACCATTCCAAGCTGCTTACGAGCAGCCACTATAAGAAATACTGTTCCTACTCTCCGACGGACTACCATCGTTGGCTGAAAGGACTTATCCGTGCCGGATATGCCTCTGCCAACAATTATGTAGCCACATGTGAGAAAATCATCAAGCAATACAAACTCTACCGCTACGACGAAGAAGCAAACAGACTATGAAAGAGTCAAAGAAACTGGCAATATTCGCCAAATATAAAGGCCATTGTGCCTATTGCGGAAAGGAACTCACACTGTCAGTCATGACCGCTGACCACCGTGTTTCCAAAAGCAAAAGAGGAGGCAACAGCAATGAAAACCTCATGCCCTGTTGCAAAGAGTGTAATCACGCCAAAGGCGATGATAACTTAGAGATTCTTCGCATACATCTGTGCTATCCGACGCTTCACCCGTCGGACTTAACCAGTTTTGATTCCATTAGAAAGGCAGCAAAGAAATATAAATTCTTTTACGAGACATACCAGGGAAAAACCAAAGGCTAATAAGCGGGTTTACCCATCAGCAAACGTTCGAGCGGTGTTTCTGTATTGCCCATTGCTTCAAGCACTGTTTTGGCAACAAAGAGATAAAACCGCTCTTCCTCGGCAGTCATTTGACGCTTACGAGTGCCGTCCGGGTTCATACCCCGTGTGGCAAAGTAAGTATCAAATGCAGTAGCCATGTTGAAAGGCTGGATTTCCTTCTGCAAGGAACGCCAGTCTTTCACCCTCTTCTTAGGCTTGAAGTAAGTCCAACGGGTTGTCCCGTCGGTCTTGTTGGCCCCAGAGCCATCCAAGAAGGCTCTCAACCACTCCTTATAGGTTGCGAGTTGTCTGATGGGGCGTTTACCTTCAGGCGTAGAAGTAAACATGGTGATGGTGTCAGCCATTTCAGGCGTTATCAGCATATATTCAAAGTCTTCCTTAGGCCACCCCTTGCGCCGTGCCTTTACATAGCATGCCTTAGAGGTTTCCTTAAAGGCATATACCTCGACACAAGCAAACTCCCTCGGAGCAATCTCCGAAAGGTCATCGAGTTTCGTCTGTGCGCTAACATGTGCCGCTGAGACGAACATCAACAGGGATGCCAGCAATCTTTTCATATATAGAATATTTGCTGCAAAGGTACGAAAATATTCCGAATACACTTTAGGAAAGTGTAAATAAATGGAATATGATTGTATTGATTTAGGAATAATTAAGAAAGTCAGTATATCGACTGCTTTCTATTGGCTATCCAGAGTTTACACAGAAGACCCAGAATGATTACTGCAAGGATGGCGAGAATTGGACTCTGCTGTGCAAACCACACGATTTCATCTATGGCAGTTATAAGCCAATACCAGGCACATTCCAAATAATAAAAAAGAGATTCCATCATCGACGATCTATTTTATTTGGTTTCTTTCGGTACGGGGAAAAGACTGTTCATCTGTTTACGTATGCACCTCCAGAGTTCCTTTATCGCCTGTTCCCTCCCCTGCAAACTTTCGAGGTACGCCTCCAGTTCTTCGCGGCTCTCAGCAATGTAATACCCCTTAGAGGTAGCCATAAGACCCTTAATCAGTCCTTTGGTTCTGATATAGTTGATAACTTTCCTGAGTCTGGCCGCATCAACCATATACTCTTTCAAATGGTGCATCAAGAGTTGGCGGCTGTTTACAGCCTGACTACTGCCCCTACGGGATGAAAGACAGGCTACCACCACAGGCACCAGCCTATCTTTCTCGTAGTCCGTGAGCGGACATGTCTCTTTCTGGAAGTTCTTTATCATAACCGAAGGACTTTAGGGTTATACGTACTTCTTATATTCTTCCAACCAGTCCTTTTCCGGCTTTATGATAGCTATCAAGTTCGCCTGGAGCAAATTACGATACTGATTCAGAACCAGATCATAGGTGCGTGTTCCGGGATTGATACCGAAACCGTTGGCACCATAAAGGGCGTTACGATTGTTTTCCCATTCAGGAATAGCAAACGTCCAGAGACCAAAGATATTGCCAAGGAATACCTCTTCCGGCTTCATAGTCGGAATATCTTTAGTGCGGAACATTCCGTATTCATCTGGCCCGATGTTCTTATTACGGAATCCGCTACCCCAAATATCCTTGTGGATAGCCACCATCTGTATCAGACTGTCACACTTGGCTACTGTCCTTAAAAATGAGTCTGCCTTCTCCACCTCTTGGCTGACTTTCTGATACTTTGTGCGCTGCTCTTCGAGTTGCGACTTACGGAAAATCCTGTTAAACAGGTTGTCTTTGATAAACATAGTCATATTACGAAATATTAAGTGATAAAATGAAAACGTTTCAAGTACCAAGCCGTATCTCTACGGCCTGATCAATGAAATGTGTCGGTATTCGGCTATTGACTACCTGAGTCAAACCAGGACCGAAACACCAACGCTTCAGAGGTTCATTATCTGGTATGGCATCATTGATGCGCTCCATGAATGTCGCCACCTCAGCGGCAGTGACGTGCTTTACTGCTATGAGTGAAAGCCCGTCGCACAAGTCGCCATTGTGGAAAACCCGACCACCGAACACCTCGTCAAGGATGCTGGTTGTCTTTTCGAGAGGATATTTGTCTGTTGTCATTGGATATTTTTATTTTATTATTTTACGTACTATTTTTATATTATCTGGACTTTTCGTCATAAGAATTTTGAACTCTTCAGAGTCATATTCCTCCTGATATTTTGGAATGACAGGAGAAAGTTTTGTTTCAGCATCGTCTATTAATCTTTCGCAAAAGGATTCTACGTGAATATAATTATCGAACTCGGGATCTTCCAAAGGAACTTCATCAAAGTCGGAATCTTCCAGTTCAATATTGTTGCCATACTGTTTGTAATACACTCTTGTTTTCATCCCAAAGAGGCGTTTGTTGCTGACAGTCATTTTCTTTTTTCTCCTGCACGAGAGATACACAGGAAGGATGGTCCCGATTATCGTCATGCAACCTATCCAAAGCACCAGCAAGGAAAAGTTTCCCTTCATGTCAAAATGCGTGTATAAGACGTATGACAGCGCAATTACTATCGGAAACAATATCGGGCAAATCTTTGCATATCTAATAACGTCCCGATGTGAGTAGCATTCTCTATTCATATCTAATCCTTTTTAATTTGATAAAAGATTTCTTCCTTTAACCTATCGTGTATATCTTCCATGACACTATAGTAATTGTTATACAAGATCTGTTCCTTGACCGCTTCGTCGCAACGATTCACGGACGAAGGGTTATCCTTGAAGTTACATCCCCTGAAGCAGTCAATCTGCCACCGTAGGTTACAGTAGTCCATCGGCTCAGAATGCCTTGGAATTTTGCGCAGAACGAGAGCGGCGCAAAGCTGCTGAGAGAGCCTATAACTTTCTTGCGACTGGCATATAGCAATATAGTTATGTGTGTATCTATCCATTAAGATGTCATCCCCACTCTTATGTAATATCCAGAAGATTTCCTTTGTACACATCATTGAGAGGATGCAGCGCAGGGTTCCCAAGATTTGCTCCAGATAATAAAACTCCTTATTTCTGTATTGAGTATATAATGGAGCAATAAGAGGAAACACCTCTGAGTCTGTTTCCAGTATCTCGAACATAGAGCAATAGTCCTGCTGCAGGAATGCCAGAACATGCGGCATGTCGCTATACTTACCCAGCCAGTAATATTCGTAGGCATTCAGTTTCCGTCCGTTCTTGTCGAAGACTTCACCTGTCAGCCTCTTATGTCCTGTTTCCTTGTCAACACAATATCCGGGCATCAGTTCTTCCCTTGTCTCGTAGTCGTAAGGCATACGCTTATAGTTGACAAAGAAGAAGATGCAGGCCGCGAGGTAATTCACGGCATACTGTCTGACAGGATTATTAGAGCCAGAATTTGGCATTATCTCCCTATAGTCTTCAGCAGCCGCAATCAGATTTTCTGCCACCGCCAAAGCGTGTTGCATGGAAGGGATGTAGCGATGCTGAATGGGATTTACCCTCATGGAATGCTCCACGTCGGTAAAGTCCAACACCCTGAGATATGTTGCTGACTGTGCGGCAATACGCCGAACGGTCGGCTGTTGCTCCTTACCGATGGCCTTTGTGCCGCTATGATCCATCAGATACAGATATATGTCCTTTTTCTCTATCATAGATACGAAAGTGTTATTATTTCTTGTTATCATCCTCAGAAGAACGCGGGTACTCCCTGAATATCTCTTCAATCATATTATCCACGTCTGTCTTCACACTATCGTAGTTGGCATAGAGAATCTTTTCCCTTACCACCTTTGACGGGAACTTGTAGAAGATAGGCAGCGGGCAGTTCTTATAGTCATCTTCCTCTGCCTTGATAGCAGCCATATCGAAGTTCGTCTTACAGAAGAACTTGGAGGTCTTGAACTCTTCAGCATTCTGAATATCCATCGAGCCACCCCGTCCCGTCTTTGTCGGCGAGAAGTCGCGAGCCACCTGGCCGCAGAGCCAACCAGTAGCCATATCCGCAATCTTTGACCCCTGAACGAGGTTATCCATACCTTCGTTGAACGAGAAGGAGGTCTTATCCTGATCCACAGATACGTTGGTGCGGAGTTGAACAACCTTACCCATGATGTCATTAGCCAGCCATTCAAGCGTTTCCTTGTTACGTGCAGAACCGCTGATGACATTACCAATGATGGAGGTAATCTTCTGCATGTTTACCTTGCCGTAGTTTGCCTCCAACTGTGGCAACTCCTGGAATCCCAGCACCACACATACCTTATTAGAACGAGCCGTAGCAATAAGGTTGTCAATCTTGTGGAAGTAGAGTGTCGGCAACTCATCGACGATGATACTGACAGGTATATTCTTACCCTGTCCGCTGTTTACACGAGTTACGAGACGATTCAGGATCATGGCGTTCAATGCGCCGATGATGTCCTCCTTCTCAGGGTCATTGGCTATCAGCAGATAAGACGGGTTCTTGGGGTCGCTGACCTTCAAGTCGAAGTCGTCACCGTCGCGATGGAATATCCAGTAAGCCTCCTTGGTAGCCAGTCGTGAAGTCTGAACGCGGAGCGTACCAATCATACCTTCCAACTGTTCCATGGCATTACCTTTAAGGGCTGATTTGAACGGTGCAATCAGCGGGAACACCTCATTGTCCGTTTCCAGCACGTCAAACATTGTCTTATATCCGAGATTAAGGAATGCCAGTACGTGCGGCATGTCGCTGTACTTACCCAGCCAATGGAACTTGTTAGGAGGAACGGGATTACCGTGTTTGTCAAAGACATTACCAGTGAGTTTCTTGTGACCTGTCTCTTTGTCCGTATGGTACTCTGGAACCAGTTCCTCGCCCGTCTCGTTGTCATAAGGCATACGCTTATAGTTGACAAAGAAGAAGATGCAGGCCGCGAGGAAGTTCACGGCAGATGTCTGGAAGAAGTTATCAGAGCCACCGCCACCGTCAGCCTTACCCTTCTGCAATGACTGTACGAGTGTGTTTGCCGTCTCACTGGCCGCTGCAAGGTCAGAGATATATTTATGCTGGATAGGATTCACGCGGCGCGAGTATTCCACATCCACGAAGTTGATGACATTGAACTTACACCCCTTGGGAATCTTACCGAGTTTCTTGTTTTTCTTATAGTTCCAATACAGTTTCTCAGCCAGCGTAGGAAACTTATAGTCATAGACCACCATAGCAAAGCCCTTTGCGCTATGCTGTCTGATGAACGGGTCGATGACGGAGAAAGACTTACCAGAACCAGGCGTACCAATCACGAACGTGCCACGGAAGGGGTTGTTGATGTTTATCCACCCGTGACGGAACTTTCCTTTATAATAGTAACGCATGGGGATGTTGACAGAATAGGGGGTTTCCTTAAATTCCTCGTTCTGCTCAAAACTTTCGTTCTCGAAGTTGAATCGGTCCTTCATCACACCGTTCTTGATGTATTTCGATACATTGTCGAGACCTACCTGAATGGCTACCACACCAACGATGGAGAGAACGATATATATCCATACATTCAAGGTAAAGAGTCCGATGTGTATCATGAGCCAAGATGTTTCGTACATCCATATCGACAGTATCACCATCGCGAAGCCTGTCACCAACGGCCAAAACACCATCGACTTTCCGTTGAACTCCAACTGTTTCTTTGCCTTGGTACCGATGCACGTAATAACACCCATCATGATTGTGGCAAGTTTTGAGTAAGGAAGATGGCCTGCCTGATATATCGACCACCTGCCAATACGATCATGCACGTCAACGAGCCATGCGCCGATAGGCTCCAGCATGGCAGGCGTGACAGCATATTCAAACACCTCCACTACCAATAACACATACACCGCTACACGGAATACGGTGTATAGGGTCTGCAGGTCTTGTGATTCCTCTCTCATGGCATCATGCTTTCCTTATGAACATAATACAGACACAGTTCCATGAGCGGAGTGCGCTCTTCGACATATCTCTTACGAGTCAGCGGGGCTTTCTCTATCAGATAAAGCGACTTCCTGTAACTCGTTGGGGTCATACGCCAGTTATTCTGGTCCACCTCCCGGAAAACATCATCGCCTGGTATCAACTGACTGTTGACCTTTGCAATGATTTTACGGATATCCTCTGCCGTGAGAGCATCCGACGTAATGATAGCCCATCCTTCAGCCTTATGGGCCACGTCGATATACCGACCGCCTATCACGGTATCAAGGATGCTACGCATAACCTTTGAAATTTCTTTCTGCTGATTATTCATATTATGATATATATGATATTATGAAATTTAATATTACATGCCGGCATTACTCTTCCAGTCCTCCATACATTGATCGACTATCTGCCGACGTGTGCGGCTGTTATACCCCTCCGCACGATGGGTTATCTCTCTCCACACGTCCACGAATGACGTGTAGCGCAATGCCAGAGCCAGCATCCTTATCTGCTTATTCATATTACGCAGTTTCGGACGTATATTGTGAAGCATGATATCACGCTCCGATTCCGTCAGTTTCGACTCACCGAAACAGAGTGTCCGAATATCCTTGGCAAGGTCAATGCCGTTTTTGATGATGTTCCTATAGAACTTGTTACGTCTGGCAGAGAAAGCGACGGCCAGCGCATTTGCGGGAGCATCAGAGACCGCCTTGTTTACCGACTTGATGTTAGTGGCAAGTTTCGAGACCTCGTAATAAAGGCCGTAAATCTCCGCAGCCATAGAAATCACATCATGGAAGGTATCAAGATAGTCGTTAAACTCCTTCTGGAAGTCATAGATAGCATCCTCTTCCTCCTTGATCCATATATGACCTGTCATCATCAACATCTGCATTTTCTCCTGTGCCTCCAAAGCCTTCTTCGACTTGAAAGAACAATCTTCCCAAAGGGCAGCGCGTACCGGGTCAAATCCCTGCGCCGCAACAGCCATAGATGCGATACATGCCAATGCAATTATGATACACCTCTTCATCATACCTTAATCGTTTAGGATTTGACTTACACGTCTTGCCCTCTTCCAACGGTCGAGAGCTTCTTCAGCAATTTCACCATGAGACCTCTCGGTCATCCCCGCCGTTGCCCTGTTCCATACATCCTTCAAGTTATAGAAGGCGATACTGATAGCCAACTGGCGCAGTTTAGCGTTCAAGTCATAGAGGTTAGTGTTTATCGACCACAGCAATTCGGTGCGCTGCTTGCCGTTAAGCATATTGGCAGAGCCACCTTGTGCGATGGACTTCTTGAGCGTCCGATAGGTCTTGACAAATTCAGTGACCGTTTCCATATACAGGTTATTCATGGATATGGATGCAGCGATACCTTCAGGGTTCGCACTACAAGCCTTCTGAATCTCATAGATGTGCCGGAGCGTCATCACGCCCTCGGCATAGAGGTTACATCCAGCCTTCAACTGCTCGGCGTAGCCGTTAGCGGTTTTCAGATAGGAGTTGTATTTGGACTCCCAAGACTTCATCTGAGTAAACTCAGCGGCTATGGTAGCCTGCAAAGTACCAGTTTTCCTCATGGCGGTGGTCTGCTTACTCACAGAAGAGTTAATCATCTCCGTACCTGTTTCCATAGCAGCATACTGAGACGGGTTAGACTCACCGATTTGTGCGGATGCCTTCGATGCTGTCAGCACCGAAAGAAGCACCATCATCTTACATACGGTTCGTAATCTCATAGATACTTTTCTGTTTCTTGTTAAATTCCACTCTTCTACGTATCTCCTGCACCAGATCCTCGTCCTCCCTGACACCGATGATGTTCAGGACGGGCATGTTCCTGTCGCCGGACATGATGGTAATGGTCTTCAGCCGTGTCAACTGCTGCATAAAAGTGCGGTTCTGCTGATAGTCCACGACACGGTAAAGTTCCATATAGTCAGTCTGATGGCTTAGAATGCCATGCAAGTACATTATCTGCTCCTCGGTCACGATATACTGAATACGTGAGATATAGAGCATCCTGTATAACAGGAATATAATGATGGCCCATGCGAGATATGCCAGAATGTTATGGAACAGGAAACTGGTCATCAGATAGGCCGTCATCAAGACTGCCGCCAGCAGCATCCAATGAATCTCACCGATGCAGAACTGCATCCAGTGCGGCCTTATCACCAGTTTCTCGAATGGGTATGCGTCCATCATTATTATATTATAATATGTATATATACAAATACGGAAACATGAAAATACTAAATACCACGTCCTGGGCCGTGACGCTGATTCTCAGCGATACCCATTTCCGTCTCGAAGACAGCAGCTGCCACCTCTGCTGGGTGAACTCCCGGCTTGGAGAAATGCGGTCCCATCACCCTTGACTCGTAGATTTCTGGGCGTGGCGGTCTTGGAGGGCCAAGTGCGATGTCTGCTGCCACCTCTCCGACGGTTACCACTGCCGCGAGGATAGCGGCTGGCACGTTTGTCTTGAACTCCGGGCGAGTCTTCATATCAACTTCTGGGAAGACCTTTGCAAAGAGTTTCATCCTCTGGTAGTCATCCACAGCAGAGAATTTTTCAAACTGGCTCTGCGAAATCTCATGAGAAATGGACTGGCCGTTGATGACGGCTGTCATCTTGTACTTACCGCCCTCCAATCTGTCAACGGCGATATCACGGACATCAACCTCACGGGCGTGCTTGCCTCCCCTCTGGTCGTAGAACGCCTTCTTATAGTTTACATCTTGCAAGTCTGCCCCGTCGGTACGATTGGAGCGAGCCTTCTCGATGGCAAGTTGCTCTGCAGAAACATACGTTTTCTTGTCGGCCACTTCCTGAAGGTTAAAGCCACCAAGTTTCAGGTTCTCCCTGAGTGCTTTGAGATATTCACTCTTAGGAATATCACGGAGCAATTCATATTGCTCTTTGGAGAGTTTTACGGACATATCCTGCCCATCAACAATAGCAGTCATCACGTAAGTATCACGCAAAGCAGTATCAGCAACGGCTTTCTCTCCTAAGAGAGTAGCAGCCGTATGAATGCGTATATTGCTGACCGTATGCGGCTGTTGTGCCTCTTCTGCTGTCATGGTGGCCAGTTTCTCTGTTCCATAAGAGTAGTTATTCAGCATGGCCAACGCCACGCTCTCTTCTGGAACATAATCCCTAAACTGTCCCACCACTGGTCTCTGCTGCCCGTAAGACTGTCCTACTGTAGCATACATATCGTCGCTACCGCGACCGTCGGCCTTGCGGATCTCCACTTCCTTGAAAGTGTCAGCGAAGAATGTCAAACGGTGTTTGTCATCAAGACCGAGGAACTTGTTATAGTCCTTCTGGGATATAGTGTGTTCCACCTTCTCGCCATTGAGCATGGCCGACATGATGTAGTTCTTTCCTTCTACGAAGTGTGCATCAGAAGAGAGAATCTTTGCTATCTTCCCATCGATGCGGATATCCTTACTCTCAGCAGTCTGATACTCCTTGGAAATCTGAGAAATGATTTCCTGTCTCTGGTCGGGGTTATTCATGTAGGCATTGTAAGTTGCCTTGCTTACCTCAAAGGATAACAGTCCCTTGTCCGTATTCACATTTATAAAATGCCTGTCCTTTGGAGCATCCACACGGATTTCGCCGACAACCATCTGGCGACCGCCATTTGCTTCTATATAGAAATCCTTACCCGGCATGAGCAAAGCGATATCCCGTCCGCTGATAGCGTTGGGATCACGCCTGATACGCTGCTCTCTGGCATTTATCTTCTGCATTTCCTGACTCCTTGCTTCGTCGAGAGCGCGTTGCTCTGCAAGCATCCGCTCTTTCTCCAAGAAAGGAGCCTCCAGTTCCTTCTTGACCTCTGGCTTAAAGTCGATGCTCACCAAATCCTTAGTTTCAAGCATATCCATCGTGATGGCATCCTTGAAATCCACACCGATTACCTTATTAATAATAGCCAGACGGTCATTGACAGTTTTCCTCCAGTCAGCATTTGCAGGCTGCTGGGTCAGTTTTGCATATTCTTCATCAGTCAGGTCATACGAAACGTCAACCTTCGTCGGACCAGACTGTATAACGATACGCTTGCCGTGTTCCTTACCTTGAACGGTGGATGCGTCCTCAATGATGACACCGTGCGAGGCCATCACCTCCTGGAACTTCTCATTGGTGAAATAGAGTTCGGAGGATATGCCCTCCGACAGGGGGATGGCCTTGCCCTGTGGACGCGGACGTGCCTGGAGTTCCTTTGGAGCGACGCTTACCTTCATTTCGTCGAGAACATCCTGAGAGGTTTCCCGCTGCTTGCCCTTATAGAAGAATCCATAGTTGCCTGAGCGCAGTTCGCCCGGCTTCAGCCGTCCGTCGGCTCTTTCAGAGACGATGGGCGCACCAGGGAAGAAGAAACCACCGAAACGGCGATGGTACCAGCCTTCATGATGGCGTGGCATCCAACCGATGAAGTCACCGCCCCACCCACGGGTGTGACGTGAGAACGGACGGAAGAAGGGAACACCCCGCCTGCCGTAGTTATCCACCTCGTCACCAAGGCGATAACCATGCAGGCCGGTAACGACCCGTCCGTAGGCATTACTGGCTTCGACATAGAGAGGCATTCGTTTTCCGTCCCTTCCGGAAAAATCGTCACCTATCAGGTTACGAATGACATTATACGCCCTCTCATCCGAGTAAGTCAAGGCACCGTCGCCAGTGAGCGACTGGTACTGCTTCCTCGTGAGATTATATGTCAATACGGGTGAGTCGTGACCCATCACCATCAACTTTGGCTTTCCGTCACGCCCTTCTATCACCTCTGCCTGCATACCATTACGTCGCAGGATGTCCTTTATCTTTCCACTCAGCACTGCCATAGTTGTAAAATTTTTATTTTGGTACTACTCTATTTTCTTATCAGTGTTTTAAGACGAGGCGAGGACGCAACTAAAAAGCAGCGTCCTTTCCCGTCTTATTCGACCCATAACAGACATTCAATTCTTTCATAACACTATTCCTTATAGTAAAGCATCACACAGGAGTTTCGATTGCCCTGCATCGGAACGTATGTACTGATACCACCACGATACTGTGCGGTAATCCTGCTGTCCTCTACGCCCTGATCCATCAGCAGCTTTGCGATATAGTCCGCACGCTTCTGGCTTAACTGTTCATTGGTATATGGTGTGCCAGTCTGTGAATCAGCAGCACCGACTATCCTTGCACAGAGGCCATACTTCTTGATTACGGATGCAATCTCACGTAAGTTGATAATCTGGGCCTGTTCGCTAAGTTGAGCACTGCCAATCTTGAAGAAGAAGAACACAGGCGTACCAACGAAGATCTTTCCGTCCTTCATCATGCGGAAATACTGTTTCGGTGACAATGTTGTACTGTCTGTTGGATTCCAAGCGTTCGGCTCAAATGTTCCTTCTTCCATTACGTCTTCACCATCCTCGATGGAGCGACCACGAAGCCTGGCACGAAGCGAGTTCAAACCGCTATAGTTATTCTTAGGCTGTGATTTGCTAACCTGTGTTGGGCCGTCCATGGAGAGGTTGTATTTATCCAACAGACCTTCAATTTCCAGAATCTTACGCATTTCAGCCAAAGAAAGCTGATCTTTCTGACGAAGTTTATTCAGACGGTCATTCTCATCCTTGATGTTACCAAGGTATTCCATCAGCACATCGTTCTGATATACGTAAGGCTTCGGGTCAATGACACGCTTGAATCCTACGTTGCCGATTGTAACAGACAGACCGAGTGCAGCATGGAAGAGGTTGTCGCCAAGTTTATTGTCAGCACCGATACCATCAAAACTCTGCCATGTCGTTGTACCGCCGAGTTCTGCCTCCAGATGGAATCGGGTAGCAATTCGATAACGGCCTATCAAACCATAGGAAATCGCGAACGGCTTTTTCCCTGAATAGGCATTTCGGATGATGCCAGTACCAGCGAAGAGTATTAGATCCCATTTGGGCAGTTGCTCAAATCCGTTTCGGAAATGCGACGAGACATTATACAGTCCGTCAATGTGGATATTCTGGAACGAGCGCGATTCGATGTTAGAATCGAAGAGTTTGAAACCCTCGAAGGTGGCCCTTGCACCAAAGAACGGTGTAACCCATTTTCCAACCGAGCCGATGAAGATCGGCTTTGTTCGGTCAAATAAGTCACCGTGTCCTACTGGCTTTCCAATGAAAGCACCAATACCACCTTTCAGAGAGAGGAACCAGTTGGAACCCCACACGCTGCTGGCATAGACATTATCGAGATATGTCGGTGTCAGAGGTTGCAGATCCTGTTCGTTGTAAACATAGCCCTTGCTGTCACTGACGCTCTGGGCATTTGCACCGCCTACCATCAGGAAGGCGGCTGTCATAGTCAAAAATACTACTTTTCTCATATCTTGCAAGAATCATTAAAAATGTAATTTACGCCACGAAGTTAGACATTATTATATAGAACGGGATGTTTTGAGAGAAGAAAGTCTTGATTTAACACATTTACGACCAAAATCGCCAATTATGTCTATCGTTACGACCATTTTTCCACAAAACACCCCAATTTCTATTCTTGACGTGAAGGAGCCTTTGAAACGACCTGAATGTCTTCGTCTTCTATGGAATCTTCCGTCGTTTCACCGATACATTCCACACCGACATTGTTGTCATTAGATTTCATAAACTCCTTCATGTCAGACTGCACCATTTCCTCGATGTCCTCACGAATCTTATCCTCGTTAAAGGTGAAGACCTTACCAAGTACGCCGAGAGAAACCAGTTCCTCGTTTCCTTCCTCATCCGTTACAGAACCGAGGTTGAAAACCCAGAAGTCCTGCAGGTCTATCTTCCCATTAGTCAGCTTCTCGACCGCATTAGGTACGATACTGCCGGAGATATACCCTGCCATTTCCCTACTTTCATCAGGGAACACGATGCGGTTCTGGAAAATATCATCGACAATTTTTTCCACCACATCGGTCACAGCGTTGGCATGTTGCAGACTTGAAGGCCTTGTGTTCTTCATCGCGCCATACATCACCAAGCCACAAGCCAGTGATACGACGGCTACGACTGTCTGCTTCGCCATACTCTTAATGATTGCCATACTCTATTAATTTAGGTTCGAGCATAAATCTCCCTACTGCAATCCACCACCAGAGGACTCAGCAGGGAAGATGGGAGCCGGTTCGGGCGATGTGTTGTGTTTTTTCTCGCCAAGGAGTTTCTTGAACTCATCCTTTGGAGCCTCCAAGATGATGTCGAAGACCTCTTTACTATGCGCCTCCAACTTGATTGTGAAGTTCCTTCCCAACTTATTGTTGACATCCTTCAACTCCTTGAGTTCGATGCTCTTTTTTGGGAATACCATACTCCATGTGTCATCGGCTGAAGATTCCTTCAAGCCCACTTCCTCCTGGGAGTTAAAACCAACACCTTCCATCACTTCCAGAACGGCAGCCTTGATTTTAAGGATTTCGCTGCCCATCAATCCGTCAAACTTACTATTTGCCATAATCTTAAAATTTTTATATTAAAAAAATTGTTTACCTTTTACGTTTACGTCCTGCTGGGCGCATCATGCGTGTCGCCATTATGCAACATTTCCGCATCCAGCGGTCATCATCATCATCCTTATCACGTCCCCATCCACCGCCGGGGCCACCACCTCCACCATGTGCCTGTGCGAATGATGTCGCCTGATCAATGTAACCGAGGAAGAGCGCACCACCAATGGCTGCGACCTCGTTAGGAAAGTTGATAAAGGATTCGGCCTCTTTCGTGCTGCTTGCAAGGTCTTCCATAAGATTGTCAAAATTTATTCTGTTGTCACCATAAAGCGTATTACCAAAAGATTCGACCTTCTCACGGCGTGTTGCCATTTGTTCGCCCACAATATCATACAGTTGGTTCTTGACATCACGTAGCACCTTTTCTTCGAGTTCTGGCATCTTACGATTAATGGAACGTTCTATTTCGTCATTATTCCTCTCCAACTCTATACGCTTCAAAGCAATTTGATCAAGTTTCTCTTCTGCTACACGTAGTTTCTCCAACTTGTCTTTTAACTGCTTCTCGATGTCTTCTAATTCACCTTCGAGACGTTCCCGTTTCAGCAGCATATCGTCGCTTGTGTCCTGTCCTTTTTTCAACTCTTCCCTCAACGTAGAAATCTCCTCTTCAATCGACTCTTTTCTTATCTTTAAATTATCCACCATTCTCATCAATCCCTTCACTCGAATGTTGGCCTTATTCATTTCGTGATTAAGGAAGTCATTTTGTTTCTGGAGAGCAGAGTTATCCTGTTCCAACCCACCTTTTTTTTTCTCCAGTTCTGTACACTGCCCAGAAAGCCAGTCCCAGTATTCTTCAGAAGTACGATGCTTGGCCCCAGTTTTCATAATTGAGTCGCCACGTTCCAATCCCCACTTTCGGTTAAACTCCGCTACTTCGTCGTGTATCATATTGAATGACTTTCGGCATTCCTCCTTGTTGATTCCGAAGACATCCCTATACGAGATTTTATTCTTAGCGTTAACAGGTACAACGGTACAGTGTACGTGCGGGTTCTTTTCGTCAAGATGGACCACGAAAGCGATGATATTATCCTCACCGAATTTCTTTGCGATAAAATTATACATATCAACCGCCCATTTTTCTATATCCTCCTTGCGCTGGATGCCTCGGTTGTCAGCCCCTTTTTTGAAATCGACCTGCTGATCTCCGAAGGCCAGTTCACGCATCCTCTGGCGGTTGCCACCCAGCATGAAATTCGTGATGGTAATGCGGTTAGGTTCGAGGCCCTTCTTCTTCTTGATTTCGTTCGGGTCTTCGATATTTCTACGCCGCAGGTTGTCTTTGAAACGTTGGTCTATGGCATAATGTTTGCGGACGGGCATGACTACCCCGCCACGACCCACCTCGAAGTTCAAGTTCTGTCTTGTGGGATCGTAGTAACCGAATTTTTTCGCGTCGGGGTCCATGACCTTGTAGTTACGGAGGTGTTCCGTACTCTGTCCGCGAGAGATGCCCTTGGAGGGCTGGATGTCACACATCTGCTTTGCCATAGTTCACGTTTCTTAGTTCGACGTTAGGAGAAATTCAGGGGTCCAGGGGGCTTCCCTTGGCCTAATATGCGACCCCCAGCTTGCTGCCCGAAGGTAAGGGTCGTCGCGTTTGTTTGGGTTCGTAGAAATCAAA
Source organism: uncultured Prevotellaceae bacterium (assembly GCA_946185485.1). Classification (GTDB taxonomy): domain Bacteria; phylum Bacteroidota; class Bacteroidia; order Bacteroidales; family Bacteroidaceae; genus Prevotella. The sequence goes on along the minus strand of CAMHJQ010000005.1, from coordinate 10,769 downwards.
AAACGCATATTAGGCTTAGTGAATGCGCAGCATTCCGTCGCGCAAGCGCCTTCAGGGAGCGTCTCGGGACGCTGCCGTAGATGGCCCTGGAAGGGCTTCAGGAACCTCGGCTTCGCCAGGGTGTTGCCGTAGGCCACCTCGAAGATTAGACTCGATTAGAGGCGATTCTTGGGGGTGAGATGATAGACGGGTGAGATGACCTAAAGGGTCTGAACTCGCTATGTTAGTCAGCCGTATGCAAGTACGGTTAGCCTTCGTCTCTATAGACGCGGCACCCATCTCGCAGAGTGAGCCGATGAACTTACGGACGGAAGTTCTATCCCATGACCAGATGTTTGCGAGTTGCTGGATGCCTGCCTCCAGGAACTCGCCGTCACCTGTGAGGTAAGCCAGTCGCTGGCGGTTCACCAGATCGAAGAATGCCTCTGCCCGCGAATAGCGGTGTGCCCCTTGGTTGACGTAACCTTGGAAGAGGTAGTTCCACAGCGCGAAGTCCGTCACGATGACCATGCCTGTCTGCTTGGTCTCGGATGGTGAAGCGTCGGGTGTGTTACCCAGGGGCTTATTCTGTTGTGAATTATTCTGACTCATATTGTAATCGATAATGTTGTTGTAAATATAGTGAAGGAAGTGTTTCTTCCGATGTTGTAGCGACACCTGAAAAGCAGTCGTCATGCGGCTGCCTTCAGTGTGCTGCGACGTGGATGCTCAGGGATGGGCTTCTTTCCCTTCGGTGTGTCATCCACCAGCTTGTCTGGATAGACTGCTGCTGCCATGAGAATGATGGCAGTCAGTTCGGGTATGATGAAGAGTCGTGGGTAAACGATGATCATCACAGCCGTCAAGAGTCCGGCGGTACCAAACCACCAGTCGTTGGCATGGAGCCATGACAGCAGACGGTCTGCTATGCGGTAGTAGAAAAACGACCATGAGAGAAGTGCTGCAATCACTGTAGCGTGTGGTCTTGTGAGAAATGGAAAAAGCGGCTTGATGCCCGCAGTCAAAACGCTACTCGAATCGCCACTAAAATCGACAGTGGACTGCACGATTCGAGCGACAGTAGTCGATGCTGAAAAATCGACATATTGAATGATTATCATCAGGAAGAGGATGATGAGCGTGAAGAACTTACGAAAACTATCCTCGCGCCTCATGCCGTCGTACAGGCGACGGCACCAGCGGACTATGGCCGCTGTCATCTTCCGCAGCTGGGGAAGATGTCTCCCGATGACAGCAAAGAGACTCTTTGATTTGCTGTCTGGATTGCCCTTCGCCGAACGATAGAACCAAGTGAAGGCGAAGGGCGCGATACCCAGCAGTAGGGCGATGAATGTCTTGATGTATATAGCAAGCATGAGCGCGTCGTTTATATGAAATTAAAATGTAAATAATTATTCCTCGTTAATTGAAATGTAAGAATGTCTGGCGTGCATCCTCCTGCTCCAGAATGGTGTAGTCAGCATCCTCCACCAAAAGACGAAGTTCCTGAAGATGTCCCTTGACATCATCGAACATTACGTCGATGGAGTCATAGAAAGCAACGGTGATACTTTCGGTAACGCCAAACTGCTGTGACTCTATCTTGATGATATACATTGTGTCAATGAATGGCATAGAGTACGCCAGCACTTGGTAGTGCTGCCCTTCGGGACTTTCAACCGCATAAAGAATGTTTACATTCATGCGCTTGTTCAATTCTTCCACCATATCTTCCAACATCCATTGCTTCTGAAGCATGATGATGGTTTCCGCACATTTATTGCGTGGAGTGAGAACTACGCCGTCGGTAATAAAACCGCCGGTGGGGAAACTTCTTTCGAGTACCGAAAGAAAGTTATAGAAGTTCTCTTGTGCCATCTCGCTCACTACTGGAGGGAGAGCACCATTGGTATTGCCATTTGTTTCCATATCAGATCGACTGTTTAAGGTATATACTCAATAGGTAGTCCGTCAACTTATCGGTTATATCGTCTGTTTTCTCCTTACCTGATTTGTCAAAATCCTTTCCGTCAATATCCGAAAGGATTCGTGGGAGTTGTTCTGCCATGTCAAGCAAGGTGTTCTCCTGTTCTTCAGTCAGGACAGCCAACGAATAGTTGTCGATGGATAAGAAAGGCTGGATAATCATCCAATGGTATGCAGCCACTTGCTTCTTGGTCAACTGGCGACCACTCTTTACCACCATCTGCACCGCTTGGGCGTTCTGAATAATACGCCTGTTAAATCGCATCGAGAGGAAGATCATGACGCGAGAGTTGACGGAGTTCTCTGGGTCAGCGACAACAGCCTTGTAGATGGCTTCGAAGAAGCCCTCTGTTCCGTCCGAAATTTGTTTGAGGTCTTCTTGCGTAGCATCCCCAAGATGCTGCATGACAGAACGGAAACATTTATCCTCGTCGGTGATGAATGCCAGCATCTCACCCTCCTTCTTGAATGGTTTCGCCTCTTCAAGCAGACGGGTGTATTCCTTCATCGTCTTGTCGATGTCGGGGTAAAGTTCTGCATTATTCAAACCGTCATAGAATTTTACTGCATTTTTATAGTCCTTGGACTGTTTAAGATGACCGGCATCCCTGGCGGTATGTATCTTGAAATACACCACATCCCGCAGGCTACGTTTCTCTGAAACGGCCAGACGGGTGAGTTCTTCGCGGATGCTGTCAGCAACCATAAAGAAATCAATGTTGACTTCGCTGTTGATATCTATGGTGGAATCTCCGTAGATTAAACTGTAGGTAGAATCCTGCAAGGCGATCCACCTTGAAGCGAGCATCGTAAGTTCTTCGATATTCGCCTTTCTGATTGGGCGAATATTTGAAAGTTCTGTATGACAGGCTTTTACAGCCTCTTGGGGATTTTTGAATGAGAACTCTTCGGAATTGTTATTACAAGCCACGAAGAGGCACATGACCGCTAAAAAAGCGGAGATTCCACTGGAGATTAATGTGTTGTTTCTTTGTTTCATTTTGATGCGATTTTTACGTTTATTTCTGCGTGCAAAGAAACGGCATTTTCGCCACACGGCGAAATTCCTGAAGGGAAAAGTCTTGATTTAACACATTTACGACCAAAAAGAGGAAAATCCGCTGAAAAATAGCCCAAATCCTGATGAAAACTGAAAAACGGACTGAAGACTGTGAGGTCAGAATAATACGACTTTGGGTGTATTAGACTTGGGAGCATTTTCTTTGATAAATGCGGGAAATTCAGTCTGAAATTCAGTAAATTTCAGTGAAGTTTAGTGAAGGTTGGTTGTATGCAACTGTTTGATGATCCGTTTGAGGGGTGGAAAGAATAAAGATGAATAAAGAACGATAAACCCAAATAATAAGTATTTGGGTGGTTTTTAAAAATAGAAACCGCTGTTTTAACAGCGGTCTATACAAAAAGGGAGATAATATTAAGTATTATAGGGATATATATCCCATTCCTGGAGTGCTTCATCGGGCGTACATCCATGATCCATCGCCTTGATGACCTCATACTCCAGATTATGTTTCCGGGCAATAGCCAGAGCCTCTGGCCTGGTATATCTTGATGGAGATGGGTGGAATTTATACCACCACCTCCAGAAAAGAGAAGTTATTCTATTTATCTTCATTCCTTATCCTTTGCAATTTTGATGCAAAGGTAGCAAAAATCTGTGAATTTTGTATCGGAATGTGTTAAAAATAAGTTAAATTTCTCCAAGAATGGCGATAATGGGCAAAAAGTTGGATATAATACAAGTAGAAGGGTTTGTTTCCCTTCTGCTATTATATTTCTTGTTTTACCTAAATATTTGGAGGATTTATTATGAGTACAAGACTGACTCCGCAACAGAAGTTGCGTAAGGCCATTTATGGCAGTGTTAACCCTACGCCTGAGCAAATTGCCGAGGCAGAGGCGAGGTTTTATGAGCGCGAGGCGGCACAGATTACCGACGAAGATTTTAAGGCTATGTGGGGCATTTCTATTGATGAGAGCGTCCACAATAGCATGTTGTGGGCAGGCTGGTTTGAAGCCATATTGAAATGGCACCAGGAACATGGCAATGAGCGAAAGTATCATGTGTTTCATGATGAAAGAGCAGAGTTCACCAGAAAACAGATCGTTGACATGGCGCAGATGTTCTACCGCCAAGGGCGGGAAGATCAGATGAATGGTATCGAGGAATATGACCGTCTTTGGACGGTCAACCGAGAAGAGAAAACTCACGTTGAGGTTTAACTTAAAACACCCTCGCGTCATCACGACGGGAGGGTGCCTTCTTCATTCAAACAAACGAGTCAAAATTATGAATAAAAGTAAAAAACAAACTGTGTCAATCCATAAATGTGTAACTATAGACGTCAAAACGTCCTTTACTCCAGAGTTCATCACTCTCCTTACTGAGAGCAATGATTTTTTCTGTATATTTTGAAAGCTGCCAGACAACGGAGCCTTCCTTTCTCAGATAGCCGACAATGCTCCAAGGGTCACCATCAGCCCAATCCCTGTTTTCACAGTAAAAGCCAAAATCCTGCCAATTTGATTTGGGTGAGAGTTCATATTCATGAAACACCCAATCGTATTTGTCTGTCCACTCGTTATTGCGAGTGGCACGGAGATTCTTGATTAATTTGTTTATCTGCTTGACCTCTTTTACTATTTCATTCCTTCTTACATCGATATAGTTTTTTCTTCGGTTAAATTCCTCTGGATTCTCTTTCTGAAGGTCGTAGAAAAGATCTTTAAACCCATCTTCAAAATCAACCTCATAAGCCTTTTCCAGAGCTTTCATTAGAGAAGGAGCGTTTCTTACTCTCTTTGGAAGATCCATTCGGTTTATTTTGATTACCTCCCACTGTTCAAACAGGGTCATATCCTTATCGCGGAAAACCCATTTCATAGGAATGGCGACACAGTGATTGGGAAGGTCTATCATCATTAACTCCTCACGACAAGTTTCGGGAGTGAAAGCATCCTTTCTTACTATCAGATAATCATTCGGAATTTTATGACAATCGGCATAATACCGCTGTACGTTCAACGATGCACTTTTGAGGAAATACTGATATTGCTGCCACTCCCAAGACTCAGAAGGCAAACCTACCGTCAGCGGAGCCGGATGACGGTAATCATGTCCGAAGACTTCATCACCCTCATAAGTGAGGAACTTGCATAGGTTCATCATTGAAATATCTTCGTTTCTCATAATCTAAAGTCCATTTCTTTTCTAAGTGCAGAATAAACCCTTTTATCTATAGCATCTATAACTTCTTTGATATTTACAGATGTATATCTGATAACAATACCAGGCATAGCGTGTTTCTGGGCGTTTATCAGCATGTTTTTAGAGCCTGCTGAACAACCATCCCAGAAGAGAATAAAAAAGTCTGCTATGGCAGCCATTTCAGCGTTACGGATAGGGCCTGCAGCCTTTCCGTGTTTCTTCCAGTCTGCAGGGAACCGCAAAACCTTATAATTATTCTCATAAGCATATCTTTCCCCCAGACGGTCTGCACCGCTGGCCGCACCGCTGACTATGACAATATCACCTATTTCAGATAAAATATGAAAAGTGTTATCACACACCTTTTTCAGCAGCTCGTAATCATCGAAACTGCGAGTGCCGGCAATGAGGATATGATAATTATGATTATCCATTGTCTTTTACTTATTCTTTCTCTTTTTTCTACCGACCACGGATTTTACGCCAATCTCCCTGCCAAGATAATCATAGACAGGCTTTTCTTCAAAATTATCAAAGTCATCGATAGAGTTCGCATCGAAAGCAGACTCTTCCATGAATGCCTGACTATTATATGTTGTGGGGTTGTTATCACTCATGTGCATAGCGTCATCCCTCCACTGGCGAGGAAGAAGATCGTTATTCATACGCTTCTCTCCGTGCTGCAGCAATGTACATCTCTTTGCCATATTTCTTAGATATAATCGTTTCTTGTAGGATTCCAATAAGCACTCATACTGGCGATGGCCATATCAATAAGCCATACTCCATTTTTCTCCAGAATAAAGTCAACGCTCCATTTGCCATCCAAATCCTTCACATGAGCCAAAGCATCAAGTACCAACTGCCAATTATCCTTGCAGTATAATTTGGCTTCTTCTTCAATATAAGGATAATATTCCTCATAAACATCCTTATCTTCCGGATGCCAACAAATAGCATCATGGCAGTAATCCCAATCCCAGTAATTCACCCAATAGAGTGGTTTGTGTTCTGTAAAGTCATAGAATAGACGGATCTCAGTCCTGAGCGGCATACCACCATAGATGGTTTTGGTGCCGTCCTCTGGCTTAATCCATTCACGCAGAATAATTTCCAGATCACCTGCTTTGTCTTTCATCAGAGAATCATACTGAATTTCACACAGATGCTCTGTGATAGTTTTGAGTGTAGCATTTGCAGGCAGATGGCAGCACTTATCGAAGCGGAATTTACCAGAGTAGCATCCATTCTTAACGAACACCTCTTTACCATTAAAATGAGATCGGATGACAGGAAGGATGGATTTATGAACAAACTGACGGATGGAACGTCTATCGCCAGGTGATTCTAAGAAAAATGCTTTATAGATTTCTTCAGGAACTTCTATAATACGGCTATCAGGAATACTGATACCATGATGCTTAACCACTGAAATTTTCGGGAACCAGTAGGAGAAATTATTGCGGTTATTTTTAAGAAAGCACATATAATTGGTATGAGCCTCCTTCAGTTCTTCCTCGGTAGGAACGGGAAGTTGAAACTTCGTGTTATTTGTATTACCCATTATTCTTTGATATTTAATTGTTAGACAAACATTATTTTAAGTTCTATCGGTTTATCCTTATCAGCAAAACCACACCCTCCGCGATGATTGAGATCTTGTTGTTCACCGTCCGGATCAACCGTCGTACGTCCATGCAGACCGCAGAAAGGAGGTGATTCCGGCTCATATTTGTCATCGAGGAAATCATAATTGAGGTACCTGCACCTCCGACATTTCATTTTCTCCATAACTCATAAGGATTATAATCAGCATAGATATGTTATCTGCCAGTCAGCACAGCACTCTTCCAGAGTAGTTGCACGCAGATCGAAAGGATTACCGCCGCAGGGTGTAAAGAGATGATATCCGTTTTCTTCGTCACGATAGCCTACTTTCCAACCGGCTTTCCATGCGTCGTAGTTGTGCATGATAGCCTGTGGTGTAACCATGAAGCCGTTTTTCTGAAACTCTTTGGCAATACGAATAGCCTTCTTGATAGTCATATTAGGCTTATAACCCAGATTGATTTCATATTCATCGTAACAGTATAGGGTCTTACCTAACTTCTGCTTAGTGAGTTGATTAAGGGTCGTAAACCCATCAGGGAGTTCAACATTATCCAATGCACCAGGAGTATAGGGCGGCTGTGAGCCAATTTCCCTTGTTTCAAGATTGATGGGTGTATCGAACTTGAACACAAACTTTCCATCAAGGGTCATCACCTCGATGATACGGCCATCAGAGAGTTGGAAACTCCACTGTGCATTCTTTCGGCTTTCAATAAATCTGAACTGTTTCATATAGATAGTTGTTATTAGTTATTGTTATTATTTATATGGATTATAGAGGTCACGGATGGTACGCTCGAACCACATCTTGATTTCGACCTCTGACATCCCGATAGAACGGAAACTCTTCTGAATATCTACAGCCTGATTATTGAACATAACCTTCATAACAGCCATCGTCACATTCTTTCTGATTCTCTCCTTCCATTTTGGAGTTAAGACAGAAGCTTTCATTATATCAAAGTTATCATTGAAAATCCAAAAGTTACAATTTGTTTCAATCTCTTCTGGAGCCTTACAATATTTGATATTATTACCAGAGAAGCCCAGTCTGCGCCAGTCACCCACCGTAACAGAATAGAAACGATCCACATCGCCATTGATAGCAATATAATCAAAGAATACTATGGCTGTATCTGCAATATCAGTACACCCACATATATTATCACGTAGTTTATTCCATTGCTCTGCCGAAATGACAGGACTATACAAAGAAACGATAACCGCATCCATACCCTCTACCACCTTTCTAACGTGGAATTTATCGTTAGAGAAATTCATTACTTTCGTTTTCATATATTACTATTTTTTATTAGTTACGTATGAGAATGCACGTTTATAACCCAAGATATAAGCCTTCTTTTCTTCCTCCGTATAATAAGGATTTGCTTGTCTCATATACATTTCTGCAACCTTATCAAGATTGTCAGTGTTATAATCAGGATAATTTTCTGCAAAACAATACCCACCTTGAAAGCCAAGTTGGAAAGCATGACTAACATACTGGTCATATTCGGGATGCTCTTTGGCAACAATCTCGCCAGAAGCATTACTGATTTTCGAGAGTTTTTTGAAATCTACCATATTGCCGTTGTTTGTTTATGAAGTTATCGGGTTATGTGAGCTGGAGCCTTTACTTTTAGAATCTCTTTTGTTGTTCACTATGCCCTTTTTTTTATTTATGTCATCGGTACGATGTTTCACTGTTTGCCTTTTTACTTGCAGGTTCTAATGAGAGGGATCAAAGGGATAAACGCCCAAGAAATTCCGATTAAATTTTATGGAAAGCCTTATTTTCTTTAGGCTCTTTTTGAGAGGCGTAAAGAAGAAAATCAGGAAGGGTTCTATAACAATTTATGAAGGAATAGTGTTATGAATGGTTCTTGGCATATCCCTGCCCTCCATACCTTTGCAAGGTAAAAAGGTAGGAATAACAGTGGAACACCTTGCTTTTGGCAGAGGTGACATCCAAGGAAAAGGGGTATGGGAACACGGGAACAAAAGAGCCGGAAGGAGTTTTTTATTCTTGAATTTTTGAAAAACACCCAAATAATTATTATTTGGAGATGCAGAAAATCGGAAAGTTGAATTTAACATCATCTAAAATTTTTCGTTTGTTTGATTTTCTGCAAATATACGAAGAGAAAAGTCATTCATTGAATGGCATTAGAAGAATCTCTTGATTTAACACATTTACGACCTTTGAGGTCGTTTTCTGATATAAAAAGGGGTAAATCAAGAGCCGTTGGCATCGCCTTCCATGGTGATTAATAATGAGACCTTGAAAAGAAACTCGCTAAAGATTGTCTGGTGTGTTTGTTGCTTTTTGGCAAGAAAAAGCCTTTTGAAGGAAATAAAAACCTTGAAGGAGGAAATTTTATGTGTTGATTTGGAAATTTTCAGCCGTAAGGCAGAATATTTATAAGAAAACAGGGAATTTTAATCCCTGTTTAAGAAATAATGAAGATGATGCTATTTTTAGAATAGCATCGAGAGTTGCAAGGCTTTATGTGAAGACTTGTAATGTCTCATAAACTCATGACCGAAACGGCAACTGCAGCAACGCTTCTTATCGCAGTATTCCTTTTTAAGGTATCTTACCGTTGCTGTCTCAGCACCGTTGAGTTGCTTGACATAAGGAAAGTAGAAAGACTCTGCGGAATAAGATCGAGTCACCTCTGTGAAGTCAAAAGCCTTGTCGCAGAGCGTTTCCTTCCTTGCGTGACGTCCGTAAGCGAAGAGCCAAGGAATAATGACATTTACCAGAATGTACTCAACAGCGTTATTGCTGTTTGGTTTGTGAGTCAGAGCAAGGAAATCCTTGATGATCTGACGTGCTTCATTTGCTGACTCAGCCTTGATGATGTCACTCATGAACTTCTCAGAGAGGTTTGTGATGACAGTAGATGAAGCGACAGCAGAGGATAGAACGCCATGCCATGAACTCTTGGCAGCATTCTTATGGAATATCTGAGTGGCTTCTTCGAGCCATTCAGTCTCTAAGGCTGCCATCCAAGCATGAGCGGTAAGGCGTGTTATGCTATCCTTCCGGAAGTTCTGGCAGGCCTCACAGCCTTCATCGGAGATAAGGATGTTATAGTTATTCCTGACGTTTTCAGGAATGGTGTAGCAGCACTGACGGATAGTTTTACCGTCTAAGTCGGTGATATCGGTATCGACCTCTGCAACGAGAGCAAGGATAATATTCTTGAAGAAGTCGTTCGATGACTTCTGATAGCCTCTGACGTACCAGTCTGAGGAACGAGGGATAATCAGGACATTTCCAACCCAAAGAATGTTGTCAATATACATCTTTGCATTGAAGAAGTCTGCGCCTTCTTTTCTGTTGTATATCCCTTGGTCGATAATCTCGACCTTTTCACCTTTCGTAGAAAGAAGGCTCTTCTCCAACTTATGCCTGAAGCAATAAGCCATCAGACCTTCTACTATGGGAGAGAAATTTTTCTCGATCTTCTTGCTGTTTCTGTCATTAACGTTTGCCATATACCAAAATTTTAAAGGGTTCTACTTGCTTTTTACGTGCATTAAAGAGCATAAATCCAGCGTCAGCAAAGGCAAGTAATTACCAGCAGATTACACGGAATACCCATTTTCTTCAAGGCTATGGCCTTTTTAGAAGAAAATGTGGAAGGTTGTCGGGAAATCTGTGCAGGAATAGGAACGGTACTTGCCGAAGACGCTTATGCTACCTTTGCAAAGTAAAAACAGGATGAACCCCAGAAAAGAAATATGGCAAAAGAAGCTGAGACAAGAAAAGAGAAACTATTTGCTACAGAAGGTCATGATAAGCAAAAGGAGGGATGCAATAAAACACCCCTCCCGCGACAAGATTAGTACGAAGACTAAAGAATTTCGTCAGAACTTGTTATGTTATAAGAATCATCGATGGGCAGTGCAGACCTCTCTACAGTCTGCCATTCCTCCATGGAATCGACATCGTAAG
>CAMHJQ010000004.1 GCA_946185485.1 uncultured Prevotellaceae bacterium | reverse complement strand
GGTCTTCAGAGCAGCCACCGATGTGGCTGCGGCCCCACAAAGGGGAGCGAATCCCCCATTCGCGACGGAGGGAAGGCCGGGGGTGGGGTTGTAGGGGTGGCTTTTACTTCACCGGTATCTCCTCCAGCGCCTTCTTCAGCAACTGCCAGAAGGGCTCCACGGTGGCAATCAGGGCGCGCTCCGTCGTCGTGTGCGGGCTCTTCATCGTCGGACCGAGGCTCACCACATCCAGATGCGGATACTTACCCAGGATCACCGAGCACTCCAGACCGGCGTGGTCCACCTGGATGATGCCGTCCTTGCCGTTCAGCTCCTTGTAGACCTTCAGCAGCAGGTGCAGAATCTCGGAGTTGGGATTCGGATCCCAGCCGCCGTACGAACCGGCCGTCTCCACCTTCATGCCTGCCATGTTGAAGCAGCTCTGCAGCGTGTTCACGATCACCATCTTCATGTCCTCGCGGCTCGAGCGGGCCAGCACCTTCAGCGCTGCCTTGCCACCCTCGATGTCGATGATGGCCAGGTTGCTCGATGTCTCCACCACGTCGGGGTAGCTCGGAATCATGCGCAGCACACCGTTGTGGCAGCCATAGATGGCATCCACGAGGTTGTCCTGAATCTCCACGGGCACCTCCATCTTCGGTGTCTCCACGTCTTCCACGATTACCTCGATGCCGCTTTCAATGTTCTTATACTGGTCGGTGAAGGCCTCCAGATAGTCCTCGGCCAGCTCCTTCAGGGCGGGCACGTTCTCCTTCGGCAGCGTCAGCACCACCTCAGCCTTGAAGGGGATGGCATTCCTCATGTTGCCGCCATGCCATGTGGCCAGACGGGCGTCGCACTCCTCGATGGCGTCGCGCACAATCTGCACCATCATCTTGTTGGCATTGCCGCGACCCTCGTGAATCTCCAGACCGCTATGACCACCGCGCAGACCCTTCAGCGTCACGCGCACGGCAGCATCCTCAGCGTCCGTCTCCACCTCTTTATATTCAAGCGTACCGGTCACGTCGATACCGCCGGCCGAGCCAATCACGAACTTACCCCACGTCTCGGAGTCCAGGTTCAGCAGGATGTCGCCCTGCAGCATCTTCTCAGGCAGGTCGTTCGCACCGTACATGCCCGTCTCCTCGTCGGCGGTGATCAGCGCCTCCACCGGTCCGTGCTTCAGGTCCTTGGCCTCCATCACAGCCAGGATGGCTGCCACGCCCAGTCCGTTGTCGGCACCCAGCGTGGTGCCCTTTGCCTTCACCCACTCACCGTCTATCCACGGCTGAATGGGGTCGGTCTCGAAGTTATGCGTAGACTCTGGCGTCTTCTGCGGCACCATGTCCATGTGGGCCTGCAGGATGACGCCTTTGCGGTTCTCGTAGCCGGGTGCTGCCGCCTTGCGGAACACGATGTTGCCAGCGGGGTCCTTGAAGGCTGTGACGCCGGCCTGCTGGCCGAAGTCAAGCAGGAACTGTTGTATTTTCTCTAAGTGTCCGCTGGGGCGCGGCACCTGTGTGAGACTGTAGAAATTACGCCAAATGCATGTTGGCTTCAGATTTTTGATTTCACTCATGTTATTGATAGTTTTAAGGGTTATACGTTAATTTTTTTTCGTAAAGTTCAGAGCCACCCAGGCATAGATGCCTAGGAAGATGACGAGCATGGTCTGCACGGTGTGGACGATGAGGACGAAGTAGAGGGCCTTTTCATCGGCTACGCCATAGAGAATCAGCATCGTCTTGACGGCGAAGTGCCACGGGCCGGCACCGTTGGGTGTGGGTACGATGACGGCGATGGAGCCTACGATGAACGTCACCAAGGCACAACCCAGGCCCAGGTTGGCGGTGAAGTCGAAGCAGAAGAACGTCAGATAGTAATGGAGGAAGTAGCTCAGCCAGATACCGAGGGTGTAGCATGTGAAGAGCGGGATGTTGCGCACGTCCTTCAGCGAGACTACGCCCTGCCAGATGCCGCTGAGTGTTGCGCGTACCTTATTATATATAGACAGTTTGCGCAACAGGAAATGCAGCAGGATGAGGATGGCCACCGCGCAGACCGCCACCACTAAGTAGCCCGCCCAAGAGAAACCGTGCAGGATACTGTGCAGGTTGGTGCCCGTCTTATGGAAGAACATGCCGAAGGTGCTCATCTCCAATAACAGGACGATGGCTGTGATGCCCATGACGAGCAGGGAGTCGATGGCGCGCTCCGTCACCACGGTGCCCAGTGCCTTGGGAAACGACACTCCGTCGTAGCGGTTCAGGACGCCGCAGCGCGTAAACTCGCCCACTCGGGGAATGAGCAGCGAGGCCGCATAGCTGAGGAAGATGCTGTGGATGCTGGTGGATATGCGAGGCCGTTCGCCCACCGGTTCCAGTGTCTGACGCCAGCGCCAGCCGCGGAACATCTGTGCCAGGATGCCGAAGGGGAACGACAGTAGCATCCACGTCCAGTCCATCTCGTCAGTCATTACGTGGCGTATCTGCTGCCAGTCCTCGCCGCGATACATCCAATAGAGTATCGCGGCGCCCAATACCAGCGGCAGCAGTATCTTGAGTATGATGCTCCGTATCTTCATTTCCAATGCAAAGGTACGAATAAGCGAATGAAAAACCAAATATTATTTGAGTTTTTCTGAGCGTGAGTACTTTCTTGCGAAGCAAAAAGGTACGAATAAGCGAGCGAAATGCAAAAGAAAAATACAGGAAGTTTGGCACTTTCATCTTTTTTATGTATTTTTGCACACATGAAACAAGTAAGACCGAAGAAGAATTTGGGGCAGCACTTCCTGACTGACCTCACGATAGCCAAGAGGATAGCCGACACGGTGGACGAGCCATATGCTGACTTGCCTGTGCTGGAGGTTGGCCCAGGCATGGGTGTGATGACGCAGTATCTGGTGCAGAAACCACGCCCGTTCAAGGTGGTGGAGATCGACCGCGAGTCGGTGGCGTATCTGAAGGGGACGCTATTTCGGGATGAACAGTCAGGTGAGAGTGCTATCATCGAGGGCGACTTCCTTCGCATGGACTTGAAAGAGGTGTTCGACGGGCAGCAGTTTGTGCTGACGGGCAATTACCCGTACGATATTTCGTCGCAGATTTTCTTTAAGATGCTTGACAACCGCGACCTCATTCCCTGCTGTACGGGCATGATCCAGCACGAGGTGGCAGTGCGCATGGCCTCACAACCAGGCAACAAGCAGTACGGCATCCTGTCGGTGCTCATTCAGGCATGGTATGACGTGGAGTACCTCTTTACGGTAGAACCCTCGGTGTTCAACCCGCCGCCCAAAGTACAGAGTGCTGTCATCCGCATGACGCGTAATCAGGTAGAGCATCTGGGCTGCGACGAGCACTTGTTTAAGCGCGTGGTAAAGACTGTCTTCAACCAGCGTCGCAAGATGCTGCGCGTATCGCTGAAACAGTTGTTGACCGACCTGACGCCCTTGGCTGACCATCACTTTATGACGCTGCGCCCGGAACAGTTGACGATTGAGCAATTCGTGGAGTTGACGAATATGGTGGAAAAAGTGTTGTGTTCGGGCACAAATGCAGTGTGTTCGCACACAAACTGTTGATTTAAATCAAGAATAAAGCCTTTTTGATGAAAAACGATGAGGAAATGTTGCAGCATTTCCTTTTTCGTTGTACCTTTGCATCGTCTTCAAGAAACAGGTTTTAGTTTTAAGGTTAAAGATTGGATAACAGACATACAGGTATTAGTAGAGTTAGGTAAAAAGAAATTTAGAAATTCGACAGTAGTATTTAGTCTTATAGAGGTAAGAAAAGAAAGATTGTCATAATGGATAACACCGACGTCGTGAGACGCACCTTTTTTTCATAAGAATTAGGTTTTTAGTTATTGATAAATGATGCTGCAGCCCAAGGGTGTGATACCCAAGGGCTGCAGCTTTTCTTTGTTGGTTCTTATGGGTTTTATGAATGTGCAGCGTTCAACGTCTTCAGCCAACCGCCGTGCAGCAGACGTCCCAGGAACATCAGGCCACGGAAGGTCAGCTCGATGGCCATGGCCGTCCAGACACCCGGCAGACCGTAGGTGGTAGCCAGCAGGGCAGCCAGCGTCAGTCGTACGCCCCACACCGAGAGCAGGCTCATAATGGCCGGGCGCAGCGTGTCGCCGACTCCCACGAAGATACCGTTGCAGACGATGGCGGCGGCAAACATTGGTTCGGCAAAGGCTTCTATGCGCAGACATTCCGTACCGGTGCTGATGATGTCGTCGACGGGTGTCATCACGCTCATCAGTTCCGGGGCGAACACCCACATCAGTGCACCCATCAGCGTCATCACGCCGATGCCCAGTCCTGCCGACATGCGTGCAAAGGACTGCGTCAGTGCACGTTTGCCAGCACCGAAACTCTGTCCGACCAGGGTGGTGGCTGCCTCGGCGATGCCGTAGCCCGGCATGTAGCACAGACCCTCGACGGTGATGCCCAGTGAGTGGGCGGCGATGGCAATGGTACCCAATGGTGCCACGATGATGGTGCTGACAATCTGTGCCCCACCCATCAACAGGTGCTGCAAGGCCATAGGGGCGCCAATCTTAAAGGCATTGCCCACGATGTCGGCCTTGGGCTTGAACTTATCCCACGACAGCGGCAGCCGCTCACCTCTTACTTCATGCCTTTCGCTTTTCTTCAGGAATCCCAGCATGTCGGAGCGGAAGAGCAGGAACCACAGCATCAAGATGGCGGTGACGAGTTCGGCCAGACCTGTGCCCATAGCGGCACCTTTGACGCCGAAGTCGAGGATATAGATGAACAGGTAGTTGAAGATGACGTCCATCACGCACATACCGATGTTCAGCATACTGGGAATCTTCATGTTGCCCGAGCATTTGAGCATGGAGCCTGCCAAGCCCTCCATCTGGAAGAAGATGCCGCAGAGACCGATGATGGCGAAGTAGAGCGAGGCGTCATGACACACCTCGTCGGCACCGCCTAACCAGTGGGGCAGGGGCAGCGCAATGGCTAGGCCGATGAGTGAGATGGTGATGCTGAATAGCATACAGCATACCAGCGACTGGCGCAGAATGCGGCGGGCACGCTTGAAGTCGTTGGCCCCGATGGCGTGTGCCACCTGTACGGAGAATCCCATGTTGGCTGCCATCGCCAGTCCGCCCATCAGCCACCCTGTGGTCTCTACCAGTCCGATGGCTGCCGAAGCGTTGGCTCCCAGATGTCCCACCATCGATGCGTCGATGAAGAACATGACGGTAGCCGACAGCTGCGCCAGAATGGACGGAATACTCAGGCTGACTATCAGCCTGAGTTTCTCGCCCTGTGTCATCTCACGCCCCTCGCGGATGTAGGCCAGAAGGCCTTTGCTATTCTTTTCCGTATTGTCGTTAATTAGTTAAATCATCATGTCGTTAACGTGGTGTCGCCTATAACGCCTCTAACAATAAGACGCGGCTGGCCCAGTCACTCTTCTTGCTCCATTCCGGTTCGTTGCGGTAGGGCACGTCCAAACCGTGCGACATCAGGTAGGCACCGCTGAAAGTCTTGCCTTCGCAGTCGAGCGGCTTCAGGTCGATGCGGTTCAGCTCGTGTACCTTATACATACGCTTGGCATCCAGGCCGGCCATTTTGACACGCGGCAGGTGCTCGTTCTGGAACGACTCCGTCTTCCACCAGTACCACACGGCCTTGTCCTGCTGGTCGGTGACATACATCATCGAGGCCAGTCCCTTCTTGTCGTAGGGCGACACCAGACGGTAGATGTTGCCGAACTGTACGATGGGGCGTATCTGCTTGTACTCGGCAATGGCCTTGCGGCAGAGCTCCTTCTCGTCGTCGGTCATGTTCTTGGGTTGGATTTCCATGCCCAAGCGTCCGCTCATGGCCACGTCGATGCGGTATTTCAGGGCCGTGGTGCGGAAGACGGTGTGGTTGGGCGTGGCAGAGATGTGGCTGGCCATGGCGATGGCGGGGAAGAAGTAGCTGGTGCCCCACTGCATGTAGATGCGCTGCAGGGCATCGGTATTGTCTGAGACCCAGAACTCGTCAAACCAGGGCAGCACACCCCAGTTGGCGCGTCCGCCGCCCGAGGCACAGGCCTGGATGGTCAGGTCGGGATATTTCTCACGGATGCGCTCGCAGACCTTGGCGAAGCCGCGGTGGTATTCGATGTAGAGGTGGCTCTGGTCGTTCATCGTCAGATATTGCGAACCGTGGTTCATGATGGCCATGTTGGCATCCCACTTGATATAGTCAATCTCCGGGTACTTGGTCATCAGGTTATCGACGATGCTGAACACGAAGTCCTGCACCTTGGGGTTGCCCAGGTCGAGGACTACCTGTGTGCCGCCGCGTCCCAAGACGGCATCGCGCTTCGGGGCCTTGACTATCCAGTCGGGATGAGCCTCGTAAAGCTCCGAGGTGGTGTTGGCCATCTCCGGCTCTATCCAGATGCCGAACTTCACGCCGTTCTTGCGGGCGTCGCGCAGCAGGCCTTCGATGCCCTCGGGCAGTTTGTTCTTGTCCACCACCCAGTCGCCAAGGCTGGAGTTGTCGGTCTTGCGGGGGTATTTGTCGCCGAACCAGCCGTCGTCCATGACAAACAGCTCACCGCCCATCGAGGCGATGTCGTGCATCATCTGGTCCATGCCCTGCTGGTTGATGTCGAAATAGACACCCTCCCACGAGTTGAGCAGAATCTTACGCTCGCGGTCACCGTGTGCCAGCTTGTACTTGCGTCCCCACTTATGGAAGTTGCGCGACACGCCGCTCAGTCCCTCGTTGGAGTAAGACAGTGCGAGGGCTGGTGTCTGGAAGGTCTCACCCTTCTTCAGGTGATACTCCGAATTGTCCTCATTGATGCCGGCAAAGAAGTAGTGGTACTCCGTGTCGTCGGTGACCACCTTCAGGCGGTAGTTGCCGCTGTAGCAGAGGGCAGCACCGATGACGTCGCCGGCGTTCTCCCGACCCTTGCCGTCTAACGAGAACATCACCTCGGCATGGTCGGTATGCGAGTTACGTGTGCCGTCCTTGTTGACGATGACCTTCTGGCCGGCCGTCAACGGCTCCTCCACCAGGCGGCTCTCGTTGGCCCACGAGCCATAGAAATGGCTCAGCCACACGTCACCGCGGCGGATGGGCAGCATGGCCGACGCAAAGGTGGTCAGCGTGACGGTCTGCTTCTCTCCATTGGTAATCGCGGCCCATGCCTCGATGACGTCTTCATTGACGTAGGCTTTATAGTTCAGTTCCACCTTGATAGGGTAGGCGGGGTCTTTGAGCGTGATGCAGGTGACGAAGTTACCCTCATCCACGACCTCGCCCTGCTCGTAGTAGTCGCAGACAAGGGCCGTCGACATATTGCCGTCGGCGTGGCGCAAGGCCAGGGCAGCTTCAGCGGGCGTGTTCAGACCATAGGCAGGATAGACCTCCATGCGCCCGTTGACGGGCTGCTGCAGGTGCTGCAACTCCTGGGCGCTCAGCCGTTGCCCGAAATAGATGTACTTAGGCTGCTGCCCCTTGGTGACATCAAGCACTAGCGATGTGCTCTTGGTTTGTACGACCACTTGCTCTGATCGTGCCGTGATGAATGCCAGACAGAGCGCCATTGCGATGAAAAGTCTTTGTTTCATAATATTTGTTGAGGTTGTTAGTGAATGCAAAAGTACATAAATTTAATGAACTCTGCAAGTTATTTGCCGAATTTATTTGGTTTTTCATTCGCTTATTCGTATCTTTTTGCTTTGCAAGAAAGTACTCACGCTCAGAAAAACTCAAATAATATTTGGTTTTTCATTCGCTTATTCGTACCTTTGCAAACTCAAATAATCATAAATAAGGTGAATCAGGAAATAGAACGCAGGCGAACTTTCGCCATTATATCGCACCCCGATGCCGGTAAGACGACGCTGACGGAGAAGTTTCTGCTCTTCGGCGGACAGATACAGGTGGCTGGTGCAGTGAAGAACAACAAGATCAAGAAAACGGCCACTTCCGACTGGATGGACATTGAGAAACAGCGTGGTATCTCGGTCAGCACGTCGGTCATGGAGTTTGACTATACACCCGACGGTTCGGACATAGAATATAAGGTGAACATTCTGGACACCCCAGGTCATCAGGACTTTGCCGAAGACACCTTTCGCACGCTGACGGCTGTCGACTCAGCCATCATTGTCGTGGACGGTGCCAAGGGTGTGGAGACGCAGACACGCAAACTGATGAACGTGTGTCGCATGAGGAATACCCCCGTCATCATCTTCATCAACAAGATGGACCGTGAAGGCCGTGACCCCTTCGACCTCTTGGACGAACTGGAGCAGGAACTGGAAATCAAGGTGCGTCCGCTGTCGTGGCCCATCAACCAGGGTGCCAAGTTCAAGGGCGTGTATAACATCTACGAGCAGAAGCTGGACTTGTTTACCCCTGACAAGCAGCGCGTCACCGAAAAGGTCTGTGTGGAGGTCAGTTCTGCTGATCTCGACGCCCGCATCGGCCAGCAGGATGCAGAGAAACTGCGCGAAGACCTGGAACTGGTGGATGGCGTCTATCCCGAATTTGAGGTAGAAACCTACCGTTCTGCCGAAGTTGCTCCCGTCTTCTTCGGTTCGGCACTGAACAATTTCGGTGTGCAGGAACTCCTGAACTGCTTTGTCGAGATAGCCCCGTCACCCAAGCCCACGAAGGCTGAGGAGCGCATGGTGCAGCCCGACGAGGCGAAGTTCACCGGCTTCATCTTCAAGATTACCGCCAACATCGACCCCAACCACCGCTCGTGTATCGCCTTCTGCAAGGTGTGCTCAGGCAAGTTCCAGCGCAACCAGCCCTACCTGCATGTGCGTCAGGGTAAGACGCTGCGCTTCTCGTCGCCAACGCAGTTTATGGCTCAACGCAAGTCAACCATCGACGAGGCATGGCCGGGTGACATCGTGGGTCTGCCTGATACCGGCGGCATGTTCAAGATTGGCGACACGTTGACCGAGGGCGAACAGCTGCACTTCCGCGGTCTGCCGTCGTTCTCGCCCGAGCTGTTCAAGTATATCGAGAATGACGACCCCATGAAGTCGAAGCAGCTGCAGAAGGGTATCGACCAGCTGATGGACGAGGGTGTGGCACAGTTGTTCGTCAACCAGTTCAACAACCGCAAGATTATCGGCACCGTGGGACAGCTGCAGTTTGAGGTTATCCAGTACCGCCTGGAGAACGAGTACAACGCCAAGTGCCGCTGGGAACCTGTCCACCTCTACAAAGCCTGTTGGATAGAGAGCGATGACGACAAGGAACTGGACAACTTCAAGAAGCGCAAGTACCAGTATATGGCTAAGGACAAGGAGGGTAGGGACGTCTTCCTCGCCGACTCCGGCTATGTGCTCTCGATGGCGCAGGAGGACTTCAAGCACATCAAGTTCCACTTTACCTCAGAATTCTAATGTTGACTGCGGTTTTGCCGCAGTCCCCCCAAATAAATCATGACAAGAGAAGAAGATATCAAGAATGCAGTCAAGGTGTTGCGCGAGGGTGGGGTGATACTCTATCCGACGGACACCGTATGGGGTATCGGGTGTGATGCCACCAATGCGGAGGCTGTGAAGCGCGTATATGACATCAAACAGCGCGACGACTCGAAGGCACTCATCTGCCTCGTCGACAGCGATGCCCGTATGCAACGCTATGTGAGGAACGTGCCCGACGTGGCCTGGCAACTCATCGACAGTCTGAAAGAAGGCGACAGCAAGCCCACGACGCTGGTATTGGACGGTGCCGTCAACCTGGCTCCTAACCTCATTGCAGAGGATGGTTCTATTGCTTTGCGCATCACGCACGAACCTTTCTCCAAGGAACTGTGCTACCGATTCCAGAAAGCCTTGGTGTCCACATCGGCGAATATCAGCGGACAGCCTGCTGCCCAGAACTACGGCGACATCAGTCCTCAGTTGCTGGAGAAGGTCGACTACGTCTGCTGGAGCCGTCGCCAGGAGCACAAGCCCCACCAGCCCAGCTGTATCATTCGTCTGCGTCAGGACGGCGAGGTGACTATCATACGTCCATAACCTATCAATGACTAAATAAAACGACTGAGACTATGAAGAAAAGTGTGCTTTGGATGATGGCTGTTGCATTCATCATGGCAGCCTGTAGTAATGGAAACATCTTCCAGGCAAAGGAAGGTGAGGCCGAGGCTTATTACCAGAAGGGTTATGACTGCGACCGCAAGATGCAGCACCGCATGGCCGAATACTATTGGAAGACAGCTATGGCTGAGACGGAGAATTCCGACAAGGCCGAGGACCTGGCCATCTATGCCAAGTCGGCCAGCCGACTGACCAATCTGCTGAGTGTGCGCGGCGAGTATCAGGCAGCATTGGCTGTTGCTGTCCCTGCTGCCGAGCGCTTGGAAAAGCAGCATTGCGACACGACGAGTGACTATACGAATCTGCTGGTCTATATCGGTTGCTGCAAGTCGCGCTTCGGTATGTCGAAAGAGGATGTTCATGATTTTTATGAGCGTGCCTATCAGATGCACATGGAGAATATCAAGAAGCACCGCACCGACGAGTCGTACAAGAACGCCATTGCCGGTGTCATCAATATTGCCTATAACTGCAACGAGACGAAGGACTATCAGGAGGCTCTGTTGTGGACGCAGCATTTTGGCGATCTCATCAGTGAATACGAGCAGCGCCAGGGCAGCAGCTCTGACTATATAGACAGACAATATGCCCGCTATGACATCTATCGTGCCATCGCCCTCGAGGGACTGGGGCGCAAGGAGGAGGCTGCCGAGGTGTTCGACCACTTCCGAAAGACCAACTACAGCCAGACGCCTAATGGCAGGATTCTTGGCGTTGACTATCTGTCGGCAGCAGGACGCTGGACAGAGGCCGCCAGCAGCTATGAGAGTCTGGACGAGTTGGTGAAGGAGCGCGGTGGCGACTACTCATTAGAGACGCTGCAGAAGATGGTGCTGAAGAAGTATGAGGCCAACAAGAAAGCTGGTCGCCGGGATTCTACCGTTGCCGTCAGCCTGTTTGTCTGTGACCATCTCGACTCTGCTGTCGTTCAGATGCGCCGTCTGGAAGCCATGGAGCTGTCAACCATCCGCGACACGGAGGCCCAGAAAGCTGAACAGCAGGCACAGGCCGACGGGCGTCGCCGTCTGGGTGGCGTCATTGCAACCCTGGCTGTTATGTTGCTGCTGACCTTGTGGACGCTGAACCGGATGCGTGCCCGTAGGCGTATTCAGAAAGACTATGCCGACCTGACTGCTGCCTATCAGCAGTTGGACGCCAAGAGCAGGATGGAGGAACGTGACGCCACGCAACAGCATTTGTCCCATTCCATCCAGGCGACTATGAGTGGCAGCCAGTTGCCCCATCATCAGTTCTTCGATATTCATGCTATGACGGAAAAGGCATCTATGGCCGGTGGTGACTTCTATGATGCCATCCTGCGCGACGAAAAGCTGTTCTTCTGCGTGGGCGATGGTGTCGGCGAAGGTTTGGACGCATCCCTCTCGATGATGTTAGCCAAGTCGCAGTTCCATTCGCTGGCAGCCTGCATAGACGACCCCGCCCGCATAGTAGGGATGATTAACCAGACGATGTCGTCGACGGGAGGCAACCCCATGTCGGCAACGTTGTTTGCCGGTGTACTTGACTTGGCAACAGGACGACTGCACTATTGTAATGCGGCCCATCGTGCCCCGTTGCTGGTGGGTAAGAGCGTCGATGTTGTAGCTGCCGACGAGAACGTGCCCTTGGGCATCAATAGTTCATGGAATTATACGCTTCAGGAGACGACGCTCGCTCCCAGCACACTCTTCTTTGCCTATACCAACGGACTGGTAGATGCTGAGAATGCCGATCACAAGCCCTTTGGCGAAGACCGCATGAAGGGTGAGGCGTTGCAGTCGGTCTATGGTAAGGAGATGACCCCCGTCCACTTCATTGAGCGGATGAACAGCACGCTGCGCCGCCATATTGGCTCCGTAACCCCCAAGGACGACCTGACGATGTTAGCCATTTTATACAGACATGACGGATAAAGACCTCAGACCCACCTGGCTTGTCCGCCTGCACGACTGGCGGGTACAGCACGTCAGCGACAAGATGTTCCTGCTCATCCTGGCGTTCCTGGTGGGACTGCTGTCTGCCGTGGCTGCCTATGTGCTGCACGGTCTTATCAATGTCATCGTTGACCTGTTGACGGGTCGTTTCCAGACAGACTCCTACAACTGGCTCTATCTGGTTTATCCCGTCATCGGCATCTACCTGACGTCACTCTTTGTGCGCTATATCGTTAAGGACAACATCTCCCACGGCATTACGCGCATCCTCTATGCCATCAGCTCCAACCGTTCGCGGCTGAAGGCCCACAACACGTGGTCCAGCGTCATCGCCTCTGCCATCACCATCGGCTTTGGCGGCTCCGTAGGTGCCGAGGCGCCTATCGTGCTGACGGGGTCTGCCATTGGCTCGAACTTGGGAAAACTGTTCCGGCTGGACAACAAGACGCTGATGACGCTCGTGGGCTGTGGTGCCGCAGGAGCCATAGCGGGCATCTTCAAGGCACCCATCGCCGGACTGGTCTTTACGCTGGAGGTGCTGATGATTGACCTGACCATGGCCTCGCTGCTGCCCATCCTGGTGTCGTGCGTCACGGCGACGTGCTTCACATATATCTTTAGCGGCAATGCCGTGCTCTTTTCCTTCCACCTCGACAGCGACTGGACGGTGGAGCGTGTACCCGCCTGCATCCTGTTGGGCATCGCCTGTGGTCTGGTGTCGCTCTATTTCATCCGCACGATGAATGCCTGCGAGGACATGTTTGCCCGTTTCAAGGACAAGCCATACGTCAAACTGGCACTTGGCGGACTCATCCTGAGCACCCTCATCTTTATCTTCCCGTCGCTTTATGGTGAGGGCTACCACAGCATCAACCTGCTGCTGAACGGCCGGACGGAAGCCGACTGGAACCAGCTGTTGGACGGCTCTATGTTCTATGGTCACTCTGAATACCTATTATTATATATAGGACTGGTGCTGCTGACCAAGGTCTTTGCCACGTCGGCCACCAATGGCGGTGGCGGTTGCGGTGGTACGTTTGCACCTTCGCTGTTTATCGGCTGCTTCACCGGATTCTTCTTTTCGCGGCTGTGGAACATCCACCAGATTGGTGTCTATGTGCCCGAGAAGAACTTTTCGCTGCTGGGTATGGCGGGCGTGATGTCGGGCGTCATGCATGCCCCCTTGACGGGCATCTTCCTCATTGCCGAGATTACCAGCGGCTACAACCTCTTCATGCCGCTGATGATCGTCTCTGTGGCCAGCTACCTGACCATCATCATCTTCGAGCCCCACAGCATCTATGGCATGAGGCTGGCCAAGCAGGGACGCCTGGTGACCCATCATACCGACCATGCTGTGCTGACGCTCATGAACTTGGACTCCGTGATAGACCGCGACTTCCAGGCTGTTGACCCCGATATGGAACTGGGCCAGATGGTGCATAAGATCAGTCGTTCGCAGGGTGCGGTGCTGCCTGTGACCGATGCTGCCGGCACCCTGTTGGGTGAAGTCAACATCCAGCGCATCCGCCACGTCATGTTCCGCACAGAGTTGTACCATCACTTCATGGCCTCGCAGCTGATGATGGAGCCTGCCGCCGTGCTCAGCGACGACACCCCCATGACGCAGGTGATGAAAACCTTTGAGCGCACCCAGGCCGACTGGTTGCCG
The DNA here is from genome assembly GCA_946185485.1 of uncultured Prevotellaceae bacterium. Taxonomy (GTDB): domain Bacteria; phylum Bacteroidota; class Bacteroidia; order Bacteroidales; family Bacteroidaceae; genus Prevotella. Next base: position 123,775 of record CAMHJQ010000004.1, on the reverse strand, counting down.
GTCCTTGACGCCAACCGCCATCTGAAAGGCTATATCTCGCGCAAGCGGATGTACGACATGTACCGCAAGATGGTACACGACATGAGTCAAGACTGAGTACCTTTGCACGCCATGAGAATAATATGGGCTCTCATATCAACTGCCGTCTGTCTGCTGAGTGCTTGTCAAACAGCAGAAACACCGTCACCCGCAACAATACAGGGTAACGGCGTGGATAGTGCTGCCATCTATCAGGACTGGGCCTATCGGGAAATGTTTGACAATGCGCTGAACAAAGCAGAGGAATATGCCTACCGATCCGTCATGTTGAGCAAGGATTCCACTATGGAAAACAGCTCCATGATACTACTCTGTTATATCTACTATCGGCAAGGGAAACAGGAGCAGCTGCAAATGCTGATGCAGACCATCTCACCAGAGAGTTATGCGGATGTGATGGACGTTCAATGGCAGGTGGAGCAGGCCAAGACCAACCAAGAACGCCAGCTATATGTCGTCGCCATCATATTGCTACTGCTGATGTCTGGCATTGTCTGCTATTGGTATATCCATCGGATGCGGGCTCAGGCAGTCATGTATCAAGAGCGAATCGATAGGGTGCGCCAGGAACTGTTCAACAAAGGGGCAAAATTGCCTCAGTCGAACACACTCTCCATTGATGAGGCCAAACGGGGCATTGACGTACTCTTTGCCATCATCAATGACCAGAACATCAGCCAAATGGGTAAGGAAGAGGAACAAGCAGTACTCAAGGCACTTCCGCTCTTTGATGCCACCCTTGCCAAGTTGTTAGCTAAAGCCTCCTCACCGCTGACACCCAAAGAGACCTATTTCTGCATCATGGAATACTATGGCAAGAACGACCACCAAAAGGCCCAATCCTTCTGCTGTTCAGAACAGGCCATCCGTAGCACTAAGAGTAGGCTCAACAAGAAAATAGACCTGTCTATTCTGCGTTTGGAGTGATATAGCGGAAACGGTCAAAGTCCGTGAATCCCATTGTCTCCAACTGTTGTTGGCTACACGCCATATCCTGTTCCGTATTGTAGTCTGGGATATGAGGCAGTCGGATAGTTACCTTATTGGAATCCACATGGGCAGCTAACCAACGGAGATTTCCGATGACACGTCGATTCGACTTGCTGGTATAGCGGTGATAGATGTCTGGATTCATGTCCTTCACATCTATATAATAGTGGTCAATGAAGGGTGCCACAACCTCCAAATGGCGACGCTCGACATTCAGCGATGTCTCCATATAAATCCGCCATTCCTTTGGGCGTAACTTACAGAACTCAACGATACCTTCGCTACGCAGCAATGGTTCACCTCCTCCAAAGACAACACCTCCCTCTGTTGCTTTGTAATAAAGGTCGTCTACCATTACTTGGTCGAGAATCTCCTGCACATCCATCTGACACCACACGCCTTCAGCTCTGAGGCACTGTGAATTAAGACAGTACTTACAGCGCAACGGGCAGCTATGAAAAGCCACGAGGGTTGTTACGCCCTGTCCGTCAGTAGCCAGTCGATGGCGACAAATACCAATCAATGGGAGTTTCATTGTAATTTGAAATTGATAGGAATTGTATATTTGGTTCTGACTGAATTGCCATTCTGCTTGCCAGGACGCCATTTAGGCATACTGTTCACTACCCGCAGCGCTTCCTCGTCAAGAGACGGATAGACGCTCTTCACGACTTTGGCTTCCGTGATGCTTCCATCCTTTTCTACGACAAAAGAGACAGCAACCCGTCCTTGAACACAGGTTTCCTCACACTCCTCAGGATATGTGACGTTCTCTTTCAGATATTCGAACAACGCCTGAGTACCGCCAGGAAATGAAGGCATCTGCTCTACCACATCGCCAAAGATTTCTTCTGGTACTTGCCCCACAACAGGGATGGTGTTTGTCGCCCCCTTTGTTATTTCGGTGTAAGCAGTATCTACCTCTTCTTTCTTGGGAGAAGCCTTGAACTTTGCCGTCCTGATCTTTGCTGTCGGTTGCCGTTTCTCAACAATCACGCAGTCTTCAGGCGAGCGATAATCAATATCGCCAGTAAGATGTGTATCAGATTCTTTCAGAACTTTACCCACAGTCAAAGAATCTTTTTCCACCTCTTTCACTTCCTCTGCTTTGTTACTACAGCTTGTCAATGCTGATAATCCTGCCGAGATTCCCATGAGTGCTACAGCCTTACCCAACTGTCTGCGAATAACCAGTTGTTGTTCGATATACCTGACCTCTGCCTCACAAGCAGGACACGTACCACGGCACTCACCTTTATGATGACACTCACGTGGCTCATATTTTATCTCATTTGCCTTAGCTATCTGCTTTCGAATAGTCTTCAGCACATTACAAATAGATTTACCTCTTGTCATAATTCACATTCTTTTGTAGTTTTCTAAAGTAACGGGGTCGTCAGCTGCCTGCCTTTGCGCGCCTTGACACCAACTGGCGACCCCATTTCATTGGATTAACACGCTGGTTGATAAGTATGTCGCTGCAAAGATAATAAAGAAAAACAGCATTGTCAAGAGGGTGAAAGCGATTGACACAAAAGAAAAATGAAACCATCTAATTTCTAAATAGTTGTAAATTCTGCTTCAAAGTATTGACACAATGTGAGTAATCAGGAAAAGGCATAATCAGCATACTTTCACCTTGAAAACAGCATACTTTCACCTTGAAAACAGCATACTTTGCCTTGAAAACGGCATGGGACTTTCTGGGGAGACTCATGAGCATCAAGTGGCTCTTTCAGCATAATCAGCGAATGCCCGGTAATGTCTTCTAAGTAGGATTAATATGTAATTATCAAGATTACGCTCACACTGCTTTGAAGGGTTTTTCAGTGCTCTCCAATTATTTCTGCATAATTTTTTTTGTTTTATTCAAGCTTTTAGTTATCTTTGCACTATTCAAATACTAAGTGAGATGAAACAAGAAAACAATTCCAGCAATCTGAAACGTCACGTCGTGGGTGGCATCCTGGGGCCTTTGCTCGCCATCATACTATGGTTGCTCCCCATAGACGGTCTCAATGAAGAGGCCCATCACCTGCTGTGCATCATGGCCCTGGTGGCCATCTGGTGGATTACAGAACCCGTTCCCATTGCCGTGACGTCGCTGTTGGGGCCGACGCTCTGCGTAGTGTTGGGTGTTGCAAAGATGAGCGATGCCTTTGCCAACTTTGCCAACCCGCTGATATTTCTGTTTATGGGCGGTTTCCTACTCGCCAAGGCAATGATGGTCAACAACCTGGACAAACGCATAGCCTATGGCATTATGTCCATGCGTTGGGTAGGTGACTCTCCGCGGCGTATCTTCCTCGCCATTGGACTGGTATGCATCATCTGTTCGGGATGGGTGAGCAACACTGCCACATGCGCTATGATGTTCCCCATATCGTTAGGACTGCTGGAGACCATCCGCGAAATGATGGCACAGAGCGGTAAGATAATCGACCTGAAGAACTACAAATATGCTACGGGTTTGATGCTGATGACGGCCTATGCCTGTTCCATTGGTGGTGTGATGACGCCCATCGGCACTCCACCCAACCTGATGATGATGGGTTTCCTCGAGCAACTGGCGCCAGACGCCCCGTCAATATCATTCTTCGACTGGATGGTGTGGGGTGTATTGGCAATGGTTATCTATTTCGTGATAACTTACGTGCTACTGATATGGATGTTCCCCGCTGATGTGTCGCACATTGAGGGAGCCCAAGAGATGATACGCCAACGGTCACAAGAACTGGGCCGCTGGACACGTGCACAGAAGAATACCGTATTCGCTTTCTGTATTGCTGTTGTGCTATGGATAATGCCAAGTATATTGAGTCTTGTCCATGGTCCTCATTCGGACATCGTCAAGTTTTATGACAGCCACGTCCCCGAGGGACTTGCTGCTATGATTGGTGCGTTGTTGTTGTTCTTCCTGCCCTCCAATGGAAAGAAAGGCGAGATGACGATGACATGGAAAGACGGACTGGAAGGCATCGACTGGAGTACACTGATACTGTTTGGCGGTGGACTGTCGCTGGGCAGCCTCATCTACACCACGGGGCTATCCGACTGGGTAGGCGGTGGCATTAAGGATGTTTTGGGCAATGCTCCTTCCGAATGGCTCTTTGTTGGCGTCTTCTGCACTGTCACATTATTGCTGGCAGAGTTCACTTCGCACACGGCAGCCATCAACCTCATGGGCTCTATCTCCATCAGCACAGCCGTATCGTTGGGCTTCAGTCCCATACCTGTAGCCGTCGGTATCGCGCTGGCGTCATCGCTGGGCTTCATGATGCCCGTTTCCACCCCGCCCAATGCCATTGTCTATGCCTCGGGTATGGTACCCGTCACGAAGATGATGAAGTCTGGCATTATCATTGATATCATTGGCATCTTAGCTGTCACCCTACCCATCGTCATGTGGGTAGTCAAGGCGGTCATGGGTGTATAAGAAGAAACTTTTTATTCGTACTTTTGCAGCATGATGAAGAAAGAAGACTTGAGAATAGTGTTTATGGGTACGCCGGAGTTTGCCGTGGAGACGCTGCAGGCACTGGTGGAGAATGGATATGACGTGGTGGCAGTAGTGACACAACCCGACAAGCCCGTGGGCAGGCACGGCAGTGTGCTGCAACCGTCGGCAGTGAAGCAGTATGCAGTGGAACACGGTCTGCCCGTGCTACAGCCTGAGAGGATGAAGAACCCGGAGTTTGTGGAACAGCTGCGGGCGTACAATGCCAACCTGCAGGTAGTGGTGGCGTTCCGCATGTTGCCCGAGGTGGTGTGGGCGATGCCCGAGTATGGCACCTTTAACGTGCATGCCGCCCTGTTGCCGCAGTATCGTGGTGCAGCCCCCATCAACTGGGCTGTCATCAACGGTGAGACGGAGACGGGTGTGACGACCTTCTTCCTCGACCACGATATAGACACGGGACGCATCATCCAGAAGAAGACGTTCCCAATCCCCGACGATGCCGACGTGGAGTATGTCTACGATGGACTGATGCACCTGGGTGCCCAGCTCTGTTTAGAGACACTCGATGCCATCATTGCTGCCGACGGCCACCCCGAAACGATGGCACAAGATGATGCTTCACTCATCACCCTTGACACTTCATTAAAGCCTGCACCCAAAATTTTCAAGGAAACCTGCGAGATATGCTGGACCAAGACTGCCAAGCAGGTCTATGACTTCGTGCGTGGCCTGAGTCCTGTACCTGGAGCCTGGACGACGCTTGTCGATGCTGACGGTAAGGAGACCGTGCTGAAGATATACAAGGCACGCAAGACCGGGAAGCCCGGACAGGGTGCCGGCACCATCAGCATGGACGGAAAGGCGCTCTGCGTCTCGGCTCAGGATGAGCTGCTGGAAATCGTCGAACTGCAGCTGTCAGGCAAGAAACGCATGGCGGCCCGCGACTTTCTGAACGGTATGAAGCATATCGAAAACTATCGCGTAAAATAAATTTGTATATTTATATAATAAAGGCGTAGGCGGTTCGTTATAATAATAGATAACATTAAACATTCTGCCTATGCAACATTTTACTCAAGACGATTTTAAGCCTTCTCCTTCGACCATTCTGTTTATCAAACAGTTTGCGCGGATGTGTAATTCTAAGAAGAACGTGAATTATGGCTACAATAGTTTCTCCGTCCCTGCTTGCTGCTGATTTCCTGCATCTGGACAGCGAACTGGAAATGATTAACCGCAGCGAGGCTGACTGGCTGCACCTGGATGTGATGGATGGCGTCTTCGTACCCAACATCTCATTCGGATTCCCTGTGTTAGAAGCTGTTGCCAAGAAATGTCAGAAAGCTCTTGACGTACATTTCATGATTGTTCATCCTGAGCATTATATTCAGCAGACTGCCAAACTCGGGGCGATGATGATGAATGTACATGTGGAGGCTTGTACCCATCTTCACCGGACGGTGCAGGAAATACACCAAGCCGGCATGAAGGCTGGTGTGACGCTGAATCCGGCATCGCCCGTGTCGCTGCTGGAAGACATCATCGGCGATGTGGACATGGTGCTGCTGATGAGTGTGAACCCCGGCTTCGGTGGACAGAAGTTCATTGAGAACACCATTCAGAAGGTGCGCCGACTGCGCCAGCTGATAGACGAGAGCGGCTCAAAGGCTCTCATTGAGGTGGACGGTGGCGTACAGCATGAGACGGCACCACGACTCGTAGAGGCTGGCGTCGACGTGCTGGTGGCTGGCAGCTATGTGTTCAAGAGCCCCACGCCCGAACAGGCCATCCACGAACTGCGGTCGCTGAAGTAACTTAATGACAAGTATCATACTTAGGCTTTGTAAGTATGATACTTAGACATCGCAAGTATGATACTTACCTCAGATAAGTATCATACTTTGTCTTTGTGACTGACATGTCTATATTTCCAAATTCAGCTGGATGTTGTGCTCCTTGGCCATGCGGCGCATGTTAATCAATGCGTAGCGCATACGGCCGAGGGAGGTGTTGATGCTGACACCCGTCATCTCTGCTATCTCCTTGAAGGACAGATCCTGATAAAAACGCATGTAGACCACCTCGCGCTGAGGGGTGGGCAGGGCGTCCATCATGTTGCGAACGTCGTTCATCACTTGAGCGTTGACGAACTCGTTCTCGCGGTTGATGTCCATCAGGTCCTCGCTGCGCAGATTGCTGAGGTCGTTGTCTTCCGTGGGCTCCACGATGTGCTCGCTCTTATGCTGACGGTAGCTGTCCATAATGATATTATGGGCAATGCGTGTCAGCCAGAACGAAAACTTGCCGGAGTCGGTGTACTTGCCTTCCTGTAACTTCGTGATAACCTTGACGAAGGTGTCCTGAAACACATCGTTAGCCAGTTCGGTGTCACGGACCACGAACAGAATATAGCTGTAGAGCTTTTGTTGGTTGCGAGTTAATAACTCATCAAACGCTCTATTGTCTCCTCCTACGTAACACAAGGCCAACATTTCGTCGGTCATGCTGTCATAATTCTTCATATTTTTTTGTTTTATGAAGTAGAGTTTACGTCGATAGGCAATAAGATTTAAATGTTGGGTTATTAACTTTTGTTATTGTTTCGGCTGCAAAAGTATATAAAAATATCATTCCAACCAAATATTTCTGTCAGAAATTGCAATATTGTTGGAAAAAAATGCTAAAACTGCGACGCAGAAGTAAGGATTTGCGTCGCAGTTTTTAAATATTTACTTTACTATATATTCCTCGGCGCGGCGCAGCAGGTACTGGCCGTAGTCGTTCTTGATCATGGGTTGGGCCAGCTTCTTCAACTGCTCGCTGTCAATCCAGCCGCGCTTGTAGGCAATCTCTTCCAGACAGGCGACCTTCAGTCCTTGGCGTTTCTCGATGACCTCGATGAAGGTAGAGGCCTCGCTGAGCGAGTCGTGCGTACCCGTGTCGAGCCACGCAAAGCCACGCTGCAGCGTCTGGACATGCAGGTTGTGGGCATTGAGGTATTCCTGGTTGACGGTAGTTATCTCCAGTTCGCCGCGAGCCGAGGGCTTGATGCTCTTGGCAATCCCGACGACGCTGTTCGGATAGAAGTAAAGGCCTACCACGGCGTAGTTGGACTTGGGCTTGGCGGGCTTCTCCTCAATGCTGAGACAGTTGCCGTTCTCGTCGAACTCTGCCACACCGTAGCGTTCGGGGTCGTTTACCCAGTAGCCGAAGACGGTAGCCTGGCCATTCTGCTCGGCATTGGCAACAGCCTGCTTCAGCATACCGGTGAAGCCGCTGCCGTAGAAGATGTTGTCGCCCAACACCAGACAGGCACAGTCGTCGCCGATGAACTCCTCGCCGATGATGAAAGCCTGCGCCAGTCCGTCGGGACTGGGTTGCTCGGCATACTCAAAGCGTACACCCAGGTCCTCACCCGTTCCTAACAGCCGTTTGAAAGCCGGCAGGTCGTAAGGCGTCGAAATGATGAGTATCTCGCGGATGCCTGCCAGCATCAGCGTGGAGATAGGGTAGTAAATCATGGGTTTGTCGAAGATGGGAATCAACTGCTTCGACACACCCTTCGTGATGGGATAGAGGCGTGTTCCGCTGCCTCCTGCTAATACGATACCTTTCATAATATTTCCTGATTTGTACGATTTCGGGACAAAGGTACAAAAAAATCTTTAAACCGTTTGGAAAATATCCCTAAAATATTTAATTTTGCACGCGAAATTGTTAAACAATCATTAAATAGGCTTTTATATTATGATAAAATCTTTACGTAACTTGACGTTATCGTTGTTGCTTTCATGTTTCATGGGGGCAAATGGTCAGGATACAGAGCGGTTCAGTATTGTCACACTAAATGCCGACGGATTGCCACAGAAAATATGGTTTGCCAACGCCAATGCCGACGGTCCCGGCGATGCTGGGACATCACGCATAGGCAAGTACCTGATGAAAAAAGGCTATGACATCATCTGCTTGCAGGAAGACTTCAACTACCACAATGTGCTGACCCCCTGGCTTGAGGATGACTACAGGTTTGGCGAGTGGTTAGGCGGCGTAGGCATTGACCTGCCTGGCAAGAAGATTGACTTCCTCCACCTGCAAAACGAGGATTTTGATACCGACGGTCTGGGGGACTGCCTGAGGAAGAACATCACCTCTGCCAATACGGAGCGTGTGCGCTGGAAAAAGCAGTTTGGCAAGTTCAGCCATGGCGCCGACGAACTGATACGCAAGGGCTTCCGCCGCAGCGAGCTGACGCTTGCCAGAGGTACCTCCATCATTCTCTACAACATGCACATGGATGCCGGCGACCTGCCTGACGAGCAGGAAGGCGTGGACACACCAGACCGTGAGGCCCGTCTGTCACAGTGGCAGCAGCTCAAGGAAGATGTGCTGGCACATCTGGACACACGGCCCATCATCGTCGTGGGCGACATGAACAGCTATTACTGCCGCGACCAGGTGAAGGCACAGTTTATTGATGCCATTGCCAAGTCTGGCAAGGGCACTGCCGCTGATGTATGGGTAGAGCTGCAGAAGGGTGGGGAATATCCTGCTCCAGTGGAAGGCATCTTCGCCTGTGATACGGATGGCAATATTCTTGAAAACGGGGAGACGCTGGACAAGATTATCTATATTAATCCTACTACGGGTACGCAGTTGAAAGCCGTGTCCTGCACGCTTGATATCGACGGCTATAGGTATAACGACAAACCCCTGGGCGACCACTATCCCTTGAGTGCTACTTTCGAGGTGACAGACACAAAGACAGCCATTGCTGACTTTTGCGTGGCCGAGCCAGTCCAGCCGGCATCGGACTACTATAACATGAGCGGCCAGCGCATCAGCCGGCCTGCCAGTGGTCTCTACATTGAGCATAAAGGACAGGAGGTTCACAAGCGCATTGTCAAGTGAAAGCTTTTGCAGACATATTCCCTATATAATCATAATAAAAAAATAAAAAACAAATATGAAAAGAATCCTGTTCATCCTGTTGACACTAACAGCCATTGTGCTGACGGCAAAGGCTGAGGATTACAAGATAATCTCCGAACGCGACACCACTGTCAAGACACGTGTCGGGGGCGTCACGCTAAGTTCACGTGCCGTGCGCCACTATATATACGAATACCCTTCTAAAGATGCTGACGGCAATCCTGCCACCATCAGTGGCGTCATCATGATTCCTTCCGACATTGTGGCTGGAGAAACGCCCTGCGACGGCATCATGCTCTACAACCGTGCTACGCTGAGCGACCCTTCGGATGCTCCTTCGACGGGTAATACGGAACTTCTGAATGGACTGATAGCCAATCCGCTGAAGCCGAACTATATCCTTATCATGAGCGACTTTATCGGCTATGGGTCCAGCATCGACAAACCCGCCTTCTACCATAGTGGTGACGTGAATGCCCGCAACTCGCTCGACGGACTGGTGGCTGCCCGCCAGCTGCTGGCCGACAAGCAGATACCGATGGGAAAGTACTTGTTCAATATGGGCTTCTCTGAGGGGGGCTCGGTGAGTCTCTATGCTGCCAAACTGCGTGACATGGAGTATAAGGACAAGGGCATCACCTTCGACAAAACCTTTGCCGGCGGTGGACCTACCGACTATGTCATAGCCTATAAGGAGTATGTCAAGCGCGACCGGTGCGAGGACTGCAAGGATGTCATCATGATGATGATTTCTGCCGTTGAGAACCTCAACTTGGACATCGACTACAAGGAATTGTTCAAGGAGCCTCTGGCCTCTGGTGCCAAGGAGTATGTCAAGACCAAGTCGAAGGGTACCCTCGGTGACTATGGTGTCAGTATGGAGGATTCGCTCCATAACCTCATCCAGCCCGAGTATATGGATTTGGAAAGCGACAAAGCCAAAGCTTTCATGGCTGCCTTGGAGAAAATCAACCTGCTGAACGGATGGGACATCGACCCGACACAGCGATACTTCATTGCACACAGCCGTCACGACAACTACGTGCCCATCCAGTGTGTACGCACCATCATTCCCTGGATGATGGAGAAGGGCTTCACGCCCAGTATCGTGCCCGGCAAGACCAACTTGCAGACCAATACGATACTTTTTAAGCTTGATCATACAATTACGGCTGCTGTATGGCTTATCCAGACGGTGGCTGCTATCCAGATGTGGCCTGTCGTCTATTACGAGGGCGGACAGAACCGCTACTATCACGACGTGGTGAAAGACCTCAACCTCATGAAAGTCATCAAAACCTTGGAAAGCTGGGGCATCGACCTGCGAAAACTGATCAATATCTCAAAGGCTCCCCAAAAGGTTGAAGCTTATCGTACGAACAGAGCTGGTACGTTAGCCATTCTCATGGGCCTTATTCCCGGCGTCAAGGATGCCCTGGCCAAAGTTGATTTGACGCCCGAGGATGCAGAGGAGATGCTCTACGATGCAGGAATCACCGATAACGATATCATACAGCTTGCATCCTATATTATTTCCGGTTCCTTGTCAGCTCCGCAGACAGACGGCACACTGCCCATAGTCGCAATGAATGAGAATGTGGAGGCTCCCGTCCAGCTGGTACGCCTGTATGAGCAGACGCTGGCCAACTGGTTTATGTTGGGCGGTATCAATGTAGAGTACGAGAAGTGGGGATGGTAATAGCCGCATCACTAACCCTTTAACACTAACCCTTTAACGATTCAATAAAATACATGGGAATCCTATCAAAATTATTTGGAAAGAAAGAAGAAGAACAGAAGACGGGTGGAATGGAAGACTTCATGACCCTGATTCGGGTATATTTTCAGGCCGTCATGGCTGCTGACTTGGGCATCACCAACCTGGCAGCGCTGCCTGACCTGCGCGTGTTCAAGGCCACACTGAAGGTGCCTACGCAGAACAACAAGCTGGGACTGGCCGAGAAGTCACGCTGTAAGAAGATGCTGAAGGAACTCTACGGCATGGACGACGACTTCACCAAGGAAATAGACCAGAGCATCCGCAAGCGTTGCAAGAAACCACAGGACGTCCAGACCTATATGTACCAGTTCAGTGGCTTCACGCAGGATCTGATGATGCTGACGGGCAACCTGATGAAGTTCAAGCTGCGTGTGCCCAGCATCTTCAAGAGTGCCATCCGTACCATGACTGAAAAGACAGTCAACGACATCTTCAACAAGAACGACTTCAGCGATGCCAGTGTCATGAAGACTGTGGTTGCTATCCGTCAGTATGCCCAGAAGTTGGGCTTCTCGCAGCAGTGGACCACCAACTTTGTCTATAAGGTTGTGATGCTGGCCAAGAAAGAACCGAAACCAAAGGAATAGTTCAGGGTTTAGAGTTCAGAGTACATAGTTTACTGTTAAAAAACATTATGCAGCGATGGATTTTGTTAACGAATCAAAAACTGTGAACTATGAACTATAAACTATGAACTAAAATATTTACCTTTGTACGATACAAGTGAATAGGCATGACTGCTAACGAAAAGACATTGGCAACGTTTGAGACCCGTTTGCGGCAGATGATTCTTCGGTTTCAGGAACTGAAAAAGGAGAATCAGGAGTTGTATGACATGGTGTCAAAGAACGAGCAGGACATCAACCAACTCCGTGCCAAGCTGGAACAGCAGCAGTCAGACTATCAGTCACTGAAAATGGCTAAGATGATTGAGATTTCCGATGGCGACCTTTCAGGAGCCAAGGAGCGGTTGTCAAAGCTGATACGCGACGTCAACAAGTGCATTGCTATCCTCAGCGATGAAAATCAGTAAAAGGAGAACAACGCTATGGCAGAACAGAAGGACAGACTACATATCAGGTTGCACGTCTACGATGAAGAAATAGAAGTCGTGGTCAATCGCGATGATGAGGAATACTATCGTCGTGCAGCCAAGCTCATCACTGAGCGCTATAATGCCTATTCACAGGCATATAAAGGGCGCAAGAGTGATCATACAATAGCGTTGATGACGCTTATCGACATCGCGCTGATGTATCAGAAAGAGCGTACCCATAATGACACCTCGCCCTATGATAATGTTCTTGCCCGATTGACCGCCGAAATCGAGGAAGCCCTCGGGGAAAAGAAAGAACATTAACATTAAATATATAACAAACGTATGAACATTATTGTTGGTATTATTCTGATCGCAGCAGCCCTGATAGTCGGTGGTTTCTGCGGTTTCATGATTTTCCGTTTCGTCGTGAAGGGAAAATATAATGAGATGATAAGTGCCGCCAAGAAAGAGGCGGAAGTACTCAAGGAAAAGAAACTGCTCGAAGTGAAGGAGAAATTCCTGAACAAGAAGAGCGAGTTGGAAAAGGAGGTTCAGAAGCGTAACCACGACATCCAGCAGAGTGAGAACAGACTGAAGCAGCGTGAGATATCGCTCAACCAGCGTCAGGAGGAACTGGGCCGTCGCAAGAATGACTTGGACAACCAGCAGAATCGCATCGACAACGAGAAGAAGCTGATTGCATTGAAGCAGGATGAACTGGAGAAGATGCAGTTGCAGGAGCGTGCCAAGCTGGAGGAACTCTCCGGACTCTCTGCCGATGAGGCCAAGGCCCGTTTGGTGGAGTCGCTCAAGGACGAGGCCAAGACAGATGCTGCTGCCTATGTCAACGAGATTATGGACGAGGCCAAGCTCAATGCCAATGCTCAGGCCAAGAAGATTATCATCCAGACCATCCAGCGCGTGGCTACGGAAACGGCTGTAGAGAATAGCGTCAGTGTGTTCCATATCGACAATGACGATGTGAAAGGCCGCGTCATCGGACGTGAAGGCCGTAATATTCGTGCATTGGAGGCTGCCTGTGGCGTGGAAATCGTCGTTGACGACACGCCCGAGGCTATCGTCATCAGTGCCTTTGACCCCATTCGTCGTGAGACCTGCCGTCTGGCCCTGCACCAGTTGGTGGCTGACGGACGTATCCACCCTGCCCGCATCGAGGAGGTGGTTGCCAAGGTGAAGAAGCAGTTGGAGAACGAGATTATTGAGACGGGTAAGCGTACCACCATCGACCTGGGTATTCATGGTCTGCACCCCGAACTCATCCGCATCATCGGTAAGATGAAATACCGCTCTTCTTATGGTCAGAATCTGTTGCAGCATGCCCGCGAGACCGCAAACCTCTGTGCTGTGATGGCTTCTGAGTTGGGGCTGAATCCCAAGAAGGCAAAGCGTGCCGGACTGTTGCACGATATCGGTAAGGTGCCCGACGAGGAGAGTGAGATGCCTCACGCACTCTATGGTGCCAAGTTGGCTGAGCAGTACAAGGAGAAACCCGACATCTGCAATGCCATCGGAGCCCACCACGACGAAATGGAGATGCAGACACTGCTGGCTCCCATCGTACAGGTGTGCGATGCCATCAGCGGTGCCCGTCCTGGTGCTCGCCGCGAAATTGTTGAGGCTTATATCAAGCGTCTGAACGACCTCGAGGCCATTGCCATGAGCTATCCCGGTGTCACCAAGACCTACGCCATCCAGGCTGGCCGTGAGCTGCGTGTCATTGTTGGTGCCGACAAGATGTCGGATGCCGAGACGGAGGCTCTGAGCGGTGAGATAGCCACGAAGATTCAGAACGAGATGACCTATCCCGGACAGGTGAAGATTACCGTCATCCGCGAAACCCGTAGTGTCGCTTACGCCAAGTAAGCGGCACCGCCTTTCTCAAGGGGTTTTGCCTGAACTATGCGGACTGCGGTCATTGGCGGTGGGGCGGCAGGGTTTTTCTTAGCCGTGAACTTGAAGGAGATGATGCCGGAGATGGATGTTACCATCTTCGAGCGCAGTCAGCACGTACTCTCCAAGGTGGAAGTCTCCGGCGGCGGACGCTGTAACTGCACCAACTCCTTCGCACAGGTTCGCGACCTCTCGCAGGTCTATCCCCGCGGCCATCGGCTGATGAAGCGCCTCTTCAATGTTTTTGACCACGAGGCAGCCTACAAATGGTTTGAACGGCATGGGGTGCCCTTGGTCACTCAGGACGACGAATGTGTCTTCCCTGCAGCGCAGGATTCGCATGCTATCATCGGCTGCTTCCTGTCGTTAGCCCGACAGTATCATATTCAAATCATAACAGCTACGAAGTTACAGTCGCTGACCGACGTCAGCAGCTTTGACTTCGTAGCTGTTACTACTGGTGGCTCGCCGAAAGGGGAGGGGCTTCGCTGGCTGGCAGCCCTGGGACACGAGACAGAACCGCCCGTACCGTCGCTGTTTACGTTCACCATTGCTGACGAGCGGCTGCGTGCCCTGCAGGGGCTGGTAGCCAACAGTGCCGTCACCCATATCCCTGGCACTAAGTTCCGTGCAGAGGGTCCGCTGCTGATTACTCACTGGGGCATGAGCGGACCTGCCGTCCTGAAAGTCTCCAGCTATGCCGCACGCTATTTGGCAGAGCACGACTACCAGGCTTCATTGTCCGTCAACTGGACGGGCTTGCCAGAAGCGGAAGTGCAGATGGCACTGGGCGAGATGACGTTTCGCCAGCCCCAGAAGCAGTTGCCGACCTACAATCCGTTTGGTTTGTCGCAACGCTTATGGACCTTCCTGTTGCAACGTGCCCTCTCTGCTCGCTCTTCTGTCCGTTGGGGTGAATTAAGCAAGAAAGACATGAACCGTTTGGTGAACGTCCTGACCAACGACAGCTATCAGATTGCCGGCCGTGCTGTCTTCAAAGACGAGTTCGTCACCTGCGGCGGCATCTCCCTCCGCGCCGTCAATCCCGTAACGTTGGAAAGCCGTCACGTCCCTCATCTTTATTTTGCTGGTGAGGTACTCGACATCGACGGCATCACCGGCGGCTTCAACTTCCAGGCTGCCTGGACAACGGCCTACACCGTAGCCTGCAGCATTGCACGCTTCTGCAGGGTATAGTACTCGTCTCTGCGCGGCATCAAATTGAAAACATTTGCCGAAAAAAAATAGCGTTATTTATAGGATTATCAAAAAAAAATGTTTATCTTTGCAATTCCTAAGACTATTAAAAAGATATCATGGCAAAGATTTACTTTAACTCCCGCGATGAACTGATAGCAGTGGATTTTGAGCGTGTTGGCGTTATTCAGGCCAACGGTAACTATACGCGTGTTATTTATATGAACAAGCATGAGGTGACGCTGAGTATGGGCATCACCAAGGTGAGCGAGTCGTTGCAGAAGCATCAGCTGCCTGGTGCGCGGTTTATCCGTATCGGTCGTTCGTGCATCATCAATCATACTTTTATGGAACGTATTGACGTTGCCCGTCAGCTTATCGTGCTGACAGACGGTGAAGGACACGAAATCAGGCTGAAGGCCTCGAAGCCCCTGCTGAAATCGTATAAGGGCAGTGTCGTTAACGTTAAGGGTTGAGATAGAAATACTAACATAAATACAATCACAGATCGCTTATGAAAGCTTTTTTATTAGGAAATGCAGGCGACCAGCCATTTGAAATTAAGCAGCAAGGTGTCAGCCGTGAACATGCCCGCCTGGTAATCGATGATGCCGGACAGTGGACGCTGACTGACTTGGATTCCAGCAATGGCACCTTCGTCCGTAATGAAGCCGGTGAGTGGGAACGCATCAGCAAGAAGAAAATCAGTGAGGATGCCTACATTTGCCTTGGTCCTGACAATGCCAACGGATGCAAGTTCTATGCCCGTCATGTGCTGTCGCCAGATGACTACTCGGCAGATTTTGACCAACTGGAGGACATGGACAACGCCATTCAGAGCAAGCGTGAGGCCACTGAGCAGCGTGCCAGGATGATTCGTAAGTTGATTGCTATCGTGTCTGGTGTGGCACTGGTTGGTTCGTTTATCGTTCCGGGCGACGGACTGCGCATGCTGCTGCTGCGTATCGGTACGATGGTGTCGATGGCCAGTACGTTGCTCTTTGACCCCCAGAAGGACAAACAGCAGCTGAAGGATTTGCGCGATAAACTCTATGGCTGTCCCAATCCAGGCTGTTTCCACATGCTGACACCCAAGGAGGTGCACAACCGTCGCTGTTCAAAGTGCAAGGCACAAGGATAAAAAAATGGTAAATTCAATAATAACCTAAAACAATCAATTAAAACTATGATGAAAAAAGTTCTATTATCTTTGGCACTGCTCCTGCTGATAGGAGGAGTGTCGGTGGCTCAGACCACCTATGCACTGGTGACAGGCGTCTCTGCCTATCAGAATTCGCAGATGAACCTGTACAACACCACCAAAGACTCCAAGGACATCAAGCGGGCTTTGGACAACCTTAACATTAAGTCGGCACTGCTGACCAGTAAGTATGCTACCAACGAGAATATCACTGAGAAACTGAATAAGATTATCAGTGTCTCGAAGCCCGGTGACAAGATCATGTTCTTTTTCTCAGGTCATGGTACTACGGGCGCTTTCTGCACCTACGACGGATTGTTCTACTATTCCGACCTGGTGGCTATCCTGCAGAAGGCTAAGGACCGTGAGATATACTGCTTTGTCGACGCCTGTCACTCGGGCAGTGTCCAGAGCGCTTCCCCCAACGGCTATGACTGGGCCCAGAACCGCAACATGATTTTCTGTATGGGCTGTAAGCCCGATGAGTTCTCGTACGAGAGTGGATGGATAGGAAATGGCTTCTTCTCGAAGGCTCTTATCAAGGGCATCCGTGGTAAGGCAGCCCGCGATGGCAAGATTACTGTCCGTAGCTTGTTCGACTATATATATAAAGATGTGACGGCTCATACCCGCCAGTATGAACAGGTGCAACACCCCATGCTGATAGGTCCTAGTACGATGCATCAGAACGTGCTTTTTGTCCGTTAGAAGGTGTTCGTCAGCGAAAGTAGGCCTTCTCGTCAGCAAACCGCAATGCTCCATCCAAGTTGTATGAAAATGTTTGGAACGAGATGGAAAAATGCCTACCTTTGCACCAGAAACATTTACTAATTTAAAAGAATTTGATTATGGAAACTAAGAAGAACATTTTTTCGAACGGCCCCGAAAAGAAGGGTGGTAAGGACAGTACAAGAATCGTGTTGACAGCTGCAGGTGCTACCGTAGTAGGTGCAGGTGCTGCCATGGGTATTAACGAGGCGTTGAAGCAGGGCGACGAAGAGAAGGAGAATCCTGAGCAGACCAATGAACAGGAGACTCAGCAACAGGAGGCTCAGCAACAGGAGGCTCAGCAGACCAACCAGCAGGCCAATCAGCAGCAGACAACACAGCAGACCAGCCAGCAGACGAGCAATGAGCCCCAGCCGACTGACTCCTCTGAAAATCAGAATGCCAATCCTGAGCCCGAGGATAACAATGACATAACAGACAACAACAATACCGGCGGTAATGAGAATGGTGGTGATGTTGATCTGGATGATGTCGACGTTGACCAGATTGCCCAGGAGATTACGGCCGTTGAGGTTGACCCCAACGATGTCGATATGGCTGACATCATTCAGGTTGACGATGTTGACACCTTGTATTTCGAGGACGGCTCTGAGATGCAGGTAGCATCCATCCATACTCCTGACGGTGGTGAATACATGATGGTGGATGTCGACAACGATATGACCTTCGACGTCATCACTGACCTTGACGGTAATCCAATTGCGCAGGTGGACAGCAACCTCACCTACAGCGATGTGGAGGACATGATGGACGAGACAGGTGGTGAACTGGCATACGTTCCCGACCGTGACGAACAGGAGTTGGCTAACGGCGAGGATCCCGAAGAAGGTATCGTTGACACCCTTGCCGGTATGTTCGACGATGATGAGGAGGATTTAGCAGAGAATAGGGAAGACGACCTGGATGGTAATGAAGATGCTGACGAGGAAGAAGATGACGACGACCTCGACATAGCCGAAGACGACGAGGCTGACGACGATTTGGATTCAGTCATAGAGGACGACCTGGGCTAACCCGATGGTATGTCGAAATAAGTAGATTAAAGAATAATTAGAATTATCATGGCAAACGAGATTATAAAAGTCACATGTGCAAAGTGCGGTCACGAACAGCGGGTTACCAAGCCTGCCAAGCCAGGCACCTACCAGTTCACATGTAAAGACTGTGGAAACAAGGTTACGATACAGCTACGGCCGAAGCCCATCCAAATGGAAGGGCAGCCGGCTGCTGCTCAGGCCAAGCCTGCTGAAAAAAGCGGAAAGAAGCAGCAGATTCCCGTATTGGGCAAGCCAGTCCCCGTGCCTGGCAAGGGCGTCTATTGTATCAAGACTCCCGCCAAGCTAGACAAGGTTTACGGCTTTATTTGCCCGGAGTGTGGCAAACCCGTTCTTTTGAAGGTTGGCAAGCCTGGTGTGGTTGGTGTGTCCTGTAAGAAGTGTCAGACCAAAACCTTTATCAAGGTTGTCGAAGAGACTGCTCCCGCTGCTGAACCCAAGAAGCAGGCCAAGAAGCAGAAAAAGGAATCTGCTACTCAGGATGCACCCCGCAAGACTGCTGTCCAGCACCATCGCAAGGATCGCAGTACCGGTATGCTGACATGGGGTAATATTTTCCGTCGCAAGAAGTTCGTGCTGTCGGAAGGTTCCTACACCCTGGGGCGCCGTGACAGCGACTATCCGTCTGACATCCAGTTTGACGATAATGAGATGAGCCGCCGTTCAGTGCTGTTAGAGGTGATGCAGAAACCCGATGGTTTCTATTATAAGCTAACGGTGAAGAAGGCCACCAATCCCGTACTGCATAATAACAAGGTGCTAGATGAGGATGAGAGTGTCTACCTGAACTTCGGCGACGCATTCCAGATTGGTCGTACTGTGATTAATTTCAAAAAGGTCGATAAGTAATCTATTATATATAATATGTATATCTCACTCAGCCAGCCATACTCGTTTACCCAGCAGGGCCAGCGTAGCAATCAGGAAGACAGCCGCTATCCTGACAAGGATATGCCCGATGTCGACCAGTCCTTTTTCCTCGTCTGCGACGGGGTAGGGGGATGCGAAGCCGGCGAGGTGGCCAGCATGAGTGTCTGTCGCGGTTTTGCACAGGCCTTGCGCCATGTGGATTTCTCCGAACCGTTTACGGCTGACGATTTCAGCAGTGCTTTGTCTGTTGCATACGACAGGCTCGACCAGGCTGCTCACGAGGTAGGCAATAGCGATATGGCGACCACGCTGACCTTCGTCTGTTTCCATGCAGGAGGCTGTATGATGGCACATATCGGCGACAGTCGCATCTACCAGCTCAGACCTACTGACGGCATCGTTTACCGTAGCGATGACCACTCCCAGCTGAATGGCTTTGTCCACTCAGGCTTGGTGTCGCCCGACAATACGGAAACAGACTCTTCCCGGGGTGTTATCAGCCGCTACATGGGACCTCAAACCGACGAGGAACCGCGCCACATGGCAACGATTTTTGAGACGACCGATGTGGAAGCCGATGACTATTTCTTCCTTTGTTCTGATGGCGTCCTGGATCGTATCGACGAACGGAAACTGATGCAGATTGTCTTTTCGACGAAAACCGACGAAGAGAAGTGCCGGCAGATAGCCGACCTGAGTCGCAACAGTATCGACAACAACACCGCTTTCCTGTTGCATGTGGCTGAGGTAGACCGCTCGGACGATGATACTGAAGAACCGGACCAGGCAGAGGAGTACATCGAGCACGTTACGGTGCAGACCCGTCGGCCGTACGCGTTGGCTGAGGATGTGGAAGCTGGTCAGCCTGAAGAATCGCTGACAGACAGAATTGTCAATTTTTTCAAGAATTTATTTAATTAAAAAACAGAAAGGAATATAACTATGAAAAAGAATCTTTTTATGCTGCTGTTGATGGCTGCCGTTCTGGCTTGTCCCTCGACAATGATGGCTCAGAGAAAAACGAATAAGGCGAAGACCGAGAAGAAGGATACGCTGACTGTTCTGCAGGAGCGTGCCTCCGCCGGTGATGCCAAGGCACAGAATACGCTGGGCAAATGGTACTATACGGGACAGAACGTCAAGCAGGACTATGAAAAGGCTGCTAAGTACTGGGCTCTGTCTGCCAAGCAGGACA
The DNA here is from genome assembly GCA_946185485.1 of uncultured Prevotellaceae bacterium. Taxonomy (GTDB): domain Bacteria; phylum Bacteroidota; class Bacteroidia; order Bacteroidales; family Bacteroidaceae; genus Prevotella. Next base: position 103,320 of record CAMHJQ010000004.1, on the reverse strand, counting down.
ATGTCGATGCCATTGGCAACCTCGCTCTTTGCTACCAGATGGGACGTGGTGTCAAGAACGACTCTGTTCAGGCTGTGAAACTCTATAAGAAGGCTTTCAAGGCAGGCAATACCGCTCTCCTCAACCAGCATATCGAACTGGCTGACAAGAAGAATGCCCCGTTTAGCATTCTGCTGCTGAAAGACTATTATACAGAGGTGAAGGACAAGGCCGGCGTTCAGAAATACCTGAAGAAGGCTGCCGAACTTGGGGATACTGACTCGCAGACGAAGCTGGCCATGCAGTTGCTGCGTGAGAAGAAACCCGCTGAAGCCGTTAAGTGGTTCAAGACCCTGGCCGATAAGAAGAACCTGACCGGTGTCTACTATTATGGCTACCTGCTCTTCAATGGCATGGGTGTCAAGCAGGACAAGGAACAGGGCATCAGGTTCCTCACCGCTGCCGCCAAGGCTAAGTTGCCTGCCGCTTACAGCATGCTGGGCAAGATCTACTACGAAGGCGATGGTACTGAGCGCGATCTCACCAAGGCTGTCGACTATCTGAAGATGGGTGCTGCTGCCAAGAATGGCGACATCAAGACCGGTGAGTCTCAGAAACTTTTAGGCATGTGCTATATGAACGGTGAGGGTGTTAAGAAGGACTTCGACCAGGCTGCCCAGTGGTTTGCAGAGGCTTTCCGCCACAATCGTGACAAGGAAATCCGCCAGCTGATTGCCGACGAGAAGGACGGTGTATTCCGCAACTATATCGAGGGTCTGAAGTTGTACTATGTTGACAAGGACTATGCCAAGGCTATCGACTGTTTCAAGAAGACCGAGAAGAGTGGTGTTGCCGACGGACTGACCATGCAGGCACTCTGTCAGGCTGACGAGGAGAACCCCAAGGCCAATGCCAAGAAGGCTTTCAAGACCATGTTGAAGGCTGCTGAGACCAGCGCTGCTGCCAAGTTCTATCTGGCACAGATGTACCAGGAAGGCAAGGGTACCGAGAAGGACGTGAAGCAGGCTACCGACTTGGTGCTGAAGGCTGCCGAGGCAGGTAACGGCTTTGCACTCGAGAAGGCAGGTAACATGTACTTCGAGGGTCAGGGTGTGTCAAAGGACTATGTCAAGGCTGCCGAGTACTACCTGATGGCTGAGGCACTGTCGAAGCTGACTCCCGCATCGGCTCGCAATCTAGCTAAGTGCTATACCATGAATATCAGCAGTCTGCCCGACCTGAATAATGCTCAGGCTCGCATCGAACAGCTGAATAAGGTTACCGCCAGCAACCGTCTGCTGGATATGTTGAAGAAACTCTAAAACCATATTAAAGGACAGTATATGAAAGACTCAAAGAAGAAGAGCATTGCAACCGGTGCCGTTGGTGTGGCAGCAGGTGTCGCAGGTACGTTTGGTGCCGAGGAACTGAAAGAGTATTTTGACCAGCAGGGCGAGTCTGAAACCGAAGAAACCCAGGAACAGCAGACCCATACTGGTGAACATAAGCCGGAAGAGAACCATGAGACTGACAACCAAACGTCGCAGCAAACTGGTAGCAGTAGCCATCATGACGATGTAGCCGAGATTACTCCCGTTGACTCTGCCGAGAATGGTGATGTCGTAGTTGTCACTGAGACTGATGAAGTGGCTGAGGAGCTGATTGATGTCGATCCCGACGAGATTGCCCAGATGCTGACCGAAGATGAAGAGGAAGAACTCTTGGCCTCGCACGAGTTCGAAGAGTGGAACGAGAATGAAGAGGAGTCTGAAGAGTCTGAGGACGACGAGGAAGAGGAAGATGATGAAGAACTCTATGCCGAGTCCGACGAGGAAGACGATGCAGACGACGGCGATATGGTCGACGACATTCTGTAATCCTCATGAAATTGAAAAGCATCATAACCCTGTCATTAGCATGGTTGCTGTCAGTGACGGCCATGGCGCAGAAGTTGACTGTGGAGTCAATGACAGTGGCAGGTAATGATATCTCTGCCAGCCAGTTTGAACGTAAAGACCTCAACAAGCAGCCTTGTGCGTTGGTGAAAGTTCAACTGGCTGCCTTCGGTGCTGTCTTCGAGGGCAATGTCATTGGTGACGTTGCCTACAAGACAGGCGAGTATTGGGTCTATATGTCCGAGGGTTCGCAGGAACTTCGTGTAAAGCATGCCAACTACCTGCCGCTGCACATCACCTTTGCCAATTACGGTGTTCATAGTGTCAAGGGCAAGACCACTTACAACCTGACTATCAGCAAGCCGATGTTGCAGCCTGGCAGTGATGACGATGGCACCAGCTATCTCATCATGACCATTACGCCGAAGAACAGTACCGTCTTCGTCGACGACCAGCTGCAGACCGTTACTGACGGCACCATGCGCGTCCGCCTGACCTATGGTCAGCACAGCTACCGCGTCGATGCCAACGGCTATGCCACCGAACAGGGTATCGTCGAGATTGGTCCCGGCCGTAAGGATATGACCATTACGTTGCAGTCGCGCATGGGTACCATCAATGTCAATTCTCCTACCAGTGGCATGCAGGTCTACATCAACGACCAGCTGCGAGGCACGGCACCGTGGAAGGGTACCTTGCCTGCCGGTACCTATCTGGTGGAGGGCCGCAAGCAGGGATACTATAGTCAGAAGCAGTCGGTCATCCTGGCCGAGCGCGACAACCTGACGGTAAACCTCCCTGCCCTGTTGGCTCAGGTGGGACGTCTGGATGTCGACTATCAGCCTGTCAATGCCGAGGTCTACCTTGACGGCACGCTGCTGGGTAAGTCGCCTGATGTCTTCCGTAATATTGGTGTTGGCAACCATAGTCTTGAAGTCCGTGCTGCCGGCTACCAGTCCAAGACGGAGACCATTAACATCGTTGAGAACCAGACCTACATGATGAAAGGCAGCCTCAAGCGCAATACTTCTGAGGACGAAGAGATAGCTGGGAAGAGTGCGTCGGACATCTGCTCTCTGGGCTATGCATATAATAATGGTACGAATGGCAAAACAAAGAATCAGGAAAAGGCTCTGAAGTACTATCGTATTGCTGCCGATAAAGGCAATGCCCAGGCTATGGCCAATTTGGGCATCATGTTCAAGAAGGGTGAAGGAGTAGCAATTGACTATACTGAGGCGTTAAAATGGCTGAGGAAGGCTGCTGACCAGAACAATTCTACAGGACAGTGCGCTCTTGGCGAGATGTATCAGAATGGCTATGGCGTCACCCAGGATAACTACGAGGCTTTAAAATGGTTCCGCAAATCTGCCGATCAAAAAAACGGGACTGCTTATGCCTGGATGGGCTACATGTATGAGTTCGGTCATGGCGTGACGAAGGATTTGTCGCAAGCTAAGGCATGGTATCAGAAAGGTGCCGATGTCGGCGACGACTACTCCAAGAATAAGCTGAAGGAGTCGCAGTTCTCGTCTGTTACAGCCTCCACTTCATCGTCCTCTTATTCTTCCTCGTCCTACGATTCCGAGATAGAGGGTAAGACAGCTTCGGCTATTAACACCCTTGCTGTCGACTACGAACAGGGAAAGAACGGTAAGACGAAAGACATGGCCAAGGCTGTCAGGTATTATAAGATAGCAGCAGAAAAAGGCGATTCCTATGCCCAGTCCAATCTCGGTTTGGTGTATCACCACGCCAAAGGAGTTACGCAGGACTATGCTGAGGCAGTAAAATGGTACCGGAAGTCTGCTGACCAAGGCAACAAAAATGGCCAGTATAATCTTGGTATTATGTACAAGAATGGCTATGGCGTCACCAAAGACTATGCCGAGGCTTTGAGGTTGTTCCGCAAATCTGCCGAACAGGGGGATGCTTCTGCCCAGAATCAGATGGGTGTCATGTATTATGAAGGCTATGGCGTGACCAAGGATAATTACGAAGCCGTCAGGTGGTTCCGCAAGTCTGCCGAGCAGAACGATGCCAATGCATGTAGCTGGATGGGCTTCATGTACGAGAATGGCTCTGGCGTGTCGAAGGACATCACGCAGGCCAAGTACTGGTACAAGAAGGGTGCAGACTTGGGCGACGACTTCTCGGTCAAGAAGATGCGTGAGCTGTAAACCAAAGTTTTTTTGCTGAAGAAATCAGGGCATTCGTTGAAATCATTGGGCGAATGCCCTGAATTTTTGCTATTTACTTTTAGGCTTCATGACCAGTCGGAGACCGATGACCCAGGACTCTCCTAAGCCTCTTGTATTTCTGTCCGACATATATCCTTCTCGGGCAGAAACGCGACAAAACCACGGTGACGAGAAATCCAGTCCGCAATGTCCGCCTCTATATACAAACTCTTCACCGTGATTAGGCCCTTGAGGATCGACTACAGGTTCCTTGGTCTTTTCATAAGGTCCGTTATAGTAACACATTTCACAAACATTACCACTCATGTCATAGATACCCAGTTCGTTTGGCTTCAGTTTGGCCACCTTTTGATTCTGTCCGCCGGTATTGGCATAAGCCCACAACACTTCACTGGCCTTGCTGCTTCCAGACCACATATAGCCTTTGGACTTGTTTCCTCCTCGTGCAGCAAATTCCCATTGTGCTTCGGTGGGTATGTCAAATTGCCAACCGGTAATATTGGTTAGTCTTTCGAGAAATACCTTGATCATTTTCAAACTCAAGGTCTCGGCTGGTAGCTGATAACCGAAGAACTCGAAAGGACTATCATAAACGATAGTCTGCCACAACTCCTGGGTAACTTCCGTCTCACTGACATAATAGTCGGAGAGTGTAACCAGATGAACAGGCTTCTCATTGTCCTGAGCATTCTTTGATTTCACTGCACCCATCTTGAAAGTGCCCCCGTCGACCTTCACCATGTTGAATTTTACACCATCGATGTCGAACTGTATGCCTTTGGCGGTCTTGGTTTCCGTGCATTGGGCAGGTTTCTTTGCAAGTTCTCTCAGCGCCTGTTCTTTGGCAGCCCCGTCAAGTGCATTCAACGCCAATCGGAGCCCAAGCCCTTGTTCGCCTTTAACCTCTGCTATGTATCTGCAAGTAACACGTGCTGTGTTATGATCATGCAAATAAGAACCGCCTCTTATCATGTATGATCTTTCCAATCTCTTTGCCACTGGGTTATAGAGCTTCATATTTGGATAATCGGAGTCTGTGTCTTGCGTTAATTCCCACACATTACCACTCATGTCATAGATACCCAGTTCGTTCGGCTTGTATGAGCCTACAGTCCTTGAGGCCTTAGATGCTCCATTTGTGTCTTTGGTACAAGCCACCTCGTTAATCTTGTTACTTCCAGCGTATATTGTATGATTGCTCTTCTGCCCCCCTCGCGCTGCATATTCCCATTCTGCCTCGGTCGGCAGGCGGAACGGCAAGTCTGTCTTTGCCCGAAGAACATCCAGGAAAGTCCCAAGCGACTCCTTAGTAATACATTCCACAGGATGTTTGTCGCCTCCCGTTCTCGAGGGGTTCTTTCCGGTTATTTTTCTCCATAGTTCCTGTGTCACTTCAGTTGTTGCGATGTAATAGTCGTTGAGCACCACTTGATGAACAGGCTTCTCGTTTTCTTTTGCGTACTTAGCTTGTTCGGAAGTGGCACCCATGGCGAATTCGCCGCCTTTTACCTTCACCATTTTAAAAGTAACCCCCTCTACGGTAAATGTCTCCACGTCTTTGTGGGGGTAGCCCTTTTCTTCTGTAGTGACCTCATTCTTGGGCACCTCAACTTCTACTTTATAGGTCTTCCCGCCTTGCACCGACCTGATACCATATCTGCTGAAGGTAATGGTAAACGGCTTCTGATTGACTGGCACTACTTTCATCTCCTTGGTTCCACTGGTCAGATAAATCCATTTCTCATCTCCATTAATGTCAATATCACCAATGATATTTCCTTCAATTCTGGAAATGTCATCATCATACCCCAGTTTGATGAGAGCACAATTCTGACCATTGAGATCCTTTCTTGGCTTTGTGGTTGCAGAATTGTCATTTGTTAAGACCTTGATGCTCTTTACTTTCTGTGCTTCTGCCGTCATAAGCCCGCATAGCAGCATAACAGTTACAAAAATACTTCTAAGAATGGTTTTCATAATTATTGATTTTTAGTTATTGTCTATAGGAACGACTAATCGGAATCCGACCTCCCTGTCGTATTTCGCGTAATCCATATTATTTCTGCTGACTGTGTACATTCCAAATTTCTTGTTGTTGCTTTCACTGCTCAGATAGCTCCCTCCTCTTACGCATTTCCTCTCCGGATGGCTGTCATTCTCTCCAATAGGATCAGTCTCGGGTTTGCCGCTATAATCATAATCATTAAAACAGTCCAGGCACCACTCAGCTACATTTCCGGTCATGTCATAGATACCCAGCTCATTTGCATGATATTTCACGGAGTGTAGGTCCATATCTTTTTCATCCCACCATCCGGCTTCTTTCAGATTGTTGCTGCCCGAATATTTATACCCCTTGCTCTTATTACCGCCTTTGGCAGCGAATTCCCATTCGGCTTCCGTGGGCAAGCGGAAGTTAAGACCAGTAGTCTGGCTCAACTCTTCGGCAAATGCGCAGCACTCAATCCACGACACTTGGTTTTGCGGAAACTGTGGATTCGCATATTTTGCAGAGCGTTTGTTGATGCTGCGCCACAACTCGTTTGTGATTTCAGTCTCACATATATAGAATGTCGATACAGTGACTTGATGTTCCGGACTATGGTGTATCTTGTAAAAGGCCTTGTCGGACTCTGGAGGCAACTTGTTACTACCCATCGTAAATGTGCCGCCATCAACTCTGATTAAATTGAAAGATACGCCATTGACCGTAACTGTCTCAACCTCCTTAGTCAGTCTGATTGTCGTTGGCTCTGAAATGTCAAGCATATAGGTCACCTTGCTATTCAGTTCCGGAATGCCAAAACGGTTAAAGTCCACCGTCAAGGTCTTGCCGTCTGCAACGGTTATCTGTAACGATTTGCTTCCATTCTTGACATAGACCCATTTCTCACTTCCTTTATCAATCATCTCACCAACGACATTGCCGGTAGCCCTTTTGATCTCACCGACCATCAGAATCTTCACCAGGGCACAAGCAACGCCTTTCTCGTCCTTGCGCTCATACTGGCTGGCAGAGATGTCATTACCGGCCACTGTCATGTCCTTGATAGTGAGTTCCTGTGCCGAGCCCATCGTCAGCATCGCCCAGCAGGCTATTATAGTAAGGTATATACGTTTCATAGGTCGTAATAATTATATGTTGTCATTCTTTTTTTATGCCGAGTGACAGTACCTTCGCTGATTCATCAGCAAAGGTACACAAAATAATCCATATTACCCGTATAGTTTGTAATTTATTTCGTATCTTTGCATGCAAAATCGTAAAACAATGAAAAGAAAGAGCATCTTTTTGATATTGTCATTACTGCTGTCGCTCATAGTCTCGGCGCAGAAGTTAACCATTGAGTCGATGACTGTGGCGGGTAACGACATTTCCGCCAGCCAGTACCGTGTGAACGACCTGAATGGTCAGCCTTGTGCCTTGGTCAAGGTGCAGCTGGCAACCCGCGGTGCCAAGTTCGCGGGCAGCGTCATCGGCACACCGGAATTTAAAAACGGCGTCTACTGGGTATATATGCCTGCCGGTGTCAAGGAACTGGAGGTGCAGCACAATAGCTTCGTGCCGTGTCACGTCACGTTCAGCGACTACGGCATCCAGTCGCTGCAGAGCCTGACCACCTATGTGCTGACGCTGCTCATGCCACAGGGTGGGGCAGCACCTGTTCAGATGCAAAAACTCGTCATCAACTACGCACCCGCCACTGCTACCGTGCTGATTGATTCGAAGTTTTACAAAGGCAGTGGACGCGTAGAGGCCATGCTACCCGTTGGCAGTCACGACTATATCATTGCCGCCGATGGTTATGCCACTGCAGAAGGTTCCGTGAAGCTCACAACCGATGGTTCGCGTACCATCAACGAGACGCTGACAGCCATTGTCGCTACGCAGCAGACAGTTGCTCAGCAGATTTCCGTTCAGCAGTCCAATAACGTTCAGTTAAATACCGCAACGCAGTCCACGTCTTCTTCTTCCTCCTCTGTCAGCGGCGCTGCCGTGGAGACCATTACCGTTAATGGTGTGTCGTTCAACATGGTACGTGTGGACGGCGGCACGTTCACGATGGGTGCCACCAGCGAGCAGGGCAGTGATGCAAAGGATAAAGAAAAGCCAGCCCACCAGGTTACGCTGTCCACGTATAGCATCGGCGAGACGGAGGTGACGCAGGCATTGTGGAAGGCTGTGATGGGCAACAAACCTTCGAAGTTCAAGGGCGATAACTTGCCTGTGGAACAGGTGAGCTGGGATGATTGCCAGACTTTCATCAGCAAACTGAACACTGCAACTGGTAAGCGCTTCCGCCTACCGACGGAGGCGGAATGGGAGTATGCCGCCCGTGGCGGTAGCAAGAGCCGTGGCTACAAGTACAGCGGCAGCAATACAATAGATGATGTAGCTTGGTCTGGTTTTAATAGAACTCATAATGTGAAGACCAAGCAGCCCAACGAGCTGGGCTTGTACGACATGAGCGGCAATGTTTATGAATGGTGCCAGGACTGGTATGGCTCCTATAGTAGCGGTTCAAAAACGAATCCTACTGGTCCTAGTAGTGGGTCTTACCGCGTGATCCGCGGGGGCAGCTGGAACCACTACCCGATAATCTGCCGTTCTTCGTACCGCAGCATCAACGCGCCTTCGAACCGCAGCAGCGACCTCGGGCTGCGTTTGGCCTTCTGAATACACTACAGTACCCCAAAAAAATCTTTGCCGCCAAAGCTTTTGCTGTTTATTTCGCTAAACACCCCCACGAACCCATGAATTGGGGCCTTAACGGTAATCTACAGCATACTGATGATGGTGAATTCGGGAAAAACGTGACCCGTGTGACAGAACTGTTGATAATCAGCGGCTTAGCGGTTTTTCATGTGACAACCATGCGACCCGTAGTCGTCAGCTGGAAAAAGCCGCACGGGTCGTACGGGTCGCTTTTTTTGAGGTTTAACAATATATATATACATTGACAACATGATGAGGCAAAAAATTCCCAGGCTGGGAATTTTCAAAAACAGCCTGATAATTTTCAAAAACAGGCTGATAATTTTCAAAAACAGGCTGATAATTTTGAAAAACAGCCTTGGGATTTTCTGGTCAGGTCATGTTGCATTTTTCGAAATTTATTTTATACGATATATAGGCAAAGTGGATTTTTTTGCGTACCTTTGCTGATGAATCAGCGAAGGTACTGTCACTCGGCATAAAAAAAGAATGAATTCTTTTTGTTCTGCTCTCGTTTTTTTGTACCTTTGTGCACGACAAATAACTATTACGACCGATGAAACGCTTATACCTTATTTTATTAATATGCTTGCTGGCACTGACCGCTTCGGCGCAGGAACTCACCGTCAAGTCGATGACCGTGGCGGGTAACGACATTTCCGCCAGCCAGTATGAGCGCAAGGACCTGAACGGCCAGGCCTGCGCCTTGGTGAAAATCCAAATGCTGGACAATATTATTAAAGTAGAGGGAAACGTTATTGGAGATGTTATAGACCATGGAACGGAGAAATGGGTGTATATGACGGCAGGTACCAAAGAGATGAAAATCATTCCTCAAAGACACCTGCCCCTTCACATTTCATTTGCCAATTCTGGAATTCGGAATCTGGAAGCCAAGAAAACTTATGTATTAATCCTCATCGATGAGAGCACAACAGCATCCTATAACCACAGTCCACTTCCCACTAATGCCATTGAGACGTTTACGGCGAATGGTGTGTCATTTAATATGGTGAGAGTGGATGGAGGCTCGTTTATGATGGGAAACAGTAGCGGAGATGCTGAAATTGATGAGAAGCCTGTTCATAAGGTAACATTGACAGATTACTACATTGGTGAGACGGAGGTAACTCAGGAATTGTGGCTAGCTGTAATGAAAGATAATCCTGCTATGTTTATTGACAAGATGAAACCTATAGAGAAGGTAAGCTGGGAAGAATGCGAGGAATTCATCTTAAACCTTAATGAACTGACGGGTAAAGAGTTCCGGTTTCCGACTGAGGCCGAGTGGGAATATGCTGCCCGTGGCGGAGCTCAAAGCCAGAAGCTAAAATACAGTGGAAGTAATTCTATTAATGATGTCGCTTGGTACGACAGGAATGCTTACAAAAAAGGAGAATATAGTCCAAGCTATGGAACTCACGTTGTTAAAACAAAACAGCCTAACGAGCTTGGAATATACGATATGAGTGGAAATGTATATGAATGGTGCCAGGATTGGAAAGACTGGTATAGCGGAAGTTCACAGTCAAATCCTAAAGGCCCGTCAAGTGGGAAATCCCGGGTGGTTCGTGGTGGCAGTTGGGGGCATAAATCTTCATTTTGTCGGAGTACTGACAGGTCGCAAGAAGCACAGGACACACGCAGCCAATATATTGGTCTACGCCTTGCCTTATAAAGATTTTATAGCGTTTGACAGGCAAAAGCGTTTTGCACGTTTGTGCCCTATTGCAATAATGCGAAAAAGAGTTAGTCGTGGTGTTGGATTTTGATGTTAAACCTCATTTCATAAGTGTAGCCTCCCATTATGGGTATTGGAAATTGGTAGTTGCGTAATACGCCATACTCAAACCACTACTAGAGTTAGACTTATAGCGAATAGTATTTGTTGTTTGACACTCAATGTAGTAGAAATCTATATGCAAAACTGTCTCTCGTCAGAGATTAGGGTCACACCGTGCCTGTCCCCGTGTGAGATTATTATCGCTCTATCGTATCTTCTCTAGTTTCATCTTTTTGGATGTCATATACTTTGGTCATTTTTTTAATTCCTCTACCCTTGAAAAAAACCTCATGTATTCCTACTGGTAGTGTGATTTTTTCTCCAGAGTTGAGTAACGTAATCCCATCTAGAAGAGCTTGCACTTTATTGGGGAACGTAATCTTCAGGTAACCAACTTGAGGCTTGGGAGGAGCAGCTTTAATTTCATTCATGGTTTTTCTTACCACTTGGAAGGGACTTACTACCGGGTCGCAGTTTTCTTTTCGAGTTTCAATGGTATAAGTACCCTCACGGAGCTGGGTTTGCCAGACTCCTGTACCAACCTTCCTCCCTTCGAAATAGATATCAGCATTGTTGTCAACTGATATTTTTACATCGCCAAAAAGGTAACTGATATTGTACATCTTAACATGGAAAACCCTTGACTTCCTATCATCATTCGGCATGATGTAGATAGTGTCGATACCTCCAAAAACGCCGTTAGTTGCGCTTACTATATGGCTACCAAAGTTCAAGTATTTATCGTAAATAGGAGAAAGCCCAAGATTTTCGCCATCAAGACATACCTGTGAACGAGCCAAATCAGTTGTAAAAGTTGCAAAACGACCAGTGCCGATATCAAGTAGCATTTCGTAGGTGCGGCCACTCTGAATAGGAACAGGATAGTAGTAATCATTTAGCTTGCCAAACACAGGATGGCGGATAGTCAGTTTTTGAGCTCTATTGGGAACATACAACCACAACTCAGAGTCTTTCTGCTCTGTTGTACACACGATACCCAATGCACCTCCATCGAAAGTAAAACCTTTTTCAGGAGAAACAATCTTAATGAGCGCTGCTCTTTCACCATTCTGATCTCGGCGTTCTGTTTCTCGGGTGCAAGCTGTAAGGTCCGTTTCCAATAATTTAAATCTTACAACACTCAAGTCACCACTGGATGAGTGATTATTTGATGAAGATGCAGATGAGTTCGTGTTTCCTCCGTTAGTAGCTATAATCTCTTTCTCCAAAGTTCCAGTTAAAGCAGTGGTCTTCCCCTCTTCAATAGTAACCTGCGTTTTCTTGTTGTAGTATCCGTCAGCACGAATCTCAACCACATGGTTGCCAACCATCATATTACGGAAAACATTTGGACTGATGCCAGCTTTGCTGCCATCAATCCACACCTCAGCCTTTAGCGGTTGGAAGTTTACATCGAGTATTCCCGTGATGGTCTGTAGGGCGGGGATGGTCAGCTGCTGATGGTCACGTTGAGCCAATGTGATAATTTGGCGGTGGTTGCGGTATCCTTGCAGGCGTCCTTCCACACGGTAGGTTCCAGGCATTAAACTGCCCGACCACGAGGACGTCCCACGTAGCTGGTCGTTAACATAAATCTGCGTACCGTGCGTTGTACTACTGATACTTAGTGATGCCATTGCAGACTCTAACTTAATGTCTAATGGCAGTGTCTCGTTACCAATGATAAAGGTACCGCTTTTGGTCTCATGAGCTTGTGCCTCCACACGATATTGGTGCTCACCTATAGGCAGTAGGATACTCAGAGAACCGTTCTGCAACATCTGCAAGTTGTTATCGATATATACAGTGGCATTGGAAGGCTCCACCGTCATGGCCAGATAGCGCATACCATCATCTAACGGCTGTGTGCCAGCCAGGGGGATGCTCAGCGTCAGCACGTAGGTCGTCTTGGGTTCCAAGCCCCGAATGCCATAGTCAGTGAAGTTGATAACTAGCGGCACGAAGTTAGGATGCTTGACGTGTAACTCCTTTGAGCCTCCAGACATGTACACCCAGTACTCGCCGGTCTTGTATTCCACGGGTTGTATGACATTGCCCTCGAACTGCGCCCCCATGGCAGCCAACTGCACCTTAACCAGTGCACATGGCTGATTGTTCAGGTCCTTGCGCTCATACTGGCTGGCAGAAATGTCATTGCCAGCTATAGCCATAGATTTTACTGTTAGTTCCTGTGCCGAGCCCATCGTCAGCAACGCCCAGTAGGCTGACAGTATAAGGAATAAGCGTTTCATAGAAGTATAGGGTTTTCATATTCTGATTGCAAAGATACGAAATAAATTTTAACTAGATATAGGCAAAGTGAAAATTTTTGTGTACCTTTGCTGATGAATCAGCGAAGGTACTGTCACTCGGCATAAAAAAAGAATGAATTCTTTTTGTTCTGCTCTCGTTTTTTTGTACCTTTGTGCACAAATAATGATATTGACCGATGAAACGCATTTACCTTATTATATTAGTATGCTGGACGATGCTGTCAGTCGCCTCGGCGCAGGAACTCACCGTCAAGTCAATGACGGTGGCAGGTAACGACATCTCCGCCAGCCAGTACCGTGTGAACGACCTGAATGGCAAGCCTTGTGCACTGGTAAAGGTACAGCTGGCTACTCGCGGTGCCAAGTTCGCGGGCAGCGTCATCGGCACACCGGAATTTAAGAACGGTGTCTACTGGGTGTATATGCCCGCCGGCGTCAAGGAACTGGAGGTGCAGCACAATAGCTTCGTGCCGTGTCACGTCACGTTCAGCGACTACGGCATCCAGTCGCTGCAGAGCCTGACCACCTATGTGCTGACGCTGCTCATGCCACAGGGTTGGGCAGTGCCCGTCGACGATGGCATGCGCTACCTGGCGCTGACCGTCAGTCCCAAGAACAGCACCGTCTATGTGGACGGTCAGCTGCAGGTGGTCGACGGCGACGGCTCTGTCAGCGTCTATCTGCCGCAAGGACAGCATAGCTATCGGGTGGAAGCTGCTGGCTATGCTCCCGAACAGCAGACGGTGACATTAGGCGACGAGACATTGGTTCGTAGCGTGACGCTGCAGTCGGTGCTGGCCCGTGTCACGGTCAGCTGTCCAACCGCCGGCGCCCACATCTACGTCAACGGTCAGCAGCGCGGCACCACGCCTTGGAGCGGTTCGCTGGCTGCCGGCAACTATAAGATGGAGGCGCGCCTTGACGGATATCACTCCCAGCAGCAAACTGTCACGATTGCCGAGCGTAGCAACGAGCAGATAACCCTTCCGGCCCTGGTGGCTATCACGGGCAACCTGAATGTCAACTACCGTCCTGTTGGCGCCGAGGTGTGGATGGACGGCAAGCAGCTTGGCGCAACACCCAATGTTTTCCGCGGCGTGTTGGTGGGCAACCACAGCGTTGAAGTGCGCAAGGCAGGCTACGAGACGCTGAAACAAAGTGTGACCATTGCCGAGGGCCAGACGGCGCAGCTCAGCGGTACGCTGACGGCATCGGCTTCATCACAATCTGCTTCCTCTTCGTCTTCCTCCTCTGTCAGCGGCGCATCCGTGGAGACCATTACCGTTAATGGCGTTTCGTTCAACATGGTACGTGTGGACGGAGGCACGTTCACAATGGGTGCCACGAGCGAACAGGGCAGTGATGCTAATGTTCTCGAAGAGCCTGCCCACCAGGTTACGCTGTCCACGTATAGCATCGGCGAGACGGAGGTGACGCAGGCATTGTGGAAGGCTGTGATGGGCAACAAACCTTCGAAGTTCAAGGGCGATAACTTGCCTGTGGAACAGGTGAGCTGGGATGATTGCCAGACTTTCATCAGCAAACTGAACACTGCAACTGGTAAGCGCTTCCGCCTACCGACGGAGGCGGAATGGGAGTATGCCGCCCGTGGCGGTAGCAAGAGCCGTGGCTACAAGTACAGCGGCAGCAATACAATAGATGATGTAGCTTGGTCTGGTTTTAATAGAACTCATAATGTGAAGACCAAGCAGCCCAACGAGCTGGGCTTGTACGACATGAGCGGCAATGTTTATGAATGGTGCCAGGACTGGTATGGCTCCTATAGTAGCGGTTCAAAAACGAATCCTACTGGTCCTAGTAGTGGGTCTGGCCGCGTGTTCCGCGGGGGCAGCTGGTACTGCACCGCGAGGTACTGCCGCTCTTCGTACCGCGACTACTACGAGCCTTCGGACCGCTGCTACGACCTCGGGCTGCGCTTGGCCTTCTGAGTAACAACCCTTAAAAAATGAGTGCTAAGCATCTCATCCGCCCACTCCGAAATTATATCACTGAAAAATTTGCCGCTTTCAGAAAATATAACTATCTTTGCAATATGAACTGTATCATAAAACAGTAAATCTCATGGATATAGCATTCAGAGGCTGAAGCGCTCAGATTATGCCTTGAGGATACTATTACCGATGGTAAAGGCATGGGTTTCGGACTATATACGACCTCACGACTTGTGAATAGTATTGGTAAGGAGTTTATCCTGCATTCCGGTAGTCATAAACTGACGGGTGGTTTCCTCTATGACGGTATGGAAGAAAACAAACGGATTATTTGCAGAATTCAAATAATCTCTTTATCTTTGCAGCATGAGCGAATCATTACATAAGAGATATTTATGAGAACTACTTTACTATTATTAGCTACACTATTTGGTGTTACTCAGGGAATGTTTCCACAGAAACAGAATGTGGAACAGTTTACCGTCAACGGCGTTCCGTTCAATATGATTCGGGTAGAGGGCGGCACTTTCCTGATGGGAGCCACCCGTGAGCAAGGCGACGATGCCCAAGACGAAGAAAAACCGGCTCACGAGGTGACACTTTCGTCGTATTACATCGGCGAGACGGAAGTGACGATGGCCCTATGGAATGCCATCATGGAGCCCGTCAATTCACGGTATAATGACGCTGAGCATCCTGTCCATAAAATCTCATGGATTGACTGCCAGAAGTTTATCAGAAAGCTCAATGCGATGACTGGCAAGCGTTTCCGCCTGCCCACAGAGGCTGAATGGGAGTTTGCTGCCCGCGGAGGCAACAAGAGTAAGGGCTACAAATACAGTGGAGGCAACAATAGCAAGTCTGTGGGCTGGACCAAGGAAAACAACAAAGAATATGGCATCAAACACGTCAAGCAGAAAAAAGCCAATGAGTTGGGACTGTATGACATGAGCGGCAACGTTTGGGAATGGTGCCAGGATTGGTACATCGGACGCTATGTAAACCGTGCCCAAACCAATCCGACTGGGCCGCCTCGCGGAGAACAGCGCGTGCTACGCGGTGGTTGCTGGGGTGCGGTTGAGAAATGCAGCCGCGTATCTTATCGTTTCGAAAACGAACCGAATGAACGAATGTCAATTGCAGGTATGAGGCTCTGCATGACGGATGACGAAGACCTGCAACTGAAGATAGAGCAGATGAGTGCTGCCGGCAATGACATCTCAGCCAGTCAGTTCCGCGTCATGGATGCCAAGGGGAAACCCTGTGCACTGGTGAAGGTTCTGCTGCCTGCCGAAGGCGCTACGTTTGAAGGTAACGTCACAGGGATACCGGAGTTCAAGCAAGGAGAATATTGGGTGTATATGCCTGACGGCACAAAGCAAACGATAGTCAAAGTGCCAGGCGTAAAGCCCTGCACCGTTGACTTCAGCAAATACAGCATTACGCAGGTGAAAAGCCTGACTACCTATACCCTGACGCTGATCATGCCCCAAAAGAGCAATGCTGATATAGACCTGAACGGACAGTTGAACATTCTCTATGGTCCCACCGGAGCAGAAGTTCTGCTGGATGGCAAGAAGCTGGGAAAGTCGCCCAACGTCTTCGACAACATTGCCCCCGGCAGTCATCAAGTGGAAATCCGTATGGAGGGATATAACACGCAACAGGTACCTGTCAACATAGAAATAGCCGATGAGACCAAGCTGACAGGAGAACTCATTGCAGCAACGAAATCGAAGACTAATGCTGCCGTCGAGACTATCACCGTCAAAGGTGTTGCGTTCAAGATGATACGCGTCGAAGGAGGTACGTTCACCATGGGCAATACCAAGGACAAGGAACTGCCTCAATGGCAAGAAAAAGAGAGACCGCATACGGTAGCGCTTTCAACCTACTACATTGGTGAAACGGAAGTGACACAGAAGCTTTGGAAAGCTGTCATGGGAGAAAACCCGGCATTAGAGAAGGGAGACAACGTGCCTGCCAACGGAATATCATACGGAGACTGTCTGAAGTTCATCGAAAAGCTGAATGCGCTGACAGGCAAGACGTTCCGTCTGCCTACGGAGGCGGAATGGGAATATGCTGCCCGCGGAGGCAACAAGAGCAAGGGTTACACCTTTGCAGGCAGCAACTTTGTAAACGACGTGGCGTGGTATGCGAGCAATAGCGGCGACAAGCCTATCAGTGGAGGCGATATCAGAGAAGTGAATAGAAACAACTGCCGCCCACATAACGTAAAACAGAAGAAAGCCAACGAATTAGGATTATACGATATGAGTGGCAACGTAAAAGAATGGTGCTACGACGGTCCGGCCAACTTTACCGATGCCTTCATGATGAACCCCGTCGGGTCGATGGAGGATTCCAGTCGTGTGCTTCGCGGCGGTGGTGGCAGAAGTAGCAATAACGGTTGTAAAACGTTTACTCGCGACAGCTGGATGTCAGAGATAAAATCAAACGACATCGGCATGCGACTGGCATTCTGACACAATAGATATCTAAACACAGCAGATGAAAATATGAAATCAGTAGGAAAGATGATGAGACTATTCCTGTGGATAATGGTTGTGCTGGGCTCTACAAGTGTTCAAGCTCAGAAGCTGACCGTCAGTAAAATGGCGGCAGACCCTAACGACAACAGTGCCAGCCAGTACGTAGTAAAGGACCTAAACGGTGACGCATGTGCGCTGGTCAAGGTAAGCTTGCCAATTGAAGGGGTATCGTTCGAAGGAAACGTCATAGGCACTCCACAATATAAAGAGAAGGAATACTGGGTTTACCTGACCAGTGGCTCCAAGGAGCTGCGTATCAAACACGGCAGTTTCCAGCCCTGCCACGTGAATTTCAGCGACTATGGCATACGCAGGGTGTTGGCAAAGACCACCTATCGACTGACGGTGCAGCTGCCGAAGCAGGAGGATGATAAGGAAACCAACGCACAACACTATCTGGTACTGACGGTCAGTCCCGCCAATAGCCTGGTCAGCGTAGATGGACAGCTGTACGCCGTAGGTGCTGACGGAAAGACCAATATCTGCCTGACAAAAGGGCAGCACACCTACCGCGTGGAGGCGCCTGGATACACCACGGAGGAGAAAACCGTAGACATCAGCGAAGCAACTATTGTACGCAACGTCAGACTATTGCCTGCCGAAAGCACATCGACAGCATCCATTCAGACATATACCGTGAACGGTGTGTCGTTCAATATGGTTTCCGTAGAAAGTGGCACTTTCACACCAGGCAAAATTGCAGACAATGACGCGGAGAGCAGCCGAAATACCCAACCGACAACACTACGTGCTTTCAGCATCGGGGAGTCAGAGGTGACTCAGGCACTTTGGAAAGCCGTCATGGGCGACAATCCATCACTACATAAGGGCGACGACTTGCCTGTTGACAACGTCACGTGGGACGATTGCCAGATATTCGTATGGCAACTCAGCGAAATCACAGGCAAACCATTCCGCCTGCCTACCGTTAATGAATGGGAATTTGCAGCCCGCGGAGGCAACAAGAGTCAGCGGACGCGATATGCCGGCAGTGGCAATCTCAGCGATGTGGCATGGTATGCCGACAACAGCAACCAGCAGTCACATCCCGTCAAGGCACGTCGGCCCAACGAATTAGGACTGTACGACATGAGTGGCAATGTAAGCGAGTGGTGCGATGATCAGGTGGGAGAATTATCCTCGAAATACAACATCTGTGTTGGCGGTGGCTGGAAATCAGAAGCAAAAGATTGTCTCGTTACTAGTCAGGCTTGGATAAATCGGGACAAACGTGCCGGAGTACGCCTGCCAGAAACCTATGGCCTGCGTCTGGCCCTCTGAGTAACAACCCTTCCCAAATGAGTCCTAAGCTAAACGAAAAGAAGAGTCCTCGAACGGCAGGGGGGCTTTGAGTCAAACGTGGGCAACAGTGTGAGGTCTTGCCGCCACTTTCAGCAAATCTATGAGGTTTATTTCATCACTACTGTTGTCTGTTTCAGTTCCTTGCGCAGTTCTGGCGTCACCCGCAGGTTCAGACGCAGTTGCTTGATCAGTGTGTTGCACCGGACGTCAGCATAATCCTCCACCGTCTGTGTGTCGGCGGCAATGGAGAGCGTGCCCAGGCCGGGAATGGCTATCGTGTGGCCGTTGAACACCAGCTCGCTAATCTGCTTCACCACACTGCTCAGGATGTACTCCACCTCCGACGGTTCCAGATGCGAATCCTCGGCCGCCAGCTGGCAGAGTTCCTTCGTGCCGATGGTAGAATAGTGTTCCACTCGCGGATACCACTTGCCGTGGCTCTGCGGATTGCTCTCGCTCTTGAACTGATAAGTCTTCAGATGTATTGTCCCCATAAGCCTACTCCTCCTTCGATTCTATCAGTACTGCACCATGCTCGTCATGCTTGCGGACGTCAATAGTGTTGTCCAGCACCACCAGTTCACACTTCACTCCTTGTAGCTGTTCCTTCATCTCCACCGATGGACGGAACGTGAACTTCAGTCCCTTCACATTGTTCTTCACTGTCACCTCCTTTTCGGAAGCGCTTCCAGTGCCTTGGCACGTCAGTCCGACGGTGCCCAGCTCGCCCAGCTCCACCTTATGGCCGTTGAGCACCATCTGGCGCATCTGCTTCACCACCGCCGCCATCACATACTGTACCCGCGCAGCGTCAATGTGTGAGTCCTGCTCCACATGCTGTGCCAGCTCACGGGCGTCGATAGTTGTCGAGCGCAGCGGCCGCAGCGAGTAGCCTTTCTTCGGTGCCGTCGCACGCTGGTCGTTGACGGCGTAAAATAGTACCTTTCCCATAGTTCCTTTCACTCTTGGTTATTGATTTCCTGCTCCATTCATGCCGCAAAGATAAGCAATAAATTCCGAATCTGCAAGCGTTTATAACGAAAAATATGCCTCCCATTACGAAATTCCCCGCGATTGTTGCCAAAAAATCCCGCGATTCTTGATGAAAAATCCCGCGATTTGATGGGAGAATCGCGGGATTTTTAAGTGAGAATCGCGGGAAAAATTTTGAGAATCGCGGGAAAACATACAACGGTGCCCATTCTTTTCCCCCTTCCCGCGGTCTGTTTCCCATATCTGCCGCCCATCTGTTGACTCAAAAACGGCGATATGACGTTGCCACTTGGGAAATAATTTCCATACTATATGGGTAATTTGGATATTTTTGTGTACCTTTGCTGATGAATCAGCGACGGTACTGTCACTCGGCATAAAAAAAGAATGAATTCTTTTTGTTCTGCTCTCGTTTTTTTTGTACCTTTGCTGATGAATCAGCGAAGGTACTGTCACTCGGCAAAAAAAAAAGAATGAATTCTTTTTGTTCTGCTCTCGTTTTTTTGTACCTTTGTGCGCAATAAATATAGACTACGTCCAATGAAACGTATATTCCTTATTATATTAGCCTGCTGGGCGATGCTGTCAGTCGCCTCGGCGCAGGAACTCACAGTCAAGGAGATGAAGGCCACCAACGATATCTCCGCCAGTCAGTACGAGCGCAAGGACCTGAACGGCCAGGCCTGTGCGCTGATAAAAGTTTCTTTACCTTCCCCTGGCGTATTATTCGAGGGTAATGTCATCGAGCCTGTGGAATATAAAACGGGAGAGTTCTGGGTCTATATGTCTTCTGGTTCCAAGGAGTTGCGCATCAAGCATCCGCAGACACACCCTCTGCATGTTCGTTTTGATGAATACGGTATCAAAAAGGTGGAGTCGAAATCCACCTATTATCTCACAGTGCTTATACCCAGTGTGGCAGCCCAACAACCACAGGCCCAGAATCAGACACAGAATCAAGAGATAGCCAATAACGACACTCCTAAAGATATAGAGACTATCACTGTCAATGGCATATCATTTAAAATGATTCGTGCGGATGGTAATACTGCAAGCTATAGTATCGGTGAAACAGAAGTGACGCAGGCATTGTGGCAGACCGTGATGGGCAACAATCCGTCATTCTTCAAGGGTAGCAACCTTCCTGTGGAAAACGTGAGCTGGGATGACTGTCAGGAGTTTATACAGAAACTGAACCAGTTGACCGGCCGTCAATTCCGTCTCCCCACAGAGGCAGAGTGGGAATATGCTGCTCGCGGAGGCAGCAAGAGTAATGACTACCCATACAGTGGCAGTAATCATGTTGAAAAAGTTGCATGGACCCGAGATAACAGCAACAAAAAGACTCATAAGGTTAAAACAAAGCAAGCCAATGAACTAGGGCTGTATGACATGAACGGGAACGTCTGGGAATGGTGTCAAGACAAAGCTGACAAGAACAAGAGCAGCTCACTGGGTAACTCACAGGATTTCCGCATTCAACGTGGTGGCAGTTGGCGCAACGGAGCAAATGGCTGCGACATACCTGCCTTTATTCACGCCAGTCCATCAAATAAGGACAGCAACATCGGACTCCGTCTGGCACTATAAAATATTTCTCCCTCAGAAGAATACGTTGTACCATATCAACACCAATATCAGCAGATGCAGCAGTTGGTCAAAACCATACAGCATCCAGTAGGACTTGTTATGTATGTCTGCCATGTAAGAATAATGGGCAGACAGACGCGCCTTGCATGTATCGATGAAGAAATGCGTAGCTAATTCCACCGCTGCTAACAATAACAACAATTTCCATGCCACTCCCCATGTCAGCAGGCATAGTCCGACCAGTAGTGCATGCACGGCTGCATGCAACATGATGGGCCAAAGGTTGCGGCCATCTGCCTTTGCCCGAATCATGACGGGCAGAGTCAGACAATAGTCAGCCAGATAGTGGCAAACAAGTAGGGCTATCAAGAGGCGTGTCATCTGTATTGGGTTCTATTATTTTTGCAAAGATACGAAGATATTTCCAACTACCTCACATCGTGCCTGTCTGTGTGTGATCCTGAATAAGTCTTCATGAATCAAGGAGGGTTGTAACTCAAAGGGCTAGACGGAGCCCGAGGTTGTCGAACCCATGCGAAGGGTTGTAACTGGCACGATACGGAGAGCGACAGAATTGCGGACCGGCGCCCCAGCACCCACCACGGACAACACGGGTAGACCCACTGCTTGGACCATTGGGATTTGTCTGAGAACCACTTTTATAATCACCCCACTTGTCCTGGCACCATTCATAAACATTGCCGCTCATGTCATACAAACCTAATTCGTTAGCCTGCTTGGTCTTGACATCGTGGGTTTTACTTCCACTATTATTAGTGTACCAAGCAACACTGCCCAAGTCGTTGCTGCCGCTGTATTTATATCCTCTGCTCTTGTTTCCTCCACGGGCAGCATACTCCCATTCTGCCTCAGTAGGCAGGCGGAAACGCTTACCCGTCATTTTTCTTAAGTTATAAATAAACTTCTGACAATCTTTCCAACTCACTTCCTCCACAGGCAGATTCTCGCTCTTATTTCGGGAAGGATTACTACCCATCACGGCTTGCCACAAGGCCTGTGTCACCTCCGTTTCGCCGATGCTGTACGTGGACAGCGTAACCTGGTGGGCAGGCTTTTCGTCACCATTAGCATCACTGCCCTGTTCGCTCGTGGCACCCATCGTGAACGTGCCTCCGTCCACACGAACCATGTTGAACGACACGCCATTAACGGTAAATGTCTCCACGGCCGGGAGATTTCCGTCTGTTGTTTCTGTTGTCGTTTGATTTTTAGAAGATTTCTTAGACGTACCGAAGAATCCACCAAAAGGGTCTGAGAAGAACTCTTCAAAGGGGTCTTTTCCCCCTTCAGTTTTCTGTTCTTTTTTTTCTTGAACTTTTTCCTTTCTGGTTTCTGTCGACGCTATGGCCTCCTGAACGACAGTCTTGTTAAGTTCCTCTGTAACGGTTCGTGGTGTATTAGCTGTCAGCTTCACTGTTGCCTCGACTGACTCGTAGCCATCGGCGGCTATCAGATAATTATGATTGCCGACAGGTAGTTCGGCTTCCACTCTTCCGTTTCCTTTATATAATTTGGTATCAATAATGACAGTGGCGTTGGCAGGGGAATACTTGATGACGAGTTTCTGCACCTGAACAGGTGCTGCCCCACCCTGCGGCATGAGCAGTGTCAGGACGTAGGTGGTCAGGCTCTGCAGCGACTGGATGCCGTAGTCGCTGAACGTGACGTGACACGGCACGAAGCTATTGTGCTGCACCTCCAGTTCCTTGACGCCGGCAGGCATATACACCCAGTAGACACCGTTCTTAAATTCCGGTGTGCCGATGACGCTACCCGCGAACTTGGCGCCGCGAGTAGCCAGCTGTACCTTCACCAGTGCACAAGGCTGACCGTTCAGGTCGTTCACACGGTACTGGCTGGCGGAGATGTCGTTGGTGGCCTTCATCTCCTTGACGGTGAGTTCCTGCGCCGAGGCGACTGACAGCATCGTCCAACAGACTAATATAATAAGGTAAATGCGTTTCATCGGTCGTAATATTTATTTGTTGTGCACAAAGGTACAAAAAAACGAGAGTAGAACAAAAAGAATTCATTCTTTTTTTATGCCGAGTGACAGTACCGTCGCTGATTCATCAGCAAAGGTACACAAAAAAATCCATATTACCCGTATAGTTTGTAATTTATTTCGTATCTTTGCATGCAAAACCGTAAAACAATGAAAAGAAAGAGCATCTTTTTGATATTGTCATTACTGTTGACTCTCACAGTGTCGGCACAGAAGTTAACCGTTGAGTCGATGGCATTAGCTGGCAACGACATTTCCGCCAGCCAGTATGAACGCAAGGACCTGAATGGTCAGGCCTGCGCTTTGGTGAAGGTGCTGCTGGCATCACCGGGAGCCGTATTCGAGGGCAATGTCATCGGAAGCGTTGACTTCAAAACGGGCGAATACTGGGTCTACATGACCGAGGGTTCCAAGGAATTGCGTATCAAACATCCCCAGGCCCAGCCCGTGCAGGCCGTGTTCAAGGACTATGGTGTTGACAGGCTGACGTCGAAGACTACCTATACGTTGTCGGTCTTGCTACCGCAGGCTGCCGTGACGCAGATGCAGAAACTTGTCATCAACTATTCGCCCGCCAATGCCACAGTACTCGTCGATTCTAAGCTGCAGCAGGGGAATGGCCGTGTTGAAGTGTTGTTGCCTGTTGGCAGCCACGAATACATCATCGCTGCCAATGGCTACGAGACTGCCGAAGGTTCCGTCAAGCTGACAGCCGGTTCACCGCGCACCATCACCGAGAACTTGAACAGGACCGCCACTCAGCAGGCTGCCACCAACAATGTCCAGCAGCAGACTGCCCTGCAGCAAGTGCAGCAGCCGGTAGCATACAACTCTGCTCAGACAGCCTCCAACACCAGTCGGACAGCGGCATCCAACGTCAGCCTGTCGGTCCGCGAGGTCAAGTCGTTTGATCATGTTTCCGGTCCTGCACTTTTGTCTTACGGTGTTGTTGCTGGAAGCTTCAGCCTCCAGGCCAATGCCGAAGGTCTTGCAGGTCAATTGAAGGGTAAAGGCTATAACCCCATCGTCATCAAGGAGCATCCCTCCAACATGTACCGCGTCATTGCCGTAACGACTTACGATAAGGGCGAGGCTGCATCGCAACTAAACAGCTTGAGGGGAACGTATTCCAGTTGTTGGGCCCTTTTCAATCCTAATGCCGCCACTGCCACCACATCCACTACTGCCACCACAGGCACTACGGCCGCACAGTCTGCAGCCACGTTCCATGCAGAGACTTTCACGTTCCAGTCTGGCGATGATTTGTCCAAAAAGCCGTTCTATCCCAGAGCCTATAGGTTCAAGAAAAAAGAAATCTTTGACAAAAACAGTGCTTTGACCAATGAAGGAAAAACAGAACTGGGCAAGCTTGCCGTTGTGCTGCAAGAGAATCCCCAAACCCGACTGACAATCAAGTACGCCGTAGGAAAGGTAAAAAGCGCCTATAAGTTAGCCTATTACGCAGACCAAGCTCGGGAAAGTCGCTATAATAGCATCAAGGATTTCTTCGTCGGACTGGGCATCAGCCAGGATCGTATAACGAATGGTGGCGTGATTACCGACAGTGCTTTTGAAGCCATATTAAGCATCCAATAGAATCAATACAGCTTATGAAACGTATATCCCTTATTATAATAGTTTTCTGGGCGATGCTCTCAATCGCCTCGGCACAGAAGCTGACGGTGGAGTCTATGAAGGCAGCGCCCTATGACATCTCTGCCAGCCAGTATGAACGCAAAGACCTGAACCAACAGCCGTGTGCGCTGGTGAAAGTGCAGTTGGCCGGTATCGGAGCCGAGTTTGAAGGCAATGTCATTGGTAAGTCCGAGTATAAGACCGGTGAGTATTGGGTCTACATGAGCGAACAGTCGTATATGCTGACCGTCAAGCACCCCAACTTCGTACCGTTGGCCGTCAATTTCCGTGACTACGGCATCAAGGGCGTGGAGCAGAAGGTGACATACGTGCTGACGCTGAACATACCTCAGGCTGGCGCACAGCCGTTAGATGACGGTATGCGCTATTTATTGATGTCGGTTGAACCCGCTAATGCTACAGTGTATGTCAACGACCAGCTTCAACAGGTGCAGAATGGTACCCTTACCATGCTGTTGCCTATGGGTGAATATAGCTATCGTGTAGAAGCTCCTGCCTACGAGACGCAGAGCGGCACGTTTACCGTCGGCAATGAGAAGGTAACGCTGCCCATCAAGCTGAAGTCGACGATGGCTACACTCTCCGTGAGCACCGCCACCAACGGGACTCAGATATACATCAACGACCAGTTGCGTGGCACATCATCCTGGTCTGGACAACTGCCCGCAGGAACCTATCGCGTGGAGGGCCGACTGACAGGATATCGTAACTATCGCCAGAATATTACGCTATCGCAGCGTGCCAGCCAGCAGGTTAACATACCAGAACTCCAAGCGATAACGGGTGCCATCAATGTCAATTACCAGCCTGCTAATGCAGAGATATGGATTGACGGAAAGAAGACAGGTAATAGTCCCGATATCTTCCGTGGCATTATAGTTGGCAGCCATCGGATGGAAATACGAATGAATGGCTATGAAACGAAATCTCTTTCTATCACAGTAGAAGAAGGAAAAACCCTTTCAGTTTCCGGCTCACTCACGGCTAAAACTCTCTCATCTGCTACTACGAACACTCAAGTGACAAGCAATCAAAATGGAAATACGAGTGTTGGTAAGGTTTTTGATGTAGTTGAAGAAATGCCCCAATTCAAAGGATGCTCTTACAAATACTACAATTCTATAGCCCAAAAAGAGGAAGTCATTAATATAGATGGAGGTCCGAGTGGATTAATGCAGTATCTGTCACTTGCTATCAAGTACCCTGTTGTCGCAGAGGAAAATGGTGTCCAGGGAAGAGTATTTTGCACGTTCGTTGTAGAAAAAGATGGTTCTATAACCGATGTTAAGGTCTTAAAGAGTGTAGATCCAGCTTTGGACAAGGAAGCGGTGCGAGTCCTCAGGGCAATGCCGAAGTGGTTGCCAGGTAAACAAAATGGTTCGCCAGTCAGAGTCATGTATACGGTACCTGTGACTTTCAGATTACAATAAATAATATAGCAATGCCTATGAAACGAATCTACCTTATATTATTAGCCTGCTTGACGATGCTGTCTGTAGTGCAAGCGCAGAAACTTACCGTAGAGTCTATGACGCTGGCGACGGGCGATTTGACGGCTAGCACGCAGAGTCGGCCAGACATTAATGGTAAGCCGGGAGCCTTAGTCTTTAAGTGGGACAGCAAAGTAACCTTTTTTGCCTGTAGGGAAGATTCCTTGGATATAGAGTACGGGATCTTTGGAGGTATAACCCTTTTTTACAGCATTCTGCAAGTCATTGGTGGTCTTGATATTTTCGTCGTTGACACGCTGTATGGTAAAGCCTTGTGGAATGCCGGCGTCTTTCAACTTGCGCTTGCCAACTTTGGTAATTTGAATACCATACGAGATGCTGAGTTCTTTCTTTTGAGCATCAGTAAGGGGACGGAATGAACCACCTAATAGATCCAATGGGTCAACGGTGTCAGCCGTTTGTTCGACCTGGCTGCTTAATGTTCCTTCGGTGGATTTTTGTGTCATGGTAGCGCTGGGGTAGAGGGTAATTTCTACGCGGCGGTTTTTAGCGCGGCCTGCAGCGGTGGAGTTGTCTTCTACTGGATTGGAATCACCGCGTCCCTTAACAGATACCATCCTTATATTTCGATTGCTCGAGGATATGTACTCAGCAACTTTCTCGGCACGTTTGCTTGTTAGGTTGAGGTTAATCTGAGAATTACCTGTGTTATCCGAATAAGCATCAATGGCAACATCAAACATGTCAGAATATTCTGCAATGATGTCGCTCAGCTCATTCAATCTTCGGGTTCCAATATTCGTCAATGTGGAGGAATTCGTCGTAAAAAGAAGGCTTGTGCCGAACGAGCATTTAATATAGTTATCGCCTACAGTATTAGTCTCAATTGTAATGTCATTAACATGACTTGCTATTTGTCTTTCCACTTCTTCTAATGAAACACCTTTATTCCTAATTGCTGTTTGGCTTTCTATAGGTGTGGAAATGTTTTGCTGTGTGACGGCCTCTTGCGATTGCAACTCTACCGTTGCTACTGATGCCAACTGCTCGGTGACGGTACGGGGAGCCTCGGCAGTTAGCTTGACGGTGGCTTCGGCTGATGCGAAACCGTCGGCAGCGATGATGTACTGATGCGTTCCAACGGGCAATATGGCTTCGATGCGACCGTTACCCCTGTAGAGCTTGGAGTCTATTAGTACGGTGGCATTGGCAGGAGCGTAGTTAATGATAAGCTTCTGGGTTTGAGCTGGGACAGCCTGTGGTAAACTGACAGTCAGGGTATAGGTCGTGTGAGACTGCAATCCGTTGATACCATAGTCTGCAAAATGAATTTCGCGTGTAATGTAGTTAGGATGTTTGATGTGCAATTCCTTGGAACCCTCGGTCATGTAGACCCAGTATTCATTGGTCTTGTGCTCTACGGGCTGGATGACATTGCCCTCGAAAATAGTGCCAGTAGCAGCCATACGCACCTTGACCAAAGCGCATGCCTTGCCGTTGAAGTCCTTGCGTTCATACTGGCTGGCTGAGATGTCGTTGCTAGCCATAGTCATTCCTTTTATCGTAAGTTCCTGTGCCGAGACAACCTGTGTCATTATCAGTAAGAACAGGCTTAGTAGGATATGTTTCTTTTTCATTGATTTACAGTTTTGTTGTTTTGTATGCAAAGGTACGAAATTATTGTCAATTTATGATGCTCCTTTCAGAAATAATTTGTACCTTTGTGAGCAAATTGAGTACCAATGAAAAAGATTAATTCCCTTTTGACGATGTGCCTGTTACTATTGGCTCAGGTGGCAGTGGCACAGAAACTGAATGTAGAGTCGATGAAAGCCGTGACGAACGATATCTCGGCCAGTCAGTATGAACGTAAGGATTTGAATGGACAGTCTTGTGCCTTGGTGAAGATCCAGTTGGTAGGCTCCATTAAGCGCGTGGAGGGTAACGTGATTGGCCAAGTGGTCAACCGCGACACCGAGAAATGGGTCTATCTGACCGATGGCACCAAGGAGATGAAGATTATCCCCGAGGACTATCTGCCTCTGCAAGTGCAGTTTGCCGACTATGGTATCAAGCAGGTGAAGAGCAAGGTGACGTACGTGCTGACGCTGTACGACCCTTCGCAGACCGGTGACATTCCCGTAGGACCTATGGTGCTGACGACCGATGGTCCTGACGAGCTGACGATAGAGGACATCACACAGCACATGCTAGGCATCGAAGGACTGAAGGTGAGTGCCAAGAAGAATGCAGCACTGAAAGCGATAAAAGCACAGTACCCGACAGCCGTCGAACAGAAAGAGCAGCAGAGTGTCATGATAACCCTCGACGAAAGCAACGGCTATAAGAAAACCCTGCTAGGCTTGCCCGTGACGGCAATCGCCAAGTGGCAAAATTCAAGTGGCGGTGGACTGCTTGGCGGACTCATGGGAGGCGGTATTGCCAGCAGCCTCATTGGTGGTAGCACCATCTACGGTCTAACACTGCCCGTCGGGCATACCGACAAGGAGTCGGCCATGGAAGTGGCTACCCGTCTCATCAAGGAGTTTACAGACAAGGGCTTCCAGACCAGTGAGCCGAAAAGCGTCTACAAAATGGCTGCTGCAGGTTCTGACTATGCTTTGATGGTGGGCAACAAGAAGCACGTGTTCATGGTGTCGGTATCCAGTATTGGTGTCAACAAATACACCGTCCAGTTGATGTCAATCCTGTAAGCGGGACTAACGACAATCTTTGACTTCTATGCTGTTTACCTGCTCTCCTGAGGTCTTATTGGCTTCGCGGGGCAGGTAGATAGGTGCGTCTGGCTGCAAGGGCAGGATGCGCAGCTCCAGTTCGGTGCAGCCTTCGGGCAAGCGCCAGAGACCATAGAGGAAAGGCCGTCCGTAGTAGAAGTTGTCTGCTACGAGATGGCCGTTAGCATAGAGTCGGGCACAGTCGCCACGATAGTTGATGGTGAGGAGCATAGCGTGAGGAGTGCGCCATGTGGAGTCACCTGGCAGGCTGATGCGATAAACAGCGGCCTCTTGCCAGTCTTGTTCAGAGGGTGCTTCAGCCACCTTGGCCTTGCCCTTTACGATGGTACGCAAAGCACCGGCATCCTTGACCTTGGTCCAAGTGAGGATGGCTGATGGATGATGGCTGATGTCTGATGTCTGATGGATGAGGGATGAGGGAGGAGTCAGGAACAGCTGTTCGGCCTCTGACGGGGTGAGCAGGTAGAGGTTGCCATAGATGGGCTTCTCTGTGCCGCGTGGCTTGACGTTCTTCAGCGTCTTGCCGTTCTTCATGGCGATGGTCGTAGGGATGCCCGGAATCTGCATCATGTAGGTCTTGCCGTCGCGGCGTGCCACCAGTTGTGCCGTAGCATAGCGGATGCCGTCGATGTTGACGGGGAAGATGGCCATGCAGCCGCTTGGGAAGGTCAAGCGGGGCAGTGTGACGCCACAGGCCGACAACTGTACGTTTTTCTTGGCCGACAACTGGCAGAAGCGCTCGTAGTTGTTGATGAAGATGAAGCCGGAGGTCCCCTGCTTTTCGCTGATGCTGCGAACAGCCCAGCGCAGAGCCGTGTCTTCGCCGCGCTTCAGGTCCTGCGAGGTAGGGAACGAGGCCTCCATAGGTGCCAGCGTCTCGCCCCAGTCGTGCATGAAGAGGTGCAAGGGGCGCAGACGGTAGTACTGGGGATAGGTCTGCCCGTATTCCCCCAGGGGCGCCTGGAAGTCGTAGGTCATCACGGGCAGGTCGTTGTTGGCGGTGCCTGGCGATGTCTGGCATTCGTTCAGCGTGTGAAGTACGCTCTCAGGGTTGGTGCCGCCATGATACATGTAGTAGCCCAGCAGATTGGAGCCGCTGCCTAACTTGACCAGCGCCATGGAGTAGGCATCCTCCGGGTATATGTATGGTCGGCGGTGGTAGGCCGTCGCCATGCCGCCGCCCAATTCGCAGGTGAAGTAGGGGTACTGGTTGTCGCTCTTGTTGACGTTCTCTTCCTGCTTGCCCAACAGGTCGGTGCCGATGGCCGTTGACGAGCGGAAAGCTTTGAAGTTAAACGCCTTGTAGTAGTTGCCGCAGCCCTCGCTGATTTCCTTGTCCCAGAAGCCGTCGGCATAGTCGCCATAGAGCGGCAGCATCTCGCCATAGGGCACTGGAGTGCGTAGCTCCGGCCAGCCGGTGCGGGTGTAGAACGGCAGGTCAAACCCTGCCTGCTGTGCGATGCGTTTCAGCGCCATCAGGTATTCGCCACGGCCGCGGTACTCGTTGTCGAACTGGGCGGCGATGACAGGGCCGCCGTCCTTCCACTGCAATCCCTGCACCTGTGTAAAAATCTGGCGGTAGAGTTTCTCGGCAAAACCGAGAAAAACGGGGTTGGCCTCACGCAGCTTACAGCCCTTGGTGAAGACCCAGTCGGGGATGCCGCCATTGCGTACCTCGCCGTGGCAGAATGGGCCTAACCGCAGTATGACGGGCATATTCTCCTGCTTGCAGACCTCCAAGAAGCGGCGCAATGAGCGTTGGCCATCCCAGCGGAAGATGCCCTCCTGCTCCTCGATATGGTTCCAGAAAACGTAGGTGGCAGCGATTGTCACGCCGCCCTCTTTCATCTTGCGGACCTCGTCGGCCCACTCGTCGGCAGGGATGCGCGAATAGTGTATCTCGCCCATCACGGGACAGACGCGCCGACCGTCCATCATGAGGCTCTTGCTGTCCCATGTCACCGTGGGCTGCCGTTGTGCCTGACCTTGTGCCTTGTCGCTTGAAAAAGTATGTTCACCGGCACCCACTTGACAGTGTCTGCCGTCAGGCAGGCGTACCTCGGCATCAGCACCCTGGGGGATGGTGACGTTGACGGTCCATTGGCTGTGGTCGGGTGAGGCCGTCCAATGGCAGACGATAAGTCCTTGCGGCGACTGGAAGTCGGCCTTAGCCCAGGTCAGCGTGCCTAGCATTTGCGGTTCGATGACGATATGGCGCCAGGCCACGCTGCCCTCGGCCTGGCGGATGCCGCCGGGAGCCTGGAACAGCCACTCCATCAGGTGTCCTAACATCAGGTGGTTGTTCGACACGTTGTCGTATGCCTGCCAGCTCTCGGTGAGTGCCGTGGCTCCCTGACGCAGCTGGTAGGCATAGCCGGGGAGGTCGTCGCGGCGGTTCATCTGCCATATCACGTCGGAGCGGCCGCCCTCGCGGAGTGCCTGCAGCACATAGCGGTAGCCCACGTCGCCCGCCGTGACCAGTGCCTCGCCAGCCTTGGCCGATGCCATGCGGGTGGTGATGTCGTCGACCAGCGACTGCAAGACCTTGCTGCGGTTTGCGTCGGTGGTAAGCTGCATAAACAGCGCCATGGCCGAGGCCGTCTGGCTGCCTTGTTCGTATAGTTGCTGCTCCTGATTCCAGAAGCGGGCGTTGAAGGCCTGCTTGACGTCGGCAGCCATTTGGCTGAACCGATGGGCGTCGTCGCCCTTGCCCAACAGCCGGGCTATGCTGCTCATGACACACAGCTCGTAGTGGTACATGGCCGTTGCCGAGAAGGCTACGGAGGTGAGCTGGGCAACCCCCGGTCGGTTCGGTCCCACGTCGAACCAGTCGCCCAGTCCATAGTCGAGGATATTTTCTTGGGTACGGCTTTGCAGATAGTCGATATACCGCTTCATGGCGTCGTAATGGCGACGCATGGTCGAGTCGTCCCCATACCATATATAATTATAGTAAGGACAGAGAATAAAGGAGGCGCCCCATTCCGGCGTGTCCTCGAAGCCGCTGCCTTGGGCGAACAGCGTGTATTCGGGAGCAATGGTCGGTATGGCGCCGTCGTCATGCTGTGAGTCGGCCAGGTCATCGGCAATCTTGTTCATTAGCGCCTGCATGTCGTAGCGGTACATCATGGAGTAGGCCATCAGGTGGTTCTGCTCCTGCCATCCTAACTTCTCACGGGTGGGGCAGTCAGTGGTGATGCTGGCCAGATTGCTGCTGATGGCCCAGTCGATAAGCGTGTAGATGCGGCTCAGCAGGGTGTCGGAGCATTCAAAATGACCTGTCTCCGCCACATCGGCAGAGGTATGCAGTCCCGTCAACTGCTGGATTTCCACACCCTTGTCAGCCTTCACCTCCACATATCTGAAGCCCGTATAGGAGAATTGCGGTTGCCAGCTTTCGCCCTCCTTGTCGCCACGAAGGGTGTAGGTCCAGGCGTAGCCCGGCATGCACCGCTGGAAGACGGTGCCGTCGCGCAGAAGCTCGGCAGGACGCAACGTCACACGGCTGCCACGAGGACCGCGCACCGTCAGCCGCACAATGCCCGAACAGTTCTGGCCCATGTCATAGATGCAGGTGCTGTCGGGGATGCCCGCCCCCCTCAAACGCGTCATGGGCAGTTGCTGCTTGACGATGAGGCGCGTATGGTCGTCCTGCTTCACCAACGGCACGTCCCAATGGGGATGCGTGATGACCGCTGGCTTCGGGGTGGCACTGAGTGTGGCGTCATAGCTCTCGCCGCCATAGATGCTGCTGTAGGTGACGGGACTCTCGCTGGCCGTCCATGAGCCATCGCTGACGATGTCCTGTCGCTGGCCGTCGGCATAGTCTATATGCAGCGCCAGCAGCAGTTTAGGCGCACCGCATGAACCGCCCATCTTGTGGTAGCCCTGCAGCGGGATGTCGTACATGCCGCCGCCCAGCATCACGCGCAGGGAAATGTCGCGGCTGGCAGCAGCAGACAGCTGTGCCGTCAGGTCGAAGGTGTTGTAGAGCAGGCGCTTGTTGAACATCGTCCAGCCCGGGTCGAGGAAGTTGCGACCCACCTTCACGCCGTTGACAAACAGTTCGTACTGTCCCAGTCCGCAGACGTCGGCCCATGCACGGCGTACCTGTTGGTGCTTCATCTGGAACTGCCGTTCCAGCACGGGCAGTTGATAACGCTTGAGCGACTGACCCTGGGCCGATTTCGCCTTCAACAGGTGGACGTGTGGGAAGAGAATGGTGGAGTCCTGCTCCAAGGCTATCCATTGCGCACCAGCAAAGTCGGCGGTTTGTCCCAACACCGTCAAGGGCACCATGAGGATGCCCAGTAGAAAAGTAGTTAGTAGTTTCATGTAGTATGTTTAGGGAATGAAGAAGTCGTTCTCGTTGAACACTTCGTCGGCACCTAGTTTGCGGTTGCCAACCATGTCAGGCTGCCAGGTACGGACGTGGACAACCGGTGAACGGCCTTCCTTGAACTCCCAGAGCAGGAATACATAGCCGTCGTCGGAATATCTGCTCGACTGCCAGTTCTGGTGCAGGGTGACAGAATAGAATCCTGCCTTGGCGGGGTGGCGCTTGACGATGATGTCGTCGAACTTCACCTTGATGAACTTGTTGTTGGCGAAAATGCCGCGCAACTTGTTCATATACTGTACCTTGTTCATCTTGCTATACTCAATCTCTGGCTTCATGCGGGCCTGGTCGCTACCTAAGTTCTTGCGCTGGACTACCTTACCAGTGATAATCAGTGCATCTTCGCTGTAGATATTGTCCAGAGCCTGGATGTCTTTCTCGTCATAGTAGCTGCGGAAGTCCTCGACGAATTTCAAAATCTCCAGTCGGCGACGGGTGTCGGTGACATCCATGCCATTGTTGACGATATCCTGGTAGGAGTTGTTCTCCAGCGTCATGTTTACATTGGTGATGATGCCATCGGGGGCAAAGCTGATGGCGAGTTCACGGCTGGTGGAGCCGCTGTAGTTGGCACCCATGGGCTGCAGGGTGATGAGGATTCCGCGCACTTCATAGCCATTGACATCAATGAGACATTTCTCAATGTTGGTGTTGTAGTCGCACGAAAAATGCAGATTCTCCCAGAGTTTTCCCAGACGCTTGCTGGCCACGGGCGACAGACCGAGCGATGTCAAGTTGAGGCTGCGGTTGGCTGCCGACGCCTGTGTGATTTCGGTCAACAATCGTGAAATGCGGCCTTCCATCTTCTGGCGTAAGGCTGCATTGCTTAATGTGCCCTCTTCAAATTTGAAAGTCACATTCTGGGCCGATAGGGTGCTACAAGCACATACGGCCACAAAGAGTAAAGTTAGTAATCGTTTCATATCGTGTAGTCTTTTTTTCTTCGTATTACATCGTGTTTTGTTCAGAACTTGAACCAGATGGCTCTGCAGCCATGGTAGTTGGAGAGCGAGTCTTCGCTTTTGGTGATGAGGTTGGTACGCTTGCCGTTGACGGTCGGTGATAGCACAGCTAGCGGGGCGGCACTGTTGCGGTCGAAGATGGCAATGTAGACCTCATCGATGTTAGTGCTCTTGGAGAAAGGGCCACAGTCGATAATCTGGCCCATGTTCTTCTTGGCATTCAGTGCGTTCAAGGCAGCAAGATGGTCTCTCTTGTTCATGATGTCACGGGCAATTTGTGTGGGCAGGTCCTCCGTAGGCTGTTGGACGTTCCGGACTTCATTGGTCTTATGGGCATTGTTGGCCACATGGGTCGTCGTGGACGATTCTTCTTTGGCGTCGAACTTCGGCACGATGACGAGCTTTTCCTCTTGTTGGTGGCTATTAGCCTTGCGGCTGATGTCTGACAGCTTCAGATAGGAGAAAACCCTGTACTGATTGCCGCGGTGCATGTCGAGATGTTTCACTTTGGATTCAATCTCATCCAATTTGAAGAGACCGAGGCCTTTCATGTTCAGCTGGTGCAAAATGTCTTTCTTTCCCATCAGAAAGGCCGTATCGACCGACTCATGGGAGTATTGTGCTGTCAGGTGTCCGCCCTCAAGTTTTACCTGATTAATCTGCTCCATCACGTCCTGAGCCATGAGAGGCAGCTGTACGCAGCATATAGTCAGCAGGAAAAGCAGTTTTCTCATTTTGCTATGTGTTTGTATGAACGCGACTTACCTTTACTTGGAGTGCCGAAGAGATTCTTGACGTTCGACGACGGAGTAAAGAGGTATCCCCTGCCAGTAAGCTTTGCGCCAGGCTTCCCAATCTCTGATGCAGGACATTGGATATAGAAAATGTGGTTATAGCCCGACTTCTTGTTGTGCATGATGAGTGTGGCAGTGGCTATTCCGTCGGTAACACCCTCGAAACCATAGAACGGCGTGCAGCCATTACTGGTGCAGTAGGCACTCAACTGGCGGAAATCCATCTCAACGTATTCCGAGCGGAAGGTGCTCATCGAGAATCCCATATTGACAGTGGCTTCAGGGGCATACATTGGATTCAGCAGAAGGTTGGCAAAACTCTCGCTGGTGTACTGGTTGTCGGCTAGCAGACTGTAGCCACCTGCTTCCTTTTTAAAATAGGTGTTTGAGGTGATGACTGGTGTTACGTAGTGAGTACCTTCCTTGACGAAGATGCCCTTGATGCCGTATTTCTTAAATTCAATAGTGTCTAATTGCTGGGGAGGAACGGAATCGGAAAGCTTGAAAGCCTTGAGACCTTCGATGAAGCGCACCTCCATCTCGCGGCGGCTACTGTTGGCCAGTAACTCGTAGTCGACAGGGAAGTAGACCTCCAGAAACGGTTCGCCCTGTTTCATCCATTTCACCACATACATCTTGTCCTCCAGGTTATTGATGGAGCACGTTGTGGTATCGCTCAACAGGAACAAGTCGTCCCAGCTGCCCTTGCTGAACTTCAGCTGATTGAGCTGCAAGGTGTTCTCGGAGATTTTGTATTTCTTGTCGAGGGCAGCAAACTCCAGATAGTCGTGGATAGGTGACGGCTGAAGACTCCGCATGAAAGCGTTGAACAAAGGTATGCCTACATGCTCAATGCGGCCATTGGCATCTTTGCGTACTACAACGCGCTGCTGGTTGACAAGGATGGTGTCTGCCTTGCTGCCTTTCGACAACTTGTTAGCTATTCCCAGTTTGTTAACCGCCTTTTCCAAATGGTTGGAGGCATAGTCTTGTGCATAGGTGCCATTGGCTGATGCCAGGATGCAGCAAAGGGCAAAGAATAGTTTTTTCATATTTTGGGTGTTGTTATTGTCCGATCATCATATATTCCGAGCCTCCGGCAGCCTTGTGCCAGGTGCCATCAACGAGGTGTCCATTGGAGTAGGTGCCATCGATATAGTCGCCAGCTTCCGCATAGTTCTCTCCCGGATCACGGCTGTCGATACGGTGGCTGCTCTTGAAGCGCATGATGCCGTCACCATTGGGCTTGCCGTTCTTGACGGGGCCGCGCCACTCAGCATAGCCAAGGTTCAGATAGTTAGGCTCAGGCTTGACTTCCTGCTTTTCCGGCTGGCTGCTGGAATTATTGCTGTTCTGGCTGTTGCTGTTCTGGCTGTTGCTGTTCTGGCTGTTGCTGTTCTGGGTGTTGTTGTTTTCCTGTTGTTGTGTGTTGCCACCGCCAGTAGCAGTATTCTCACTGCTGTTGTTGGTAGTGACCGTACTGTCGGCGTCAACCTGCTCGATATCTTCCTGGTTCGTTGAAACTTTCTCATTGCCCGATGGTATCATCAGCAGCAACACCAGTATCAGAATAACAGCTCCCATGCCGATGAGGGCATACTTCATCTTGTTGTCACCACCACCAGTACGACCCCTGCCACCAGAAGAATTTCTTCTTTTGACAGTCTTTTTGCCACCTACGATAGGCTCATCGTCAAACTTCGGCAGGTTCCGTAGGAAGTCAGCAATAGTCTTGGTGCGGCGCTCAGCCATCTTCTCCATACTCTTGCGCAGGGTTTCGACAGTATCGTCGCTGAGTCCATCGGGGAGTGTCTTGAACAAATACTGGGCCGACATGTCGTTGGCTATCAGCGGTGCCTTACCCGTCAGCATGAAATACAGGGTGCAGCCTAAGGCGTAGATGTCTGCCTCGGGGGTAAAGCGGTTAATGCCTGCATACTGCTCTAAAGGAGAGTAGCCGTCGGTGGTTCCCGTGGCACTGTGTTTAGAAGTGCTGCCACCTTTCTTCTTGTAGTGGCAGGCCAGTCCGAAGTCTATCAGGATGGGTATTGGCTTGCCCGTACGACGCTGATACATCATGATGTTCTCAGGCTTGACGTCCAAGTGGGTGACGGTCTGCTGGTGCAGATAGTCCAGTGCCTTGGCAACCATGCTGGCAATGCGACATGCTTCTTCCTCATCGAGTTTTCCACCATTCTCCTTGACGTACTTTACCAGCGACTGGTCGCCCAGAAACTGCATGACGTAATAGGCGGTGCCATTGGCTTCGAACACCTCCTTGACGGGAACGATACCCTCATGAGACATCTTATGCAGACGCTCGGCTTCATGCAGGAAATCACCCATGCAACTCTGGAATTCTTCTTCGTCACGTTCGGCAACGGTGATGCTGCCATCAGGCTGGCGCATGCAGACATCGCTCATGCAGAACTCCTTGATGGTATATTTTGTCGTCTGCAGGATGTTGCCAACATACTCATCGGAGGTGGCCAGATAAGTAATGCCAAATCCGCCTCGTCCAAGTTCGCACTCAATATGATATGTTCTTTGTTCTTTGCTTTGGCCATTCACTAACTGATAGCCATGTCCCAACGAGTTAATAGCAGGTTTTTCCATAAATATTGTTTATTGATGGTGCAAAAGTAGCAAAAAATAATGTAATACAAGAAGAAATATGTATAAAACTATTAATTTTTATGTCTGCTCCTTCTGTAGAATCTTATTCTGCTTTAAGTCTTCCACAAACTGGCTGATCTTCTGTAGCTCACGTGGGATGCGGATGCTCTGCGGGCAATGCGGTTCGCACTGCCCGCACTGGATGCAGTGGTCGGCCTGGCGCATACGGGGCACGGCACGGTCGAGACCTATCAGGTAGTTGCGGCGCAATTTGTAATACTCGTCATCCATCTTCAGGCGGGGTAGTGTGCCATCGTTCTTACATTTATTATAATGTACGAAGATGGCAGGAATGTCGATGCCGTAGGGACAGGGCATACAGTATTTGCAGTCGTTGCAGGGAATGTTCTCAAGTCCCACAATGCGTTCGGCAACCGTTTGGTCCAGATAGCGCTGCTCGCTTTCTGTCAGCGGAACGAGCGGGCAGTAGCTGAGCAGGTTGTCCTTCAGGTGCTCCATGTAGGTCATGCCTGACAGCACGGTGAGCACGCCGTCGGGAGTGCCGGCATAGCGGAAGGCCCACGAGGCGACGCTACGCTCGGGAGCACGCTGTTTCAGCTCCGTAGCCATATACTGTGGCAGGTTGGCCAGGCGACCACCCAGCAGGGGTTCCATGATGACGGCGGGGATGCCTTTCTTCTGCAGTTCGGCATACAGGTAGCTGGCGTCCACGTTGCGGTCGTTAATTTCGTTGGCGTAGTCCCAGTCCAGGTAGTTCAGCTCTATCTGTACAAAATCCCAGTGGTACTTGTCGTGCATGGCCAGCACCTCGTCAAAGACGGCCTTGTAGCCATGGAACGAGAAGCCGAAGTTGCGGATGCGTCCGGCTTCGCGCTCTTTCAATAGGTAGTCCATGATGCCGTTGTCCACATAACGGCCATTGAAC
Source organism: uncultured Prevotellaceae bacterium (assembly GCA_946185485.1). GTDB lineage: Bacteria > Bacteroidota > Bacteroidia > Bacteroidales > Bacteroidaceae > Prevotella. The sequence continues at coordinate 64,474 of CAMHJQ010000004.1, read as the reverse complement.
TCGTCCATGCCGCCGCCCACGGCGTGCAGCAGGTAGTAGTCGATGTAGTCGACCTGTAGTTGCTTCAGTGAGTTATGATACATCTCGATGGCCTTCTCCCGCTGCCAGTAGTCGCGGTTGAAGTTGGAGAGCTTGGTGGCTACCAGGTATTCCGAGCGCTTGTGGCGACTGAGGGCGATGCCCGTACAGGCTTCCGACTTGCCCTGACAATAGACGGGGCTGGTGTCGAAGTAGTTGACGCCATGCTCAATGGCATAGTCCACCTGACGGTTAATCATCTCCTGGTCATAGTCGTCCTTGTTCTCCGTCTTCGACGGCAGGCGCATCATGCCATAGCCCAGCAGAGACACCTTCTCCTTGGTCTTCGGGTTCTCGCGGTAGGTCATCTGGCCCACCGGCGGCTCCACTTGTTTCTTGTACCCTTCAACGGCCTTGCTCTCAGTCTTCGACTTGCAGCCCGTCATCACTGCGGCAGTGGTCAGTGCTCCACCGCCTAATATTTTAATGAAGTTTCTTCTGGATATATCTTTTTTCATCTTTTGTCTTGTTATTGTGTTATGTAGTTGTGTCGTTATCTCGTTGACTCAGAAGTCTATACCTCCTTGTGTAACTCGTGGCCTTCGACGTAGATGGCAGAGAAGGGACGGGCGGGACAGAGGTATTCGCAGGCACCGCAGCCGATACAACGGGCCTCGTTGACAGCGGGAACGTAGGGTGACTCCTCGTCGTCGGGGTCAGAGGGCACCATCTCAATGGCGCCTGTGGGACAGTGACGGGCACAGTTGCCGCATTCCACACCGTCAGTCAACGGGATGCAGTTTTTCTTGATCCATACAGCATGGCCAATCTGGGTGGACACCTTCACCTCCAAAGCAATAGGTTTGATGGCACCAGCCGGACATACTTCCGAACAATGGTTACACTCCGGGCGACAATAGCCGCGTTCATACGACATGGTGGGCATCATCAAGTGCAGCAAGTCGGCACTGGGACGTAACACCTCGTTCGGACATTCTGAGATACAGAGTTGGCAACCCGTACAGTGTGTTTCGAAGTTACGCTGCGACATAGATCCCGGTGGTGTCAGCGGGGTCTGACGCTCAGGTGCTATTTTGTCTTCAATCTCAGCCAGTCCACCGTCCATCATCTTCTCTTTCTGCTGTGCCAATGCGGCTCCCGCCGTCAATGCGGATGCCAACAGGAAACTACGCTTGCTACTGTCTACGGCGTTTGCGTCGGACTTTGTGGAAATGTTTTTGTTGTCTGATTTTGTCCGTTTTAGCCCGCCGCTGTATTTCAGTGCTCCAAACTTACAGTTTTCGATGCAGTTGCCGCAAACCACGCAGCGGCTATAATCAACCGTGTGGGTTTTATAGTCAATACAGGCGGACTTGCAGTTCTTGGTACACATTGAACAGTTGCGGCACTTGCTCTCGTCGAAGTGAATCTTCAACCACGAAAAACGACTGAAAAAACTGAGTGTCGTGCCCACCGGACAAATGGTGTTGCAATAGGTACGGCCGTTGCGCCAAGCCAATATAGCCAATACTACAAGCGTGATGGCACTGATGATGAGGGAAGGAAGGGCCCGCAACCAGATGTTCGTGTGATAGAAAGCATAGCTATCGTAGTGCTCGGCTATGGATGCCAGTACGTTATTGCCTGCCAGCCAAACAGGTTGCAACAGATTGGTGGCGATGCGTCCAAAGGCAGAGTAGGGGGCTAACAGCTGAAACAGCGTGCCCACGCCCGTCAGCAAGGCGATGATAAACACGGCGAGGACAGGATAGCGTAGCCACTTTAATTCCTTGGAATGCGTATATCGGTTTTTCTTGGCTTTCTTGCCAAAAAAGCCAAAAATGTCCTGCATGATGCCTAACGGACAGATGACGGAGCAGTAGATGCGTCCGAAAACGAGTGTCAACACCACGAGTGCCACGATGACCACTATGTTCAGGGCTAATACGGCCTCTAAGAACTGTAGTTTGGGCATCCAACTGACCCATGTGCGCATGGTTCCTGTGAAGTCTAGGAACAGCAGCGTGATGCCAATGAACATCACTGCAGCCAATACGATTCTGATTCTTCTTAACATATCGTTTTAGTTTTGTTCGGTTATTCTTACAATTTGTATACTGAACTCATAGAGCAAATAGATGGGCAGTGCCACCACAAAGAGGGTAAAGACGTCTGTCGTTGGGGTGATGATGGCCGCTACAACGAGTATTGCCACGATGGCGTGCCGACGGTAGGTGGTCATCAGCGGGGCTGAAATCAGTCCCATCCGTCCTAACAGGGCGCTGACCACAGGCAGTTCGAACACCACGCCCATCACTAGACTCATGCCTAATAGCGTGTCAACGTACGACTGCAGTGTTAGCATATTGGCTACGTCAGGACTGACCTGATAGGTGCCGAGGAAGCGCACTGTCAGCGGAAACACCATGAAGTAGTTGACCAGTGTGCCGATGAGGAACATCACGTAGGCTGCTCCCACAATCCAGACAGCATAACGCCGCTCGTTGGCGTAGAGTCCTGGTGACACGAAACGGAATAGCTCATATAATATATAAGGTGAGGCTATCAACAGTCCGGCATAGATAGCAGTCCGCATGTGTATCATAAACTGCTCTGTCAGACCGGTATTCATCAGGTGGATGTCGAATGCCTCTGTCCCTAATAGACGGTAGGTCACAAAGTCGCTACTCCGTGGGGCCAGCACCACGCTGAAGAGTTCGCCTTTCAGGATAAAAGCCACCACGCCAAACACCACCACAGCTACTGCCATACGTATCAACGATGACCGAAGTACGTCCAAGTGGTCCCAAAAGGTCATGTTAGCTGTTGGCTGTTGGCTATTTGCTATTGGCTGTTTATCCTTCACTGTTTACATGCTCGTTCCCGTTATCTTTTTCTATCTCCTTCATGCCGTCCTTGAAGCTCTTGACACCCTTGCCAAGACCATTCATGAGCTCGGGAATCTTCTTCCCGCCAAACAGCAGCAGTACGATGAGTGCGATGACAATCACCTCCTGCATGCCTATTCCAAATAGTAATAATTTCGTCATGACTTGTTGTTTTTGGTTATAACTCTTGCAAAGATACAAAAAAAAGTTTATCTTTGCAGCCAAATAACATCATTTAACTATGGAGTACGAGTTTATATTGCGTATTTTTGTTGCTGCCATTCTTGGTGGACTGATTGGTTTGGAGCGTGAATACCGCTCCAAAGAGGCCGGTTTCCGTACCCATTTCCTTGTTGCGTTGGGCTCGGCATTGTTTATGATCGTGTCGGCCTATGGCTTCAGCGAAATCAATTTGGTGGAGCCCCAGCGTTGGGACGTGTCGCGCATTGCCGCACAGGTGGTCAGCGGTATCGGTTTCATTGGCGCAGGAACCATCATCTTCCGCAAGACTGAAAATATGGTCAGTGGTCTTACTACTGCTGCCGGTCTGTGGGTGACGGCAGCCATGGGCCTTGCCTGTGGCGGTGGTATGTATATGCTCTCCATTGCCAGCACGCTGTTGGTGCTGGTCGGTCTGGAAGCCTTTAACTACTTCCTGCACAAGTTCGACAGATATAAGAAAGAGTGACGAAAGTTATTTTTCTTAACAAGCGGCAGAATATGCCAAGGCAGCGCCGATGGCTGTACAGAACTCCGCATACTTAGGAATGTGGAAATGTACACCGTAAAGTTTCTCCAGCATGGGATATATCTCTTTGCACTGGGGTAGTAGCGTCAAGTTGCCGATAAGTACGAAGTCCTTGATGCCTGAGTTCAACGATGACAGGATGGCCGCCGAGCCGATGGTCTGAAGTACCATGGTGATGATGCCCAGTGCCACGTCTTCCTTGGGGGCGTCGTATTGTGCCTTCGAAAACAACGATGCCGTAGCGTCCATGGGCAGTCCAGGCAGTGGGTGTGTTGAGATGTCACCGATGAGCAGGTTGATGTTGCGGATGTTGCCCTGCATGGCTAGGCTCTGAATCTGTTTGGGATCGCGGGTGTTTAGCATTACGCGGCTCAGTCCTTGTAGCGTACCACCACCGATACCTAGTCCACCGATGTGTTTGATGTCATCGCCGTCGCATTGCACAAAGCTTGTTCCTGTGCCCATCGATACGACGATGGCTTTCGCCAGTCCACTCTCGAAACGGGCACCCAGACCGTCGGCAATAAACTCGTCCACCTTCTGTGTAGGAATGCCATACACAGGTTCGTCAATATATGCCGAACCCACGCCTGTCAGCATCACCTGCTCTACGTCGGAGAGTGATATCTTATTGTCGTGCAAATACTTGCCGAAGGCACCGTAGAGGGATGTCACCTGATCGGCTGCCGTAATGCGAATGGGAGATACCACGCGTCCTTCGCGTAGCCCTACAATCTTCGTGGTCGATATACCAACGTCTATTCCTATTACGATTCCCATCTTTTCAGTTTTTAACCGTTCATTTATCATTATTCATCTTTCATTTAATTGAAAAACCCCTGGTTAGAGAAATCTCTAAGACAGGGGTTCATAATGAAAGGAGGAAAGTGGTACCTCCAGGAATCGAACCGGGGACACACGGATTTTCAGTCCGATGCTCTACCAACTGAGCTAAGGCACCATTATTATGTTTTCTAGGCAATCCTCTTGATTGCGGATGCAAAGGTACAAAGAAAAAAATAATTGACCAAATATTTAGCCAATTATTTTGCAGTTTTTAAGAAATTGACGCGGATTTTCCCAGGGATTACCCATTCAAGGGGTTCCATCCTTGCGCTTTGAGCTCAAATTCCTGGTCGTCGCGGCTGACGAGGACGTGTCCTAGACTTTCCTTGGTGATGTGTCCTACGAGGTGCACGTCATCCAACTGCTGTATTTTCTCATGGTCGCCGATGGGGACGGTGAACAGCAGTTCATAGTCCTCGCCGCCATTGAGGGCACAGGTGGTAACGTTCATGTTCAGCTCCTCGGCCATTACGGCTGTCTGGTAATCGATGGGCAGTTGTTTCTCAAAGATGCGACAGCCTACGTGGCTCTGCTTGCAGATGTGGCGGAGTTCGGAGCTAAGGCCGTCGGAAATGTCCATCATGGCTGTTGGGCGAATGCCAGCATCTCGTAGCTGCTGGATGATGTCGCCGCGTGCTTCCGTTTTCAGCTGGCGCTGCAACAGATATTCCTTGCCGGCAAAATCTGGTTGGAAATCGGGAATGTCCTTTCCTTGTTTCTTGGCTTCTTCCACTATCTGGTAGTATACGGTCTTTTCGCGTTCCAGCAGTTGAAGTCCCATGTAGGCGGCACCGAGATCACCGCTGACGCAGACAAGGTCAGTCTCGTGGGCTCCGTTACGATAGACGATGTCGTCCTTGTGGGCTTCGCCGATGCAGGTAATGCTGATGGCCAGTCCTGTGAATGAAGAGGTCGTATCGCCCCCCACGATGTCAACGCCCCATTTTTCACAGGCAGCGCGCAGTCCGCTATAGAACTGTTCCATATCCTCTACCGTGAAGCGTTTGCTCAGTGCCAGGGAGACGGTCATCTGGCGCGGTGTGCCGTTCATGGCGAAGATGTCACTGATGTTGACCATGGCCGACTTCCAGCCGAGATGCTTCAGGTCGATATAAGTCAGGTCGAAGTGGACGCCTTCCATGAGCATGTCGGTTGTGACCAGTACTTCGCTGTCGGGATAGTGAAGTACGGCGCAGTCATCGCCTACACCGTACTTGGTTGATGTGTTTTGAGGCTTGATATCCTGCGTGAGGCGGTCTATTAAGCCGAATTCTCCTAATGATGCAATTTCCATTCTTTTGGTTGTTAGGTTTGTTGCCGATGGCAACATATTGGATTTAGGCGGTACGTTTAATCATTTCGCGCATGATTTCCGTCATCAGCGGCTGAGCCTTGTCGGCAGCTTCCTGAACCTCCTCGTGGCTGACCTCGACGGGACTGTCGAAACCACCCAGATCGGTGACAACGCTGATGCCGAACGTCTTGATGCCGCAATGGTGGGCTACGATGACCTCAGGAACGGTGGACATGCCGACGGTGTCACCGCCCAGCGTGCGATACATGCGGTATTCAGCTGGCGTCTCGAAGGTAGGACCGGTGGTGCCTAGGTATACACCATAGACCAAGCGGATTTTTTTCTCTTTAGCAATCTTAGTTGCCAGGTTGATAAGCTCATGGTCGTATGTCTCGTGCATGTCCGGGAAGCGTGGGCCGGTGGGGAAGTTCTTGCCGCGTAGCGGATGCTCGGGGAAGAAGTTGATATGGTCGGTGATGACCATCAGATCGCCAATCTTGAAGGCGGGGTTCATGCCGCCAGCAGCATTGGAGACGAAAAGTGTCTTGATGCCCAGTTCGTACATGACACGGACGGGGAAGGTCACCTCCTTCATGTTGTAACCTTCGTAATAGTGGAAGCGTCCCTGCATGGCCAGGATGTCCACGCCACCTAACTTGCCGAAGATGAGTTTACCGCTATGACCTTCTACCGTAGATACAGGGAAGTTGGGAATCTCACTGTAGGGAATCTCCAACTTTTCAGTTATTTCTGAAGCTAATTGTCCGAGGCCAGTCCCCAGGATGATTGCTGTTTTCGGACTCGTTGTCATCCTTGCTTTTAACCAGGATGCTGTTTCTTGAATTTTTTCGTACATAGCCTATAATTTTATTGTTAAACACATCTTCCTGTTCTTGCATAAAGGTAATGCGGACAGGTAATACATACATATTTGCTTTCACGTCACCGCTCATCCCCTCAGTGTTTTCCAGTCGTGTGGCATCTTTCTCTGTGGTGATGATACACTTGGGCGCGGGCATTTTGTCAAAGGTCTCGTTGATGAGCTCAATGTCTTTCTTCCTGAATTGGTGATGGTCGCTGAAGGAGAGCGGTGTGAGATTAGAAATGAGCGGACTGAGGTCGTGCTCTAACTGTTTGGGTGAGCCGATACCTGTTATTAGCAGAACGTTATGATTGGTGAATTGCGACAAGCTTGCATGAGACTTGGTCTCACGATAAAGAGGACGCAAATCTCCGTAGTCAAGTGTGGTAAAGAAGAGACTCTGGTATGGGTAGAGATTCATCGCCTTGGTAATCACACGGTATTCCATGGGTTTCAACTCTTTGGGGCATTTGGTGACGATGACAATGTCGGCGCGGTTTTTCCCTGTGAGTGGCTCGCGCAGACGACCAGCAGGCATCAACGTGTCGTAGATGATCAGTCTGTGGTAGTCTACCAGCAGGATGTTGATGCCAGGCTTGACATAACGGTGCTGGAAAGCGTCGTCAAGAAGCACCACATCGAGGCTCATATCTTCTTCCGTGAGTCGGTCAATACCATGGCAGCGGTCTTTGTCAACGGCAATGGTTACCTTTGGGAACTTACGCTTCATCTGATAAGGCTCGTCGCCAATCTCCTGCACGGCGGTCTGTGCGGTAGCTTTTAGGAATCCCTTGCTTTTGCGTTTATAGCCCCGACTGAGCACTGCCACACGGAATGTGTCTTTCAGCAGGTTGACCAGATATTCTACGTGGGGTGTCTTGCCTGTACCGCCGACCGTGATGTTTCCTACGGAAATGACAGGGATGTCAAAGGAACGGCTTTTTAACACGCCGGTTTCAAACAGCATGTTACGTAGCTTAACCCCTATGCCATAAATCCAACTTAACGGCAACAGCCACTTGTTGATTTTGATAAAGTCACCCTCCACTTCCTAATCTTTAATTTCCTGTTTTTAATTGATTTGGAGGAAATAGGGCAGGCGAGCCTGAATGGCACTCTGATGGTTCAGCTGTTTCATGAACGTGAATGGCTCATAGTATGTGCCCAAGGTCTCGCGCATCTGCTCATCCAAATAGTTGCCCTTCGACTGCTGCTCCAGCAGGCTGCTAATCCAGTCGGATTCTTCGGGATAGTTGGTGGCATGATATTCTTCCAGCTTGGCCAGACGGGCAGCTTTTGCAATAGCCTGGTCCAGTCCGCCAATCTCATCAACCAACTTGATCTTTAGGGCGTCGTTACCCAACCACACTCGGCCTTGGGCAATGTCCTCAATTGTCTGTATCGACTGCTTGCGCCCGTCAGCTACACGCTTGCGGAACAGCTCATAGCCGCGCCCGATATACTGGTCGAGCAGCGCCATCTCCTCGGCATTGAACGGTCGAGCCATCGTGCCGAAGGCTGAATGCTTGTTGGTCTTGACTTCGTCGAATTTTACGCCCAGTTTCTCGGTCAGCAGTCCGCTGAAGTCGGGGAACATGCCAAAGATGCCGATAGAGCCGGTGATGGTGGTTGGCTCTGAATAGATGTAGTTGGCCGCACAGCTGATGTAGTAGCCGCCGCTGGCAGCATAGCCGCCCATGGACACCACGACGGGTTTCTGCTCCTTGAGTTTCGTGACGGCACGCCAGATCTGTTCCGAGGCGTAAGCCGAACCACCGGGAGAGTTGACACGCAGGACGACAGCCTTGACGTCATCGTCTTTTGCCAACTTTTCCAGGTCTTTGCATACGGTATTGGCTACGATAGAGTGTTCGTTGTTCATCAGACCGCCGGTTTCTGAGTCCACGATGTCACCGTAGGCATAGTAGACGGCAATCTGCTCGCCTTCCTTCTTTTTGCCTTTCACGTCAGCCATGTCGCTGAGCGTCAGTTGCGAGATGTTTTCTTTCTTGTCCAGTTTGAGCAGGGTCTTGATTTCATTCTTCACCTCGTCGGTATACAGCAGTTTGTCCACCAACTTCATCTTCACGTAGTCTTTCTGGTCTGACAGAGCTGCGAAGCGGTCAGCATAGGCGTTCAACGAGTCCACGGGAATCTTGCGGCTGGTAGAAACCTCCTTGAGCATAACCTGCCAGATGCCGTTGATATAAGCGCTCACCTGTTCACGGTTAGGTTCGCTCATGCCGTCGGCAGTCATCATCTCCGGGGCACTCTTGTATTTACCCACCTTGCAGAGCTGGTACTTGACGCCGAACTTGGCCAGCAGGTCTTTCAGAAAATACGGTGTGGCAGCCAGTCCGTGCCAGTCAATCATACCCTGCGGGTTGAGGAATATCTTGTCAGCGACACTACATATATAATAGGTGGACTGTTCGTAGGTGTCGGCATATGCCACAATCCACTTGCCACTGCGCTTGAAGTCGAGCAGTGTTTCGCGGATGGCATGCGACGACGCCGGCGAGTCACTGCTAAAGAGACCTGCCTCAATATAGATGCCTTTGATGTTTTCGTTGTCCTTGGCTTTCTGGATGGCGCTCAAGATATCTTCCAGTCCCAGGTTCTCGCTTACTTGGCCAGTCAGCGAGGCTAACGGGTTCGAAGCAACACGCTCTTCCAGCTGGCCAGAGAGGGATAGTGTGAAGACGGAGTTGTCTTCAACAGCCTTGCTGCCGGCAGTCGAAGCTGCCAGACCAACAAGTGAGATGACACCTAAGATACCCATGATAACACTGAGGGCGATGATGCCGGTTATCGTTGCGAGGACGTATTTCAAAAAATCTTTCATATAATATATAATATAATAATGTTTATAGTTCCGATAGTTTCTGCAAAGGTACGAACTTTCTATAGAATAAAAAAATAAATAAGATAAAAAATTTTCTGATGGGTTGTTCTGCCAATGTGTCAGTAAGGTGTGACAGCTATAGGGTGTTGGCACGGTTTTGGCTGAAAGGGTGGCGTAAACATGAATATAAAACATTAAATATTAACATTAAAAAATAAGTATTATGAACATCAAACCATTAGGAGACCGCGTGCTGGTATTGCCCGCACCGGCAGAAGAGAAAATTGGTGGAATTATCATTCCTGACACTGCAAAAGAGAAACCCCTGCATGGCACTATCAAGGCTGTCGGTCAGGGTACGAAGGACGAAGAGATGGTACTGAAGGCTGGCGACGAAGTGCTCTATGGCAAATATAGTGGCACAGAGCTGGAGTTCGAGGGCGAGAAGTATCTGATGATGCGCCAGAGCGACGTCCTCGCAGTTATTGAAAAGTAAATATATGTTATTAGTTTAAAGTTTATAGTTATGGCAAAAGATATTAAGTTCAATATTGAGGCCCGCGACCTGTTGAAGAACGGTGTCGATCAGTTGGCTAACGCAGTAAAGGTAACGCTGGGTCCGAAGGGCCGCAACGTAGTGATTGAGAAGAAGTTCGGTGCTCCGCAGATTACCAAGGACGGTGTGACCGTTGCCAAGGAAATCGAGTTGGAGGACAAGTTCGAGAATACCGGTGCCCAGCTCGTGAAGAGCGTAGCCTCTAAGACGGGCGACGACGCCGGTGACGGAACGACCACCGCTACCATCCTGACACAGGCCATCGTGACCGAGGGTCTGAAGAATGTCACCGCCGGTGCTAACCCCATGGACCTGAAGCGTGGTATCGACAAGGCTGTCAAGGCTGTTGTTGACCACATCAAGAGCACTGCCGAGAAGGTGGATGACAACTACGACAAGATTGAGCAGGTGGCTACTGTCAGTGCCAACAACGACGAGGAGATTGGTAAACTGCTGGCTGACGCTATGCGTAAGGTGTCCAAGGATGGTGTCATCACCATCGAGGAGTCGAAGAGCCGCGACACCCACATCGGTGTGGTCGAGGGTATGCAGTTCGACCGTGGCTACCTCTCTGGCTACTTCGTCACTGATTCAGAGAAGATGGAGTGCGTGATGGAGAATCCGTACATCCTCATCTACGATAAGAAGATCAGCAACATCAAGGACTTCCTGCCCATCCTGCAGCCTGCTGCTGAGAGTGGCCGTCCTCTGTTGGTTATCGCTGAGGATGTTGACTCTGAGGCTCTGACCACACTGGTTGTCAACCGTCTGCGTGGTGGCTTGAAGATTTGCGCTGTCAAGGCTCCTGGCTTTGGCGACCGTCGTAAGGCTATGCTCGAGGACATCGCTACCCTGACCGGTGGTGTCGTCATCAGCGAGGAGAAGGGTCTGAAGTTGGAGCAGGCTACACTTGAGATGCTGGGTACTTGCGACAAGGTGACAGTCTCTAAGGACAACACCACCATTGTCAACGGTGCCGGCGACAAGCAGGCCATTCAGGACCGCATTGCCCAGATTAAGAAGGAGATTGAGCTCACTACCTCTTCTTACGACAAGGAGAAGCTGCAGGAGCGTCTTGCCAAATTGGCTGGCGGTGTGGCAGTACTCTATGTCGGTGCCAACAGCGAGGTAGAGATGAAGGAGAAGAAGGACCGCGTGGACGATGCTCTGTGCGCTACCCGTGCAGCCATCGAGGAAGGCGTTGTTGCCGGCGGTGGCACGACCTACATCCGTGCTCAGGAGGCTCTGGCCAGCCTGAAGGGCGACAATGCCGACGAGCAGACCGGTATCAACATCATCTGCCGCGCCATTGAGGAGCCCCTGCGCCAGATTGTCAGCAATGCCGGCGAGGAAGGTGCCGTGGTTGTTCAGAAGGTTCGTGAGGGCAAGGGAGACTTCGGCTACAATGCTCGTCTGGACAAGTACGAGGACCTGCGCGAGGCTGGTGTCATTGACCCTGCCAAGGTAGCCCGTGTAGCTTTGGAGAATGCCGCTTCTATCGCTGGCATGTTCCTCACCACCGAGTGCCTCATCTGCGACAAGCCCGAAAAGGAACCCGCTATGCCGATGGGCGGTGCACCGGGAATGGGTGGCATGATGTAATCTCAACTTGTCAAAATAGTAGGTGCCGCCTCCAAAAAGGCGGCACTTTCTTGATGTAAATCAAAAACGTTTTAGATTTTGGTTAAAATGCTTGCACCATATGGGAAAAGTTCATACCTTTGCAGCGTCAAAAGGTTAATCCATTGACAATATTCTATTAGCATTCGATGAGAATAAGATATTTTTTTGATTTGTTTTAGTAGATTAGTTTTTAAGTAGTTTGTTTTTAAATCGGTTGTCGGGATGACAACTGATTTTTTTTGTATTCGTCCCGCTGCAAAAAAATATTGAACCGAATGGTGAACTATGAACTTTTTTTCGTACCTTTGTGGGCAGTATGAGAAAAATATGCACTTTGTTGCTGTCGCTGTCGCTGGGGGCGATGGCACAGTTGTTGGCAAATAACGCCCGTCAGGACGTGGGTTACCGTCCCGACGGCCGGGCGTTTGTATGCATCAACGGTCAGAACCGCTATACCCGTGCACTCTATGGCGGCCCCACGGAGTACCGCATCGAGACCAGCGACCGTCCGGTGTTTGCCATTTACAAGAAGCGTGACTGCCGCAATGTGCAGTTTGCTGTCAACGGTGTGCAACTGGATAAGACGGACTATTGTGAAGCCCGCTACGAGGATGGCATGCGCAGTTATGTACTGCGCCATGCGGCCTGGGGCAGCAAGGCAGTACTGCGTTTAAAGGTGGTGACACTTAAGACGGGTGAACAAGCACTGTGGCGCTTCCAGACGTCAGGCTTCGATAACGACACCCGTCTGCATGTCGTGGTGTCGGGTATCCGCCAACCCAAGCTGTCACGCAACGGCGACTTAGGCGTAGATGCCCGCGATGCCTTCGAGGCTGACGGTAAGGAGCCTGTGCAGCAGCTGACGCTAACGTTCGACGAGGAGTGCTACGTGATGAGTAATGGTACGAACGTGTCGGTGGCTGACATCCGCACGACTTCCGACAGCTTCGATGAGGCTGAACAAACCATGCAACAGCTGGCTGGCCGCATAGAGTTCAATACCCCCGACCCGTATATCAATACCTTGGGCAGTGCCCTCGTCGTAGCTGCCGACGGCGACTGGGACGGTCAGACGTGGCTGCATGGCTGCATTGGCTGGCGCATGCCGCTGGCAGGCTGGCGTGCTGGCTATCTGGGCGACGTACTGGGCTGGCCCGACCGTGCCAAGAGTCATTTTGATGCCTATGCCAAGAGCCAGGTAACGAATGTGCCAGTCAGATACCAGCACCCGACGCAGGACGAGGGACAGCATCTTGCCCGTGCCAAGAAAGAGTGGGGCACGCAGATGTACTCCAATGGCTACATCTGCCGCAATCCCGAGCGCGACGACCAGATGCACCATTACGACATGAACCTGAACTACATCGACGAGCTGCTGTGGCACTTCCAGTATGATGCCGACCGCGCCTATATGTTTAAGATGTGGCCTGTGCTAAGGCGCCATCTGGCATGGGAGAAGCGTAACTTCGACCCCGATGGCGACCACCTCTACGATGCCTACTGCTGCATCTGGGCCTCCGACGCTCTCTACTACAGCGGCGGTGCCGTCACTCACTCGTCGGCCTATAACTACCGTGCCAACCGGTTGGCGGCACGTATCGCTGAGCTGATAGGCGAGGACGGTACCCCATATCGAAAGGAGGCCAATGCCATCCTGCAGGCCATGAACGAACGGCTGTGGCTGAAGGATAAGGAACACTGGGCTGAATACCAGGACTTGATGGGCTTGCAGCGTGTCCACGAGAGTGCCGCTGTGTGGAGCATCTATACCCCCATCGACTGCGGTGCCTGCACACCCGAGCAGGCCTATCTGGCCACGAAGTATATCGACAACGAGATACCGCACATTGACATTGAATGTTCAGCGTCCAATCTCCAAACGATTGCAACGTCGAGCTGGCTGCCTTATTCCTGGAGCATCAACAACGTCGCAGCCGCCGAGGTGATGCATACCGCACTGGCATACTTCGAGGCAGGTCGTCCGGAAGAGGGCTACCGCCTCATGATGGCTAACGTGATGGACCAGATGTACTGCGGCCAGTCGCCGGCCAACTTCGGACAGATCAGCAAGTACGATGCTGCACGCGGCGAGTGCTACCGCGACTTCGGCGACTGCATCGGCATCTCGGCACGCACGTTGTTGCAGGGACTCTTCGGCATCCAGCCCGATGCTCTCAACGGTCGTTGTGTTATCCGTCCGGGATTCCCCGAAGGATGGGATTCGGTATCGGTGCGTACACCTTATATATATTATAAGTACAAACGACAGGGCGACGAGGCTATCTATGAGGTAACGCAGCATTTCGCCCAGCCGCAGCAGATCGTTATCCGCCAGAACCTCGGATTGGGCAAGTATCGCGACGTTGTTGGAACCAATGAGGCCAGTCAGACCATCCGTGTTCGGGTGCCTGCCCGCCTGCCGGAGGTGACGCTCATGGATAACATTGAGCATGTAACATGGAACGTTGAACGACAAATGCCAGATGTAGCTACGGAAGAGTTATCCTCGTTCAATGTCCAGCGTTCATCGTTCAAGGTGCAGAACATCGACCGCGTGCTGAATGCCAACGTGACGGACATTTTCCAGAACGAGTACCTCACACCCAGACCACCCTATACGACGCTGCAGATTCCCGTGCAAGGGGTGGGGGACTGGTGCCATCCGACCTACTTGCCTGAAATCAATGACTCCGTGTTCCGCTCACTTATCGTCAAGGACCGTTTCGAGGCCGCCGGCATCCCCTTCCGTACGCCCGTCGAGGGGAAGAATATCGCTTTTACGTCGCTGTGGGACAACTATCCCGACAGCATCAGCATACCCGTCAGTGGCAAGTACCAACAGGCCTGGCTGCTGATGGCCGGCACCACCAACCACATGCAGAGCCGCATTGCTAACGGCATCGTCGTGGCTCATTATCAGGATGGTACGGCTGACACATTGCAGTTGGTCAATCCCGACAACTGGTGCCCCATCGAGCGCGACTACTACATCGACGGCAAGGCTTTCCGCGCCGCCGAACCACGTCCCTACCGCGTCTCGTTCAGCACCGGCACGGTGAGCCGCACGCTCAGCCAGACCATGCAGCTGCCCTTTGCCAACGCCCAGGGCGGTGAGCTGGGGCCGAAGGGGGCCGACGGCGGTGAGATTCCCGGCGGTGCTGCCACCATCGTGCAGATGCCGCTCAACGAACGGAAACGGCTCAAGATGCTGACGCTGCACACCCTCTCCAACGACGTCGTCATCGGACTCATGGCGGTGACGCTGCAATAATACAAGTAATTTGTGATATTATTAATATTATTTTGCAGATTAAATGGTGTGCGTTTCGAATATATTTCGTAACTTTGCAGGCATATTCGACTAAACATTACTTTATAACCTATATTTAAATGAACAACATTCCTGTAATTAAGATTGGTATCGTGGCTGTTAGCCGCGACTGTTTCCCCGAGTCATTAGCTGTTAACCGTCGTAAGGCCGTTATCGCTGCGTATGAAAAGAAATTCGGTAAGGAGGGCATCTACGAGTGTCCTATCACCATCGTTGAGAGTGAGATTCACGCTCAGCAGGCTCTTGAGGACGTGAAGAAGGCCGGCTGTAACGCACTCTGCGTCTATCTTGGCAACTTCGGTCCTGAGATTTCTGAGACCATGATTGCTGACTGGTTCCAGGGTCCCACCATGTTCTGCGCTGCTGCTGAGGAGACACAGAACGACCTGATTGACGGTCGTGGTGACGCCTACTGCGGTATGCTGAACGCCAGCCAGGCTCTGAGCCTGCGCAAGACTCGCGCATACATTCCAGAGGAGCCCGTTGGAACTGCTGAACAGTGCGCTGAAATGATTCACGAGTTCCATCCCATCGCACGCGCTATCATAGGTCTGCAGAACCTGAAGATTATCAGCTTCGGTCCCCGTCCTAACAACTTCCTGGCTTGTAACGCTCCTATCCGCGCCCTGTATGACCTCGATGTTGAGATTGAGGAGAATTCAGAGCTCGACCTGCTGGAGGCTTACCAGAAGCACGCTAACGACCCACGCATCGACGATGTCGTAAAGGATATGGCAGCTGAGCTGGGTCATGGCAACAAGATTCCTCAGGTGCTTCCTAAGCTCGCTCAGTACGAGCTGACACTGACCGACTGGATTGAGGCTCACAAGGGTTCTCGTCAGTTCGTGGCTATGGCTAACAAGTGCTGGCCTGCCTTCCAGACCATGTTCGGCTTCGTCCCCTGCTATGTCAACAGCCGTCTGACTGCTCGTGGCATTCCCGTAGCTTGCGAGGTTGACATCTATGGTGCTCTGTCTGAGTACATCGGAACCTGCATCAGCCAGGATGCTGTTACCCTGCTCGACATCAACAACACCGTTCCTAACGATATGTACGAGGAGAGCATCAAGGGCAAGAAGTTCGCTTGCGACACCTATACCGACAAGGAGATCTTCATGGGCTTCCACTGTGGTAACACGGCTTCTACCAAGGTTTGCAACTGTCAGATGTGCTTCCAGCGCATTATGGCTCGCGCCCTGCCTGTTGAGGTTACCAACGGTACACTGGAAGGTGACATCCTGCCTGGTCTGGCTACTGTTTATCGTCTGCAGTCAACTGCTGACACCAAGCTCCGCGCATACATCGCACAGGGCGAGGTTATTCCTGTAGCAACCCGCTCATTCGGTTCTATCGGTATCTTCGGTATCAAGAACATGAGCCGCTTCTATCGTCACGTCCTCATCGAGAAGCACTACCCACACCACTGCGCCGTGATGTTCGGTCATCAGGGTAAGTACCTGTGGGAGGTTCTCAAGTACATGGGTATCCCCGTGGACGAGATTGACTACAACTTCCCGAAGGGTGACTACTATCCCACGGAGAACCCCTTCGCATAAGGCTCTTCGACGGACATCCACACTTTTAGCTTGCCTTGGCCATGCGCCAAGGCAAGTCTTTATGATAAGCCAGTCATTAACAACAAACAAGCATCACACCATCATGATACGATTACTGACCGCATTCCTCCTGTCTGTGGCGACGGGAACCATAGCTTCCCGGGCTACTACCATCCAGCCTGCTGAGAATGGCAAATATTGTCTGACAAACGGCAACCTGACCATGACCGTCGATGCCTCCAAGGGCGGAAAGATACTCTCTTTCAAATACGGTACTCAGGAAATCATCTCGCAGTCCAGATGGCCAGAGTCTTTCGGCAGCACCTTCTGGACGAGTCCGCAGAAAGAATGGTATTGGCCTCCCGTGCCTGAATACGACAAGAAACCATATCAGGTGGAGCAGGAAGACGGGAAGCTGATGCTGACCAGCGAGGTGTCGCCCAAGTTGAACTACCGAATCCGCAAGACGTTTTCCGTCGACGAGCAGGACCAGGCTTTCGTAGTCCAGTACACCATCATCAATGAGAGCGGTGAGACGAGAAAAGTCGCTCCGTGGGAGATTACCCGCGTACCGAACGAAGGAGGATTGATCTTCTTCGAAGCTCCTGTCGACAGTATCTGGCCTGCAGGTCTGATGAACTTCCAGCAGGCCTTTGAAGCCGCATGGTATCAGCCGGACGAGGCCAGTGAGAACCGTAAGGTGAATGCCGACGGTCAGGGCTGGCTGGCCTATTGCAGCAACGGTCTGTTGCTGGTGAAGCGTTTCGAGGACCTCAATCCTTCGCAGCCAGCACCCAATGAGGCAGAGATCCAGATTTACGTCAACCGTGGAAAGACCTATATCGAGTTGGAAAGCCAGGGTGCCTATACCACTTTGCAGCCCAACGGACAACTCACTTGGACGGTACGCTGGTATCTACAGCCATGCGATGCCGAGCCACAGCCGTCAGCGTCCCTGCTCCAGCAAGCGAAGAAAGTAAAATAGGCTCTGGTGTCAGTCAGCATGGAACGTTATACTGATTTGTTTATTGACTTCGACGACACATTGTACGATACGCACGGCAATGCCGTGATAGCATTGCGCGAGTTGTTCGAGGCGTTGCAACTGGGGCAGTACTTCGCTGATGCTCAGGTGTTCTACGATGAATACTGGAATACGAACATCGACCTGTGGACACGCTATTCCAAAGGCGAGATTACGCTTGACTGCCTTATCGTGGAGCGTTTCCGTCGTCCGCTGAGTTTTGGCGAGGGACTGGAACCCACGGAGCAGTACTGCCTGAAAGCCAGCGATATGTTTCTGGACTTCTGCTCGTCGAAGCCCGGACTGGTCGATGGCGCCCGCGAGCTGATGGACTACTTGCGACAGAAGGGCTATAGAATACACATGTGCTCGAACGGTTTCCACGAGGTGCAGTACAAGAAACTGCGTTCCTGCGGGTTGACGGACTACTTCGATACAGTCATCCTTAGCGAGGATGCCGGAGCCAACAAACCGTCGCCGCTGTTCTTCGACTATGCCATGAGGCGGTCTGACGCCAAGAAAGAAACAACGCTGATGATAGGTGACAACTACCAGACAGACATCTTAGGCGCCAAGCGCTATGGCTTGGATACGGCCTATTTCAACCGCTATCCTGACTATCCTGCCGAGGAACCTGTCACCTACGAGGTCGCACACCTGCAGCAACTGATGACTATATTGTAACAACCCGAATATGCAACAACTATTAGAACTCTATAAGCAATGGTGTGGGGCAGGACCCCACAGCGTGGAGAAACTGCCTGGTGCAGGCAGCAACCGCGAGTACTACCGCTTGACGGATGCCGAAGGACATACCGTGGTGGGCTGTGTGGGTACCAGCCGCGACGAGAATCATGCCTTTGTCTATCTGGCACAGCACTTTACCAAGCGCAAGTTGCCCGTACCTGAGATACTGGCCGTCAGCGACGATGCGCTGCGCTATATCCAGACGGACCTCGGCAGCATGTCGCTGTTTGATGCCATCCGTGGCGGTCGCGAGGCCGGCGGACGTTATACGCTGGCCGAGCAGGAATTGCTGCGGCGTACCATCCGCGAACTGCCCAACATCCAGCTGCGCGGTGCCCGTGGGCTGGACTTCAGCAACTGCTACCCCCAGCCGTCCTTCGACATGGACTCAGTGCTCTTCGACCTCAACTACTTCAAGTATTGTTTCCTGAAGGCTACCGAGCTCGACTTCCACGAACTGAAGCTCGAGGCCGATTTCCGACTGCTGGCGAAGGACCTCACGGCAGCCGACGACACACAGTGCTTCCTCTATCGTGACTTCCAGGCTCGCAACGTCATGCTGAGCCTCCCCCTAACCCCCTCCAAGGGGAATAAGGAGGCGGAAAAAGACTCCTCTATTTGGGGGAGGTTGGAGGAGGCTGTCCCTTATTTCATTGATTTCCAGGGCGGACGCCGGGGACCGTACTACTACGACCTGGCCTCGTTCCTCTGGCAGGCATCAGCCAAATACCCGCATAAGCTGCGTCGCGAGCTGGTCTATGAATATTATAACGCCCTGAAACACTATACCGAGGTGCCTACGCCACACCGTTTTGTCGAACGCCTCAGTCTCTTTGTGCTCTTCCGTCAGCTGCAGGTGCTCGGTGCCTACGGTTTCCGCGGCTATTTTGAACGTAAGCAGCACTTCATCCAGAGCATACCGCCCGCCATGCAGAACCTGAGTGAGATGCTCCGGGAGCGCAACTATCCCTATCCTTACCTGACCGACTTGCTGCGGCGGCTGACCGAACTGCCCCAGTTCCGGCAGATTCAGGCCACTGCGTCGCGTGCTGACGGCTTTAGGACGACAGACAACAATCCCTATACCCCCCATCCGCAGGACGGACCGGCCACTTTTTCCAAGTACGATGCACAGGGTCCGCTGGTGGTCAAGGTGTTCAGTTTCTCCTACCGCAAGGGCATTCCAGAGGACGAGAGCGGGAATGGTGGCGGTTACGTCTTCGACTGCCGCTCGACGCATAACCCCGGCCGCTATGAACCCTACAAAAAGTTGACGGGCCTGGACGAACCTGTCATCCGCTTCTTGGAGGACGACGGTGAGATACTGACCTTCCTGGATAGTGTCTACAAGCTGGCCGATGCCCATGTGCGCCGCTACTTGCAGCGCGGTTTCACCAGTCTCATGTTCTCCTTCGGCTGTACGGGCGGACAGCACCGCTCCGTCTATAGCGCCCAACACCTGGCTGAGCATATCCACGAGAAGTTTGGCATCGAGGTGCGCATCTGCCACCGCGAGCAGGGCATCACCCAGACGTTGCCGGCCGTGACGAACGTCGGCTGAAGCACGAAAAGCTTGCGACAATCCGTCCAGTAGGGCCGAATTGGTGTCGACCCTGCCGAAACGCCCTAAGGAGCCCGTAGCAGGAAAATTCTTTGCCCGTAGCAAGAAATTTTCCTGCTACGGGCTCTAAATGTCCGAGCTACGTGCTTCGTCTGGTGCCTGCAGGAGAACCCTTCCTCTTATGTCCTTTCTCCTTTGGCTTTCAGGTAATTCACGCTTAGCGCCAGAGGACTTTCTTGCCGTTCCTGATGTAAATCTTGCCGTGCTGAGGGGTCGTAACCTTGTTGCCCATCAGGTCGTAGTACAGGCTGTTGGCTGTTGATGGTTGACTGTTGGCTACTTCGTAGATGCCGGAAGCATCGCTGAGAATGGCCTCGATGGCTATCGACTTGCTATCGGTTGGCGTCAACACGAGTGTGCTGCCCTCATATTCCTGTGTCTGCTGGCTGCCCGATTTCGGGGTGGTGACGACTTTCCATCCTTTGACGACCTTGCCTTCGGGTGCCTTGGCAGCGATGGTCAACTGGCGGTTGGGGAAGAACTTGCCGTTGAAGACACCTGCTGAGAGGCCGATGCCGTTGACCGTCACGCTGTCAGGCAGGTCGGTGACGCCCTTGTTGATGGTGACGGGAATGGCTGTGCCGAGGTTCCACTGGGTGCTGAGGTGGCCCAGAAAGTACTCTGTGCGGGATTTGTAGGTAGTCGTGCCTCCCCACATTTGATTCTCTGTATAGCCGGCCAGCCACTTCTTGGCTTTCTCGAAATTGTTGTTGATTTCTTCACGGCTATTTCCGCCCCATGTGGGATATTTTGCACGATGGGCAACGAATTCGTCCATCACTTCGGCCTTGATGAGGTCGATAATCTCGCCAGTCCCCTGAGCATTCATGAAGTCACCCATGAAGACGCAGCACTTGTCAAGGAACAGCGCCAGCAGATCGGGGTCTTCCAGCATGTTCTTGATAAGGCGTGTTGCCGGTTCGGTGAAAGCCCATGCACTGCCGCTGTCTGACTCCGGATGGTAAATCAGGTTGATGGTGTTATAGTCGTTGGCCCTGCCGTAGAGTCCAAGTCCGAAGTCGGTATCCTTGATGATGACGCGCCATCTTTTGGGCAGGCCTGACTTTGTATCGTCATCGTTGGGACGCCAGAAGACGAGGTTGTTGCCTGGGAAGTCCACGTTACCGTAGAAGAGGTTCGTGATGATGACGTTCAGATATTCGTCCACATCCAGCCACTCTTCATATTCGGCCTTGGTATGTCCCTTCTGGCTGTAGAAAGCCTTGAAGGCGTCGTAGTAATCACTTGTACCTTCCTTCAGTTCCTCGATGAAATTGTCTACATTATTCACCTTTTCGTGGGATATCTCAATGAGGTCGACGTCCTCCAGACCGTCGTAGTTGCTGTAGACGTTGTCTTCATTGGAACGCTCGCGGATGTTGAGCATGCCCATGTACTCACCGTTGATGTAGACCACGGCAGAGTGGCAAGCCTGCCAGTCCAGATTGTCGAGGTGGCTGGCCATGGTGCGCTGGATGATGGCATCGCGGAAGTACAGGTCGCCGAAGTCGTTACCGCCGTCGCGCAGGGAGAACGACTTGAACTTTTTGATGCCGGGCTTCTGGTCGGGGAAGAACTCGTACTGGAACTGCTTGTGGTCGGGGTCGAAGCGCTTGTTGGCATAGAGGGCCAGCGACTTTAGGGCGTTGCTACGCGACTGGCCGCCTTGGATGCGGAACTCACCCAGTTGGTTGAAGGCGCTGGCATCACCTTCTACGGGGAAAAACTCGATGTTCATGGGGCGGCGCCAGTCATGGGTTTTCTTGTCTTCCTTACCGTTATTATTTGCGAAAAGACCGATTTCCTTGTCGTTCAGATACCTGTCGTCGGTAGTGATGGAAAACACGGGGAGCGTCATCTGACGGTTCAGGAAGATGTACGACTGTACGGTGGAACGCGGTGACAGCCAGCCGTCGCAGAACAGTTTGGCGCGGACGGTGGTGGACGATTTGACGAAGAAGGCATTGCTGTAGAGCGTGCTGCCCTTGGTGGGCTCTGTGCCGTCAGTGGTATAGCGGATTTCCGTGCCTTCGGGAGCATCGTCGGGGAGTGACAGCTTCAGGCGGATGTTGCCTGTCATCACCTTTGCGTATCCTGTCGTACTGAAGACGGGAGCACCGAGGATGTGCTTGCCGTCGCAAATGTCACCGGTATTGGCGGCACCTGGCGTCGGCGTAAGCTGGTAACCCCATTCGTCGGCACCGTCGGTCTTGCGTCCGTAGGCAATGTCGGGAGCAGGCATCTTCGCCATCAGCTCCAGCTTGTCGACAACGTCATTGCCCTTGAATAAGTAGAGGTTGCCGTCCTTGCCCGACTCCAGACGGAAGTTGGTGTGCAGCCCTTTTTCCTCCTTGTCGCAGTAGATGAGAATGTAGCCGCCGGCAGGAACTTCCCGGTCGGGCAGCTGGTAGGCTTTCTTGGCCTTGTCCTTGTTGCTGATCTTGTAGTCTTTCAGGTTGACAGCTACATCCGTGGGGTTGTATAATTCGACCCAAGAGTCGGGGAACTCTTTGATGTCGTCCATGATGCACTCGACATTCGACTGCATCAGTTCATTGATTTTTAATGTCTGTGCTGTTGCACTGCCACCTAAAAGCGTGGCCACGAGTAGTGATAAAAATTTCATAAGATGGTTTATGTTTTTGATTTTGGCCGCGAAGTTATAAAATAATTCTGAATACTTAAACTTAATTTCTAATTTTTTTGTATCTTTGCAACCCAAAGTAAAGAGTATGAAACAAGTGATGATATTGGCAGCGGGTCTTGGCACCCGTTTGAAGCCCCTCACCGACACCATGCCCAAGGCGCTGGTGCCAGTAGGAGGCTCGCCGCTGCTTGATATCAATATCCGTAAACTCCAGGCGCAGGGCTACGACCGTTTCGTGGTCAACGTCCACCACTTTGCCCAGCAGATTATTGACTATGTGACCCAGCAGGACTATGCCCCTCTGGTGCATTTCAGCGACGAGCGTGAGCAGTTGTTGGAGACGGGTGGGGGACTGAAGAAGGCGAGAAACCTCTTCCGCGACGATGAACCCATCCTGATTCATAATGTTGACATACTGGACAATGTGGACTATGGATGGTTCTCGCGCCAGCACCAGACTGACGAGGATGCCGTGTTGCTGGTGAGCCGGCGCAAGACAAAACGCTATCTGTTGTTTGACAACGCCATGCGTCTGATGGGCTGGAAGAATGTCGAGACGGGTGAGGTGAAGTCACCTTATGAGTATGTGCGTCGTACAGGACTCTCACAACATAGTGAACCGCTGAACATGTTTGCCTTCTCGGGTATCCATAGCTTCTCGCCCCGTCTGTTCCCGTTGATGGACCGCTTTCCCGACCGTTTCAGCATCATTGACTTCTACCTCTCCGTTTGCCATCGTTCCCATATTGTCGGAGTCGTGAAAGAAGACCTCGACATGCTTGACGTCGGCAAGCTCGATACGCTCTCAGAAGCGAATGCCTTTATAGAATCTCATCATTAATTTCAAGTATATGCAAAAGATTATCATCTTGGATTTCGGTTCGCAGACCACGCAGCTCATTGGCCGACGTGTACGTGAACTTGATACCTTCTGCGAAATCTTGCCCTACAACAAGTTTCCGAAGGACGATGCCGACGTCATCGGTGTCATCCTGAGTGGTTCGCCCTATTCGGTGCACGACCCCGAGTCTTTTAAGATTGACCTTTCGCAGTTTGTCGGGCGTATTCCCGTGCTGGGCATCTGCTATGGTGCACAGTTCATCTCGCACACGCTCGGTGGTAAGGTGGAAAAGGCCGACTCACGTGAGTACGGACGTGCCAACCTGCAGACGGTAGACACCACAAATCCCCTGTTCAAGGGCTTCGACCAGAACTCGCAGGTGTGGATGTCGCATGGTGACACCATCACCGCCATCCCTGGCGACTTCAAGGTGATTGGCTCGACGGCTGATGTCACCAATGCCGCCTTCGCCAGCACCACTCAACCCGTCTGGGCTGTCCAGTTCCATCCGGAGGTGTACCACACCCTGCAAGGTAAGACCCTGCTGAAGAACTTTGTGGTTGACATCTGCGGCTCGCGCCAGGAATGGAGTGCTGCCTCGTTTGTCGATAGCACCGTTGCCGAGTTGAAGGCACAACTGGGAAGCGACCGTGTCATACTCGGCCTTTCTGGTGGCGTCGACTCGTCCGTGGCTGCTGTGCTGTTGAATCGTGCCATCGGTCAGCACCTGACCTGCATCTTTGTCGACCACGGCATGTTGCGCAAAAACGAGTTCCAGCAGGTGATGGACGACTACCGTTGTTTGGGTCTGAATGTGATTGGTGTTGATGCCAGCGAGAAGTTCTTCGCCGATTTGGCCGGGGTTACCGACCCGGAGCAGAAGCGTAAAATCATTGGTCGCGACTTTGTCGAGGTGTTCAATGCTGAGGCTAAGAAGATTACCGATGCCAAGTGGTTGGCCCAGGGTACCATCTATCCCGACCGTATCGAGAGCCTGAATATCACCGGTAAGGTCATCAAGAGCCACCATAACGTGGGTGGTCTGCCCAAGGAGATGCACTTGCAACTGTGTGAACCGCTGAAGTGGCTCTTCAAGGATGAGGTACGCCGCGTGGGCCGACAGTTGGGCATGCCCGAGCACCTCATTACGCGTCATCCCTTCCCCGGTCCCGGCCTTGCCGTCCGTATCTTAGGTGATATCACACCTGAGAAGGTACGTGTCCTGCAGGATGCTGACGACATCTACATCCGCGGACTCCGTGAGTATGTCGACACCGATGGTGAGACATTATATAATAAGGTGTGGCAAGCGGGAGCCATCTTGCTGAGTACGGTGCGCTCGGTGGGTGTCATGGGTGATGAGCGTACCTATGAGCATCCCGTTGCTTTGCGTGCTGTCACCTCGACGGATGCCATGACGGCTGACTGGGCGCACCTGCCCTACGACTTCATGGCCAAGGTGTCGAACGAGATTATCAATAAGGTTCGCGGCGTCAACCGCGTCTGTTATGACATCTCCTCCAAGCCACCCGCAACCATCGAGTGGGAGTAAGGCTGTTAGTATCAATGCTTTAACGACTCGTCATGAAGAAATATGTGCTTGACTTGACAGTACGTGGTGTGGAACTCTTGAGTGACAGACACGTGCTGTTGAGGTTGACTGATAAGCAGCCGCTGCCGGAAATGGTGCCGGGACAGTTTGTGGAGGTTCGGGTGGACGGTTCGGCGACGACTTTCCTGCGCCGTCCGATATCCATCAGTTTTGTGGATCGTGTCAACAATGAACTGTGGCTGATGGTAGCCATGGTGGGTGACGGCACCCGGCAGCTGGGACGCTTGCAAGTGGGGGACATGTTGAATTGTGTGCTCCCCTTGGGTAATGGTTTCTCCATTCAAAGTGAGGAAACTGCCTCGCTCAAGGTATTGCTGGTTGGTGGCGGCGTTGGCGTGGCACCTATGTTGTATCTGGGCGCTGAACTGTCAGCCATGGGCTGCAAACCTACGTTCCTGTTAGGTGGACGTACGGCGGCAGACTTGCTGATGCTGGACATGTTCAGAAAGTTTGGTCGGGTTTGTCTGACCACCGAGGATGGTTCAGAGGGAGAAAAGGGGTTTGTCACCAATCATTCGGTGCTGAATGAACCCTTTGACCGTATTTATACCTGTGGCCCTACCCCCATGATGAAGGCCGTGGCCCGCTATGCCAACGAGCATCATATCGCGTGTGAGGTCTCCTTGGAGAATATGATGGCTTGCGGACTGGGTGCCTGTCTGTGCTGTGTGGAGAAAACGACGGAGGGTAACCTTTGTGTCTGTAAGGATGGTCCCGTGTTTAATGTAAACAGATTGTTATGGCAGATTTAAGCGTGAATATCGGTGCGCTGTCACTAAAGAATCCTGTGATGACGGCCAGTGGTACATTTGGCTATGGCCTTGAGTTCCAGGATTTCATTCCTTTGGACGGCCTGGGCGGCATCATAGTCAAGGGGACGACGCTGAAGCCTCGTGAGGGTAACGACTATCCGCGTATGGCAGAGACGGCTGGTGGCATGCTGAATTGTGTTGGCCTACAAAACAAGGGCGTGGACTATTTCTGTTCCCATATTTATCCGCAGATTAAGGATATTGACACCAACATGATAGTCAATGTCAGCGGTTCGTCACCCGAGGACTATGCTGAGTGTGCTGCCCGCATCGACGCATTGGAGAAGATTCCGGCTATCGAACTGAACATCTCGTGCCCCAACGTGAAAGACGGTGGCATGGCATTCGGTGTTACCTGCAGTGGTGCCGCTAGTGTGGTGAAGGCCGTTCGTCAGGCATATCATAAGACCCTCATTGTCAAGTTGTCGCCCAACGTGACTGACATTGCGGAGATAGCCCGTGCCGTGGAGGCCGAGGGTGCCGATGCCGTATCGCTGATTAACACACTGATGGGAATGGCTATCGACATCGAGCGCCGCAAGACGCTGCTGAGCATCAATACCGGCGGACTGTCGGGACCTGCTGTCAAACCAGTAGCCCTGCGTATGGTATGGCAGGTGGCAAAAGCTGTCAACATCCCGGTCGTAGGCCTGGGAGGTATATGCACGGCCAAGGATGCCATCGAGTTCCTGATGGCCGGAGCAACGGCTATTGAGATTGGTACGGCGAACTTCTTGGATCCTGCTGTTACCATCAAGGTACGTGACGGTATCAACCAGTGGCTGGACGACCACGGATGCCAGACGGTGGGGGAGATTGTTGGGTGCATATAGCATACAATTTGAGGGTGGCCAATAGACCACCCTCAACCAACACAAAAACTAAACTAGACTTAACTAATGCATATTGGGATTTTCACAAACCCTCAATAGCAGTTGCAAAGATAGTATAAAAGTTTTAAACTGCCAAGCATTTTCGATTATTTTTAATTTTTAATAGAAAAATACTATAATTTGGTCGATTTAGCGAACAAATAATAGTCCAAAATGGTCATAGCAGCCATCGCTTCCACAATAGGTACGGCTCTTGGAAGCACACAGGGATCATGACGTCCACGTGCGGTCAGCGTTGTGGTTTTTCCGTCTATTCCTACAGTCTGTTGCGGACGTAATAGGGTTGCCACAGGCTTGAAAGCTACCCGGAAGTAGATGTCCTGTCCGTTGGAAATGCCACCCTGAATGCCACCGCTGTGATTGGTCTTGGTGCTTATGAAGGCATCGTTCCCCTCCATAAAGATGTCGTTCTGTTGGGATCCTCGCTGACTGACTCCTCCAAACCCCTCACCATATTCGAAGCCTTTGACGGCATTGATGCTGAGCATGGCACTGCCCAGAGCAGCATGCAGTTTGCCAGATTCAGGCTCACCCAGTCCTGCCGGACATCCCTTGATGACACCCGTAATGACGCCACCGATGGTGTCGCCGTCAGCCTTTACCTCTTCTATGAGTTGTATCATTTGTTGGGCTTTTTCCGGGTCTGGGCAGCGTACGTCATTGGTCTCGGTGAGCGACAGGTCGTATTTCTTGTAGTCACGCTCCAGCGCAATGTCACCAACCTGCGAGGTATAGGCCTGAACTTGAATGCCTAACTGCTTCAGTGCCAACTTTGCCAATGCACCAGCCACACAACGGCTGATGGTGATACGTGCCGAAGAGCGTCCTCCGCCCCGATGGTCGCGTATACCATATTTAATATAATAGGTGTAATCGGCATGAGAGGGGCGGAAGAGTTCTCGCATATTGTCGTAATCGCCAGAGTGCTGATTGGTGTTGCGGACAATAAAACCGATGGGACATCCTGTCGACACCCCTTCAAAAACACCGCTTAGGAGTTCCACGTGGTCTGGTTCCTGACGGGCAGTAGTGATACGGCTTTGCCCGGGACGTCGCCGATTGAGCTCCTGTTGGATGAATGCCAAGTCGATGGGAATGCCCGCCGGCATGCCATCCACCACTCCGCCAATGGCCTCACCATGGCTTTCGCCGAATGTCGTCAGTCTAAATATCTGTCCGAAAGTGTTCAATGTATAATGCTTGTTTTTAATTTCCTAATCATGTAATTTTCAATGACAGTGTCCACAGTCGCAGCCATCACCGCATCCATCATGGCAATCGTGACCGCAGCCGCATCCACAGCCTCCTGAAAGATGGGATGCCAAATGCTCAATCTCCTTTGCGGTAGCCTCACGGTTCTCAAGCACGACACCCTTGAAGTGGAGTGTCTCACCAGCCAGAGGATGGTTCAGGTCTACCTTCACCTTCTCCTCGCCAACCTCAACAACGCGGCCGTAGAAACGGCGTCCTTCCTCATTCTGCAGGGGAATAACGGCATCGTTATAGATGTGCTCATGGTCGAAATGCCCGTTGATACTGAATACCTCCCGGTCAAGATCAAGTACTAATTCGTCTTGAAATTCTCCGTAGGCCTGTTCCTTGGGAATGCTGAATTCGAAGGTCTGTCCCTTTTCCAGGGAAATGAGCTGCTGTTCAAAAGCGTCAAGTGCAACGCCAAAGCTGGTAATGAACTTGAAAGGATGCTCTTTTGTGGCTTCCTCCATCATTTCGCGATTCTGTTCCTCGCCAACATACAGTTGGTAGGACACTTCCATGTATTGATTCTTCTTTTCCATTTCGTACATATTTATAATGCGCTGCAAAGGTAATGGAAATCAGTGGAAATACCAAACATATTGGCGAAAAATGCCACGGATTGATTTGAATCAACGATTGTGGCTCTTCTTTGACTGAAGTCAAGAATTGGGGCTGTGTTCGCAAACAAATCGTTAAAATGTTTGTTGGGACGGTCAAATTGCCGTAACTTTGCACCGTCAATCAGTGAGAGTGCTGACAATGACAACAGGATAACAATTAATTAAAAAAGAAAGGAAAATGATTATGAAAAGATTGTTTATGGTAGTTGTAGCCATGCTGAGCATGACGATGACTTTTGCAGAGAATGAGACTGCTGCCAACCTCAATGCTACCGAGGCTTACGATATGCAGTCAGTGAACATGAAGAAGCTGGGTATGGCCCTGAACCTGTCGAAAGACCAGATGGAGAGTTTTGCCGAGGTTCACAAGACCTTCAGCGCCGAGATGCTGTTTGCCGCACAGACAGTGGGTGACGAGCGCCAGAAGATGGTCAAGAAGGCTATCAAGAAGGATCTTGCTTACATGAACTACATTCTGAGCAGCGATCAGTATCGTAAGTACGTGATGCTGTTGAATATGACGCTCATGAATCGTGGCATCAAGTAAAGAGATTGTATGAAGGAAAATTACTGAAATGGCCGCCGCCTCACTTGCTGGGGCGGCGGTTTTTCTTTTATTTATATAAATAATTAAACTATTATTTGGATATTTGATGAAAAAAATGTAATTTTGCGCGCGGAAACAATGATTTATTACTATGTCTGACGAAAAGAAACTCAGTCTCGATGAACTCGAGGAAATCTTAGACAACGAGCAGGAGTCTGCTTTTAGTATCCGGAATATCTATGCCATGGTCATCCTCAACTGGCAGTGGATTCTGCTGTCGTTGATTATATTTATCAGTGGTGCACTTATTTATCTGCGTTATGCTACTCCTGTCTATCAGGCGTCTGCTAAAATGCTTATTAAGGATGACCAAAGCAGTCGCCGCCGTGCGAACCAGGCTTTGTCGAACATGACGGACTTGGGATTCATGACCAATTCAACAGGTATCGAGAACGAGGTTGAGATTATTCAGTCGACCATCTTGGCTCGCGAGGCTGTTAAGCGACTGAAACTGTATACGGAGTATCGTACTCAGGGTCGTGTGTCCAAACCGCTGACTTATAAGTATCAGCCCATCAATGTGGATCTGGATGCCGAGAGCCTGAATCGTTTTGATTCGGAAATCTACTCGGCAGTACATGGCATTGACATGACGATTGTCTATGAGAAGAACGCTTATCATGTAGATGGTGCTATCCTTCATAATGGCCGTGAAACACGTACTTTCCAAAAAACGCTTACCCAGTTGCCGGCATCTATCCGTACCTCGGTAGGTACATTGACGTTCACCAAGAATGCCGAAGTTGCTAATAAGCGTAAATCGGCTAAAAATGATGAGGAAGGAGATGGTGCGGAAGGTGCTGAAGCCAAGGATAATAGCTTCACACTGCTGGTGTCAATCCGCCCGCCTATGATGATTGCGCGCCGCTATGTTGCCAGCTTGTCGGTGGCTCCCACGTCAAAGCTGACCTCGATTGCTGAGTTGACGCTGACCAATGAGAATGGTATGCGCGCGATGGACTACCTGAAGGAACTGGCACATTGCTATAACGACCAGGCCAATGCCGACAAGAACGAGATTGCCCTGAAAACCGAGGAGTTTATCAATAATCGTATTGAGAAAATCAATGCAGAATTGGGTACCACAGAGAGCAATATAGAAAGCTACAAGCGCCGTAATGCTGTGACTCAGCTTAATATTGATGCTACCCAGTCGCTGACGCAAAGCAGTCAGTATGAGTCGAGACTGGCCGAGGCTAACTCACAGATTCAACTTCTGGATTATCTTCGTGAATTCGTTGACAATCCAGCCAACCAATATAAGATTATTCCCTCGAACGTCGGTATGACCGACCATGCTTCTACGGCACTGATTGCCAATTACAACCAGACGGTACAGGATCGTAACCGACTGTTGAAAGCTGCCAGTGAGCAAGCTCCCCAGGTGCTGACGCTGACAGCGACGCTTGACGAATTGCAGGGTTCTATCCGTACGGCTCTGTTGCAGGCTCGTCGCACAGCAGACATTCAGCGTCAGGGTATCCAGAGCCAATATACTAAATACCAGGGACGTATCGGCAGTACTCCTGAGCAGGAGCGTGTGTTGACGCAAATCGGTCGTCAGCAGGAGGTCAAGTCTGGTCTGTATCTGTTGCTGTTGCAGAAACGTGAGGAAAACTCTATTTCGTTAGCTGCTACTGCAGACAAGGGTAAGTTGATTGATGAACCGCAGCTGAACGGAAAGGTTCGCCCCAAGAGTGCTATCATCATCTTGGTAGCCTTGGTGCTGGGCCTGGCTCTTCCTTTTGCCATCCTCTATCTGTTGCAGCTGCTTAGGTATCGCATCGAGGGTCATGAGGATGTGGCTCGTCTGACCAAGCTGCCTATTGTGGCTGACGTCCCCGTTGCCAGCGATACTGTCAAGGATGCAGCAGGTATTGTGGTACAGGCTAACAAGAACAACCAGATTGACGAGATATTCCGTTCGCTGCGTACTAATATCCAGTTCTTGATGAAGGAGAGCGACAAGGTCATCTTGTTTACCTCGTCAACATCAGGTGAGGGTAAAACCTTCCTGGCAGCTAACCTGGCTGTATCGTTCGCCCTGCTTGGTAAGAAGGTTGTCCTTTGCGGAATGGATATTCGCAAACCTGCCTTGGGTCGTCTGTTTAATATCACTGACCGCCGGCAGGGTATCACCAACCTCCTGACAAAGGATGTGGTAACTGTGAACGATGTCAAGGCTCAGATGAGCCCGTCGGGTGTCAATGACAATCTCGACCTGTTGTTGGCAGGACCTACTCCTCCCAACCCCACTGAGTTGCTGGCTCGTGAGAACCTGCATCAGGTCATAGAGGTGTTGAAAGGACAGTACGACTACATCATCCTTGATACGGCTCCTGTGGGACTGGTTACCGACACTATCGAGATAGCACGCTACTCCGATGTTAACTGTTATGTCTGCCGTGCCGACTATACACCGAAGAGCAATATAGGACTACTCAACTCGCTCTCTGATGAGGGTAAGCTCGTTAATTCGTGTGTTGTCCTCAATGGCGTTGATATGTCCAAGAAGAAGTACGGGTACTATTATGGTTACGGCAAGTATGGCAAGTATGGCCGCTATGGATACGGCCGCTATGGTTATGGCAAATATGGCTATGGCAATTACGGCAACTATGGCAACTACGGCCGCTATGCTGATTCGCACTACGGAAACAAAGACGATAATTCGATTAAGAAATGACAATAGCTGTAGATTTTGATGGAACCATTGTAGAACACCGCTATCCGGAGATAGGCGAGGAAATCCCTTTTGCCATCGAGACGCTGAAGATGCTCAGGCAGGACGGACACAAGCTTATTATGTGGAGTGTGCGTGAGGGTAAGCTGTTGGACGACGCCGTGAACTGGTGTCGTGAGCGGGGAGTGGAGTTCTATGCCGTCAATCGCGACTATCCAGAAGAAACTACTGATAATAATCCTCACTTTTCTCGGAAATTGAAGGTTGACGTGTTCATCGATGATCGTAATCTGGGTGGGCTTCCTGACTGGGGCACCATCTATCATATGATACGTCATCGCCGCAAGTGGCATCATATTATTGAGGATGCTGTACACGATGCTTTGGGGCACTATGAGCCACCCAAGAAGAAACACTGGTGGAAGTTCTGATTATTGAAAAACGAAAAATAAAAGTTATGAAGCTAAAGAGTTTTTATTGCATTGCCTTGATGGTTGCTTTGCTGTCATCCTGCGGTAGCGTGAAGAATGTGGCCTACCTGCAGAATAGCGATGAGGTGGATCTTTCTCAGTCGCGTGTCCTCTACGATGCACACATCATGCCTAAAGATCAGTTGACCATCACCGTCAGCACCACCAATGATGAAGCTGCCAAGCCCTTTAACCTGACGGTACCGACACCGTATACGACAAATAGTCGCTCTACCTATTCACAGGCTATGTTGCAGACCTATCTTGTTGACAACGATGGTTACATCACTTTCCCCATTCTGGGCTCCTTGAGAGTGTCAGGACTGACGAAGTCGGAGTGTGAACAGATGATTCTGTCAAAAATCCGTCCCTATATGGCTGCCACGGAGAATCCTGTGGTGACGGTACGTATGTCGAGCTATTCCATCTCTGTCCTCGGTGAGGTTACACGTCCAGGCAGTTATCAGGTTGCTCGCGAGAAGATTTCTATCCTTGAGGCGCTGGCACAGGCTGGTGACCTGACTATCTATGGTGTTCGCGATAGGGTGAAGCTGATTCGCGAGGATGCATCTGGCCAGAAAGAGATTTATGTACTGAATCTCAATGATGCCAGTATTGTCAATTCACCTTATTATTATTTGCAGCAGAACGACATCGTCTACGTAGAACCAAACAAGGTGAAGGCACGCAACTCCAGCGTGGGTGCTACCACAAGCCTGTGGTTCACGGCTACTAGCATTGTCATCTCGCTGGCATCCTTATTATACAATGTGTTGAAGAAGTAATGGCAGTAGAACAACATCATCATCATCACCATCATCACAAACCCGATGGTGCCACACTCTTTAAACGGAAGAGCCTGGCTGCTATTCAGCGGCGTAAATTATTGGAGCGTGTACTCAAGCGTGCCATGGTGATACTGGCTATCCTGATGGTTATTGCCGTCCTATTGGTTTACACCATAGGATAGGTGAAGCTCTTTATTAATGTAAAACAGTTTACTTCATGAACGTCTTTAATCCGTTCAATCAATTGCTACGTTGGTATTTCAGCAAGAATTCACTTCCTTACTGGTGCTTGCTGTTGCTTGACACGCTGATAGTCATTGTGTCAGCCTTTTTAACCTTCTGGATTTTCAACAAGACACAGATTACTTTCGACCATCGCTTCGAGGTCGTCTACACCGCTTTTGCTTTTGGTTTGATCAGTTGGGTGGGAGCACGCATGTTCCGTACCTATTCAGGCATTGTACGCTATTCCAGTTTTGTCGATCTGCTGCATGTGGCTTTTGCCAATATTGTATCTATGGTATTAGCCTTAGCTATGGGAATCTGCATGGAGTTTTTAAAGGTTGATGCATTGTCGGCTTTGACGCAGACAGAGACTGTGGTTACCTTCTTCATCGCTACGATGGCAATGTGGGGAATACGAGTGCTGGTCAAGACGTTGCATGACGTTGTCCTTTTACGAGACCGTGCCATGCGTGTGTTGATATATGGTGCTTTGTCTGGCGGCGTTGGTTTGGCCAAGAATATTCGGAGCCAGAGTCCATTCAGATTCCGCTTGTGTGGTTTCATCTCGCACGATAAACGTGCTAACCACATGATGCTGATGGGTGAGAAGGTGTATCATGTTGACGATGATTTAGCTGCTATTATCCAGCGCGAACGTATTGAGGGAGTGTTGGTATCACCGTTACGCGCCAATGAGTTCCGTACCAATCAAGCATTGCAGGATATGCTTATCAATGCTGGTGTGCGCATTTTCATGGCACAGAATGTGAAGGAGACTACTATCGGTGGCCCTCTGAATGAAGTGACAGATCAAGACATCGAACACATGCAGTTGCGTGAGGTGTCGGTAGAAGACCTCTTGCCGCGTCAGGAAATCAAGGTTGACATGGAGTCCGTTGGTGCCCTGCTACGTGGTCGTCGTATCCTAGTAACGGGTTCGGCAGGTAGCATCGGTTCCGAGATGGTACGTCAGATAGCAGTTTATAAACCTGCCAAGATGCTGTTGATAGATCAGGCAGAGACCCCTCAGCATGACATCCGTCTGATGATGCAGAAGGATTTTCCTGATATTGACGCAGAGGTCGTGGTAACCAGCATTAGCCGTCAGCACCGTATGGAGCAGATTTTCCGTACCTACCGCCCCGAATATGTGTTTCATGCTGCAGCCTACAAGCATGTGCCGATGATGGAGGACAATCCATCAGAAGCAGTACTTAATAATATCTATGGTACCAAGTTGATTGCTGATTTCAGTGTGAAGTACGGTGTGAAGAAGTTTGTGATGATTTCCACCGATAAGGCTGTCAATCCCACCAATGTAATGGGTTGTTCGAAGCGCATCTGCGAAATCTACGTGCAGTCATTGAACAATGCACAGCAGACGACGCAGTTTGTCACCACCCGTTTTGGCAATGTGTTAGGCTCGAATGGTTCTGTGATCCCCTTATTCAGGGAGCAAATCAAGGCTGGTGGCCCTGTTACAGTTACTGACCCCCGCATTGTCCGCTTCTTTATGTTGATTCCTGAGGCATGTAAACTGGTTTTGGAGGCAGGAACGAAAGGTCACGGCGGCGAGATATTTGTCTTTGACATGGGACAGCCTGTCAAAATTGCCGATTTGGCTAAGCGTATGATTATGCTCTCAGGTGCCAAGAATGTGAAAATCGAGTTTACCGGTTTGCGTCCTGGTGAGAAACTTTACGAGGAGGTACTCAATGAATTGGAAGGTACAAAGCCTTCGTTCCATGAAAAGATTCGTATTGCCGATGTTCTCGTCTATGACTATGCTGAGGTTAGTAAGGCTGTCGACGAACTGGTAGAGATATCCAAGCAGTACGACGACATGGCAACGGTTAAGAAAATGAAGGAAATCGTGCCTGAATACAAGAGCAACAACTCTATTTACGAAAAGTTAGACAAAATGGGGGGGGGTATGAAACTAACGTTGAAGAATGTATAATTCATAGCTTATGAAGCCAGTAAAACTTATCCTTTTATCTCTTTTTGCAGCCGTATTAGTCAGCTGTGGAACGACAAAAACCGTGCCTATCACAGGTCGTCAGCAGAGTCTGATGGTTAGTGACGGAGAGGTGTTGAGTCTCTCGACGCAACAATATCAGGAGTTTATGAAAAGTGCCAAGCTTTCTACTAACGCCACCAATACAGCCATGGTACAGCGCGTTGGGCAGAATCTGGCCAATGCTGTTACCAACTTCATGAAAAACAATGGTTTGGCAGATGAAGTGCAGTACTATACGTGGAAGTTTAACTTGGTACAAGACAAGCAAGTCAACGCTTGGTGTATGCCAGGTGGACTCATCTGTGTTTATGAGGGCTTGCTGCCTGTCACACAGAATGAAGATGCATTGGCCATTGTGCTGGGACATGAGATAGCCCATGCCGTAGCCCGCCACTCTGCCGAGCAGATGAGCACACAGATGAAGCAGCAGTATGGTATACAGATAGGTTCTGCTGTTGCTGGAGCCTTGGGAATGGGTGTGAATACCCAGTCCATCGTTCAGGCTATCGTTGCTCAGGGCTTCAGTTTCAAGAATCTGAAGTATTCGCGTGACCATGAGAGTGAGGCCGACCACATGGGATTGATCTTTGCCGCCATGGCAGGCTATGATCCGCAGGTAGCTGTCAGTTTCTGGCAGCGCATGGCCGCAAGCAGTTCCAATCAGACGGCAGAGTTCTTGAGTGATCACCCCTCTGATGCGACCCGAATCAGTCAGATTAAGGGTTGGATGCCCGAGGCGTTGAAATATTATAACCCGCCAAAGACGATGACTACTGCAAAGACTGCCGCTAAGACCACTACAAAGACTGCCACAAAGACGACAACAAAGACTACTAAAACCTCCAGCAAGAAAAAGTAAATGAAGAGACAGCTATTATTAGGATTCGGTCTGGCAGTATGCTTTTGCGCTTCTGCACAGACCAAGAGTGGTGGTATCTCACCACAGATGCTGCAGCAGATACAGCAACAGAACCCGCCGACTGCCAGTGATCGCGCCCTTCGCAACGCATTGGCTGTGAATGCCATCGATGCATTGGCGCAGAATCATGAGCATGCAGGAGCATTAGATACTTATTTCAGCGTTGAAACGAAGAAACAGTCTATCACCGACCAGAAATCTAGTGGCCGTTGTTGGATGTTCAGTGGACTGAACGTCCTGCGTTCTAATTTCGCCAAGCGTACTGACTCGCTCACCGTAACACTCTCGCAGGATTATCTGTTCTTCTGGGATCAGTTGGAAAAAGCCAACTTGATGTTGCAGGGAGTCATCGATACGGGTAAGAAACCCATTGACGATCAGCGTGTCCAGTTCTTCTTCCACTATCCGCTGAACGATGGTGGAACGTTTTGTGGTGTTGCTGACCTGACAGAGAAATATGGTATAGTTCCCAGCGAGGTACGTCCCGAGACATATTCGGCAGACAACACTTCAAAGATGTCATCAATCATTAAGTCCAAGTTACGTGAGCAGGGACTGGAACTGCGTCGCATGGTTGCCGAGGGAAAGAAACCCAGGGAGATTGAGCAACGGAAGACCCAGATGCTCGGCGAGATATACCACATGCTCGTTATCACGCTTGGAGAACCTGTCAAGGAGTTTACCTATGCTTTCCGCGACAAGAATGGCAAGGCCATTTCAGCTCCTAAGAAATACACGCCACGTGAGTTCTATCAGGAGATTGTTGGTGCTCCGCTGAACGGCTCTTTTATCATGGTGATGAACGACCCGCGCCGTGAGTACTATAAGACTTACGAGGTAGAATACGACCGACATACCTACGATGGTCACAACTGGAAGTATTTGAACCTGCCCATGGAGGATATCGAAACGCTTGCTATCGCCTCACTCAAGGATGGTCGTAAGCTCTACTCCAGCTATGATGTCGGCAAACAGCTTGATCGTAAGCGTGGCTATTGTGATTTGGAGAATTACGACTACGAATCGCTCTTTGGTACCACGTTCACCATGAACAAGGCTGAGCGCATCTCTACCTTCGATAGTGGTTCCACCCATGCCATGACGCTTACTGCTGTCGATCTGGACGCCAATGGAGAACCTCTGAAGTGGAAGGTCGAGAACTCCTGGGGTGCCGACTGGGGGCAGCAGGGCTGTCTCATCATGTCTGCCCGTTGGTTCCGCGAATTCATGTTCCGCCTGGTAGTCGACAAGCAGTATGTCAGTGAAAAGCTGCTGCGGGACTATGAGCAGAAGCCTGTGATGGTGATGCCGGAAGACCCGCTTTTCCAACTGGACGAATAAGGCTATTAGTTGAACGAATAAGAATATAAAAAGAGGGGAAGGTTAACGCCTTCTCCTCTTGCTTTTACGCTTTGCTGTTGTCTTCTTCCTTTTGCTGCTGCGTTTCTTCTTTGATGTTGCGTGGCGGTGGCGCTTGGCAACATGCTTGCGTGTGCTCACTACAGTGTCGCTCTTCCATGTGACGGATTCGCGAGCCGTCAGGAAGGGCACATCCTCTGCAGGATACCGTTCGCAGTATTTGAGGATAGAGTAATAGTCGATGTTGCGATGAAGGTGGTTTTCATAGAACCATGTCTCTACTGTTCCATCTCCGGCAGCGATGAGCACGATGTCGCGGTCGAAGTCTGCAAACCAGCGGCAGAAACGGTGACTGCGCACACAGCCTTGCCAGTCAGGATTGTCATACTTCTGTTGCAGCCAGTGCAACATGCGGCTGTAATCCTCATTCTGGTTGCGGTGTTTGGCAGTTGACATCTTGATGTAGTTGATGTGCTCCTGCTTCTTGTCGTATTTGACTTCTATGGCGATATCCATGCCACTGAGCTTTCCGCGCAGGTAATGAATACGCAGATTGCTGTCCTGCCGTTCATATCTTATGCCATGTCTGGTCATGACGTCTACCATCTGTTGTGGGGATACCGTCAGAGGTGCTCCTAGCAAAGATACGTGCTCCTCCTTTTGTGACTCCTGCTGTACCTTCTCTTGTTGCTCCTCGGAAGCATTGGAGGTGGCAGTGGTGTCGTTATCCTCTTGAGCCAAAGCAGGAAGTGCGGCTATAGCCACCATGAGATAGAGTAAGAATCTTTTCATCGTGTCCATTCTTCCATTGCAAAAGAGAGGTCCTCCAAATGCAGGAGCACCTCCCTTAGAAATCGTTGTATTATCAGTTTACTCTGCAGTTTGGGCAGGAGCCTCAGCGGCAGGAGCTTCCTCAGCAGCCTTGGCATCGCCTGCAGCAGCAGGAGCAGCAGCGTCCTTCTGCTGGCTGGCACCGAATCCGGGCAGGTTGTTAGGATTGGTGACGGGGTTCTCGATGTTCTCCATCACTGAACTGTCAGACGTTGCGGTGGGAGCTACCCATGCGCAGATAACGCTGATAATGACCATGGCAGCAGCGAGGCTCCATGTGGCCTTCTCGATGAAGTCGGTAGTCTTGCGGACACCGGCCACCTGATTATACCCGGCGAAGCTTGAAGACAGGCCACCGCCCTTAGACTCTTGAATCAGCACGATACCGATCATCAGTATGGCTGCAATCACGATAAGAATTACAAATAATGTGTAAAGTCCCATGTTGTTTTAATTTTTAATTTTGTTATTACTGTTTATTATTAATTTCTCTAAGAATCGCATCTGGTCGGCGAAGTAGGCGTTCTTGTGCGGGAACTGCTGGTTAAGCCTTCCAATGATGTCGAGCGCCTTTTGGTATCTGCCCTGCTTGATGTATATGCGAGCCAGCGTCTCGGTGAAGTATTCTTCCTCTTGGTCCTCTTCGTCGGCTTGCAGCTCTTCCTGAATATCTGCTGTGGTTTCTACGTCAGCAGACTGACTGAGTTGTATGCGACCTTGCTCCTGTTGAAGGAAAGTGTCTATCAAGTCCTGTCCCTTCATCTGTGGCGCCTGTTCGGTTTCCAGCGTACTTTCCGTAGCCATCAGGTAAGCCACGTAGTCGATGGCGGCATCGGCAGGTGTAGGCTTTCGCTTGGGCTGTCCGTCCTGTTGTTGCTCCTCGTCGGCAGGAATTGAATCGAGGAAATTGTCGATGAGCGCCACTGTACGATTGTTGTTATCGACACTGTTAATACTTTTCTGCGTTGCTGTGGCCTCCATGTTGCGCAGTACATAGTGTCCTGCCTCAATCATCTGGAAGATTACCTTGCGGTCAGTGATGTAGAGGGCGGCCTTACGCAGTTCCTCGTCGAATGTTGCGTCGTGCAGCAGGAAGAGATTGTGCAGCATCAGGATGCGTGCCGTCTGGAAATACGGATGCAGTGCCAGCATAGAGCGCAGCTCGTACAGCGTATCGCGGTCGAGTCGCTCCGGGTGGTTGATAAGTTCCGTCATTTCCATCATCTTATTTTTTAATATTTCTACCAGTTCGCCACGGTGGCATTGAATATCTGGTCGCAGAGGTCTTTAATAATTTCTGTCACCAGCTCCTCCTGTACGGAACTGAGTGACTGTGTGGTCTCGTAAGCCTGGGAAGCAGTAAACTGCCGCTCGAAGTCTTCCTGATGGTTGACGTTGTTCGTGAAGCGGACGTTGACGGTTATCGAGAGCTCTGTCTGTGCAGAGTAGCCCTCAGCCGACACCGACTTGTTGCGCTGCTGATACTGCGTAATTTCTCCTTCTATCTTGAGGTCACCGTTACGCTTAACTTGTGACAACTTCGTATGGCTGGCAAACTCATCCTTCAGACGGTTGTTGAACATCGGTCCCATCGGTGCCCAGACGTATGCAGAACGAATGGGGAAGTCTGCAATCTGGATAGTCTTGGTCTTGGTGTAGTCTATGCTGGCACCGTTGAACTTATAGCTCACGGAGCAGGATGTTAAAAGTAAAATGGTAAAAAGGTAAAAAGGTAAAAGGCTGCGCAGACATCTGCCTGCACAACGAGTTGATTGATATGTTCTCTGTTGCCTCATTTTTATACCTTTTTACTTTTTTATTGTTTTACACTTTTACCTTTATTTGTCCAGTCCATATTGTTTCAGTCTTCTGTAAAGAGTGCGGTCGCTGATACCCAGTTCCTGGGCGGCCTTCTTGCGATTGCCGCCATTGCGGTTCAGCGCTTTCTCCAGTGCCTGGCGGCTCCAGTCGTTGACGTTCAAGTTCTCGGGTTCCCGTTCTGGCTCGATATATTCCTCTGCAACAGCCTCTTCCGTTTCGCTGAATGTCGCTGGCTGGCTGCCGAAGGTGGCTGGAGCCAGTTGGGTGGGAGCCAGTTGCGATACAGCCTGGTGTGCATTGCCCTGTACGTCCTGCAGTTGCTTCTTCAGGGAACTCATCTCACGGCGCATGTCGTTGACGTTAGAGCGTAGCTCAAAGAGAATCTTGTAGAGTATCTCGCGCTCGTTCTCAAACGAGTGGTCGCCCTCGGTGCGGATGAGTGCCAGTTGGGTGGTCTCTTGGTCTTGCGGGATAAATCGGGACAGAATCTGGGGCGTAATCATCCGCTCCGTGCTGAAAATGGATATCTGCTCCGTCACACTCTTCAACTGGCGTATGTTGCCAGGCCATTTGTAGTGCATCAGCATCTGCTTCGCTTCATCCGTCAGCACCACCTTCTCCATGCGGTATTTCTCTGCCATCTCCATGGCAAACAGTCTGAACAGCAGTACAATGTCCTCACCGCGTTCACGCAGGGGAGGCATCTGGATGTTGACCCTGTTCAGTCGGTAGTAGAGGTCACTGCGGAATCGTCCCTCGCTGATGGCTTTCTCGATGTTGACATTGGTGGCAGCGACGATGCGGACATCGGTTTTGCGCACCTCAGTGCCGCCCACGGGGATGTATTCACCGTTCTCCAGTACACGCAGCAGCCTGGCCTGAGTTGCCATCGGCAGTTCGCCCACCTCGTCGAGAAAAAGCGTTCCCTTGTTGGCTACGCCGAAGTAGCCGGGTGAGTCGTTGATGGCACCAGTGAAGGAGCCTTTTACGTGTCCGAACAGTTCAGAGTCGATGGTTCCCTCAGGGATGGCACCGCAGTTGATGACGAAATATTTTTCGCGGCGGCGGGGCGAGTTGTCATGGATGATGCGTGGCAGGATGTCCTTGCCTACACCGCTTTCGCCAATGATGAGCACACTAATGTCTATCGGCGCCACCTTCAAGGCGTCGTCGAGCGCGCTATTCAATGCCTCGCAGTTGCCTACGATGTTGTAACGCTGCTTGATGCTCTGTAACTCTGAACTCTTCATTTTAATGGGCTGCAAAGGTACGAAGAAAAACTGACATTATGGCATATTTTGGCATAAATTTAACTTTCCTCGTCCGTTTCCTGCTTGGAGGCTGCCTTCTCTGTCGGTTTTTCCTTGCGGAACTGGTCTTTCGGCCGGATGGCGAAACGGGCTTTTTCACCGTCTTCACGTTTCTCGTGGAACAGCTTAGGCAGCGGATTGGCCAAAGGTTCGTCATATTGCTGACGGTTGCGGAAGATGTCGATGGCCGTATAGATAGCCTGGCGCATGGACTGCTCATCGGCTTTCCCCTTTCCTGCAATGTCGAAGGCCGTGCCATGGTCGGGAGAGGTGCGAATGATGGGCAATCCTGCCGTGTAATTGACACCGTTGTCCTGGGCAATGGTCTTGAAGGGTGCCAGCCCCTGGTCGTGATACATGGCCAGTACTCCGTCAAAGCGTTCGAAGGTTCCTGCGCCGAAGAATCCGTCGGCAGGGTAGGGGCCGAAGGCCTGTATGCCCGTGGCGGCCAGTTCGTTGATGGCCGGCTTGATGATGTCTTTCTCCTCTGTTCCCAGCAGTCCTGCATCACCGGCATGTGGGTTCAGAGCCAATACGGCAATACGTGGGTTAGAGATGCGAAAGTCGCGTTTCAGGGCGCGGTGGAAGATGGTGGCTTTCTCGATAATGGCTTCTTTGGTGATGGCCTTTGCTATGTCCTTGATGGGCAGGTGTGTGGTGACGAGTGCTACGCGCAGCACATCGTTCATCAGTATCATCAGTGCCTTCTCGCCATTACCCACGCTGGCTTCAATATACTCAGTATGTCCGGGGAATTTGAACCCTGGGCTTTGGATGGTGGCCTTGTTGATGGGGGCTGTCACCAGCACGTCATATAGCTGGCTGCGGAAGTCTGTCATGGCACGGTCCAGTGCTTTCAGTGCTGCTTCCCCGGCTTCCTGTGAAGGCTGTCCCAGTTCCACTTTCACCTCGTCGTCAAAGCATGTCAGCAGGTTGACGCGCCCGTCGCGAGCCTCTTCGGCATGGTTGATGATGCTGAATGACGCATCAATGTTGAGTGCCTTGCGGTGGTAGGCAGCAATTTTCGGGGAACCATAGATGATAGGGGTGCATAGTTCGAGCATAGCGGGGTCGGCAAAGACTTTCAGAATGACCTCGTATCCTATACCGTTTGTATCTCCTTGCGTGATAGCCACGCGAATTTTTCTTTCTTGTTCCATTGTGTATATTGTCGTTGTTTTCTGTTGTTTCGTTGTTTCGAGATTCCGTTATTCCAACTTTTCATTTTGCTTGGCGGTGGACAGCATGCCGCAGGCGGCAAAGATGTCCTGTCCACGACTGGCTCGGATGGTCGTCGTGATGCCGTGGCGGGTCAGATAGTCGCGCAGGGCTTCCATCCGCTGTTCGTCAGAGGCAGGCAAGTCGACGTCGGGAATCTCGTGGAACCGAATCAGGTTGACACGGCATTCCAGTCCCTGCAGCAGCCTGACGATTTCGCGGGCATACAGGGGCGTGTCGTTCATTCCTCCGAAGCAGATATATTCAAACGAACAGCGGCGCTGATGTGTGAAGTCATACTGCTTTAGCAGGGCGATGGTCTCCTCGATGGGCATGGCCTTCTCTGCCGGCATCAGCTGCTGGCGCTGCTCGTGCAGAGGTGAGTGCATGGAGATGGCTATATGACAGTCGCTCTCGTCGAGGAATCGCTTCAGCTTGCCTTTGACGCCCACCGAACTCACTGTGATGCGCTTCGGACTCCATGCGTAGCCCCAGTCTGCCGTCAGTATCTCGCACACCCGCAGTACTGCCTCCAGGTTGTCCATGGGCTCGCCCTGTCCCATGAATACGATGTTGGTCAGCCTGTCGGCCTCTGGCAGCGCATAGATCTGGTTCAGAATGT
Organism: uncultured Prevotellaceae bacterium; assembly: GCA_946185485.1. Lineage (GTDB taxonomy): Bacteria > Bacteroidota > Bacteroidia > Bacteroidales > Bacteroidaceae > Prevotella. Next base: position 20,960 of record CAMHJQ010000004.1, on the reverse strand, counting down.
CGGCTGCCGTCAGGTTGCCATGCCATCCCTGCTTGCCCGTCTGGCAGAATAGGCAGTTCATCTTGCAGCCCACCTGGCAGGAGATGCATAGCGTGGCACGCTCACCGTCAGGGATGAACACCGTTTCCACAAAGCGCCCTTCTTTTTTGCTTGCCGTCACTGCGTCGCAGGGCATGTCCCCCTTCGGCTCAGAAGCCGGAGCATATAGTGGGAACAGGTACTTGATGGTTCCGTCCTTGCTGCGCTGGCAGTTGATGGGTGCCATGGCTCCCACCTCGTACTCGGCGCTGAGCCGCTCACGGTTCTCCTTGGAGATGTTGGTCATGTCGTCAATGCTGGTGACCCGCTTCACGTAAAGCCACTGTGCCAGCTGTTTTGCCGTGAAGGCTGGCATGCCCAAACCACCGACAACGCCCTTTAGCTCTGCCGGTGTCAGTCCCAATAGTCTCTTTTTTATATTCACGGGTGCAAAGGTACGAATTTTTGAGTTTATTGTTTATAGTTCATAGTTTATAGTTGACAGCGCTTAACATCTTTTTGCAAAATAATTATGAATTATGAACTATGAACTATGAACTATTTCGTACCTTTGTGCTCTCTTAACGATAAATGAATAGTTCTCATGAGACAGAATATCGATTGTTTTCTGGCCTGCCAGACGGTGACGGATGTGCTTCCTGCCGTGGAACATTTGCGCAAGAGCGTGGCGGTCAGACATATTTTCCTGATGGTGAACAGCCGTGTTACGTCAACTCTCCAAGTACCGCAAGACTGTTCGCTCGTGGTCGTTGACAATCTGGTCGGCTGCGATTTTGTGTTGAAGCTGGCCGAGAATGCGCTGAGCGACTATGTGCTGCTGAGTATGAAGCCTACGCCGCTGACCATAGGGGCTTCGGCTGTTGATCGGATGCTGCATGCCGCTCAGGACATGGAGGCTGCCCTGGTCTATGCCGACCGCTATACGGTAGAGCAGGGGGAGCGCAAGGCCCATCCCGTCATCGATTACCAGGAGGGTTCGCTGCGCGATGATTTTGATTTCGGCTCGTTGCTGCTGTTACGCACCTCCTTGCTGCACAAGTATGCTACCTCCGACCGCGAGCACGACTATCAGTATGCCGGCTTCTATGACCTGCGCCTTTTCTTGAGCCGTGAAGGTCGGCTGTTCCACCTCAACGAGTATCTCTATACGGAAGAGGAAACCGACCTGCGAGCCTCTGGTGAAAAACAGTTCGACTACGTGAATCCTGCCAATCGTGAGGTGCAGGTGGAGATGGAGCAGGCCTGTACGGCCCATCTCCGACAGGTAGGTGCACTGGTCGATACAACTCAGTATCAGGACGTTGACTTCGATGAGCAGGAGTTTGACGTGGAGGCTTCCGTCATCATTCCCGTCTTCAACCGTGCCAAGACCATCCGCGATGCCGTCGAGAGTGCCTTGTCGCAGAAGACGAACTTCAAGTATAATGTCATCGTGGTGGACAACCACTCCACCGACGGCACCTCCGACATCCTGTCCAATATGTTGCTGAACCACGGCAACAAGCTCCACGTCATCGTGCCCCAGCGCTCCGACCTGGGCATTGGCGGCTGTTGGAATGAGGCCGTCTACAGTCCCTGCTGCGGACGCTTTGCTGTCCAGTTGGACAGCGACGACCTCTATTCGTCACCCAAGACGCTGCAGACTGTCGTCGATGCCTTCCATAAGCAGAAGGCAGCCATGGTGATAGGCTCCTATCGCATGTGCGACTTCGACCTGAACACGCTGCCCCCTGGACTCATTGTCCATCAGGAGTGGACTGACGAGAACGGTCCCAACAATGCCCTGCGCATCAACGGACTGGGGGCTCCACGTGCCTTTTTTACGCCTTTGCTGCGCAGTGTCGGCTTCCCCAACACCTCGTATGGTGAGGACTACGCCCTCGGACTGTGGTTTTCGCGCCACTACCGCATAGGCCGCATCTTTACTGAACTGTATCTCTGCCGCCGCTGGGGAGGCAACAGCGATGCAGCCCTGTCGATTGACAAGATCAATGCCAACAACCTGTATAAGGATCGCCTGCGAACCATGGAACTGCACGCCCGTCAGCAGCTGCATCAATCGAACAGTGATGTAAGAGAGGATAGTCCCTTGAGGCGTTTCTTCCAGCGTCAGTTGCAGACGTGGGATGCTGTGCGTCAGCGCTATCGTGAACTGAATCGTGTCGAGATTCGTGAGCTTCCAGCGGAAAACATTACGCTGGCCGTTCAGTGGAATCCAGCCCGCATAGGCTCTACGGGAGCCAAGATTGATGCCAAGAGCATCAGCGAGCGTCCTTGTTTCCTTTGTCACGAAAATCGTCCGCAGGAACAGATGCGACGTCTGGTGGACGGCAAGTACGAGCTGTTAGTCAATCCCTTCCCTATACTCCCTGTCCATTTCACGCTGCCTACGCTGAAGCACCAGCCACAGCGCATCCTGCCGATGTATGGCGAGATGCTGCGACTGGCCCAGCGCGATGCAGCCCTCACCGTATTGTATAATGGTCCGCAGTGTGGCGCTTCGGCACCTGACCACGCCCATCTACAGCTCGTCAGCACTGGCGTGATGCCTTTGCAGACGGCCTGGCAACGCCTCGGCCGCAATTTGGTCGAGGTACTGAAGGGCGATGATGAGTCGGGCATCTGGTATGTCCCCGACTATCCCGCTGCCGCTTTCCTCCTTCGCAGCCGCAGTGTGGCGGAGGGCGAACAGATCTTCCGCCGTTTGTACGATGCCTTGCAGTACGTTGTTCCCCAGACCGATGAGCCCATGATGAATATTCTGGTTTGGCAGCAGGGCGACCAGTTGCTCAGTGTGTTGCTGCCTCGCCGCAAGCACCGCCCCGACTGCTATTCGGCTGCTGGCGATGACCAGTATCTCATCAGTCCGGGAGCCGTCGACATGGGAGGTCTCATCATCACCCCCCGTGAACAAGATTTCCGCCGTCTGACGCCTGAGACTGTCAGTGCTATATATAAAGAGGTGTCGCTCACCCCGGAGCAGATGAATCAGGTGATGGAGCGCCTGCAAAACATGCCGCTCAACTCTCACCACTCAACCCTCGTCTCCCAAGAGGAACCCGATGTGGCAGTGGGCATTGTCAGCGGTCAGAAGATATCTTTCTCGCTCAACGAAGCCTATACCGCCAAGGGGGCTACCATCGAAGGACCGCAGCTGGTGGAGTTTGCCGAGGGCGGCATCCTGTGGAATGGCAACCAGTACCGCGAGCTCACCTTCCGGCCTGCTGCACCGAACGCCTCCTTCTCGCTGTCCGACGTCACCATTGGCGTCAACTTCCACTGGGAGCGCAAGGAGACGCAGACTTTCTTAGGTACGTTACACCTCGTGGTGGAGGCCGACAAGATAACCGCCATCAACGTATTGCCCGTAGAGCGCTACCTCGCCAGCGTCATCTCCAGCGAGATGAAGGCGACGGCAGGCGTCGAACTGCTGAAGGCCCATGCCGTCATCAGCCGTTCATGGCTGCTGGCGCAGATGAAGCGCCGTGAGGAGAACCAGGAGCAGAAGAATGGCTTCTTCTCGTTTATCAAGAAGGACGACGAGTTGATTCGCTGGTACGACCGCGAGGACCATACTATCTTCGACGTCTGTGCCGACGATCATTGTCAGCGCTATCAAGGTATCACCAAACAGACCAGCCCTGCCGTCGAGCAGGCCTTGAAGGCTACCTGCGGACAGGTGCTCTGCTACGGCGACGACATCTGCGACGCCCGCTTCTCTAAATGCTGTGGCGGTCGCACGGAGGAGTTCCAGTATTGCTGGGAGGACACCCCCAAACCTTATCTGGTCAGCGTCGAAGACCCCTTCTGCAACACCAGCGACAAGGCGGTGCTGTCACAGGTGCTGAACGACTACGATCAGGAGACCAACGACTTCTACCGCTGGACGGTGGACTACACTGTTGACGAGGTTTCTGACCTTGTCAGCCGCAAACTCAAGGACGATTTCGGCACCATCACCGACCTCATCCCGCTGGAGCGTGGCAAGAGCGGGCGCATCTGGAAACTCAAGATTGTGGGTACGAAGAAAACTTTCACCATTGGCAAGGAGCTCGAGATACGTCGTGCGCTCAGCGAGACCCATCTCTATAGTTCCGCCTTCGACGTGGAGAAGACGCCCGGCGGCTTCCGCCTGCATGGAATGGGCTGGGGCCATGGTGTCGGACTCTGTCAGATTGGTGCCGCCGTCATGGGCCAGCAGGGCTATAACTACGAGCAGATCCTGCTCCATTACTATCGCAACGCAGAGATTAAACGGATTTACTAATTTTGAAAGTTGTAGTTTGATGTTTATGATATGTCCATCCGCCGAATTTCAGCGCAACGGGTAATCATAAATATCAAACTTCAAAAGAAGAATATCAAACATCAAACTTCAAAAGATAATGAAAAAAAGAAACCCCTGGGCCTGGGTGCCCACACTTTATTTTGCCGAAGGCGTGCCCTACGTCGCTGTGATGACCATCTCGCTCATCATGTACAAGCGTCTTGGTCTGTCCAATACCGACATCACGCTCTACACCTCGTGGCTCTACCTGCCGTGGGTCATCAAGCCCCTGTGGAGCCCGTTCGTCGACATGCTCAAGTCGAAGCGCTGGTGGATTCTCTCCATGCAGCTGCTCATCGGAGCCGCCCTGGCCGGCGTGGCCTTCACCATCCCCGGACCGTGGTGGCTGCAGGGCTCGCTGTGCTTCTTCTGGCTGATGGCTTTTTCAAGTGCCACGCACGACATTGCCGCCGACGGATTCTACATGCTCGGACTCGACCAGCACGAACAGGCCTACTTCGTGGGCATCCGTTCCACGTTCTACCGCATTGCCACCATCTTCTCCTCCGGGCTGCTCGTCGGACTGGCTGGTGCCCTGCAGGTGCTGACGCGCAACATCCGCTATTCGTGGAGTCTGGTGTTCTACCTCATGGCAGGTCTCTTCATTGCCCTGTGGCTCTACCACAGCTGGGCACTGCCCAAGCCGTCCGAGGATGGTGAGAGAATGCAGCGGTCGGTCAGTGGCATCCTGAACGAATTCCGCCAGACGCTCGTTACTTTCTTCCAGAAGCCGCAGGTCTGGGCGGGCATTTGCTTCATGCTGTTCTATCGCATGCCCGAGGGCTTGCTGGCCAAGATCAGTGCCCTGTTCCTGGTCGATGCGGGTCGTAACGGCGGTCTGGGTCTCTCCGATGGCGAGTACGGACTGGTACAGGGAACAGTGGGTGTCATCGGTCTCACGTTAGGTGGCATCCTGGGCGGCTTTGCCGCCAGTCGCGACGGCTTGAAGCGCTGGCTGTGGCCCATGGTGATGGCCATCACGCTGCCCGACCTCGTCTACGTCTATCTGAGCTATGTGCTGCCCCAGAGTCTGTTCATCATCAACGTCTGCGTCTTCATCGAGCAGTTCGGCTATGGCTTCGGCTTCTCGGCCTATATGCTTTACCTTATCTATTATAGCCAGGGTGAGCACAAGACCTCGCACTATGCCCTGTGTACGGCCTTCATGGCGCTGTCGATGATGATTCCGGGCCTCTTTGCCGGAGCCTTGCAGGAGGCTGTCGGCTACCAGGCCTTCTTCCTCATCGTCGTCGCAGCCTGTTCGCTGACCTACGTGGTGACCTGGTTCCTCGACATCGACCCGGAGTTCGGCAAGAAGCAGGAGGAAGAAGCTGAGGCGTAGGGCTGCGGTAGCATGTTCCTACGACGAAATAGGCTTTTCCCTACCATGAAATAGGAATTTCTGCTTGCAAGGGTGGCTATTAATGGCTACCTTTGCAACATCAGAAGTTAAACCATTTAAACGATTACGACTATGAAGAAGATTTATACCTACCTGACGATGGTCATGATGGCCTTTATCGCCACCACTATGTTCACCAGCTGCGACTGGTATTGGCACGACGAGGAAGACCGCCGCGAGGCTTACACCCTGGAGGGCACGTGGACGGGCTATATAGAGACTTACCTGAGAGACCGTTTCGGTTTGAGCGGCGACTCCTATCGCACCACCATCTATTTCGAGCGTGAAAACAACTACGGCGGCTGGGGCTACGAGGTGGACTACAACACCTATAGCCGCTACGATGACTACTACTACTGCGAGTTCAACTGGGAGGTGGTCAACGGCCAGATCCGCATCCAGTACGATGATAGCTGGAACACGGTCTACATCTACGACTACACCCTCAACGACTATCGCTTCCGTGGCTACATGGACGACGGCACCAACCGCGACATCTACTTCGACCTCGGCTACGACAGCCACTTCGATTGGGGCTACTGGACGCGCAGTGCCATGACGCGCAGTGCCGACGGTGCTCCCACCTTTAAGGCCAGCGGCGAGTTCGCCAACGCCCTCATCCCATGAGGGCGTCGACCACTCGTTGCATCTCCTGACGCCAGGTAGTTCCATCAGCTGATGCTTTTCATTTGAGGTAGTTCGTTTTTAGGGATGTGTCAATCAGATTCCTAAGCCCCCGTCGTAGGAGGCGTCGACAGCCTTGGACTGCAGGATGCGCGAGTGGGGCGGAACGTCGTGGGTGAGCCAGATGTTGCCGCCGATGGTGGAGTGGTGGCCGATGGTGATGCGTCCCAGAATGGAGGCGTTGGAGTAGACGGTGACGTAGTCCTCGATGATGGGGTGGCGCGGCACGTTGAGCATATTCCCCTGGGCATCGTATTTGAAACTCTTGGCACCGAGGGTGACACCCTGATAGAGGGTGACGTGGTTGCCGATAATGCAGGTCTCGCCGATGACAACGCCCGTGCCGTGGTCGATGGCGAAGTATTCGCCGATCTGGGCGCCGGGATGGATGTCGATGCCAGTCTTGGAATGGGCTTGCTCGGTGATGATGCGGGGGATGACAGGCACCTTCAGCTCGTGCAGCTTGTGGGCAATGCGGTAATGTGTCATGGTGTTCATGACGGGGTAGCAGAAGATGACCTCGCCGTAGTTGGGTGCAGCAGGGTCGTTGTCGAACATGGCCTGGACGTCGGTGTATAGCAGACGCTTGATTTCAGGCAGGGCGTCGATGAACTCGAGGGTCAGACGCTCAGCTTCCTGATAGACTTGCTGCTTGGTCTGGATGGCCTCGCAGTCTTCACAAAATTGCAGGCCGTGGGCTATCTGCTTGGTCATACACCGCGCCAGCTCCTCCATGTGTACGCCGATGTTATAGGAGCGGATGGTCTCGTCGGGCTGGCGCTTGTTGAAATAGTCGGGGAAGATGATGCTCTTCACCAGTGTGACGATTTGCTTCACTTGCTCCACCGACGGCAGCGGAGCCTCGGTGGCAGGCATCATGCTCACTTCCTGCTGGGTGAGTTTCGACAGCAGGGCGACGTTCTTTAAGAGTATCTCGTTGTTGTTCATGACAATGTATGTTCGTCGAAATATAACTGGACGTCTTCCTTATAAGAGTCGGAGATGGGAATATACTCCTCGCCGAAGACCACGCGGAACCGGTCTATCAGCCGTATTTTCGGCATGTGTACGATGTAGGAGCGATGGGTGCGCAGGAACTCCGGACGAGGCATGTAGTCCTCAATCTTCTTCATGTTCATCAGACTCATAATCTTGGTTCCGTTCTCCAGACAGATGCGCACATAGTCCTTCAGACCCTCGATGTAGAGGATGTCGTCGAGTGCAACACGGATGAGTTTGTAGTCGCTCTTGACGAACATGAAGCGGTCCCTGCTGGTGGCCTGCTGGCGCTGTACGAAGCTAAACCAGTCGAGGGCCTTGTTGGCAGCCTGGAGGAAGTCCTCGTAGGAGACGGGCTTCATTAGGTAGTCAAGGGCCCCCACCTTGTAGCTCTCGATAGCATACTGCTGGAAGGCAGTGGTGAAGATAATCTTGGTTTCATGAGGGAGTATCTTGGCAAACTCGATGCCTGACAGTTCGGGCATCTGGATATCGAGGAACAGCAGTTGGGCTGGGTTCTCGCGCAACTCCTTCATGGCCTCCAGTGCTGAACCGTAGGTTCCTATGAGATGTAAAAACGGGGTTTTTTCTGCGTAGCTCTTGAGCAGTCCTGCTGCCAAAGGCTCGTCGTCGATAATAGCACAATTAATAATCATTTTTTTGTAAATTGGGTGTTAGGGTGATATGTGAGTGATAGGTCTTGCCGTCGGCCGAGGGACCGTGCTCCCAGACATACTGTTCGTAGTAGGCCAGCTCGAGTCGGCGCGCAACCTGTTGTAGTCCAATGCCGTGACCACTATGGTCACTGGCAGCTTTCGGGTAGTTGGAATTATCAATGTCGCAGACAATATGCTGCTTGTCAGCTTCGATGGTGATGTGGATGAATGAGGGTTCAGTGGGGCTGACGCCGTGCTTGAAGGCGTTCTCGACCAGTGAGATGAAGAGCATGGGTGCCACCTCGATGTCGGATGCGGAGCATCGGACGTTATAGGTGACATCGACAGTCTGAGGCAGACGTATCTTCATCAGCTTGACGTAGTTGCCGATAAACTCTGTCTCGTCGCGCAGCGGTACTGTCGGCTGCTGGTAGTCGTAGAGGATGTGGCGCAGCATCTTCGACAACTCCTGGATGGACTCCTGGGCCCTGGCAGTGTCAAAGGCCGTCAGGGCGTAGATATTGTTCAGCGTGTTGAGCAGGAAGTGGGGATTGATCTGATTTCTCAGGTTCATGAGCTCAGCCTGTGACTTGGCATTCTCGGCATCCTTGCGTGCTTCCTGGGCCCACATCCACTGCTGGGCGAGTTTGATGCAGGTGGCTGCCGTGGCAAAGATGGTGAAGTTGATGAGGTCGCGGACAAAGAATAGGATGTTGTCGAGTGTGTCAGGCGTACGGTCAAACGGCGTCGTATCCAGGAACAGTTCGTGCTTGAAGTCCATCCAATAGTGCAGAAGGATGGAAAAGCCGATGCACATGACGGCATTGATGAGCAGCATGTAGCGATGCCTGCCCTCAACGAAATAGTGGGGAGTCAGCCATTTGTAGTTGGCATAGAACACCACCATCAGCAATAGGGGCGTCATACAGTTCATCAGGTATTCCAGCATCGACATGTTCGTACCTCTCATATACTGCATGGGCGAGAGGAACATATAGGCCCAAAACACGAAGTGCAAGAATATCTTCATCCGTTTGTCCAGAATACTACTCTTCATAAGCATCGTCTCCTTTAACTTCTCTAACTTCTTTAACTTCTCTAACTTCTCTAACTTCTCTAACTTCTTTAACTTCTCTAACTTCTTTAACTTCTCTAACTTCTTTAACTTCTCTAACTTCTTGGACTATTCATGTCTGATGGCCTCGATGGGATCCATGTTGGCAGCCTTCTGGGCGGGGATGTAGCCAAAGAGCACGCCGATGCAGACGCACACCAGAAAGGACACATAGATGGACCATGCGGGCACGCTCGACGGCATGCCGAAGCTGCTGAGTCCGGCGCTGGCCGAGCAGCCCACCAGAATGCCGATGAGTCCGCCCGTCACCGAGATGAGTACCGACTCGATGAGGAACTGCAGCGAGATGACGGGTCCCGTCGCACCGACGGCCATGCGCAGGCCAATCTCCTTGGTGCGCTCCGTCACGCTGACGAGCATGATGTTCATGATGCCGATGCCCGCCACGAGCAGCGAGAAGGCGGCAGCCACCACGAGAATGAGCGTCACCGTGTCCATCGTGCTCGACATGGTCTCCATCATCTCTGCCTGCGAGCGGATGGTGAAGTCGTCGTCGGCATCCTCCTTCAGTTTGTGATTGTCGCGCAGTATCTGCGTCAGCTCTTCGATGGCAGCGTCGGACAGCTCCTCGGTGATGGCCGAGCAGACAATGTTTGAGAACCATGTCTGGGCGGCAATGCGCTTCATGACGGTGCTATAGGGGGCAATGATGACGTTGTCCTGGTCCATGCCCCACGAGTTGTAGCCCTTCGACTTCAGCACGCCGATGACGCGCATGGGGATGGACTTGAAGCGGATGGTCTTGCCGATGGGGTCGTGACCGTCAAACAGCTCCTTGACGATGGTGGCACCGACGACACACACCTTGGCGGCCTTCTTGATGTCCTCCTCGGTGAAGCAGTCGCCCTCTTCGACGTTCCACTGCTTGATGTCCAGGTAGTCCGTCGACTCGCCGTACATCGACGTGTTGGTATTGTTGTTGCCATAGATGACCTGGCCGCTGGCCGTCACCTCGGGCGACACCTTGGTCACAAACTTCTTCTCTCGCAGGATGCGCTCGTAGTCGGCCATCTTCAGCGTCTGCATGGCCGACGGGTCCTGACGCACACCGCCACGCATGTCGGCACCCGGCCGGATGGTCAGCAGGTTGGTGCCCATCGTGGACAGTTCCTGGCGGATGCTCTCCTTCGATCCTTGTCCGATAGCCATCATGATGATGACGGCAGCCACACCGATGATGATACCCAGCATCGACAGGAACGACCGCATCTTGTTGTTGGCCACAGCCTTGAGGCTAACCTTAAACAGATTTGTAATATTCATAAAGACTCTCCCCCGTCCCCTCCCTGTGAGGGAGGGGCGTAATTACTTTGGGGGCTCCTTTTTATTGATTATTCATTAATTATATTATCTCTTTAATATCAACTCTCTTACCATCTACTCCCCTCCCTCACAGGGAGGGGGTGGGGGAGGGTCTTCCTAGTCGTCTTGTGGGGCGGGTAGCTTGGCCAGGGCCTCGGCTGCCGACTTGATGTTCGTATTGATGGTGTCCTCGCGAATCTTGCCGTCACGCAGGTTGATGTTGCGGCTGCTGTATTCGGCTATCTCGGGGTTGTGGGTCACGAAGATGATGGTGTGCCCCTGCTTGTAGAGCTCTTGGAACAGTACCAGCATCTCGAACGACGTCCGCGTGTCGAGGTTACCCGTGGCTTCGTCGGCCAGCAGCACGGCAGGGTTGTTCACCAGGGCACGGGCAATGGCCACACGCTGCATCTGTCCACCCGACATCTCGTTGGACTTATGCTGCAGACGGTCGCCCAGTCCCACGGCCTGCAGGGCCTTGATGGCAGCCTCGCGGCGTTGGCGGGCATCATACTTGCTGTTATACATCAGCGGCAGCTCTACATTCTCCACGGCCGTTGTCTTGGCCAGCAGGTTGTAGTTCTGGAACACGAAGCCTATCTTCTGGTTCCGCAGGTGGGCACGCTGGGTCTTCGACATCGTGCGGACGCTGATGCCGTCCAGGAAGTATTCGCCGCTGGTGGGCGTGTCCAGGCAGCCCAGCTGGTTGAGCAGCGTCGACTTGCCGGAGCCGGATGTTCCCTGGATGGTGACGAACTCGCCCTCGTAGATCTTGAACGAGACGCCGCGCAGGGCCTTCACCGTCTCAGAGCCTACCTGGAAGTAGCGCTTGACGTTCTGCAGTTCGATAACTACTTTTCTGTCTTCCATTACTTCTTGGGTTGTTGTCCGTTCTGTTGTCTGTTGTTACGCGGGCGCGGCATGAAGGGGTTCTGGGCCTGCTCCTGCTGGGGCATGTCACCGCCGCTGATGCTGAAGTCGACGAGCACCTCGGTGCCCTCGTCGATGCCGCTGACAATCTCCGTCATCATGCCGTTCGTGGTGCCGGTCTGTACGGCATGGGCCTTGAAGGTGTTACCCTCCAGCGTCCATACCTTCTGGGCGGCCTCCACATCCTCTATCTGCTGGCCTTCCTGTAGCAGGGCCTCGTTGGGCGTGAAGCGCAGGGCCTTGGCAGGTGCTGCCAGCACGCCGTTCTTCTCCATCGTGTAGATGGTGACGTTGGCCGTCAGGCCGGGCTTCAGCTTCAGGTCCTTGTTGGGGGCGGAGATCACCACCTCGTAGGTGACGACGTTGCTCTCCGTGGTGGCCTGCTGGCGCACCTGTGTCACCTGGCCTTCAAACTTGTCCTCGGGGAAGGCGTCGACGGTGAACGTGACGCGCTGACCCTCCTTCACACCACCGATGTCGGCCTCGTCGATGTCGGCAATGACGCGCATGTCCGTCAGGTCCTGGGCAATGGTGAACAGCTCGGGAGTGTTGAACGAGGCTGCCACCGTCTGGCCTTCCTCCACGCTCTTGCTGAGCACCACGCCGTCGATGGGGCTGGTGATGGTGGCGTAGCCCAGGTTGGTTTGTGCCTTCTGTACGCTCTCGCGGCTGGTGGCCGCCTGCTGGCGTGCCTTGTCGTAGCTCAGACGTGCACTCTCATACTCGTCGGCCGACACCAGCCCCTTGTCGTACAGCGTCTTGTAGCGGTTGTAGTTGGCCTGCTCGTAGTTCAGGGTGCTCTGGGCACTGGCCTGGTTGGCCTTGGCTGTGTTCAGCTCGCTGATGAGGTTGGTCTTGTCGAGTTCGGCAATGATCTGGCCTTTCTTGACCACTGAGTTGTAGTCCACGTAGAGTTTCGACACGATACCGCTGACCTGCGTACCCACGGTCACGCTGGTCACAGGCTCGATGGTACCCGTTGCCGTGATGCTGGTGTGAATGTCCTGTCGTTCAACCTTGGCAGTCTGAAACTCGGTCTTCTGTTCTTTCTTGCCGCCGGACAGCAGCCAGGCGACGATGGCTATCAGCACTACTGCGCCTACACCTAACCATACTTTCTTGTTCTTCATATACTCTTCTTTTCTCCGTTTACTCCGTCATTTAGATTTTCATGGTCTCACCCTGATAGAACTTCAGCAACTGTAGCGACAGGATGGTGGTATACTTCGATTGCAGTCTGTTCTGCTGGGCAGTCAGCAGCTTGTCCTTGCCGCTCATCAGCTCCACGATGTTCTTCAGTCCCAGGTTGAACTGTTCCGACAGCAGGTCGTAGGACTGCTGCTCGCTCTCCACGGTAGCCATGGCTGAGCGGAACTTCTGCTGGTTGTTGGTGGCGTCGAGCCAGAAGCCCTCCAGGGTGGAGTAGAGCGTCTTCTGCTGGTCCAGCAGTTCCAGCTTGGCTTCTTCGCGGGCTATCTGGGCCTTGTTGATAGATGTGCGGGTCTTGCGTCCGTCCACGATGGGTATGCTGACACCTACGCCTAATGAGGCATTGACATTGGTCTTCAGCTGTGTTCCCCAGGGGTTCGACGTCAGTGAGTTGGTCGACGTGCTGACGCCGCCCGACATGCTGACCGAAGGCATGTGTCCGGCACGGGCTATCTTCATCTGCAGCTCGCTCGACTCAATACCCAACTTGATGTTCTTGATTTCCGGACGGCTTATCAGGGCTGCCTCGTAGACCGCCTGCAACGACGGAATATCTTTTAGGGCCTGCTCGTCGCTGGTGATGGGAGAGACAATGTCGAAAGGCTGTTCGTCGGTGATTTCCAACAGCTGCTTCAGCTGGAGCTTGTATTTGGCCAGGTTCGACTCTGCCTCGACGAGGTTGTATTCGTCGGTGCTGCGTTGGGCAGTGAGCTGAGCCACGTCGGCCTTCGACATCTTGCCCACCTCCATCATCTGTTGGCCGCGCTCTTCGTTCTTGCGGCTCGTCTCCAGACTTTGGCGCTTGACCTCAATAGCCTCCTTCAGATAGAGGATGTGCACGTATGCTGTGGCTATCTTCTCCTGAATGCTGTTGGCCGTAGTCTCCACGGTCAGTTCGGCCTTCTGCTCGTTGACACGGTTCAGTCGCACCTGGTTCGTGTTCTGGCCGCCGTTCCATACCGTCCACTGGCCATTGATGTTGTAGGATCCGTTGTAGTAGGTCTTGGTGATCTCGGTGTTCACCTGACCGTTGGATACGGTCATGACGCCGCTGTCCTTCCACGGCTGGTAACCCACGCTTTGGTTGGTCGATGCCGACAAGGTGGGCAGCAGGGCAGCCGACGACTGTTTACGATCCTCCGTGGCACTCTGCTTCTTCAGGCGCGACTGTTGGAGGGTGATGTTGTTCTCAAGGGCATAGGTGATACAGTCATCCAGCGTCCACTGCTTCTGTGCCTGGCTGCTGAGACTCATCAACATGCCCCATCCTAAAAAAAACTTTTTCATATACATTATTTATATATTGGTTCACTCCTTTAGACGCACTCAGCGCCGGAAAAGTTGCAATTTAACGATGCAAAGGTAGATATTATCGACGAAAGAACCAAGCAAAATAGATACTTTCTGACGCATTAGTGGAAATAAAACGGGAATTCTTCTATAAGAATCCCCGTCTTAACGATGTTTTAACGTTTTCCGTGTTTATTTCTTCTTCTTCAGGTATTTCATGACCACAAACCAGACGATGGCTGCTATGACGAGGGCGATGATGATCAGTTTGATGTATTCGGCATATTCGCTGATCTTGTCGTTCAGCTGATCCTCGGGAACGATGGCATGCAGGTACCACCCCAAGGCGGCGAGGATGGAGTGCCAGAAGCCGGCGCCGATGGTGGTATAGAGCAGGAACTTCCAGTAGTTCATGCGGGCCAGTCCGGCAGGGATGCTGATGAGGTGACGGATGCCCGGAATCAGTCGTCCGGTCAGCGTGGCTACGATGCCGTGGTCGTCGAAGTAGCGTTCCGACTTCTCCACCTTCTCCTGGCTCAGCAGGCACATCTTACCCCACCGGCTGTTGGCAAAGCGGTAGATGACGGGGCGTCCCACATAGAGGGCCACCACGTAGTTGATGCTGGCACCGATGTCGGCACCGATGGTGGCAAACAGTATCACCAGCCATACGTCCAGCTGTCCGCTGGCGGCATGGTAGGCGGCAGGTGTTACCACAAACTCAGAGGGTACAGGCACCACCGTGCTCTCCAGCAGCATCAGAAACAGGATGGTGCCGTAGTTCAGGTTGCCTAACAGGGTCGTTATAAAATTCATTCTTTTTGTTTTTTTGCAAGGACTACAGGACTTAGGGACTTTTTCTTTGCGCAGTTAAGTCGTATTAGTCCTGTAGTCCGTTGCTATTAATTATTTTAATCGTTGTTCCATGTAGCTGACATAGTCGTTGATGGTAGTACCTTCCGGGAATAGGAACGCCAGTGCGAACTTTGCCTCACTGGGGTCTTTCTCTACAGCCAGACGCAGGTACTTCATGAATTCCGTGATGCGCCCCAGTTCGTAGCAGCACAGGGCCATATAGGCATTGCCTTCCTTGTAGTCGGGGTAGTACTCGTGTACTATCTCAAAGAATTTCAGCAGCATCTCGTAGCAGGCTTGGAGATGGCGGTTGTCGTAGAGTGACACGATGATGCGCAACATGATTCTCGGTGCATTCTTCGACTTGATGATTGCCTGCTTGAAAGTCTCCTGCGACTCCTCCACCTTGCCATTCTGCAGCAGGATGTGCCCCCTGATGACCATCATGTCTATGTGGTCGCAGTCCATCGCCTCGGTTTTGTCTAACTGTTCCAATGCCTGTTTCAAATGGTGCAATGCCCCATAGCAGAATGCCAGCTCCTGTAGAATCTGCAACATGTAGGGCGAGTCCTTGGGGGCTACGGCCTGTGCCATTCGGAAGAGGGGCAGTGCCTCCTCGTTGCGGTTGAGGTAGACCATGCAGACGCCCTGATTCAACAGGCCTAATTCATCGTCGGGAGCCAGCTCACTATAGCGTTTGAAGTATTTCAGTGCCTCTTTGTAGTTGCCCAGCCGGAACAGTCCGCTGGCCTTCTGGCTCAGGGCGCTCAGGTCGCTGGGATCGATGGCGATGGCATATTCCGAGCTGGTGACGGCATTCGAGTAGTCCTCGTTCATCAGTTGTGCCGACGCCAGCGCGTTCCAGTAGTGCTTGGAGTAGGGGTGGTGGTCAATGAGCTCGTTGAAGATACGCTCCGAGTCCTTGTACTTGCCCAGTCCGAACAGCGTGCGCGCCATCAGTTCCTTGAAGTCGTCGCTCTCGTCACCCCTCGAGCGCATCATCCACTCGTAGGCCTTCTCGCTCTCGTTATAGTCTACGTAGAGGTTGGCGCAGTCGCGTACGTAGTCCTCATATTCTTCAGGCTCCACCGTCTTGGCATAGTTGCGCAGATACTCGTCGGCCTTGTCGGCATGTCCTTCGGCTATCAGGATTTCGGCATACAGGTAGTGGTAGTCAGGGTCATCATGGTCCTCGATGGCGTTCAGCCATCGGTATGCATCGTCGTAGTCTTTGTCCATCAGTGCCTGGCGGGCCTTGAAGACATTGGGCAGCGTAGCCGAGGGGTACAGGTCCAGTGCGTAGTCGATGGCCTCGTCGGCAGACTCCGGGTCGCCCTGCCACGAGTAGTAGTCGGCGATATCCACCAGTTCATCGACGTCCAGGAAGGGCGTCATGTCCTGTTCTACCGTCGTTTCGTAGTTGTTCAGCAACTCGCGGAACTCTTGGCTCTTAAAATATTCCTCGTCGATGTTCAAACCTTTTACCTTTTTACCTTTTCCAAGTATCTTTCAGTCCTACGGTCTTGTTGAATACCAGATGCTCAGCCGTAGAGTCGAGGTCCGGTGTAAAATATCCGATGCGCTGGAACTGCAGGAAGTCGCCGGGTTTCTTCTCCTTGAGGTAAGGCTCCACGTAGCATTTTGTGAGCACCTTCAGCGAGTCGGGGTTCAGCAGTTCGCGGAAGTCGCGCTCGTCGGCACTCGGGTTCTCGATGCTGAACAGGCGGTCGTAGAGACGTACCTCGGCGGGGACGGCATCCTGGCAGTTCAGCCAGTGCAGCGTCTTACCCTTGATCTTGCGGTCGGCACCCGGCTGTCCGCTGCGCGTCTCCGGGTCGTAGGTGGCATAGATGGTCGTGACGTTGCCCTCGGCATCCTTGTCGCAGGGGTGCTCCTCGTCACACTTGATGATGTAGGCATTCTTCAGACGTACCTCCTTGCCCGGCGCCAGGCGCTGGAACTTCTTCTCGGCCACCTCCATGAAGTCGTCGCGCTCTATCCACAGTTCGCGGCTGAAGGTGACGGTATGCGTGCCGTCGGCCTCGTTCTCGGGGTTGTTGACAGCCACCATCTCCTCCGTCTTGCCCTCGGGGTAGTTGGTGATGACCAGCTTCACGGGGTCGAGTACGGCCGACACGCGGGTAGCCTTCTTGTTCAGGTCGTCGCGTACGCTGGCCTCCAGCAGGGCGAAGTCGTTCAGGGCGTCAAACTTGGTATAGCCGATGGAGTCGATGAAGTTGCGGACGCTCTGCGACGAATAGCCGCGACGGCGCATACCGCAGACGGTCGGCATGCGGGGGTCGTCCCAGCCGTTAACCAGCTGCTCGTCCACCAGTGCCTTCAGCTTGCGCTTCGACATGACGGTATAGGTGATGTTCAGACGGTTGAACTCTATCTGTCGCGTGCCGTCATAGCTGTCGGCCACGATGTCGGTGTTGAAGCCGCTGAGGTCCTCGCCGTTGGCTTTCTTCTCGTTGATGTACTCTCGCAGCAGTTCTACGAACTTGTCGTACAGCGGGCGGTGGGGTACAAACTCCAGCGTGCAGATGGAGTGGGTGACACCCTCGAAGTAGTCCGACTGTCCGTGGGCAAAGTCGTACATGGGGTAGGCGTGCCACTTGGTGCCTGTGCGGTGGTGTGGAATCTGGATGATGCGGTAGATGATAGGATCGCGGAAGTGCATGTTGGGGTTGGCCATGTCCAGTTTGGCACGCAGCACCATTGAGCCCTCCACGGCCTCGGCGGTGTTCATCTGCTCAAACAGTCTCAGGTTCTCCTCCACGGGACGGTCGCGGAAGGGGCTGGGACGTCCCGGCTGTGTGGGCGTGCCCTTCTGCTCGGCTATCTGCTCCGACGTCTGCTCGTCGACATACGCCAGTCCCTTCTTGATGAGCCATACGGCAAAGTCCCACAGCTTCTCGAAGTAGTCCGAGGCATAGTAGACGTTCTCCCAGTGGAATCCGAGCCACTGGATGTCGCTCATGATGTTCTCCACATATTCCGTGTTCTCCTTTGTAGGGTTGGTATCGTCGAAGCGCAGGTTGCACTTGCCGCCGAACTCCTCAGCCACGCCGAAGTCCATGCAGATGGCCTTGGCGTGTCCTATGTGTATGTATCCGTTAGGTTCCGGTGGGAAGCGCGTCTGCAGTCGTCCACCATTCTTGCCTGCTTCCAGGTCCTCCTTCACAAACTGTTCTACGAAGCTGAGGCTCTTCTTCTCCTCGCCCGTCGTCATATTCTTCTCATCCATATATAATATATAATTAGTTTTTAATTTCTCTAAACTCTAACCCCTAATCTCTAAACTCTAAACCCTAAACTATCACCTCATTTAATTCCTCGCTCATTCAGTGCCTTGGCATATCGTGCGGCGTTCTTCAGGTGCTCCTGATAGGTAGCCGCAAAGTTGTGGGTGCCCGAAAAATCCTCCTTGGCACACATGTAGAGATAGTCGTGGTCGACGGCGTTCAGCACGGCGTCGATGCCCTGGATGCTGGCTATCTTGATGGGGCCCGGGGGCAGACCCTCGTTCATGTACGTGTTGTAGGGAGAGTCCGTCAGCAGCAGCTTCTGCCAGATGCGTTTCAGTTCAAACTGTTTCAGGGCAAACTTGATGGTCGGGTCCGCCTGCAGCGGCATGCCCTGCTTCAGGCGGTTCAGGTACATGCCTGCTATCATCGGTTTCTCGGCATTGTTGGCCGTCTCCTCGTCGATGATGCTGGCCAGCGTGCACACCTCAATGGGTGTCAGCTGCATCTGGGCAGCCTTCTCTTCGCGCTTGCCTTCCCAGAAGCGGTCGTGCTCCTTCTGCATACGCTCCAGCAGCCCCTCAATGCTCATGTTCCAGTAGACGTTGTAGGTGTTGGGTACAAACATCGCTGTGATGGTTGCCGTGTCGTAGCCCAGCTGCTGGCATCTCTCTTCGCTGAGCAGTGCGTCGGCGATGGTTGCCGAGTCGAGCATCAGCTTGTGTCCCAGCATGCCGGCCAGCCGTTCTGGCGTGCGCGCTTCGGGGATGGTCAGGTTCATGCTGCTCTGCTGTCCGTTCTTCAGTCGGCGGAACACGGTGACGGGTCCGTCGCCCGGTTCCAGCTTGTAGCGTCCCGTACGGATGTTTTCCCCATAGCTGCTGTGACGTATCAGTGCTGACAGTCCCATCATGCCCGAATGGCTGGCCACGGGTTGTATCTTGGCGATCACAGAGTCCTGCGTGTCGTCGGTGTCTATATACACATATTGTGCTTCATTGCCTTTGACCACAGACGTCAACAAGTAGAAGGCCAACAGCCCCAGAATGACCGCTATTCCTCCTATGGCAATATACAGGTAGATCTTCGAATTGAATTTCTCGATTGCTTTCATCTTTCTTGATATTATCCTTTTAAGTCTGCAAAAGTACCAAAAAAAATCTTTGCTGCCAAAAGTTTTGCTGTTTATTTCGCTAAATAACCCCCATGAAACATGGAATTTGGGTCTTATCGTTTAAATCGACCCCCCAAAAAATCCTTATCGTTTAATCGTTTAATCGTTTAAAAGTGCAAATCTCCCAGGACACAGCCTGTCTTACCCTTCCATCAGCCCTCATACATCAGCCATCAGTTGTCACACACCTGTCCCTGTGGCACTCGCAGACTAAACTATCCATGTACCTTCATTCCTTATCTCCCTGTTTCCTTTTAAGGCTTTGTTCTAAATCCTCCAGCATCTTCAGGTCATCAGCATCAGCGGCTTGCGCTTCTATCTGTTTACGCTTGCTGTTGAATACATCATAAACCTGCTTGGCAGTTTCCTCAGCTTCGTAGTTGGTTATACTACCGGCACCCTGCAGAATGTCTTTTTCTTGGAATGTCAATAAGCTGTCCACATTCTTGCGCCAATAGTCAAGTGTAAGGTCACGTCGGCCTTTCACCCGTTCTTCAGCACTCGTCAGGAAGATATCTACCAAACGATTCAAAGAGTCGATTTCCTCGTTCTGCAGATAGTTCTTAGCTATGATAACATCACCTTTTCGTACGATGCTGCCTTTCCATGTGGTCAGTCCCATATTGGGTTGGTTGGCATCAGCGCGTGCAACTATCAGCTCTGCTGCAGTCTGATGAGTAACGGCGTAGAGCAGTTTGTTCTGTGTCTCTGCAAAGAACATCTGAGTTGCCTTGTCACTCTTTTCATAGTCGCTGCTTAGCGCAAAGAGATCACGTATCTTCTGATAGAAGCGCTTCTCAGAAGCACGGATATCGCGGATGCGGAGCAGTAATTCGTCAAAGTAGTCTGGTCGTCCGTCAGGATTCTTCAGTCGTTCGTCATCCATCGTGAAACCCTTCACGAGATATTCCGTCAGATGCTCTGTGGCCCATTGACGGAATTGAGTACCACGAATGCCTCGTACCCTATACCCTACTGCTATAATCATTTCAAGTGAGTAGAATACCACATTATAATTCTTGCCATCAGCAGCAGTAGTCAAATATTGTTTGACAACTGAAATTTCGTTTAATTCTCTCTCCTTCAGTATGTTAGCAATATGGTGGCTAATCAATTGCTTAGAGGTGGCAAAAAGTTCTGCCATCTGTTGTTGGTTCAGCCAGATTTTGCCATCCTTGGCAAAGAGGGCTACTGATGCCCGTCCGTCAGCTGTGCGATAGATGATGATATTCTGCTGTTCATCCATTGTTTTTACATTATTATATGCGTACCAGCGTCGCTGTGTACACAGAGCGCAAAGGTACAAAATAATAGTGGACCGACCTAATCGTCACCCCACTATTATATGCAAAAAATAGTTAATCCATTTAGTTGTCCGCACACAGCGGGACAGAGTGACGTATGAGGGCTGAGGTCTGATGGCTGAGGGCTGATGGCTCTTTGACCTGAAGGTGCCGCTCGGCATCCCGAAGGGTGAGGCTTGCCTTAGCAAGAAAGCGACCTGAGGGTCGAGCGGAAGGAAGATGTAAGATGTAAAAAAATTGTTATAAGCAAGAATATGTGAAGAACCGCAGGAACAGGTACCCGTCCCTGCGGTTCCCAGTAGGGAGTTTTGCACTTTAAACGATTAAACGATTAAACGATAAGGATTTTTGGGGGGGTCGATTTAAACGATAAGAAAAATATAATCGATTTTTGCCCATAATATAT